>NZ_JBPWNX010000059.1:0-1260 GCF_054954595.1 Actibacterium sp. D185-2
ATCTGAGGGCTCTCGTGGCCGAAATCCTCGCCGCTCTCATCGCCGCGATCGGTGCGATCATCGCTCTACCGCGGCCGAAATGCGGCATCAGAGCCGCAGCTGCGTGATGTTCAGGGGCGACGAAGTAGGCGATGCCGGGCGGCGCAGTCCCGCCCCAGGGCCGGTCATCCCGGAGGTAGGTCCAGATCCGGCCCTCCTTCACGCCCTTGCCCAGGCCTTCGAGCCGCCTGGCCCGATCGAGCACCCGCACGCCCTGGCCGCACCAGTCGACGAGCGTCGAGGCCGGGATCTCCGCCCCCATGCGAGCGAAGATCTCGTTCTGTCGATACAGGGGCAGATGGTCGTCGAACTTGGAGACGAGGATGTGCGCCAGTAGACCGGGTCCCGCCATGCTGCGCGGGATCGGCCGCGAAGGCGCCGGGGTCTGGGTGATCTTCTCGCATCGTCGGCAGGACTTCTTCGGGCGCGCCGTCTCGATCACCTTCAGCCGCGCGCTGATCAGCTCGAGGATCTCGCTCATGTCTTCACCGACGAGCCGCAGTTCGCCCCCGCAGTCGGGGCAGGCATCACCGGGGTCGAGCACGATGCGCTCGCGGGGCGTTGCCTCCGAGACCTTCGGTTTTCGCCGCATGGAAGAAGGTTCCGCGACTGCGGGCTCTGCCTTCGGCTCCTCCTCGGGCTCCCGGGCGGCGGAAGCCGCGACCTCCAGCGCCTCGAGGGCCAGCTCGAGTTGTTCGATCTCGCGTTCGATCTTCTCCGAGCTTGCACCGAACTTCTGGCGCTGGAGCTTGGCGATCCGGATCTGGAGCGCCTGGACGAGGGCTTCGTGCGCCTTCAGGACGGCCGTAAGCCGTGTCGTCTCCGCCCGCATGGCCGCGTTCTCGGCCTCGAGCGCGGCGATCATTGCGCGCAACTTGGCAGGATCGTCAGGCGGAAGGGAGGCGGCTTCGGACATGCGGGACCTTACCATCCCGTGCGGTCCATAACCAGTAAAACAAGGGGGTTGAGAGAAGTATCAGCTCACCCGGGCCGGAGGCGCACCCCAGTCCGGACGGCGCCAGTCGATGCCTTCCCAGAGCATCGCCAGCTGCGCCGAGGTCAGCCTCACGGCGCCGTCTCCGGCGGCGGGCCACGGGAAGCGTGACCTGCTCCCCGAAACTTCCCTCGTTCTGATGTAGAGTTTGCTCAACCTTTTGAAGGAGCAAACGAATGCGAAAGAGCCGTTTCACCGAGGCGCAGATCATCGGGATGATCAAGGAA
>NZ_JBPWNX010000060.1:0-1254 GCF_054954595.1 Actibacterium sp. D185-2
TGACCTGCTCCCCGAAACTTCCCTCGTTCTGATGTAGAGTTTGCTCAACCTTTTGAAGGAGCAAACGAATGCGAAAGAGCCGTTTCACCGAGGCGCAGATCATCGGGATGATCAAGGAACAGGAAGCTGGAATGCCGACGGCGGAGGTGTGCCGCAAGCACGGTCTCAGCCAGGGCACGTTCTACAAGTACAAATCGAAGTATGGCGGCATGGAGGTTTCTGACGTTGCCAAGATGAGGTCGTTGGAAGACGAGAATGCCAAGCTCAAGCGGCTGCTGGCCGACACGATGCTGGACAACGTCGTGCTGAAGGATTTGCTGGGAAAGAGCTGACGACGCCGAATGAGCGGCGAGAGGCAGCGCGTCGCGCGATGCGGGATCACGATATCTCGCAACGCCGGGCCTGCCGACTTGTCGGTGTCGATCCGAAGACGGTCCGGCGCGAACGCCCGCCGGACAACCCCGAGATACGCAAGGAGATGAAAGCCGTCGCGGCCAAGCGCCGTCGCTTCGGCTACCGGCGGATCGGGGTGATGCTGGAGCGCAAGGGAATGATCATGAACCACAAGAAGCTGTATCGGCTTTACACGGAGGAGAAGTTGGGCGTCAGGCGACGACGGGGCCGGAAACGGGCGCGAGGATCGCGGACGCCAATGCCAGAAGCTCTGAGGCCGGGCGAACGCTGGTCGTTGGACTTTCTGTCCGACACGTTCGGTGCTTCACGCCGGTTCCGCATCTTGGCAGTGAACGATGATTGCTGCCGCGATAACCTGTGCCTGATGGCCGATACCAGTATCTCGGGCGCCCGTGTGGCGCGGGAACTGGATGCGCTGGTTCGCATCTATGGCAAGCCCTCCGGCATTGTCAGCGATAATGGGACAGAGTTCACCAGTCGGGGCATCCTGAAATGGGCCAACGACAACGACGTGGACTGGCACTACATCGACCCGGGCAAGCCACAGCAGAATGCCTTCATCGAGTCATTCAACGGCAGCCTGCGCGACGAACTTTTGAATGAAGAGATGTTCGACAATTTGGACGATGCCCGGCGCAAGCTGGCGCTTTGGCGCTACGACTACAACAATGTCAGACCGCACTCATCGCTCAGCAACAAGACACCCGCAGAAGCGCGTCGGACGCTTGAGCAATTTGAGGGCTCCGCGCCCGACGCGCTTGCCCAAACCGAAACCGAGGAATATGAAAACCAGACCCGCAGACTCTCGTTATGAATGAGGGACCATCGGGGGGCAGGTCA
>NZ_JBPWNX010000061.1:0-1229 GCF_054954595.1 Actibacterium sp. D185-2
TGAATAGCCCCTAGTTTGCTAGACGCCTTGCAGCTTCAATTTCTGCTGCTGCTCGAATGCGATCGGTGACAGCATTCCGTTCCTAACGTGTTTGCGCTGTGGGTTGTAGAAAAACTCGATGTAATCGAACACGTCGCGCCGGGCTTCTTCGCGGGTTTTATACTTTCTGCGCCGGATGCGTTCGCGCTTGAGCAGGTTGAAGAAGCTCTCCACCACCGCGTTATCCCAGCAGTTCCCACGGCGGCTCATGCTGGGGACCAGGTTGTGCTGCTCGAGAAACTCCTGCCACTCATAGCTGGTGAACTGAGACCCTTGGTCGGAATGCACATGGACCTTTGTCCTTGGTTTGCGCCGCCAGACAGCCATGAGCAGGGCTTGCAGCGGCAGGTCGGTGTAGGTCCGCCCCTGCATCGACCAACCAATGACCCGCCGGGAAAACAGATCGATCACGACGGCCAGATACAGGAACCCCTCATGGGTGCGGATGTAGGTGATGTCGGTGACCCAGAACTGGTCAGGCGCATCCACATCGAACTCTCTGTTCAGGGTGTTATCGGCCACGACGGCAGGGCTGCCACCATAAGAGCCCGGCTTCTTTTTGTAACCAATCTGGGCCCTTATGCCCGCCAGACGTGCCAAACGCCACGCCCGGTTGGGGCTGATGTCTTCGCCGAGGTCGCACAGATCATCGTGCAGCTTGCGGTATCCATACACCTCGCCGCTGTCATCCCAAGCCTGCTTCAGCAGCACGGTTTGACGCTGATCTTCCAACGCACGGGGACTCAAAGGCTCTCTCAGCCATGCATAAAAGCCGCTTGGATGAACCAACAGCATCCGGCACATCGCGCGGACCGCAAAGATCAGCCGGTTCTCGGCAATGAACGCATACCTCACCGGGACTCCCTGGCGAAGTATGCGGTCGCCTTTTTTAGGATGTCCCGCTCCTCCGTCACCCGCGCTAGATCGCGCTTGAGGCGACGGATCTCATCGGCTTGGGCATCGACCTCCTGGATCACTTTCGCGGGCCGAGAAAACAGCTTCTGCCATGTGTAGATCGACTTGGTGCTGACGCCCAAACGCTCGGCCACCTCACGCACCGGGTAGCCGCGATCCTCGACCTGGGCGACCGCATCGCGTTTGAACTCGTCTGTGAATTTCGCTCCGGACATAGCGTCCTCCTTGCTTCCAAAATTACCAAGCAAGGCGTCTACAAATCTAGGGGCTATTCA
>NZ_JBPWNX010000062.1:0-1184 GCF_054954595.1 Actibacterium sp. D185-2
TGACCGCAAAATTGCGCGGCCGCTGAACATCAGACCAGCCAGAGACTGGGAAACGTGAAGATGTTCTCTGAAAGTTCCCCCTTAGCGTGGTTCTACGAAGAAACCTTCCGATGGGGCCATCTTGCCGGTATTGTCCGAGATCACCGGGTGATTGAGATGCGACGCGGTGACTTCTGTCAGCGTGTCCGTCCCGTCCCACTGCCAGGTATTCGCGGCATGCAGGCCGTTGCCGTCGTAACCCGCCGCGCCGACGGTGTTGGACTGGCCGGCCAGCAATACGACGAAAGGCGCCTGGGCCTGCGATTGCGGTATGAACGGATCGGATGCAGCGCTTAGCCGGTAGGCCAGATAGGATGTGCCGTTTGCCAGCCCGGTCAGATTGGGGGTGTTGAAGATCTGCGCATTGGTCAGATCGTCGCCATCGGCCTCGGGGATCACCAGATATTTGGGCATGAATTACTCCAGCGTTGCAGTGCCGTCGCCCACCGAGACGACGGTGGGGGCGGCTGGCCCGGACGGGGCCTGAAGGATTTGGGCCGCGCCGTTTCCGGTGCCGATGCGCCATCCGGCGGGCGGAGTGCGGCGCAGGGAGGTCAGCGCCAGGCCGATTGAAAGGGTCATGTCCGGAACTTTCCTGTCGGGAATTCGGAGGGCGTCACTATAGCCGGGCGGGCCGGGTGTTGCCGGATGGCTAACCGGACCGTGCGGTGGGGGGCGAACCGGCAGGCGGACTGGGCGGGACCATGCCGCCGGGCGGCTCCGCGCTGGTCAAACCGAAGGGGCAGGGGTAGCATCATCTCGTTGACTGGTCTCGAAAGCGGCGGGAGATTTAGCCATGCCCCTTATTCCCCCTGTTTCTGCCCGCCGTTGTGCCATTCCGGCATCTCTGCTGCGGGGTCTGCTTTTGCCGGGTCTGCTTGCGGCGTGGGTCTGTACGGCCTCGCCGGTGGCGGCGGAAAATCTGGGCAGGGTGCTGCAGGATGCCCGCGCGGGGGAAACGATCCGCCTGCCCGGCGGTCAATACGGCTGGCTGGACCTTGACGGGCAGCGCCTGGCCCGGGATGTGACCATCGCCTCGGCGGATCCGTCCGATCCCGCGGTGTTTTCCAGCGTCTATATCCGGGGTGCGACGAACCTGACCTTCGACGGGATCCTGTTCGATTACACCTTCCAGGAAGGCGATC
>NZ_JBPWNX010000006.1:0-166519 GCF_054954595.1 Actibacterium sp. D185-2
AGTCTCAACTTCCGGGCCACTCCGTCTCCGTCAGGCCCGTCCGCCGCCCCGCCGCCGCGTCTCTGCGCCGCCGGTGAAGGGGGTTCTACGGATACTCGAACAAACCCGCAAGAGCTTTTTTGAAGAAACATGACAGTTTTTTGGCAAAAAATGAAAAATGGTTGAAAAACAGATAATTAGATGGAAAACTCTTCTGCATCCAGGCCGAAACCCGGGCTTTGGACGGCGGCAGGCCGGTCAAAAAAGCGGCGCAGTTGAGTTATCCACAGACTCGCCCACAAACCTGCCCCAGCGGCACCCCGAAATTCACCCTGTCAGGCGGCGACTCGACGTCGTGCAGGCCGGAATCGCAGCGCCAGAAGTGCACCGATCGCCAGCAGATAGATCAGCGGCGCGATCTGCCAGCCTTTGACCAGCATCACGAAATGCAGCGCCCCCAGCACGGCCGCGGGATAGGTCAGCCGGTGTAACTGGCGCCATTTCAGCCCCAACCGGCGCACCGACCAGGTGTTCGAGGTCAGCGCCAGCGGCAGCATCAGCACGAACCCGGCCATGCCGATGGTGATATAGGGGCGTTTGACGATATCGGCCCAGATACGGCCCCAGTCCTGCACGTCCAGGAACAGCCACACAGCCAGGTGCAACAGGATATAGAAGAAGGCCAGAAGGCCCAGCGCCCGGCGGAACCGCAGCAGGCTGACGCCCGTGAACCGGCGCAGCGGTGTGACCGCCAGCACCGCCACCAACAGTTTCAGCCCGGTTTTGCCCAGCGCATGTTCCAGCCCGCGGATCGGTTCAACCCCCAGCCCGCCGGTCAGGCCCAACCACAGGAACCACGCAGCGGGCAGCATTCCGACGATATAAAGCGGCCAGGCCGGAAAACGGCGCAGCCGGGCATTCAGAAAATCGGCAAGGCGCATCAGAAGAATTTGCCCAGATCCATGCCGGCATAAAGCCCGGCAACCTCTTCGCCATAACCGTTGAACATCAGCGTGTCCTGACGCGCGTTGAACAGCCCGCCGCCGATCCGCCGTTCGCTGGCCTGGCTCCAGCGCGGATGGTTCACCTGCGGGTTCACGTTTGCATAGAACCCGTATTCGCGCTTGTTGGTCTGGTTCCAGGTGGCATAGGGCTCTTCTTCGGTCAGGGTAATGCGCACGATCGACTTGATCGACTTGAACCCGTATTTCCACGGCACCACCAACCGCAGCGGCGCGCCGCATTGATTGGGCAGCGGTTCGTCATAGACGCCGGTGGCCAGAATCGTCAGCGGGTGCATCGCCTCGTCCAGGCGCAGCCCTTCGCGGTAAGGCCAGTCCAGAAGGCGGGTGCGCTGGCCCGGCATTTCCTCTGGGCGCGTCAGGGTCTCGAACGCCACATATTTAGCCGATGGCTGAACGCCGACGCGGGCCAGCAGCGTGGCCAGTTCGAACCCGGCCCAGGGGATGACCATCGACCAGGCCTCGACACAGCGGAAGCGATAAATGCGCTCCTCGATCGTGACGCCCGACAGGATGTCGCCCAGATCATAGGCGCCGGGCCTGTCCACCAGCCCGTCGATCTGTACGCTCCAGGGATCGGTGGTCAACTGGCCGGCGTGGCGGGCCGGATCGTCCTTGCCGGTGCCGAATTCGTAGAAATTGTTGTAGTGGCTGATCTCGTCCAGCGTGTTGGCGGCCGCATCAGTGGAAAAGCGGCTTGGCGCCGCGTTCAGACCGGCCAGCGCCGGGCCGGCCAGCGCACCGGTCGCCAGCGCGCCCGCGATCAGTTGCCGGCGGCTCAGGAAGGCCGCTTTCGGCGTCACATCCGACCAGTTCAGGTTTGCCTTGAAACGCGGTGCCATTCTGTCCCTCCGTTATGGTCCCTGCCCGTGGGCCTAACCGACCGGCGGGCCGCCGCCAAAACAACTTACCTCACGAGTCCGTTGGGATCGGGTCAGAGCGCGGGTAAATCTCGTTCATCGGCCTGGACGAGCCATCGGGCTGCACGATCCGCACATGGCGCCGGCGCATCAGCCGCGGTTCTGCCACACCGACCGAATGGGCGATCATCTCGACCTCGTCGATCACCGAGCGGGCATAGCGCCCGACACGCTGATACTTTCGCTCGACCACCAGACCCTTTTGCAGGCGCGGATCATGGGTGGTGATCCCCGTGGGGCAGGTGTTCTTGTTGCATTTCAGCGCCTGGATACAGCCCAGCGCGAACATGAAACCGCGCGCAGAGGTCACGAAATCCGCCCCCGCCGCGATGGCCCAGGCCACATCGCCGGGGTTGACCAGCTTGCCGCTGGCGATCAGCCGGATGCGTTCGTGAAAGCCGTAAGTGTCGCGCAGGTCCGACACCATCAGCATTGCTTCGCGGATCGGCATCCCCACAAGGTCGATCAGCGGCATGGGCGAGGCGCCGGTCCCCCCCTCGCCGCCATCGATGGTGATGAAATCCGGCGCGCTGGCCGCGCCACGCTTGCGGATCAGGCGAAACAGGTCGTGAAACGGCTCGGGCGCGCCGACCACGGTCTTGAAACCGACCGGCTTGCCGGTGACCTCGCGGATGCGCCCGACAAGGTCCAGCAGATCCTCCCAGCTGTCGACATCGGTGTGGCGGTTCGGCGAATAGCTGTCCTTGCCGATGGGAATGCCGCGGATCTGCGCGATCTCGTCATTCACCTTGGCGCCCGGCAGGATGCCGCCCTTGCCGGGCTTGGCGCCCTGGGCCAGCTTCAGCTCGAACATCTTGACCTCGGGATGGGCCGCGATATCGCGCAGCCGCTCGTCCGAGATTTGGCCGAATTCGTCGCGCACCCCGTATTTGGCGGTGCCGATCTGATAGACGATGTCGCAACCACCGATCAGGTGATAGGGCGACAGCCCGCCTTCGCCGGTGTTCAGCCAGATCCCGGCCTGGCCCGCGCCCCGGCTCAACGCCTCGACCGCGGGTTTCGAAATCGCACCATAGCTCATGCCCGAGATGTTGAAAATCGAGGGGGCGTTATAAGGCACCCGCGCGTGCGGGCCGATCAGCATCGGCTCGGTCGAAGCGAACTGATTGTCCAGCGGCGGAAAAGCCGCGTTCACGAAAATCGGCGTGGTGGGGATGTTCAGGTTGCGGGTGGACCCGAAGGCCACCGTGTTGCCCGCCCCCTGCGAGGCACGATAGACCCAATCGCGCTGCGCCCGGTTGAACGGCATTTCCTCGCGGTCCATGGCAAAGAAATACTGCCGGAAAAATTCACCGAGTGAGGTGAACAAATGCCGGAACCGGCCAATTACCGGATAGTTGCGCCGGATCGCATCACCGGTCTGGGCGCGGTCGATGATGAACAGGACCAGCGCGATCAGCGCCATCACCCCGAGCACCAGAACAAATAACAGCGCCAGCCACTCCAATGCCCGTCCGGCCCAATCCATCGCGTCTCTCCCGCTGCTTCAATTTGACCCTGATCATGGCCCTGCGCCCGCTTGAGGCTACCTTGCGCATGGTGAGAGTATTGAGCAACCCTCTGTAACACCACAGAGACGCATGGGAGGAACAGATGAAAAAGACTTTTGCACTTGTCGCCGCGATCGCGCTGATCGCTGCACCAGCGCTGGCCGAGGATGCCGTGACCTATACCACGTCGGACAGTTTCGATGACGTTGTGTTCGCGCTGGAAAACGCGGTCACCGGCCAGGGGCTGGTGATCGACAGCGTCAGCCATACCGGCGACATGCTGGAACGCACCAAGGCCGATGTCGGCTCGGACGTGACGATCTTCACCAAGGCCGATATCTTCAGCTTCTGCTCGGCCGCGCTGTCGCGCAAGGTGATGGAGGCGGATTTCATGAATGTCCGCTTCTGCCCTTATGATGTCTTCGTCTATGTCCGTCCGGACATGCCGGACGAAACCGTTGTGGGCTACCGCACCTTCCCCGAAGGTCCGATGCAGGAGGTTCAGGCCCTGCTGGACACCATCGCGCGCGAAGCGGCCGGGCTCGATTAATAGGCGTTCCGCGTAAAACCGCCGGAAACCATCGCCAAAGACCTGCGCCGGGCTTCGCACCCGGCGCAAGATCCGCTACCGTGCCTTTATAAAAGTCAGAGCAGACCAAAAACATCCGGCCCAAAAGCCCCCGAAACGGGACGCAGCGGCCGCGAGGCAGGCCGAATGAAATCGAATGGGGCAGCGCAACCGCGCACCGATACCGCGTCCGTGCTGCGGCTCGGGCTTCCCGCCGATGCGGTGCAAACCAGCATGGCCGGGGTCGGATCGGCCTATCGCAACCTGTTCCAGATGTTCGCACTGATCCCCACCGACGAAGAGCCACAGGCCGGTCCCCCCGACGGCACCCCCGCGCAGGGCGCGATCCTGCAGCTTCTGGTCGAACGCGCGCGGCGGCTGCTGGCGCTTGCACCCGAAAAATCGGGTGAACTGACCGATATTCTGGACGAATTCATCTTCGGTCTCGAACGGATCGATCCTCAGCACGCACGGCGCGCGAAGGCCCATCTGACCCGGGCCGGGGTCCTGATCGCGCCGCATGGCGATGACTTCATCTTTGTCAACGCCGGCGATCAGACCGGCCCCTACCGCCTGAGCGCGGCACAGCGCGTCGATGTCGGTCCGCCGCGCAGGACCAAGGCGAAATCCAAACGCCCGTCGATCTGGGTGTCCCGGCGCCTCGGATAGCCAAAGGAAACGGGCGCGGAAAGCTCCGCGCCCGCCCGTCTTTACCAGTCCGGCGTCAATGTACGACCGCATTCCCCGGCGCGGCACGATGCGAGGTGCCGACCCGGTCGCCGATGATCAGCCCATCGGCCCCGGCGCTGACATGGATGGTATCACCATCCTTCACATCGCCCGCCAGGATCAGTTCGGCCAGACGATCCTGCAGGCTGCGCTGGATCACCCGCTTCAGCGGACGCGCACCGAATACCGGATCATAGCCTTCGTCGGCCAGCCAGGTCTTGGCACCTGCATCCAGATCCAGCGTGATCTTGCGCGCGACCAGACGTTTGGTCAGACGGCGCAGCTGGATTTCCACGATGCCGTCCATGTCGCTGCGCGACAGCCGGTCGAAGATGATCGTCTCGTCCAGACGGTTCAGGAATTCGGGGCGGAAATGGGCCCGCACTGCATCCATCACATCACGCTTGGCCTGCGCCGCATCGGCGCCGTCCGGCATCTGGCTCAGGGCCTGCGACCCGAGGTTCGAGGTCAGCACGATCAGCGTCTGCTTGAAATCGACCGTGCGGCCCTGACCGTCGGTCAGCACCCCGTCATCCAGAACCTGCAACAACACGTTGAACACGTCCGGGTGCGCCTTTTCGACCTCGTCGAACAGCACGACCTGATAGGGCCGGCGCCGCACCGCTTCGGTCAGCACACCACCTTCGTCATAGCCGACATAGCCCGGCGGTGCGCCGATCAGACGGCTGACGGCGTGTTTCTCCATGAATTCGCTCATGTCGATCCGCACCATCGCATTGTCGTCGTCGAACAGGTACTCGGCCACGGCCTTGGTCAGCTCGGTCTTGCCGACGCCGGTGGGGCCAAGGAACAGGAACGACCCAAGCGGCCGGTTCTCGTCGTTCAGCCCGGCGCGCGCCCGGCGCACCGCGTTGGCCACCGCCGTAACGGCCTGTTTCTGGCCGATCACACGCTTGCCAAGCTCCTCTTCCATCTTCAGCAGCTTCTCGCGCTCGCCCTCCAGCATCTTGGAGGTCGGGATGCCGGTCCAGCGTTCCACCACCTGGGCGATCTGCTCGGGGCGCACGGCCTCTTCGACCATCATGTCGTCCTCGGCGCTTTCGGCCTCGGCCAGCTTGCGTTCCAACTCGGGGATCACGCCATAGGACAGCTCGCCGGCCTTGGCCAGATTACCCTCGCGCTTGGCATGGTCCAATTCGGCACGGGCCTTGTCGAGCTTCTCTTTCAGATCGCGCGCGCCTTCCAGCTTGTCGCGTTCGGCCTGCCATTGCGCGGTCATCTCGCTCGAACGTTCCTGCAGGTTGGACAGCTCTTTCAACAGCGTTTCCAGCCGGTCTTTCGACGCCGCGTCATCCTCTTTCTTCAGCGCCTCCCCCTCGATCTGAAGCTGCAGGATCTGGCGATCCAGCGCGTCCAGCTCTTCGGGCTTGCTGTCCACTTCCATCCGCAGACGGCTGGCGGCCTCGTCCATCAGGTCGATGGCCTTGTCGGGCAGAAAACGGTCGGTGATATAGCGGTGCGACAGCGTCGCCGCCGCCACAAGGGCGCTGTCAGAAATCCGCACGCCGTGGTGCAGCTCATACTTTTCCTTGATGCCGCGCAGGATGCTGATCGTGTCTTCCACGGTCGGCTCGTCCACCATCACCGGCTGGAACCGGCGGGCAAGGGCCGCATCCTTTTCCACATGCTTGCGGTATTCATCCAGCGTGGTCGCCCCGACGCAGTGCAATTCGCCCCGCGCAAGCGCAGGCTTGATCAGGTTGGCCGCGTCCATCGCGCCGTCGGTCTTGCCCGCACCGACCAGCGTGTGCATCTCGTCGATGAACAGAATGATTTCACCGGCGGCGGCCTCGATTTCCTTGAGGATGGATTTCAGCCGCTCTTCGAACTCGCCCCGGTATTTCGCGCCGGCAATCAGCGCGCCCATGTCCAGCGCCATCAGGCGCTTGTTCTTCAGGCTTTCGGGCACGTCGCCATTGACGATGCGCAGGGCCAGCCCCTCGGCGATCGCGGTCTTGCCGACCCCAGGCTCGCCGATCAGAACCGGGTTGTTCTTGGTCCGGCGCGACAGCACCTGCATGGCGCGGCGGATTTCCTCGTCGCGGCCGATGATCGGGTCGATCTTGCCCTCTTCGGCGGCCTCAGTCAGGTCGCGCGCGTATTTCTTCAGCGCGTCATAGCCTTCCTCGGCGCTTGCCGTATCGGCGGTGCGGCCCTTGCGGATGTCGTTGATGGCACTGTTAAGGGCCATGGGCGTGACGCCCCCCCCGTCCAGCGCGTCCTTGGCCTTGGACTTCACCACGGCCAGCGCGGTCAGAATGCGTTCGACCGGCACGAAACTGTCACCGGCCTTGGTCGCCAGCTTTTCGGCCTCGTCCAGCACCTTGGCGGTGGACTGGTCCAGATAGACCTGCGCCGCGTCACCAGACACCTTGGGCAACTTCGCCATGGTCAGCGCCAGCGCCTCGTTCACCCGCTCGGGCGCGCCGCCCGACCGTTTGATGAGGTTGGAGGCCAGCCCCTGATCATCGTCCATCAATGCTTTCAAAAGGTGCTCGGGCAGCAGCCGCTGGTGGCTTTCCCGCATCGCAATGGTCTGGGCGGCCTGAATAAAGCCGCGCGACCGCTCCGTGAACTTTTCCAGGTTCATCGGTCATTCTCCTTTTCGCTAAGCCCCCGGCCCCTCGACCGCCCGCTTCGCGGCACGGCCCTGCCGGGTCTTCGTGATCCGAGGTGGCAATCGCGGCCGCCGTTTTCAAGCATTGCAAATTCGAAATCCCGCCGCTTGCCCCACAGCCCGCCCGCCGGTAAGAGATCGCAACCCCCAAAGGCAGGAGCCCCCATGACCCAAGCCGATGAGCGCCTGATCGTAGCCCTTGACGTGCCCAACGCCCATGCCGGGCTGGAACTGGCCTCGCGGATCGGCGACGCGGTTTCGTTCTACAAGATCGGGCTGGGGATGCTGACCGGCGGCGGACTGGCGCTGGCGCGCGAGTTGAAGGACGAGCACGGCAAGCGCATCTTTCTGGACATGAAGCTTTTTGACATCGGCGCCACGGTCGAGGCCGCGGTGCGCGGGCTGGCGCAGTTCGATCTGGATTTTCTGACCGTACACGGCGACCCGCATGTGGTGCGCGCGGCGGCAGAGGGCAAGGGCGGATCAGCCACCAAAATTCTGGCGGTGACGATCCTGACTTCGCTGGATCGGGCCGATCTGGACGCAAGCTGCATCAAGCCCGGCACGGTGCGCGACATCGTTCTGGAACGCGCCGCCACCGCGCTGGAGGCCGGGGCCGACGGGCTGATCGCCTCGCCGCACGAGGCCGGGCTGATCCGCGCCCTGCCCCAGGCCGCAGGCAAGCTGATCGTCACCCCCGGCGTACGCCCCGCCGGCGCCGAGCTGGGCGATCAGAAACGGGTGGCGACCCCGGCGCAGGCGATCCGCGACGGGGCCGATCATATCGTTGTGGGCCGCCCGGTCTGGCGCGCCGAAGACCCGCGCGCGGCCGCAGTGGCCATTCAGGCTGAACTTGCCTCGCCCCAGGCGGTGCGGCCCAATCGCGGCTGAACCTCAGTAGGCCACCGTGAAGACCTGACCGCTATGGGCCGGGCTTTCGACCTCGTCCATCAGGGCCACGGCGTAATCTTCAGCGCTGATTGCGCTGTTGCCCTTGGCATCCGACAGCAGAACCGTACCGCCCAGACGGAAGGTGCCGGTCTTTTCACCCGGCTGGATCATCGCGGCGGGCGCGAGAAAGGTCCAGTCCAGCCCGCTTTCGGCCAACATGTCGCGCACGCCGCGCATACCGGTGGCTTCCGGCACGATTTCGGGCGGCAGCACGTTCATCACCGGGCTGCCGTCGGGCAGGTTCAGCGTCCCCGCGCCGCCCACGACGACCACGCGCTTGCCCGCCTCGGTCGCCGCCGCGATCAGCGCCTTGCCCAATGCCGTGCCATCGGCCACCGCATCACCACTGAAACGCGGCGAGGTCGCCGATACGATCACGTCCGCCTCGGCCGCATAAGGGGCCAGCGTCGCGGCATCGGTGGCGTCCAGCTGGACCGGCGTGACACCGGGACCCGCCACAATCTTGTCGGGGCTGCGCGCACCGGCGATCACGTCATGGCCGCGCGACACCGCCTCTGTCAGAATGCGCGATCCGATCATCCCGCTGGCGCCGATCAGAAAAAGCTTCATTCTCGTGTCCTTCCACATTAAGTTACGATAAGTAACCAGATACGAATATAGAGAGACCGGCGGAATACGCATTCTTCGGTCATATAGTTACCCGAAAGGAACCCCATGCCCCCCGTGCGCCGAAGCGAAAACCTGGACTGTCCGATCCGCGATGTGCTGGACCGCATGGGCGACGCCTGGAGCCTGCTTGTCATGCTGGAATTGTCGCGCGGCCCCTGCCGGTTCAACGCGCTGCGCCGGGTGATCGGCAGTATTTCGCAGCGGATGCTGTCGGTCACGCTGCGCCATCTGGAACGTGACGGACTGGTACAGCGCGAGGTGCTGCCGCTGGCGCCGCCGCAGGTCGAATATACGCTGACCGATCTGGGGTTCAGCCTGATCGAACGGGTCGAAGTCATGCGCCGCTGGGCGGTGGAAAATCAGACCCGGGTGCGTGCGGCCCGCGCCGCGTATGATGCCCGCACAAATGCGGATGCGGCCTGATCGCTCATTCCTCGTTGATGTCGCGATCCCAGATTTTCACCTGCCCCTTACGTATGCCGAACACCGCCCGCATGGCGATCCACGCCCCCAGCGACACCAGTGCAAAGATCACCAGCAACAGCGGCAAACCCGGCACCCATCCCAGCGCCAGGATGATGCCGATCACCGCCGCCCCGGCGGCAAACCCCAGAAACACGAAACCGGGCGCGAAGACCTCCAGAATGCCCAGGGCCACCGCGCAGGCCAGCCAGACCCACCACAGCGCCCACATCAGCCGCGCCCCTTCAGCATTCCGAACGCGTCACCGAAGGCTTCCAGCGCACTGGCGGGCACAATGATCATCTGCTTGCCCGCGCCCTGCCCCACGGTGGTCAGCGCCTCGACCTGTTTCAGCGCCACCTGATACTGGGCCGCCTCGATCCCGTGTTCGGCGATCGCCGCGGCGACCACCTGTGTGGCATAGGCCTCGGCCTCGGCCGAAACGCGCCGCGCCTTGGCGGCCTGTTCGGCGGCGTAAAGTTCGGCATCGGCGTTCAGCTCGACCGCGCGCTTGCTGCCTTCGGCCTCGGTCACCTGGGCGCGGCGGGCGCGCTCGGCATTCAGCTGCTGCAGCATCGCGTCGCGGGTCGCCTGATCAAGGTTCACGTCCAGAATTTCGGCCCGGGTCACCTCGATCCCCCAATTGTCCACCGCATCCTCGACCGATTCCTTGATCGTCAAAATCAGTTGCGAGCGGTTCGACTGAACCTCGTCCAGATCCATCTTGCCGATCTCGGCGCGCACGATACCGGCCACGGTGGTGGAAATCGCCGCATCCACATCGCGAATGCGATAAACCGTCTTTTCCGGCTCGGTGATGCGATAAAATACGCTGGTATCGACCTGCACCAGCACGTTGTCCTTGGTGATCGCATCCTGACTGGCGGTCGGCAACTGGCGTTCCAGAATGGAAATCCGGTGCGCCACCCGGTCAAAAAACGGCACGATGAAATTGATGCCGGGGCCCAGAACCGCGCGCAGCCGGCCAAACCGCTCGACCACATGCTTTTCCGACTGGGGCACGATCCGAACCCCCAGAATAATGCAGATGACGATGAAAGCCGCCAGCAGCAACAGCACCAGATTGCCACCCAAAACCTCGCCCAGAACCGCGTTCGAATTCATGCCTGAAATCCTTTTGTCAGATGGCGGAACTATGCCCCCAACCCGGCCCGAATTCCACCCCAGACTGATCACGTGATGCGTGGAGTTCGTGGGCGGGATCGCTTATAAAGGCCGCCTCATCCCTTGGCCCGAGGCCCCGATGCCCGCCCTTTGCCGCGATTGCCTGACTGCATTCGACAGCGGCCCGCGCTGCCCGCGCTGCCGCTCGCCCCGCGTCGTCGCCCACCCGGAACTCTTTGGCCTGTCGATCGCGCATATGGATTGCGACGCGTTCTATGCCAGCGTGGAAAAACGCGACAATCCCGATCTGCGCGACAAGCCGGTGATTATCGGCGGCGGGCGGCGCGGGGTGGTGTCCACCGCCTGTTATATCGCGCGAATCCGGGGCGTTCGGTCGGCCATGCCGATGTTTCAGGCCCTGAAACTGTGCCCCGAGGCGGTGGTAATCGCGCCGCGCGGCGCCGCCTATGTCGAGGCGTCGAAACAGATCCGCGCGATGATGGAGGAAATGACCCCGGCGATCGAACCGCTGTCGCTGGACGAGGCGTTTCTGGATCTGACCGGCACCGAAAAGCTGCACGGCGTCCCGCCCGCCGCGATGCTGGCCCGGCTGATCAAGCGGATGCAGGACGAGTTGGGCCTGTCCGGCTCGATCGGGCTGAGCCATAACAAGTTTCTGGCGAAGCTCGCCTCGGACCTAGACAAGCCGCGCGGCTTTTCGGTGATCGGACGGGCCGAGACGCTGGGCTTCCTCGAACAAAAGCCGGTGCGGATGATCTGGGGCGTGGGCGCTGCGGGACAGGCCGCGCTGGAACGTGCCGGCATCCGCAGCTTCGCCGATCTGCGCCGCTGGGACCGGGCGGATCTGCATGCGCGGTTCGGCACGATGGGCGACCGGCTGTGGCATCTGGCGCGGGGCGAGGACCGGCGCCCGGTTTCGGCCAATGCGCCAATGAAAAGCATTTCGAACGAAACCACCTTTTACGAGGATACCGCCGACCCCGACATTCTGGACGGTCATCTGTGGCGCATGGCCGAAAAGGTGGCCGACCGCGCCAAGGCCAAGGGCCGCGCCGGGCGTGTCGTGGTACTGAAGCTGAAGCGCGCCAATCACACGCTGATCACCCGGCGCATTTCCCTGCGCGACGCCACCCAGATGGCCGACCGGCTGTACCGCACCGCGCGCGAGCTGTTCGATCAGGTCGACGATCCGGGCCCCTATCGCCTGTTGGGGGTGGGTCTGTCCGATCTGGTTCGGGCCGATGCGGCCGATCTGTCGGGCGATCTGCTGGACCCCGATGCAGGAAAACGCGCCGGGGCCGAACGTGCCACGGACGAGATCAGGCGCAAATTCGGAAAGGACGCGATCCGCAAGGGGCGCGCGCTGCGCTAGCCGGTTATTCGGCGGCCATGGGCATCTCGCCCCGACCGATATCCGCGATCTCCGCGATGATCTGGTCCAGCATGGCGCGGAACGACTGGAAATTGCCGTTCGGGCAAATCATCTGCTCGTCCATGTAAAGCGCGCGGTCGATTTCGACCTGAATCGCGTGCTGCCCCTTCGAGGGGCGACCGTAATGCTGGGTGATGTAGGCGCCCGCGAAAGGCGCGTTGCGCGCCACTTTCAGCCCGGCACCGGCAAAGGCCGCCTCGATCCGGTCCATGATATCACCGCGCGCGGAGACGCCGAACCGGTCGCCCAGCACCACCTCGGGGCGCGCATGGCCCGAGCGGGTCATGCTGTCGATCGCCTCATGCGGCATCGAATGACAGTCGACCAGGATCGCCTCATCGAACAGATCCAGACTTTCGTTCAGCAGGCTTTGCAGCCGGGCGTGATAGGGCTCCCAATAGTTGGCCAGCCGGTCCTGCGCTTCGTCCAGCCGAATCTTGCCGGGCCGAATCACCCGCCCGTTCGACACCACGCGCGGAATCACCCCCAGCCCCGAGCTGATACGCGGGTTGTGGCTGGTTCGGCGCACGCCTTCGATCAGCGCGGGGTCCAACTCGTCGGCGGCCCGGTTGAGATCGACAAAGGCGCGCGGCGCTGTGGCCGCCAGCAACGGCGCCCCCATGCCGGGCGCGCCGGAAAACAGAAGATCGACAAAGGCATCCTCGGAAGATCGTACCGCGCGCTCGTCCAGGGCCGAATTGCGCAGGAAAGACCCCGGATAGTCCCGTCCGCTATGCGGCGAGGAAAACACGACACTTGTCGTGCGCTGCTCTGGCAAAAGCAGGCGGAAGGGGGCCTTCGTCATGCGCGCTCCTTTGACAGGAGATGTTATAGCGGTATTTATTCTCCTGCCAAAAGCCCTTGAACCATTTTCCGACTCCTTTTATAGACCTGCGAACCGACGCGGGCCCGCCGCGTTCCTTTTGTTTGGGGCAGACGGGTTCGGACGGTCATGGGCGGTTAGCTCAGCGGTAGAGCACTACGTTGACATCGTAGTGGCCACTGGTTCGATCCCAGTACCGCCCACCATGAATTCTCTGCCACTCTGGCAGCAATGTAACCCAGGCGCCTGCCGCGCCGCGAATGAGGAGAAGACCCATGAAGGTCAGGAACTCGCTCCGCTCGCTGAAGCAGCGTCACCGCGACTGCCGCATCGTGCGCCGCAAAGGCCGTGTCTATGTGATCAACAAGACACAGCCCCGTTTCAAAGCCCGCCAGGGCTGAGCGACAAAAAGATCAGACGAAAAATGGCCGCTCCCGACACCGGGGCGGCCTTTTCTCATGTGCGGTTCCGTCATGCGGATAGCCCCGGTCCACCCCAAGCATGGGCGGCAATCCCAGCGCGCAGGATGACCCATCGCAAGGATGGGCCATCCATAACCGTTACCGGCGCGATTACTTCTTCAGAAGATCGCGGATCTCGGCCAGAAGCTCCTCTTGCGAGGGACCCTTGGGGGCCTCGGCGACGGGTGCCGCTTCTTCCTTCTTCATGGCCGCGTCCTTCACCTTGTTGACATAGCGCACCAGCATGAACACCACGAACGCGATGATCAGGAAGTTGATGATTGCCGTGATGAACGAGCCATAGGCAAAGACCGCCGCGCCCGCATCCCGTGCTTCGGTCAGCGAGGTATAAGTCCCCTCGCCCTTCAGCACCCAGAACATGTTGGTGAAATCGATACCGCCGATGATCAGCCCGATGATCGGATTGATCAGATCGGCCACCAGCGAACTGACGATTGCCGTGAAGGCCGCGCCGATGATGATACCGACCGCCATGTCCATGACATTGCCCTTGGCAATGAAATCCTTGAACTCTTTGAGCATAACTGCCCCCGTTTTATGTTGCGTCTGAGATGCGTCCGCGTTCTTTTGCGCGGTCGCGCACAGGCAATCTATCATGTAAAGGCATGGAAAATGCGGTCTTTTTAGCGAATTATTTCCCCGCACGACTCCTCCATGAAGACAGGAATCCCGATGACCGCGCTCAGCGACTTTCCGATTACCCGCCACTGGCCCCCGCGCAACCCGCACGCGATTCAGCTTTATTCCTTCCCGACGCCCAACGGCGTGAAGGTCTCGATCGCGCTGGAGGAGCTGGGCCTGCCCTATGACGCGCACAAGGTGTCGATCCTGCAGGACGATCAGTTCACCCAGGCGTTTATCTCGCTCAACCCGAACTCTAAAATTCCCGCGATCATTGATCCGGACGGGCCGGGTGGCGAACCGCTGCCGCTGTTCGAAAGCGGGGCGATCCTGATCTATCTGGCCGAAAAAACCGGCCAACTGATGCCCACCGATCCCGCCGGGCGCTATCAGGTTCTGCAATGGCTGATGTTCCAGATGGGGGGCGTCGGGCCAATGTTCGGGCAGATGGGCTTTTTCGTCAAAGGCGGGGGCAAGGACGTGGCCGACTCCACCGCGCGCACCCGTTATGTGAAAGAGGCCGCGCGCCTTCTGGCGGTGCTCGACACCGCGCTGGACGGGCAGGACTGGATCTGCGGCAGCTATTCCATTGCCGATATCGCGATCTGCCCCTGGCTGCGCACAGTGATCGGATTTTACGAGGCCGGGCCGCTGATCGGTTGGGACGATCTGAAGAACGTGCCGGCCTATCTGGACCGATTCCTGGCCCGCCCCGCCGTGCAGCGCGGCCTAGTGCAGCCGCCGCGCGACTAACCGGGCAACGCGCCGGTCAGAACATAGCGCAGAATATCCACCACCTGCCGCGGCTCTTCGGCCACCGCCAGCGCCGCGGCATCGACCTCTTTCAACGCGTGCTGATGATCCGGCCCGTGCAGCACGATCAGCGATTTGCCCAGCGCGGCGGCATAGCCCGCATCGAACGCCGCGTTCCATTGCTTGTATTGATCGCCAAAGCGCACAACCACCACATCCGCCCCCGCGATGCCCTTGCGGGTGCGGATCGCATTCAGCCTGGCGCCCTTGTGATCGTGCCAGACCTTGTCGGGCTCCGCCCCCAGAATGGCCACGCCGCAATCGTCGCTGGCGGCGTGATCGGTCACCGGGCTGTGGAAACTTACATCCAGCCCCTTCGCACCGTCGATGATCTGGTCGCGCCAGTCGGTATGGATTTCCCCTGACAGATACACGTTCAGCGTCATCTTTGGCCCCCTTTGGGTCTGGAACTACGTTTCGCTCTCTTGGTCCCACGCCGCGCGCAGGGTCGCAACAACCTGATCGTCGTCAACCTGTTCAAACCGTCGGTAATGTGCGCCGACCGCATAAAACGGGCGCGGAGTGTCCAGGCAGATGACCCGATCGACCAGTTCTTCGATCTCGGCCAGCGTGTTGGCGGGCGCCACCGGAACCGCCAGCCAGATCGCCGCCGGGCCGCGCTTGCGCAATGCCGTCAATGCCGCCTTGACCGTGGCCCCGGTGGCGACGCCGTCATCGACAACAATCGCCGTGCGCCCCGCCACCGGCTGCGCCGGTCGGTCGCCTAGATAGCGGCGGTGGCGCGCTTCGATCTCCGTCAGCTTTTGCTGTATGGTATCGGCAAAGTCATCCTCGGTCAGGCGCAGATTCCGCAGCAGGCTGTGGTTGAACACAACCTCATAGCCCGCGCCATCGACCACCGCACCGGCGGCCAGTTCGGACTGGCCCGGCACACCGATCTTGCGCACCAAAAGCAGATCAAGCGGCGCGCCCAGCCGCTGCGCCACCGGCAGCGCCACCGGAACGCCGCCGCGCGGCAGGGCCAGCACGACCGGGTCTTTCGGCGCCGCCGCCGCGACCGCATCGGCAAGAAGCCCGGCGGCCTGCTCTCTGTCTTGAAACATGGCGCATCCTGTTGCTGACCCGAAAAAAAGCGGGCGGCACAACTATGCCGCCCGCAGCAGGATTCGCAAAGCGGACGCTTAGCCGCGCAGGGTGCCGCCGGTGGCCTTGCCGACCTTTTCGACGATCTTCGCGGCCACGGCCTCGATATCCTTTTCGGTCAGCGTGGCGCTGGTGGGCTGCATCCGCACGGTGATCGCCAGCGATTTCTTGCCCTCGCCCAGCGCGCCGCCGATGAATTCATCGAATACGCGCACCTCTTCGATCAGCGTCTTGTCGGCGCCGGCAGCGGCATTGACCAGGGTCAGCGCCTCGATCCCCGCATCGACCACGAAGGCAAAGTCGCGCTCGACCGCCTGCAGATCGCTGGCCACCAGCGCGGGCCTTGTGGTGGCCTTGCTGCGCGGAAAGGGCGGCTCTTCGACAAACACGCTGAAGCCCACGGCGGGGCCCTTGACGTCCATCGCGGCCAGAACCCTGGGGTGCAATTCGCCGAACACGGCCAGCACCTTTTTCGGCCCAAGACAGATCTTGCCCGACCGGCCCGGATGCCACCAATCCTGCACCCCGCGCAGAATCTGCGCCTTTGCAGGCGCGCCGATGGCCGACAGAACCGCCTCGGCATCGGCCTTGGCGTCATAGACATCGACCGCACGGCGCGCGCCATGCACATCCTTCGGGCCGGTGTGACCGATCAGAAGGCCGGTCGCCAGCAGATGCTGTTCCTCGGGCTCGGCGCCATGAAAGGCCGGGCCCACCTCAAAGAGGGCCAGATCGGCGAAACCGCGTGCCTGATTGCGCGCCGCGGCCTGCAGCAGACCGGGCAGCAGCGCCGGGCGCATATGGCTCATCTCCGACGAAATCGGATTTTCCAGCATCGTCGCGTCATCACCGCCATCGAACAACGCCGCGCTGGCCTGATCGATGAAGGAATAGGTCACGCATTCATTATAGCCCAGCGCCGCGATGGTGCGTCGCGCGATCTGTTCGCGCTTTTGCATCGGGGTCAGGATCGCGCGCGGCACGCCGACCTGGGCACGGGCCATCGGGCGACCGACCAGCTTGGTCAGCGACGCGATGCGCGCCACCTCCTCGACCAGATCGGCGGCACCCTGAACGTCGGGCCGCCAGCTGGGCGGGGTCGCCATGTCGCCGTCCAGCGCGAAGCCCAGCGCCGTCAGCGTCGCACGCTGTTCGGCGGCGGGGATGTCCATGCCGACCAGCGATTGCACCCGGTCGGTATCCAGCTTGTAGGCGCGCGCGGTGTCGGGGATCGCACCGGCCACGACCAGATCGGACGCTTCGCCGCCACACAGATCAAGGATCATGCGCGTGGCCTGCTCGATGCCCATCGGCGTCCAGTCCGGGTCGATCCCGCGTTCGAACCGATAGCGCGCGTCCGAGTTGATCTTCAGCGCGCGGCCGGTGATCGCTGTGCGGATCGGGTCGAAATAGGCGGCCTCCAGGAACACGTTCACCGTGTCTTCGGTACAGCCGGTCGCGGCCCCGCCCATCACACCGCCCAGGGATTCCACACCGCTGTCGTCGGAAATGACGGTCATCCCCGGTTCCAGCGTGTATTCCTTGTCATCCAGCGCCGCGAAGCTTTCGCCGCCCTGTGCCGCATGTACCCGCAGCCCGCCCTGCACCTTGTCGGCGTCGAACACATGCAGCGGGCGGTTCATGTCATAGGTGAAGAAGTTGGTCACATCGACCAGTGCGGAAATCGGGCGCAACCCGATGGCGCGCAGCATGTCCTGCAACCACGCGGGGCTGGGGCCGTTTTTCACGCCCCGGATCACGCGGCCATAGAAGACCGGGCAGGCCCCGGCCTGCACATCCGCGTCAATCGCCACCGGAATCGGGCACGGGAATGTGCCGGGCACCGGAACCGCGTCGGGGGATTTCAGCGTACCAAGACCCCGCGCCGCCAGATCGCGCGCGATACCGTGTACGCCCAGCGCATCGGGGCGGTTGGGGGTGATCGCGATCTCGATCACCGGGTCTACCTTGGCGGGGTCGTTTTGCGCCAGCCAGTCGGCAAAGCTTTGACCGACCTCGCCCGAGGGCAGCTCGATAATGCCGTCATGTTCGTCGCTAAGTTCCAGCTCGCGCTCGGACGCCATCATGCCGTGGCTTTCGACGCCGCGGATATTGCCCACCGACAGGGTCACGTCGATGCCGGGCACGTAATCGCCGGGCTTGGCCAGCACCACGGTGATGCCCGCCCGCGCGTTGGGCGCGCCGCAGACGATCTGACGCTCGCCCTCGTCGGTTTCCACCACGCAGACGCGCAGCCGGTCGGCATCGGGGTGTTGTTCGGCCGATTTCACCTTGGCGAGGGTGAACTTCGCCAGCTTCGCGCCGGGGTTTTCCACGCCTTCGACCTCCAGCCCGAGGTCGGTCAGGGCATAGAGGATGTCATCAAGGCTTGCCTCGGTCTCGAGGTGCTGTTTCAGCCAGGAGAGGGTGAATTTCATGCCAGTGGCACTCCGCTTTCTTGCAACTTCGCTCGAATGAAACTTTTCGCAACTTCACCCAAAAATTGGAGGGTCACCCCGCCGACTGCCGTCGCTTTCTGTTTCGTTTGCGCCCAGATATCCTCGTTTCGAACCGCTTCCAGAAAATCGCATCCTTTTGCGGTTACCCGTACATAGCTTTCAGCACCGGGAACCGGCCCAAGGAAACCATCATCGATCATCCAGCGGATATGTTCTGCACGCACATGGTTTATCTGGCCGCGATCAGTTTCTATCCCCTTTTCGAGAAGACCACTCACCGCCAACCGTTCCTTAAAATGATTGAGCGGACTATTTTCGTATTCAATGAGAATATCTCTCACCAACTGGGGATCTCGCTTCACCTACTCAACCCCCCATGCAGCGTCGGCATGTCCAGCGCGCTGAACCCGTAATGCCGCAGCCAGCGCAGGTCTGAATCGAAGAACGCCCGCAGATCGGGAATGCCGTATTTCAGCATCGCGATCCGGTCGATGCCCAGGCCAAAGGCAAAGCCCTGCCATGCGTCGGGGTCCACGCCCGCCGCGGCCAGCACCTTGGGGTGCACCATGCCGGAGCCAAGGATTTCCATCCAGTCGTCGCCCTCGCCCAGTTTCAGGCTGCCACCTTCCCACGAACAGCGGATATCGACCTCGGCCGAGGGTTCGGTGAACGGGAAATGCGAGGCGCGGAAGCGCAGCTCGACCTCGTCCACCTCGAAAAACGCGCGGCAGAATTCCTCCAGCACCCATTTCAGGTTGGCCATGGAAATGTCGCGGTCGATGGCCAATCCCTCGACCTGATGGAACATCGGCGTGTGGGTCTGGTCGTAATCGGCGCGGTATACCCGGCCCGGCGCGATCACCCGAATGGGCGCGCCGTGCTTTTGCAGCGCGCGGATCTGTACCGGGCTGGTATGGGTGCGCAGCACATGCGGCGGGCGGGTATCGCCCGCCGCCCGGTTCAGATAGAACGTGTCCATCTCGGTCCGCGTCGGATGCTCGGGCGGGATGTTCAGCGCGTCGAAATTGTGCCAGTCGGATTCGATCTGCGGCCCCTCGGCCACGGCGAAGCCCATATCGGCGAAGATCGCGGAAACCTCTTCGGTGACCTGGCTGATGGGGTGGATGGTGCCGGCGCGGCGGCCCCGGCCCGGCAGGGTGACATCCAGCCATTCACTGCGCAGGCGGGCGTCCAGCGCGGCATCGCCCAGCGCGGATTTCTTGGCGGCCAGCGCGCTGTTGATCTCGTCCTTCAGGGCGTTCAGCGCGGGGCCGGCGATCTGGCGCTCCTCGGGGCTCATGCGGCCCAGTTCGCGCATTTTCAGGCTGACCTCGCCTTTTTTGCCGACGGCCTGAACCCGCAGATCCTCCAGGCTGGCCTCGTCAGCGGCGCCTGCGATGGCATCCAGATATTTCTGTCTCAGATCGTCCATGCGGACCCCCCTGAATTTGTCCGGGTTCCTGCTATCACAGGCCCCCCTGAATGCAAGCCGCTCATCCGCCCTGACGGGCGTCTTCGCCGCCCCGCGCGAGATGCGCCGCTGAAACGAAAAAGCCGCGAGACCCGTCTCCGGGCTCGCGGCTTTCAAACTGACCCTCTGGAAGAGGTTTACGCGAGCGCGGCCTTCGCCTTATCGACGATGGCCCCGAATGCGTCGGGTTCGTTCACGGCCAGATCGGCCAGCACCTTGCGGTCAACCTCGACACCGGCCAGCGACAGACCGTTGATGAAACGCGAATAGGTCAGCGCCTCGTCATGGTTGCGCACGGCGGCGTTGATCCGCTGAATCCACAGGGCGCGGAAGTTGCGCTTGCGGTTCTTGCGGTCGCGCGTGGCGTACTGGTTAGCCTTGTCGACGGCCTGGGTGGCGGTCTTGAAGGCCGTGCTGCGGCGGCCATAGTAACCTTTGGCGGCCTTGATGACCTTCTTGTGACGGGCGTGGGTGGTGGTTCCGCCTTTGACTCGGGACATGGATCAGACCTCCTTAGCGTGCGTACGGCATCATCGACTTGACGATTTTCTCGTCAGGGGCCGACAGCGTGGTGGTGCCGCGCGCATTGCGCAGGAACTTGTTGGTGCGTTTGATCATGCCATGGCGCTTGCCGGCCTGGGCGGCCACAACGCGGCCCTTGGCCGTCACCTTGAACCGCTTCTTGCAGCTCGATTTTGTCTTCATCTTAGGCATTTCCGTCTCCTTGACTGAGCGGTGGAAGCGCGACTCGGCATGCCATACCGGCCGGTCGCGCCGGTTGGAGCGCGTCCTATAAGCGCCGCGCGCCTTGCTGGCAAGGGATTAATGCAGCCAGCCGCCAATGACCCGGGTGAAAACATCGGGCACATCCTGAAAGCTATAGCCGCCGGGATTGTTGGTGACCGCCAGAACGATCAGGATCAGCGCCGCGATGATCATGACGGACGCCGCCCGTGGCGGGCTGCCTTCGGAATAGGCGCTCAGCAGTGCGGGCAGGGCGAGCCCCCCGAGGATGACCCCGATAACGAGAAACAGATCAGGGTCCATGCCCCCTCCGGACAATTGCGATGCGCCATTATTCGGGATCGGTGCGGAAAATCAATCTTTCTTCGCAGGGCGCGACGCGCAGGATGTTGGTGGAACCGGGCACATTGAACGGCAGCCCGGCAATCACCACGATCTGGTCCTCTTCGGTGGCGAAGCCGCCCTGCCGGGCCGCGCGCGCGGCGCTGACCACCGCCATCTTGAAGCGCTCGACCTCGCCCGAGAAGAAACAGTTGATGCCCCAGGTCAGGCACATCCGCCGCGCGATCGAGGCGAACGGCGTCAGGGCGATGATCGGCACCCGCGGCCGTTCGCGTGCGGTCAGGGCCGCGGTGGTGCCGGAATGGGTGAAACAGCAGATCGCCTTGATGTCGGCGGTTTCCGCGATTTCGCGCGCGGCGGCGACGATGCCGCCCGCCACCCCACGGCGCGAGGCGCCCCGGCTGGCCTCGATCACATCGCGGTAGGTCGGGTCGCTCTCGATCTCTTCGGCGACGTTGTTCATCGTCGTCACCGCCTCGACCGGATAGTCCCCGGCCGCGGATTCCGCCGACAACATCACCGCATCGGCGCCTTCATAGATCGCGGTGGCCACATCGGACACCTCGGCGCGGGTGGGCACCGGGCTTTCGATCATGCTTTCCAACATCTGGGTGGCCACGATCACCGGCTTAGCCGCCGCGCGGCAGCCGCGCACCAGGCGTTTCTGGATCGGCGGCACGTTCTGCACCGGCAGTTCGACCCCCAGATCGCCGCGCGCCACCATGATACCGTCGGACACGTCAAGAATTTCGGCGAAGGCGGTCACCGCCGCGGGCTTTTCGATCTTCGACAGGATCGCGGCGCGGCCCTTGACCAGCGCGCGGGCCTCCTGCACGTCTTCGGGGCGCTGCACGAAGGACAGCGCGATCCAGTCCACGCCCAGTTCGCAGACGAATTCCAGATCGCGGTGATCTTTTTCGGACAGCGCCGCCAGCGGCAAAACCACATCGGGCACGTTCACGCCCTTGCGGTTGGAAATCACGCCGCCGGTCACCACGACGCAATCGGCGAAATCGTCGCCGCAGCTTTCGACCTTCAGGCGAATCTTGCCGTCATTGACCAGCAGGGCCGAGCCCGGCGTCAACGCCTGAAAGATTTCCCTGTGCGGCAGACAGACGCGGTTGGCGTCCCCCTCGGCCCCGTCGAGGTCGAACCGGAATTTCTGGCCCTCGATCAGTTCCTCGCTGTCACCGGCGAAAACGCCGCAGCGCAGTTTCGGCCCCTGCAAATCGGCCAGAATGGCGATCGGGCGTTCCACATCCTCCTCGATCTGGCGGATGATGGCATGACGCTCGCGGATTTCATCATGCGAGCCATGGCTCATGTTCAGGCGAAACACATCCGCCCCCGCCTCGAACAGGGCGCGGATCATCTTGTAATCGTTGGAAGCAGGGCCCAACGTGGCCACGATTTTCACATTACGAAGGCGTCTCATGCGGTCGCATCTCTTCTTGGGGCGGCGGGGGACAGTTGTGCGGGGTGTGCAGGTTACACCATTGATAGGCGCTTCGCCTGCACGTGACAACTGGCGCTTTGCCCGCGCGTGGAATAGACCCATCTGTGATCCGAAAAGATGACAGGCACATGACCTACCACCCCTATCACATCATCGGGGAAGACCGCCCCGCCCGCTGGCTGCTGACCTGCGATCACGCAGCCAACACGATCCCGCCCCAGGTGGCGGGCGGCAGCCTAGGCGTTCACCCCGAAGACATGGCGCGCCACATCGCGTTCGATCCCGGCGCGGCGGGGGTGACAGAACGGCTGGCCGAACTGCTGAACTGCCCGGCGATCCTGTCGAACTTTTCGCGGCTGGTGATCGACCCCAACCGGGGCGAGGATGACCCGACCCTGCTGATGAAACTGTATGACGGCACCATCATCCCCGGCAACGCCCGCGCCGATGAGGCCGAGCTGGAGCGCCGCAAGGCGCTGTGCTACCGCCCCTATCACGACGCGCTGGCCCGGCTGGCGGCCCGGCGTGACGATGTGGTGATCCTGTCGATCCACAGCTACACCGCACAGTTGGCCGGCCGGCCACTGCGGCCCTGGCATATCGGCGTGCTGCACGCCGCCGATCAGCGTCTGGCCCGCCCCCTGATCTGGCGTTTGCGTCAGGAGCCCGATCTGTGCATCGGCGAGAACGAACCCTATGGTGGCCACCTGCCCGGCGACGCGATCGACCGGCACGCCGAAACCAAAGGCCGCCCCAGCGCGCTGATCGAGCTGCGCAACGACCTGATCGACACCGAGGCCCGGCAGAATGCCTGGGCCGAACGTCTGGCCCCGATCCTGCAAGAGGTGCTGGCGCAAACCGGCCTGTAACGGACGCAAAGGAAACCCCATGCCCCATATCGTGATCGAATATTCCGCAGCCCTGGACGACAGCCACGACATGCACGCGGTCTGCGCCCATGTCTTCGACGCCGCCGCGGCCACCGGCACCTTCCCCGACACCACGGCGATCAAGGTGCGCGCCCTGCCCTGCGCCTATTCGGTAATCGGAACCGAACCGCAAAGCTTTGCCCATGCCACCGTGCGCCTGCTGGCGGGCCGCGATCTGACCACAAAGGCCGCCGTGACCCAGGCCATTCTGGCCGCATTGGCCGAAAAACTGCCAAAGGTCGGCAGCCTGTCGGTGGACATCAAGGATATCGAGGCGGCAACCTACGCCAAGCGCACCCTGTAACCCAAGGACCGGACCCATGGACGACCAGACCCGCATCGAACTGGAGGCCGCCGCCTTTCGCCGACTGCGCACGCACCTGATGGAGGATCGCGCCGATGTGCAGAATATCGACCTGATGAACTTGGCCGGGTTCTGCCGCAACTGCCTGAGCCGCTGGTATCAGGAAGCCGCCAACGCGCGTGGCATCGCGATGACCAAGGACGAAGGCCGCGAAGCATTCTACGGCATGCCCTATGACGACTGGAAACAGGGCTTTCAAACCGAGGCCGACGCCGACAAACAGGCCGCGTTCGAGACCGCGTTCAAGGAAAACGTGACCGACAGGGGCTGACCCTGCCGCTTTGTCGACCGCCCCCCGCATGATAGATTGTCCCCGCGCCCATTTTGGCGCGGGTTTTGTTTGCGGTGTTTGCACAGGGGCTTTTCAGATGAAGATCGTCAATTGGAATATCGAATGGATGAACCGCTGGTTTTCCGGCAATGCCATGCCGATCTGGAGCAGCACCTCGCTGTCGTCCGATCAGGCGCAGACCGTGGCGCGCAAGGTCGCCAACGTGATCCGGGCGCTGGACCCCGATATCCTGAGCCTGCAGGAAGGCCCCAGCGCCCTGGCCGAGATGCAGCTTTTTCTGGCCGGGTTCCTGTCGGATGCGACGGGCGGACCATTATACGAGCCGCTGATCAGCGCCGATGGCGGCGCGCAGAAACTTTATGTGATGCGCAAGATCGGCGGCCAGGCCGCGGCGATGGATTACGCCACCGACCCGCTGACCCAGGCGCTGCGCGACGGCTGGCAGGCCGATGTGAATGGCGACCTGCTGCTGGAAACCTATGAGTTCACCCGCCTGCCGCTGATCGTGGATATCGACCCGGTGGGCGGCCAGCCGCTCAGGCTGGTGGTGCTGCATACCAAGTCGAAATACGTTCATAACGGCGAGGCGATGTTCACCGACCCCGACACCCGCCAGACCTTCATCGCCGAAGCGATGCAGGCGCGGCGCCGGATCTCGGCCGAAGCGTTCCGCCTGCGGACCTATCTGGACGCGGTGCTGGCGGATGATCTGGACGCCCGCGTGATCGTCACCGGCGATTTCAACGACGGGCCGGGACGCGACTTTTTCGAGCGCTCCTATCTGACCCATAACGTGACCGACATCCTGCTGGGCAGCACGTTTTACCCCGAGCTGATCTTCGGGCATCCCCTGATCGGCCGCGTCGACACCCCCGCCCTGTTCACCGCGCGGTTCGACGATTTCGTGGATAACGTGCAGGACCGGCCGTTGCTGCTGGATCATTTCGTGGTGTCACCGGCGCTGGCCGATTACGTGCGCGACGCCGGAATCGCGCATGATGCGTTCGAAGCGGAACTGGACCGCGCCAATGGCCACCGGGTCGAGCGGCCCAGCGACCACCGCCCGATCTGGGTCGAGATCGGCGCGCCGCTGGCCGGTTGATCCAAAGGCCGCGCCTGCGGCGCGACACCCTTTGATGCGGTGCGCCAGGCGCACCGCGATGCCTCCGGCGGGAGTATTTGTGCCGAGAAGAAGCCGGGATTTCTTTTTCGCTCAAATATCCCCGCCGGAGGCCACCGCGCAAAGCGCGGTCAGATCGCCGATTTCAGGCTTTCTTCGAGATAGATTTCGCGCAGCCGCGCCGCGACCGGGCCGGGCGTTCCGGTGCCGACGGTCGCGCCGTCGATTTCCACCACCGGCATCACGAAGGTCGAGGCCGAGGTGACAAATGCCTCATCCGCCGCTTTCGCCTCGTCGATGGTGAAGGGGCGTTCCTCCACCACCATCTGCGCCTCGCGGGCGAAGCGCAGCACGGCGGCACGGGTGATGCCGTGCAGGATGTCATGGGTCAGATCGCGCGTGATGATCTTGCCGCCCTTGACGATATAGGCATTGTTGCTGGTGCCTTCGGTCACGAACCCGTCCTCGACCAGCCAGGCGTCGTCGGCGCCGGCGGCCTTGGCCATCATTTTGCCCATCGACGGATACAAAAGCTGTACTGTCTTGATGTCGCGCCGGCCCCAGCGGATATCCTCGATCGAGATCACCTTGATCCCGGTTCTGGCCACCGGGCTGTTGGCGAGGCCCGGCTTGGACTGGGTGAACAGCACAAGGGTGGGGGGGCAGGTTTCGGGATCGGGGAAGGCGAAATCGCGGTCCCCCGGTGCGCCGCGGGTGATTTGCAGGTAAACGCCGCCGTCCTCGACACCGTTCAGGCGCACCAGTTCGCGGTGGATTTCCAGCAGATCGTCGAAGGCGGCGGGTTTTTGGATATCCAGTTCGGTCAGCGAGCGTTCCAGCCGGGCCAGATGCCCATCGAAATCGAGCAGCTTGCCACCCAGCACCGAGGTCACCTCGTACACACCATCGGCCATCAGGAAGCCGCGATCGAAGATCGAGACCTTGGCCTCTTCCTCGGGCAGGTAATCCCCGTTCAGATACACGATCCGGCTCATCTTCGTCTCCTTAGCCCCAAAGCGCCGCAAGGGGTGGATGCACCCCGGCCGCGTCAAATTTCAGCGGATGTTCGCGGTCTTCGGCCAGAAGAAGCGGCCCGTCAAGATCCGTTACGCGCGCGCCCTGCGCCAGCAGCGTGGCCGGGGCCATCGCCAGCGACGTGCCGACCATGCAGCCGATCATGATGCCGTAGCCCTGTTCCTGCGCCGCCGCTTTCAGCGCCAGCGCCTCGGTCAGGCCGCCGGTCTTGTCGAGCTTGATGTTGACCAGATCGTATTTGCCCTTCAATCCCGGCAACGATGCGCGATCATGGCAGGCCTCGTCGGCGCAGACCGGCAGCGGGCGTTCGATTTCGGCCAGCATGTCGTCGTCGCCCGCCGGCAGCGGCTGTTCCACCAGTTCGACCCCCAGCCGCACCAGATGCGGCGCCAGGCCGGCATAGACATCGGCGTTCCAACCTTCGTTGGCATCGACGATGATGCGGGCCTTCGGCGCACCGGCGCGCACCGCTTCCAGCCGGGGCATGTCGGCCTCGGTGCCCAGTTTGATCTTCAGCAGCGGGCGGTGGGCATGTGCAGCCGCCGCCGCGCGCATGTTTTCGGGCGTGTCGAGCGAGAGGGTATAGGCGGTGATCTCTGGCCCCGGCACGGGCAGCCCGGCCAGTTCCCACACCCGTTTTCCGGCGCGCTTTGCCGCCAGATCCCACAATGCGCAATCGACAGCATTACGCGCCGCACCTGCAGGAAGGGCATGCTGCAGGGCGGCGCGATCAAGGGGCAGGGACAGCCCCTCGATCTCTTTGGTGACGCTCTCGGGCGTCTCACCATAGCGGGCATAGGGCACACATTCGCCCCAGCCCTGATATCCGCCATCGGCGATGCGCACGGTCAGCACCTGCGCTTCGGTCCGCGACCCGCGCGATATGGTGAAAACCTGCGCCAGGCGGAACGTGTCAGGCGTGACGGTCAGTTTCATGTCATTTCCCCATCGGCGCATCGTGCCCCATAGCGATGAATGCCCCTACGGGCGTGAAGAGCGCCCGGTTTACAGGTTTTCCAGCGCATCGACCAGCCGCGCCGCACCCTGGCGGAACGGATCGACCGCCGGCAAGCCCAGGCGCGCCTCGAGCCCGGCCAGATAGGCCAGCGCGTCATCCTCGCTCATGTGCTGGGTGTTCACCGAGATGCCCACCACCTGAGAGTCGGGATTGGCCACGCGCGCCAGCGGCAGCGCCATGTCGCGCAGCGCCTCGAGGCTGGGCAGCGCATAGCCCGGCAGGCCGCGCATGTGATCGCGGGTGGGTTCGTGGCACAGGACCAGCGCGTCGGGCTGGCCGCCATGGATCAGCGCCATCGTCACCCCCGAATAGGACACATGGAACAGGCTGCCCTGCCCCTCGATCATGTCCCAGTGATCGTCGTCATTGTCGGGCGTCAGCCATTCCACCGCACCGGCCATGAAATCGGCCACCACCGCATCCAGCGGAACACCTTCGCCGGTGATCAGGATCCCGGTCTGCCCGGTGGCGCGGAAGCTGGATTTCAGCCCGCGCGCCTTCATGTCCTTGTCCATCGCCAGCGCGGTATACATCTTACCGACCGAACAGTCGGTGCCCACCGCCAGGCAGCGCTTTCCGCGGCGCTTGACGCCATTGGCGATCGGATAGTCCACCTCGGGCACCCGCACGTCATGCAGGGCGCGACCGCAGGCTTCGGCCACGGCCACCAGATCGGGTTCGTCACGCAACAGGTTGTGCAGACCGGAGGCCAGATCGAAACCTTCCTCCAGCGCCGCCACCAGAACCTTTTTCCAGGCCTGGCTGATCACCCCGCCGCGGTTCGCCACACCGATGACAAGCGTCCGCGCGCCGGCGGCCTTCGCCTCGGCCAGGGTCAGGTCGGGCAGGCGCAGATCGGCCTTGCAGCCTTCCATGCGGAACTGGCCCACGGCGTTGTCCGGGCGCCAGTCGCGGATGCCCTGGGCGACCTTCGCGGCAAGCTGGTCCGGCGCATCGCCAAGGAACAGCAGATAAGGGGTTTCGATCATCTGTGCATCTCCGGGAAAACTTTGAAGAAAAGCTAGCAGAGCGGTGCAAAATGTCCTCTCAAACTTGCCACCCGCACCCCGGCCCGGCACAAGAAACTTCGATTCTGGGGCGTCTGTGTCGAAGAAACATGCATGTGGCCCAAGCGGCGCGCGCAAAACACGCTGCGGGGCGGCGTCGGCGGGCGCGTCCAAAAGACGGCTTGATGCATGTTGTGCAATATCCTATCGAAAGCCCAAACCAGAACATAACTTCAGTATCAAAGGGTTTCTCATGAGCTTCCGCATTCAGCCCAGCCCCCCGGCCCGCCCGAACCGTTGCCAGTTGTTCGGCCCCGGCTCGCGCCCCGCGATCTTCGAGAAAATGGCCGGCAGCGCCGCCGACGTGATCAACCTCGATCTGGAAGACAGCGTGGCGCCCGACGACAAGCCGCAGGCGCGCAAGAACATCATTCAGGCGGTCGGCGATATCGACTGGGGCGGCAAATATCTGTCGGTCCGCATCAACGGGCTGGATACGCCCTATTGGTACCGCGACGTGGTTGACCTGCTGGAACAGGCCGGCGACCGGCTGGATCAGATCATGATCCCCAAGGTGGGTTGCGCGGCGGATGTTTATGCGGTGGATGCGCTGGTCACGGCGATCGAAACCGCCAAGGGCCGCACCAGGCCGATCAGCTTCGAGGTGATCATCGAAAGCGCGGCGGGCATCGCCCATGCCGAGGAAATCGCCGCCGCGTCGCCGCGCCTGCAGGCAATGTCGCTTGGGGCCGCCGATTTCGCGGCCTCGATGGGGATGCAGACCACCGGGATCGGCGGCACGCAGGAAAATTACTACATGCTGCACGAGGGCGCGAAACACTGGTCGGATCCGTGGCACTGGGCCCAGACCGCCATCGTCGCCGCCTGCCGCACCCATGGCGTGCTGCCGGTCGACGGCCCGTTCGGCGATTTCAGCGACGACGAAGGCTTTCGCGCCCAGGCCCGCCGCTCGGCCACGCTGGGCATGGTCGGGAAATGGGCGATTCACCCCAAGCAGATCGCCATCGCCAACGAGGTGTTCACCCCCTCCGAAGAGCAGGTGCGCGAAGCGCGCGAGATCCTGGCCGCGATGGAACAGGCCAAGGCCAACGGCGAAGGCGCCACAGTCTACAAGGGTCGTCTGGTGGATATCGCCAGCATCAAGCAGGCCGAGGTGATCGTGCGCCAGTCCGAAATGATCGCGGGCTAAATCGCCGCAGCCGACACCTGCGCATCGGCTTTGTCCGGCCCGATGCGCAGGTGTTGCTTCAGCCGCGCGCATGTTATCCACCCGCCGGATTCGAACCTGATCGCCGGTCTCCCTTCCCCATCGCACCTCTGATCGCACCGGCGCGCTTTGCATGTCTTGCTCAGTTGCAAATTCCGCCCCCGCCCGTCATATATCCTGCAGTAAATGGCGGGAGTCCCCTGATGAACTATCTCGAATTCGAAAAGCCGCTGGCCGAGATCGAAGGCAAGGCCGAAGAGCTGCGCGCAATGGCGGTGGCGAATGAAGAGATGGACGTGAAACAGGAAGCGGCGGCGCTGGACAAGAAAGCCGCCGATCTGCTGCGCGACATCTACAAGGATCTGTCGCCGTGGCGCAAATGCCTGGTGGCGCGCCATCCCGACCGGCCGCATTGCAAGGATTACATCGAGACCCTGTTCACCGAATACACCCCGCTGGCCGGCGACCGCAATTTCGCCGACGATCACGCGGTGATGGGCGGGCTGGCCCGGTTCAACGATCAGCCGGTGATGGTGATCGGCCAGGAAAAGGGCTTCGACACCAAGACCCGGATCGAACGCAATTTCGGCATGGCCCGGCCCGAAGGGTATCGCAAGGCGATTCGCCTGATGGAAATGGCCGACAAGTTCAACCTGCCGGTGATCACGCTGGTGGACACCCCCGGCGCCTACCCCGGCAAAGGCGCCGAAGAGCGCGGCCAATCCGAAGCGATCGCGCGCAGCACCCAGAAATGCCTGGAAATCGGCGTGCCGCTGGTCTCGGTCATCATCGGCGAGGGCGGCTCGGGCGGGGCGGTGGCCTTTGCCACCGCGAACCGGCTGGCGATGCTGGAGCATTCGGTCTATTCGGTGATCTCGCCCGAGGGCTGCGCAAGCATCCTGTGGAAGGACGCAGAAAAGATGCGCGAGGCCGCCGAGGCGCTGCGCCTGACTGCGCAGGATCTGAAAAAGCTGGGCGTGATCGACCGGATCATTAGTGAACCCGTGGGCGGTGCCCAGCGCGACCGCGAGGCGGCGATCCAATCGGTCGGACGCACCATCGCCGCGATGCTGGAAGAACTGAACGGCAAGGACCGCAAGGCGCTCGTCGCCGACCGCCGCAAGAAGTTTCTCGGCATGGGATCAAAAGGGCTGGCGGCCTAGCGTCAGCGGCGACCGAAGCGCATCAAATTGCGCGCCTTCGGCGCAAGACTTTTTAGGGCCCTGCGGGCCGCTATGCCTCCGGCGGGGATATTTCGCCCAAAGCAACATACGACGGGATCCCCTCCCAATTGCTTTGGTGCAAATATCCCGGGGTTTGGGGCAGCGCCCCAATCAAACGCATGTCGTGCGCCGCAGGCGCGCCGGTTGAACACACCGGCCTGACAACCGGCGGCCTTTTACCACATCGTCTGTGCGGCCCGGCCCGGCCATTCGCGGTCATAGGCCAGTCCATCGATCTCGCCTTGCGTCATCTCGGTCAGGATATCGCCGGGGCTGGGCAGGCCCGCGCTTTGATCGCCCGAGGTCCACAGCCCCGCCCGCATCACCGCGCGGGCGCATTGGGTGTAGATCTCGGCGATGGCAATCACGATCACGCTGCGCGGCTGTTTGCCGGCGCGCTCGAACCGGGCGCGCAGCCCGTCGTCCAGCGTGATCCGCGCGGTACCGTTCACCCGCACAACCGTGGCGGATCCCGGCACCATGAACATCAGCGACACCCGGCCGTCGGTCACGATGTTGCGCAAGCTGTCGATCCGGTTGTTGCCGCGCCAGTCGGGCAGGGCCAAGGTGCCCGGGTCCAGTTCCAGCACCACTGGGCCGTCGTCGCCGCGCGGGCTGCCATCGGTGCCGCCCTCCCCCACCGTGGACAGAACGCAAAATCGCGCCGCCATGATCCAGCGCCGGTACTGCGGAGTCATCTGGCGGGCCACCTTGCGCAGCGCGGGCTGTCCGGGTGGGCCATACAGCGCCTCGAGCGTGGCGACCGAGGTTACGAACTCCATTATCTCAGCCCTCCTTGCGAAAGCCCGCCTCGGCCATCAGCGCGTCCGAGGCGGTCTCGACCGTGCGTTCCAGCCCGGTCATGAATTCCTCGATTGGGCGGCCCGCCGGAATGCGCGGCAGGAACTCGACCACCGCCAGGCCCGGCTTGCGGTAAATACCGGTGCGCGGCCAGAACACGCCGACATTGGTGGCGGCGGGCACGCAATCCTGTTCGAGCTGCTCGTACAGGATGCCGGTGCCTATCTTGTAGGGCTTATGCACCCCCGGCGCCACGCGGGTGCCCTGTGGATAGATGATCATCTGCCCCGGTTCCGTCCGGCCCTTGTGCACGTCATCGACCATCTTCCTGATCGCCTGCCCGCGCTTGCCCCGGTCCACCGCCACACAGCCGATGCGACCGGCATAATAACCCAGAACCGGCGCCCAGCGCAGCGATTTCTTCATGATGAACTTGGGGCGCGGGGTCACCGACACGATCATGATGATGTCGAAGAACGACTGGTGCTTGGCTGCGATCAGCACCTCGTCGCCGGGCGGCGTGCCACGAATTTCAGAGCGCAGGCCGATCATCCAGCGCGCGGTCCAGCGCACCCAGTTGCAATAGGCATGGATGGCATGAAATGCCCATGGGCGCGAAACCAGCGCGAAGGGCGTGAAGAACAGCGCCAGTACCCCCATCATCAGATACATCTGCCCCACGAACAGAAGCGAGCGCAGCCAGCGCCAGCCATGGCCAAGCCTGTGCATCAGGTGATCCCCCTCAAAACCCGCAACGCGGCGGTGCGCGTCGCCCAGAACGCCACAAGTGCCGCCAGCGGCGGAATCAACAGCGGCAGCAGCCAGCCCACGCCCTGAAATCCCAGCCCGGTCAGGAACCCGCCCGCCGGATCGGCGCCCGGCAGCAGCGCGATCCCGATCATGCCCAGCACGGTGCCCGCAGTCGCGCCCTGCAGCGCGCGCCCGGTAAAGCGACGCACGAAGGCGCGGGCGATATACACATCGCGCGCACCGACCAGCCGCAGCACCTTGATGACACCGGCATTGGCGGCCAGCGCGGCATTTGCCGACAGGGTGATCATCGCCGCCGTGGTCAGCCCGATCAGCAGGATCGACACCAGCCCCAGCATCCGCAGCCGGTCGGCGGCGCGCACCAGCGGGCGGCGCCAGCGGGTGTGGTCGTCCAGCACCGCGCCCGGCGCTTCGGCCGTCAGCCGCAGGCGCATCCCGTCGGCGTCGTAACCGTCGCCCTCCTCGGTCAGCTCGATGAGACGCGGCAGCGGCAGGCTGTCCACCGGCAGGTCGGGGCCGAACCAGGGTTCCAGCAGGGCGCGCTGTTCCTCGTCGCTCAGGACGCGCGGCTCGGCCACGCCCGGTGTGGTCCACAAGATCGCCATCACCGCGTCGGTCTGGGCCTGCATCTGCCCCTCGGGCGCGGAAATACGGATCGTCGCGGTGCGCGCCAGCGCCTCGGACCAGCGGTCGGCCAGCCGTCCGGTGGCCAGCGACAGGGCCAGCGCGAACACCGCCAGAAAGGCCATCGCCGCGGCGCTGAACACCGTCAGCCCCACGGTAAAGCCGCTGGGCGGCACTACCCGGTCGGCCTGCCGGTCGCCCGCCAGAAGCGCGCCAAGACGGATCAGCCCGCCGCTCACAGATCGGCCCCGGCAAGCTGGATGCGCCGGTCCTTGATCCGCAGCACCCGCGCCGCGACCTGCGCCTTGGCGGCGCGGATCAGGTTCAGGTCATGGGTCGCGATCAGGATTGTCTTGCCCATCTTGTTCAACTCGACCAGCAACTGCAACAGGCGCAGCGACATGTCCCAGTCCACATTGCCGGTGGGCTCGTCGGCCAGGATCACATCGGGCGACATGATCACCGCACGGGCCAGGGCCGCGCGCTGCCGCTCGCCGCCCGACAGGTGCGGCGGCAGGGAGCCCGCCTGATCGGCAAGCCCCACCCAGGTCAGCAACTCGCCCAGGTTTTCGGCCTCGCCCCCGACATCGCGGCCGGTCGCGGTCAGCGGCAGGGCCACGTTTTCCGACAGCGGCAAATGATCGAGAAACTGACAGTCCTGATGCACGACCCCGATCCGCTGGCGGCTGCGCGCCACATCGTCGCGGCTCATGGTGTGCACATCCTGTCCAAACAGATGCACTTGTCCAGCGGTCGGCAGCAACTCACCATAACACAGCTTCAGCAGCGTGGACTTGCCAGCCCCCGAGGGCCCGGTCAGAAAATGGAACGATCCCTGCGCCAGCCGCAGGGTGACCTCTTCCAGAAGCGCGCCGCCGCCATAGCTATGGGCCACCTTGTCCAGTTCGATCACAGCGCTCTCCGCTTCGGGTTGCGGCTGTTTTGCCCCACCCTGCGCGATGTTTCAATTGCGCAGCGCCGCAAATGCTTTGAATTTCGCACGCGCGTGATACAACATAGGCCAAACACAGGCAGAAACGCGGTTCACAAAACAAACTGCGAACGGGGGCGATATGCGGCTGATTTGCCCGAATTGCGACGCTCAGTATGAAGTTGACAGCACGGTTATCCCTTCGGGGGGGCGCGATGTTCAATGCTCCAATTGCGGCCACACCTGGTTTCAGCCGGGGGCCGACGACCTGCAAGCGGCAGATATGACCGATGCGCCCGCCATGGCGACCGAACCCGACCCCGCACCGCCCCCCGACATCACGCCCGAGATCGAAGAGCCGGAACCGGCCCCCGAAACACCGGCCCCGCGCCGCAAGGCGCTGGATGACAGCGTTCTGGACGTTCTGCGCGAAGAGGCCGAGCGCGAGGCCAAGGCCCGACGCAGTGAAGCCCGCGCCGAGCCGTTGGAAAGCCAGCCGGATCTGGGTCTCGAAGGCATGGCCGCCACCGCGCAGCCCGAATTGCAGGAGCGCATGGCCCGGCTGCGCGGGGTGGCACCGGATGCCCCCGAAACCGGATCGGGCGCGCGGCGCGATCTGCTGCCCGATATCGAAGAGATCAACTCGACCCTGCGGGCCACCTCCGACCGGCAGGCCGCACAGGGACATACCGGCGCCGAGGTGCTGGAAAACACCCCCCTGCCGCGCAGGCGCAACGGGTTCGGGCTTGGCTTCGGCGCGGTGGTCCTGATCGGGGCGCTGGCGGCGGCGATTTATATTCTGGCGCCCAAGATCGTGATGATGGTGCCCGCCACGCAACCGTTTCTGACCAGCTATGTCGCCGCAGTGAACGCGGCGCGTGATGTGCTGAATGGCAATCTGATCGCCCTGACCGAAAAAATGACCGAATTCGTGATCAGCCTGACAAAATAAGGCCGCGCCGCCGGCCTGTCAGAACCTGTCGAGCAACCGCTTGAGATAGTCCAGCTCGGCCTCGGGGCGCGCCTGATCCGCAGAGCGGCGGCGAATTTCATCCTGCAACTCGCGCGCGCGGCCATAGATATCATCGCCCTGAAGCAGGCTTTCCTCGGTCCCGACCCGGCCTTGCGCGCCGCGTTCACGGCCCAGCGGGTCGCGCTGCTGGTCGGGGTTGGCGCGGCCCATCGCCTCGCCCTGCTGGCCCTGGCTGTTTTGCTGTTGCTGCTGGGCCAATGCCTCGCCCAGATTGCGCATCCCCTCGCGCAGCGCATCCATCGCTTCGGCCTGATTGTCCAGCGCCCCGGCCAGATCGTCGCGGCGCAACCCATCTTCGGCGCGTTCCATCGCGCGGCCGGCGCGGTCCAGCGCATCGCGCGCGGCTTCGCCCTCGGCGCCGCCCAGCCCCGGCAGCCCCTGTTGCTGGCGGCGTAATTCATCGCGCAGCGCCTGCTGACGCTCGGCCAGACTTTGCTGTTGGCCGGGCTGCTGACCCTCACCCTGATCGCCACCCTGCGCTTCGCCTTCGCCCTGCTGGCCGTCATGGCTCTGACCCTGGCCCTGGCCACCATTCCGGCCCTCGTTCTCGGGGTTTTCGCCGGCCTGGGCACCGGGGTTGAACTGTTCCTGCAAATCGCGGAACGCCTGATCGGACAGGCCCTGTTGATCGCGCAGGGTTTCGGCCAGACCTTCCATCGCCTGCGCGCCGGGGCTTTGCTGGTCGCCGCCCTGTGTGACCTGCATGTTCTGCATCATCTCGCTGAGTTGCTGCAGCAACTGCTGCGCCTCGGCCATGCGGCCCTGCTCCATCAGTTCCTGAATCCGGTCCAGCATTTGTTGCAGCTGGTCGCCGGTGATTTCCTGCGCGTTCTGATTGTCGGCCTGCTGGGTACCCTGTTCCTGCTGCTGCTGGGCCAGTTGGCGGATGTAATCCTGCATCGCCTCCTGCAATTCCTGCATCAGCGCGGCGATCTCGTCCTCGTTGGCACCGTTGCGCATCGCCTCCGACAGGCGGTCCTGCGCGCGTTGCAGCCGCTCCATCGCGTCCGACAGATCGCCCAGTTCGACCTGAAGCGCGATATCCCACAGCACCTGTGCGACCTCATCGCGCGCTTCAACCGTCAGGCCCGCGTCAATCCCGGCCTCAAGCTGGCGCAGAACGGTACGGAATTTCAGATAGACCGCACTGTCGCGGAACACCGTTTCCGGCTGATAGCTGACCGCGCGCAGCACCTGGCTGACCCGGCGGCCATTTTCCCGCGTCCACAGCAGATCGCGCCGCTGCTCGATGATCGCGCGCGCCAGCGGGTCGAAAAAACGCCGCCCCGGCAACAGCATCGCGGTGGGCCCGGACTGCCCCGTCTGGCCGCGGGCATCCTCGACCCCCAACACCATCCGCACCGGCAGGCCGGACCAGGGATGCTGCGACAGGTTTTCGATGATGGTTTCGGTGAATTCGGTCCGGTCGCCGGTGATCGTCATCGGCAGGTCCAGCACCAGCGCGGCGCGCGGCTCTGGGTCCAGGATCAGCCCGTACCGGCGATCCACCGCGCCCATATCAAGGGTCACCGTGGCCCGCCCGCCGGTCACGCCGTAATCGTCGCGCGCGGTAAAGGGTTGCTCCATCTGGCCATCCGCCGCCCATTCGGCCGGTCCGGCAAAGGCCACCACCGGGGGCTGGTCCGGGGCGATCGCAACCGCCCATTCCCGCCCGCCGGGCCCGTCGATGCTGATCGTGCCTTCCTGCACCACCTCGAAGCTTTGACCCGCGCCGTCGGACAGCGCGGCCTCGGGCAGGGCCTGCCCCGAGACGGACTCGGACACCGACAGCGCGCCCGCTTCGCCATAGAGGCGCAGGGTGACGCGGCTGCCCTCGGACACGGCCACATTACCGGGTGCGAGATCGTTCAGATACAGGCTGGGCTTGGCGGTATAGGCGGGCGGCTCGATCCAGCCTTCCCAGGCAGGGCCGGCGGCCAGCGCGCTGCCGGTTCCAAGCTGCGCCACATCGGCCACACGCCAGAGCGAGCCGAACAGCAGCGCGGCCGCGAAGGCGGTCACCGCCACATAGCGCAGCCCGTAGGGATCGCGCGCCGATACGCGCAGATCGGGCGCAACCGCGCGGGCAAGTTTGACCCGTTCGGCCATGCGGGCCAGATGGGCGCGCCACACGGCCTCGGACGCGGCATCGCCGGCGCCGATCGCCTGACTGTCGCGCAGCGCGGCGATGGGGCGGCCCGGCAGGGTCTGATCCAGCCGGGCCAATGCGGCCTCGCGGCTGGGCCAGCGAAACCCGCGCAGCCCGGCGATCAGCGTCCATAGACCCGCCAGCGCCGCCACACCAAGCCCGGCCCAGACCGCCCATTGCGGCGCGTGGTCCTGAACCCCGAAGGCCAGCGCCGCCAGCACCAGAAGCAACACGGTCCAAAGCGGCCAGAACGCGCGCGTCACGCGCTCGGCCAGCATCCCCCAGCGCGTCAGGCGCAGGGGCCGGGCCAGCGTTTCCATCGCCGGAAATGTGGTGTGGTCGATTTCGGTCATCTACCCGTCCGGTGCCGGCATCGGCCGGCTGTCCCGAAGGATGGTATCCCGGAAAACCGGCAGGTCAAAGCCTTCTGCCCGCATATGACGGGGGTTTGATCGGCGCGCCGCCGGTTACAGCCAGTCGGGCACCGTGTCGCGCGCGATGATCTGTGCATAGCTGGGCCGGGCCCGGATCACCGCAAAGCGGTCGCCCTGCACCAGAACCTCGGGGATCAGCGGGCGGGTGTTGTATTCCGACGCCATCACCGCGCCATAGGCCCCGGCCGAACGGAACGCGATCAGATCGCCCGCCGCGACCGGCGCCATCTGCCGCTGCTTGGCAAATGTGTCGCCGGATTCGCAGACCGGGCCGACAATGTCGTATGGTCCCTGTTCGGTCCCCGGCGCGGGTTCCACCACCGGCACGATATCGTGATAGGCACCATACATGGCCGGGCGGATCAGATCGTTCATCGCCGCGTCGACGATCAGGAAATCACGCCCTTCGCCCGATTTCACATAGATCACCCCGGTGACCAGAATGCCCGCATTGCCGGCGATCAGGCGGCCCGGCTCGATCTCGATCTCGCAGCCCAGATCGGCTAGTTCTTCCTTGATCATCGCGCCATATTCGACGGGCAGCGGCGGCGCGGTGTTGGACCGCTCATAGGGAATGCCCAGGCCCCCGCCCAGATCCAGCCGGCGGATGTCGTGCCCGTCGGCGCGCAGTGCGCGGGTCAGTTCGGCCACCTTGCGATACGCCAGGCGGAACGGTTCCAGATCGGTCAGCTGGCTGCCGATATGCACGTCGATGCCCACGACCCGAAGCCCCGGCAGCGCGGCGGCCTCGGCATAGACTTCGCGCGCGCGGGCGATTGGGATACCGAACTTGTTTTCCGATTTTCCGGTGGCGATCTTTTCATGGGTCTTGGCATCCACATCCGGGTTCACCCGGACGGTAACCGGCGCGACCACGCCCAGCGCCAGCGCCACCTCGTTCAGCGCCAGCATTTCGGGTTCGGATTCCAGATTGAACTGGCGAATGCCGCCCACCAGCGCGTCGTGCATTTCCGCGCGGGTTTTGCCGACACCCGAAAACACGATCTTGTCGCCCGCGAACCCGGCGGCCAGCGCGCGGGCGTATTCCCCGCCCGAGACCACATCGACCCCGGCGCCCAGCCCCGCCATCAGTTTCAGAACCGCCTGGTTGGAATTGGCCTTCATCGCATAGCAGACCAGATGATCCATCCCCGCCAGCGCCTCGTCGAACAGGGTGAAATGCCGGGTCAGAGTGGCGGCGGAATAGCAATAGAACGGCGTACCGACCGCCTGCGCGATTTCGGACACGGCCACGTCTTCGGCGTGCAGAACGCCATTGCGGTAAAGAAAATGATCCATCAGTCGATCGGCCTTGAACGGAGGAAAAGATAGAGCGGCAGCCCGCAGGAAACGCCGATCAGCAAGGTGGCGGGAATCGCCAGAAGCGCGCCCCAGTTCCGGCGCACCGCCGTTTCGGCGATGATCCAGACCGTCAGCGCGACGGCAGCGATCAGCAGGTCCCAGAACAGGCCGGTGCTGGCGGCATTGACCTGCCAGGCACTGATCATCGCACCCGGGCCAAAGCCATTGGCGCGGGTCCACCCGATGAAATGGACCATCGGATGCACAGCCCCCCACAGGGCAAGGGCAAGATAGATCAGACGCAGTGCGGACATCGGCGGCTCACTCGGCGGCGGGTTTCGCCGCGATGTAGCGGACCTGCGCCGCCTTGGCAAAGTGTTATGCGCTCAGCCGCCGCCGGTAACGCCCACCTCGACCGTACCCGAGATCGTGATCCCCGGCGCGGGCGTCTCATCCTCGGACGGAATGTGATCGCCACAGGCGGCCAGCGTCAGCGTGCACAAAAGGACGCAAAACGCAGCCCTCACAGCCCCACCGCCACGGCGACGTTGCCGGCGCGCACCCCGACCGAACTGTTGGTGCTGATCCCGTTCGACCCGACGCTGATGCCGGTATTCAATGTCGGTTTCACCGGCGGGCCATCCGCCCCGCAGGCCGAAAGCGCCGTCAGCGCAACAAACAGGGCTGCAATCCTCATCCGAGCCTCTCTTTCCAGCGGGCGATCTGCGCACGCACCTGCACCGGTGCGGTTCCACCATAGCTGACGCGGCTGGCAACGGAATTGCCGACCCCCAGCACATCGAACACATCGGCGGTGATCTGCGCATGAACGCCCTGCATATCCGCCAGCGTCAGGTCGGGCAGATCGCAGCCCCGGCCCTCGGCCAGCGCGACCAGCGTGCCGGTCACATGATGGGCATCGCGGAACGGCATGTCCAGCGCCCGCACCAGCCAATCGGCCAGATCGGTCGCAGTGGAAAACCCGCTGGCGGCGGCGGTTTCAAGGGCCCCGACATTGGCGGCCATGTCCTTGACCATTCCCTCCATCGCGGCCAGTGCCAGCATCAGGCTGTCGGCGGCATCGAACACCTGTTCCTTGTCTTCCTGCATGTCCTTGGAATAGGCCAGCGGCAGCCCCTTCATCACCATCATCAACGCGACATTGGCCCCGAAGATGCGCCCGATCTTGGCGCGGATCAGTTCCGCCGCATCCGGGTTTTTCTTTTGCGGCATGATCGAACTGCCGGTGGAAAAGCGGTCGGACAGCGTCACGAACCGGAACTGCGCCGAGGACCAGATCACCAGTTCTTCGGCGAAGCGCGACAGGTGCATCGCGCAGATCGACGCCGCCGACAGGAATTCCAGCGCGAAGTCGCGGTCGCTGACCGCATCCAGACTGTTGGCGGCCGGGCGGTCAAAACCCAGCGCCCGCGCCGTCATATCCCGGTCGATCGGGAACGACGTGCCCGCCAGCGCGGCGGCCCCCAGGGGCGATTCATTCATCCGCGCGCGGGCATCGCGAAACCGCGACAGATCCCGGCCCAGCATTTCCACATAGGCCATCATGTGGTGGCCCCAGGTCACCGGCTGTGCGGTCTGCAGATGGGTGAAACCGGGCATGACCCAATCGGCCCCGGCCTCGGCCTGGGTCAGCAGCGCGCGGATCAGCGTCTCGATCCCGCCCATGGCGGCGTCGATCTGATCGCGCACCCACAGCTTGAAGTCGGTCGCCACCTGATCGTTGCGCGACCGCGCGGTGTGCAGCCGCCCGGCGGGTTCGCCGATCAGAGCCTTCAGCCGGGCCTCCACATTCATGTGGATATCCTCCAGCGCGGTGGAAAAGGCGAATTCGCCGCGCTCGATCTCTGACAAGACCGTGAGCAGCCCTTCCCGGATCGCGTCGGCATCGCTATCGGTAAGGATGCCCGTTGCCGCCAACATGGCGGCATGGGCGCGAGAGCCTTGAATGTCCTGCGCGGCCATCCGCTTGTCGAACCTGATCGAGGCATTGATCGCCTCCATGATCGCGTCCGGTCCGGCGGCGAAACGGCCGCCCCACATGGCGTTCGAGCTGTCTTTGGTCATGAGATCGCCCCTGGAGGGAAAATGAGAATATCGCGCGTGTTTCGTTTCGTCGTCCTCTACACGGCCCTTGCGCTGGGTGCAAATACGGCCCTTGCCGATACGGCCGCGCTGATGGCGCTGCGCGACGGCACGCTGAAGAAGCTGTCGTTCCATCGCAGCCCGGTCGAGGTGCCCGATATCGTCCTGGTGGACATGGCGGACACGCCGCGCAGCCTGGCCGAATATCGCGGTAAATATGTGCTGCTGAACTTCTGGGCCACCTGGTGCCCGCCCTGCCGCAAGGAAATGCCGGGACTGGCGGCGCTGCAGGCCGACATGGGCGGCGATGACTTCGCGGTGGTGACCGTGGCGGTGGGGCGCAATTCGGTGCGCGGCATCACCAAGTTCTTCGATGAGATCGAGGTCGACAACCTGCCGCTTCTGCGCGACCCGCAACAGGCGCTGGCCCGTGAAATGGCGGTGCTGGGGTTGCCGATCACCGTAATCCTGTCACCCGACGGGCAGGAAATCGCCCGCCTGCAGGGCGATGCCGAATGGGACAGCGACAGCGCCAGGGCGATCATCGCCGGGCTGATCGCGGGCGACAGCTAGGCGAAAAATCTTCCCGAAGATTTTTCCGGTCGAAGAAAATTCGTGAATTTTCTTCAGTGCGACCTCAGCCCAGCGCCGCCACCCGGTCATGCGCGGGGCAGGTCACGATATGGTCGTTCACCATGCCCGTGGCCTGCATGAAGGCATAGACGATGGTCGGGCCACAGAACTTGAACCCGGCCTTTTTCAGGTCCTTCGAGATCTGGCGCGACAACGGCGTGTCAGCGGGCACCTCGGCCATGCTGAAAAAGCGGTTCTGAATGGGCCGACCGTCCACATAATCCCACAGCAAGCTGTCAAAGCCCTGCCGCGCCTCGATTTCGGCCCAGACCCGGGCATTGGTGATCGCGGCCTCGATCTTGCCGCGGTGGCGCACAATACCCGGATCGGCCAGCAGGCGCTGCACCTCATCCGCGCCCCAGCCGGCGATCACATCGGGATCGAACCCGGCAAAGGCCGCGCGGAAATTATCGCGCTTTTTCAGAATGGTGATCCAGCTCAACCCGGCCTGAAACCCATCCAGAATCAGCTTTTCCCACAAGGCGCGGCTGTCACGCTCGGGTACGCCCCATTCGGTATCGTGATAGGCAATATAAATCGGCTCCTGGCCGCACCATCCACACCGCTCCCCCATGAAAAACCCTTTCAATCAATGGCTTGGCACACTAATTCGCATTTTAGCACAATTAGAACAAAATGCGAATATTAAGAGCTTGTTAGCGGTTCGGACGGCAATGTGATCTCAGCCGCAGCGGAGGGCAGAATGCAGACAGGCATGCAGATCACGGAACTGGCCAGCCTGGGTGTGGATGACAGCCCGCTTTCGGCAGCGACGGACGCGCGCGACCGCGACACGCTGTCCATGGTGCGCCGCGCGCTGGATCAACGCGATGTGATGCTGGCCTATCAGCCCGTCATGGCGGCGGGGGGCCACCCGCAACCGGCGTTCTACGAAGGGTTGATCCGCATCCTCGACGGCACCGGGCGGATCATACCCGCACGCGATTTCATCGACACGGTCGAAACCACCGAACTGGGCCGGATCATCGACTGCACCGCGCTGGAACTGGGCCTGAGCGCGCTGGCCCGGGCCCCGGCCCTGCGCCTGTCGGTCAACATGTCGGCCCGCTCGATCGGCTATCCGCGCTGGATACAGACCCTGAACGCGGGGCTGGCGCAGGATCACACGATGGCCGAGCGGCTGATCCTGGAAATCACCGAAAGCTCGGCCATGGTCATGCCCGATCTGGTCACCGTCTTCATGCGCGATCTGCAACGGCGCGGCATCGCCTTCGCGCTTGACGATTTCGGGGCCGGCTATACCTCGTTCCGGTATTTGCGCGACTTCTATTTCGACATCCTCAAGATCGACGGCCAGTTCATCCGCGGCATCCACCAAACACCCGACAATCAGGTGCTGACCGGCGCGCTGATCTCGATCGCACAGCATTTCGACATGTTCACCGTGGCCGAAAGCGTCGAAACCGCCGACGACGCCCGGTTTCTGCAACAGGCGGGTATCGACTGCATGCAGGGATATTTCTTTGGGGCGCCCAGCATCGCGCCCCCGTGGAAGGCCCGCGCGCCGCGACAAAAGACCGCCTGAGCGCCAGTAATTTCGCAAGTGCGGCATTCGATTGTTGCCCCAGCGCCGCCGACAGCTTACCTGTTTGGTCGACTGCGGGGGCATTTTGGGCGCCGCACCCGATACTGGCCGTGCCCGACCCCGTTCGCAACCCGAGGGGAGAGGATTTTACCCATGACCAATGTAGTGATCGTTTCGGCCGCGCGCACAGCCGTCGGCAGCTTCAACGGCGCCTTTGCCAACACACCCGCCCACGCGCTTGGCGCGTCGGTGCTGGAGGCCATCGTCGCCCGCGCCGGAATCGACAAATCCGAAGTATCGGAAACGATCCTCGGTCAGGTCCTCACCGCCGGTCAGGGCCAGAATCCGGCCCGCCAGGCCCATATCGCCGCCGGTCTGCCCATCTCCTCTGCCGCCTGGGGCATCAATCAGGTTTGCGGCTCGGGCCTGCGCGCCGTCGCGCTGGCGGCCCAGCATATCCAGCTTGGTGATGCCGCGATCGTGGCTGCCGGTGGTCAGGAAAACATGAGCCTGTCGCCCCATGTCGCGCATCTGCGCGCAGGTCAGAAGATGGGCGACATGAAAATGATCGATTCCATGATCAAGGACGGGCTGTGGGATGCGTTCAACGATTATCACATGGGCCAGACCGCCGAAAATGTCGCCGAGCAGTGGCAGATCAGCCGCGACACCCAGGACGAATTCGCGCTGGCCTCGCAAAACAAGGCCGAGGCCGCGCAGAAGGCCGGCAAGTTCAAGGATGAAATCGTCCCCTTCACCGTCAAGACCCGCAAGGCCGAAATCGTGGTGGATGCCGATGAATATATCCGCCACGGCGTGACGATCGAAACCATGCAAAAGCTGCGCCCGGCCTTTACCAAGGACGGCTCGGTCACCGCCGGCAACGCCTCTGGCATCAATGACGGCGCCGCCGCCGTGCTGCTGATGAGCGCGGAAGAGGCCGAAAAGCGCGGGCTGGAACCGCTGGCGCGCATCGCCTCCTACGCCACGGCCGGGCTGGACCCGTCGGTCATGGGCGTGGGGCCGATCTATGCCTCGCGCAAGGCGCTGGACAAGGCGGGCTGGAACCCCGGCGATCTGGATCTGGTCGAGGCGAACGAAGCCTTCGCCGCCCAGGCCTGCGCGGTGAACAAGGACATGGGCTGGAACCCCGAGATCGTGAATGTGAACGGCGGTGCCATTGCCATCGGCCACCCGATCGGTGCGTCCGGTTGTCGCATTCTGAACACCCTGCTGTTCGAGATGCAGCGCCGCGATGCCAAGAAGGGCCTTGCCACGCTGTGTATTGGCGGTGGTATGGGCGTTGCCATGTGCCTTGAGCGCCCGTAACAAATTTATTAAACCTTCGAAAGCGGGGCGCAATAATGTTGCGCCCCGCTTATTGTTTTCGTAGGAAGATTTCCGAAACAACCAGCGATCGGAGGAATCATGGCTAAAGTCGCACTCGTCACCGGCGGCACCCGCGGTATCGGAGCAGCGATCAGTGTCGCGCTGAAAAATGCGGGATATTCCGTTGCCGCGAACTTTGCAGGCAACGAAGAGGCCGCCGCGAAATTCACCGAAGAGACCGGCATCCCGACCTATAAGTGGTCGGTCGCAGAGTATGACGCCTGCGCCGCCGGTATCGCCAAGGTCGAGGAGGAGCTTGGCCCGGTCGAGGTTCTGGTGAACAATGCCGGCATCACCCGCGACGCCATGTTTCATCGGATGACGCCGCAGCAGTGGAAAGAGGTGATCGACACCAATCTTTCGGGCGTATTCAACATGACCCATCCGATCTGGCCCGGTATGCGCGAGCGTAAATTCGGCCGCGTGATCACCATCAGTTCGATCAACGGCCAGAAGGGTCAGGCCGGTCAGGCGAACTATTCGGCCTCCAAGGCGGGCGATCTTGGCCTCACCAAGGCGCTGGCCCAGGAAGGCGCGCGCGCCGGCATCACCGTGAACGCGATTTGCCCCGGCTATATCGGCACCGACATGGTCATGGCCGTGCCGGAAAAGGTGCGCGACGCAATCATCGCGCAAATTCCGATCGGTCGTCTGGGCGAACCCGAGGAAATCGCGCGCTGCGTGGTGTTCCTGGCCTCGGACGATGCCGGGTTCATCACCGGCTCGACCCTCACTGCCAATGGCGGTCAGTTCTTCGTCTGACACCGCGTCGGCAAACGACCAAAGGCCGGGCTGCAATGCCCGGCCTTTTTCGTTTGCACTGGCGCGGGGCGATGCGGGCGGCTATCGCTTTCGCATGACCCGCAAACGCGCCACATCCATTGGTTTCATCGCTGTCCTGCTTTGGGCGCTTCTGGCCCTGTTCACCGTGGGATCGGCCCCGGTGCCGCCATTGCAGCTGAACGCGATCTGCTTTGCCATCGGCGGGGGGATCGGCCTGATCTGGGCGTTGAAAACCGGCGGGTTGGCGCGGTTGCGCGGGATCGGCTGGAAGGTCTATGCCTTCGGCACCGCCGGGCTGTTCGGCTATCACGCGCTGTATTTCTCGGCGCTGCGGCTGGCCCCTGCGGCCGAGGCCGGGCTGATCGCCTATTTGTGGCCGCTGCTGATCGTGCTGTTTTCGGGCCTTCTGCCCGGCGAGACCCTGCGCCCCGGGCATATCCTGGGTGGATTGATCGGCTTTGCCGGCGCGGCGCTGATCGTGGCGCGCGGCGCGTGCGGGTTCCAAGGCGATGCGCTGCCCGGTTATGGCCTGGCGCTTTTGTGTGCGCTGACATGGGCCGGATATTCCGTGCTGTCACGGCGACTGGGCCGCGTGCCGACCGAAAGCGTCGCGGTGTTCTGTCTGGCCACGGCGGCGCTGTCGCTGCCGCTGCACCTGACGTTGGAACAAACCGTCTGGCCCGCCACGGCGCTTGGCTGGGCGTCGTGTCTGGCACTGGGGATCGGGCCGGTCGGGCTGGCCTTTTACGTGTGGGATATCGGCGTGAAACGCGGTGATATCCAGCTTCTGGGCGTGGCCAGCTATGCGGCGCCGCTGTTGTCGACGCTGGTTCTGGTCATCGCCGGGATCGCCCCGCCATCGGCAACATTGTTCGCTGCCGCGGTTCTGATCACGGCGGGGGCGGCGCTGGCGGCCCGCGCCAGCGCCAAACTGTCCTAACCCTGCGACAGGCGTTGGATCTGTTCTTTCAGGCGAAGTTTCTGCTTTTTCAAAGCAGCGATATGGAGGTCATCAAAGCCGGGGCTGCGTTGCGCTTTCTCAACGCGCTCCGAGAGGGTCTCGTGTTTTTTGCGGAGTTCCTGAAGATGCGAACTCATTGTCATGGCCGTCCTCCTCTCATTTGACACATCGTTGTTACAGTCCACCACAGAATCCGAGTCGTGTCACGCGATCTGAGAACTCGTCTTTGAAACAATCTTACCAATGCCGGCATATGACCGACATTTTAGCCAACCGACCAGGGCAGCGGCGCGCCATTGCGCAAGACTGCGCCGATGGTTGGGGTATAGCTGTCGCGGTCCCCGTCATGCGCCGCCCCGTCGTGCAGAACGATTGGCGGGCACAGCCGGAACGCGCCGCGCCCGCCCTTGACCACCCGCAACAGCACCAGCTTGGCTGCCCGCCCGGCGCGCGGGGCCAGTGGCAACAATTCAGCGCTGCCCGCCCGCGCATCCAGCGCGGCCAGCAATTCCGGCACACGTTCGGCCCGCTGGATCATGGTCAGCCGCCCCTTCGGTGCCAAGCGGCGGAGCGCGGCATCGACCCAGGCGGCCAGCGGGGTTTCGCCACCCAGCGCGGTTTCGCGCCCGCTGTCGCTGGCCGGGGTGCCCCGGTCGCGCAGGTAATAGGGCGGGTTGGCGATGACATGGTCAAAACTGCGCTGGCGCAGCGTATCGGGCATCGCGGCGATGTCGCCCTCGACCACCTCCAGCGCGATGCCGTTGTCCGCGGCATTGCGACGCGCCAGCGCGGCATAGTCCGGTTGCAGTTCGATCCCCGCCAGCGTGATCCCCGGCACCCGCGCGCCCAGACACAGGCTGGCCACCCCCGCGCCGCAGCCCAGTTCCAGCACCCGCTCAGCGGGCCTTGCCGGCACCGAAGCGGCCAGGAATACCGGATCGACCCCGGCCCGGTAGCCGGCGCGCGGCTGGCGGATATGCAGCCGCCCGCCCAGGAACCGATCCTGCGTCAAATCCGCGTCGGCGAAGGGCACTCAGCGTGCCTCCGGCAGGGGAATATCGTTATCTGTCAGGATGTCGCGGGCGCGGGTCAAATCGCCGTCCCGCACCATCACCCGGCGCGGCAATATGCCGATGGAGCCTTCCAGGACGCTCATGTGGACATCCATCTGAAAGCAGTCTATCCCCTCTCCCTGAAGGAGCGTGGTGGCGAAGGCCACAAGGGTCGGGTCGTTGGTGCGCAGGAGCTCTTTCATATCCATGGACTTAAGGGCAGACGCCCGCGTTTGTCGAGAGAAGTGACGAGAGCGTGATGGGGCTGGACGAAACTGTTAGCAAGCCGCATGAACGGCTAAGCGCGCATCTGGCGCCGGAACTCGATGCGGTAAACGCACTGATCCGCGCAAGGATGGCCTCGAAACACGCGCCGCGCATCCCGCAGGTGACCAATCATCTGATCGAGGCCGGCGGCAAGCGCCTGCGCCCGATGCTGACCCTGGCCGCCGCACAGATCTGCGGCTACGAAGGCCCCTATCACATCCACCTCGCCGCCACGGTCGAATTCATCCACACCGCAACGCTGCTGCATGACGATGTGGTGGATGAAAGCGGCCAGCGGCGCGGGCGCCCCACCGCGAACCTGCTGTGGGATAACAAATCTTCGGTTCTGGTGGGCGATTACCTGTTGGCGCGGGCGTTTCAGTTGATGACCGAAACCGGGTCGCTGCGGGTGCTGGACATCCTGTCGAACGCTTCTGCGACCATCGCCGAGGGCGAGGTTCTGCAACTGACCGCGGCGCAGGATCTGGCCACCGATGAAGACATCTATCTTCAGGTGGTGCGCGGCAAGACGGCGGCGCTGTTTTCGGCGGCGACCGAGGTCGGCGGCGTGATCGCCGGCGCACCCGAGGATCAGGTCCAGGCGTTGTTCACCTATGGCGACGCACTGGGGGTCAGTTTCCAGATCGTCGACGATCTGCTGGATTACTGGGGCTCGGGCACCACCGGCAAGAATATCGGCGACGATTTTCGCGAGCGCAAGCTGACCCTGCCAGTGATCAAGGCGGTGGCCAAGGCCGATGCCAAAGAGCGCGCCTTCTGGTCGCGCGTGATCGAGAAGGGCCAGCAGAACGACGGCGATCTGGAACAGGCGCTGACGCTGCTGGACAAGCACGGCGCGCTGGAACAGACCCGGACCGACGCCCTCGCCTGGGCCGACACGGCCAAAGCCGCATTGGGTGCCCTGCCCGCAGGCCCGATCCGCGACATGCTGCACGATATCGCCGATTACGTGGTTGCGCGGATCAACTAAGCGCCGCCGCCCGCACCCACCAACCCGGATGTGCCCCGGCCAGGGTTTCGGCCCCGGCCCGCGCCTGATCCCCGTTTTCGAACAGGGCGAAACAGGTCGCCCCCGATCCCGACATGCGCGACAGCAAGGCGCCCGGCAGGTCCGCCAACGCGGCCAGCACCGGCGCGATGACCGGGGCCAGCGCCACGGCCGGGGCCTGCAGGTCGTTGCGCTGCGTGGCCAACCAGACAGCCAGATCGCGCGCGCAGGCAAAGGCAGGAATGTCGGTGGGCATGGCCGGGTTGTCGCGGCGATGCAACGCCCTGAATACTGCTGGTGTCGCGACACCCACCCCCGGATTGGCCAGAACGCACCAGACCGGCGGCAGCGCCGGCACCGGCGTTAGAACCTCGCCAATCCCGCCCATCCGCATCGCGTGCGCGGCAAGGCACACGGGCACATCCGCGCCCAGCGCCAGTCCCCGATCGGCAGGCAGCGGCCGCCCGGTCAGCGCCGACAGCGCCCGCAACGCCGCCGCCGCATCGGACGACCCGCCGCCGATCCCGGCCGCGGCGGGCAGCTGCTTGTCCAGCGTGATCGCGGCATCGGTGACGCCCAAGAACCGCGCCGCCTTCAGCACAAGGTTGCTGTCATCGACGGGAACGCCCCCGGCCTGCGGCCCCACCACCACCAGCGACAGCCGGTCGGCGGCGGCGGACACGGTGACCCGATCCCCCACATCGGCAAAGGCCACCAGACTGTCCAGCAGGTGATAGCCGTCAGACCGCTGGCCGGTGACATGCAGGGTCAGATTTACCTTCGCGGGCGCGAAAGCCTCAGTCGCCATTGGCCACCGACAGGGGCGGCTTGCCCTCTTCGGCCAGAACCTTGTCCAGCCCGACCTCCAGCTTGCGGCGCATCCGGTCCGGTTCGACATCCGGGGCCGGGTTGTCCATGTCCACGAAAGACAAGGCACGGCGCCACTGGAACTCGGCCTCGGTATGACGGCCCACCGCCCACAGCACATCGCCCAGATGATCGTTCACCACGGGATCGACCGGCATCAGTTCGGTCGCGCGCTCCATATGCGGCACGGCCTCTTTGTAGCGGCCCAGCCGGTACAGAACCCAGCCCAGACTATCGGTGATATAGCCGCTGTCGGGCCGCGCGGCGACGGCGCGTTCGATCATGTCCAGCGCCTCGTCCAAATTTGTCTGCATCTCGACATAGGAATAGCCCAGGTAATTCAGAACCTGCGGCTGATCGGGTTCCAGTTCCAGCGCCTTGCGGAAATCGGCCTCGGCTTCGGGCCAGCGATCTTCGCGCTCCAGCGCGACGGCGCGGGCGAAATAGACCACCCATTGCTGACGCTCGGGCGCGTCGAACAGCGCGACCGCCTTGTCATAGGCGTTGATCGCCTCGGCATGGCGATCCAGACGGCTGAGCATGTCGCCCAGCGTCGCATGGACGATGGCCACCTCCGCATGGCTTTTTGAAAGCTGGGTCAGCACCTCGATCGCGGCCTCGGTCTTGCCGGATTTTTCCAGCGTTTCGGCCCGGCCCAGTTCCGCGACATAAAAGGCGGGATCGCTGGCGGGGACGCGCAGATAGGCCTCGGTCGCCAGATCGTACCGCTCCTGCGCCTCCAAAAGGCCGGCGGTCATCAGCATCGCGTCCACATGATCGGGGCGCAGATATTCGGCGATCCGGGTATACAACAGGGTGTAGGTCTCGTTCGCCTCGCCATTCAGGGCGCTGGCGACGGTAAAGAACACTTCGGCCGCGCCATCGCGCGCGTCGCGGATCGTGTTGAACGGCAATGCCTCGCCCGCTTCCAGACGGGCCCGCAGATCGGCCAGGCCGGGGTCCAGATCCAGGCCGAACACATCGTCGATCAGCGCGACGGCATCGGCATTGCGCTCCAGTTGGCTGAGGGTCTGCGCCTCGGCCAGAACCCCGCGCCGGGTCATCCGCAGCGCGCGGCCGCTGTCACCGGCAAAGATCGCCTCAGCACCTTCAAAATCGCCCACGGCGGCCAGCGCCAGCGCCTTGTGATACAGGCCGAACACCGCCAGCCCGGACTCTTTGGCGGCGGTGTCGAAGGCGGCCAGCGCCTCGGACATGCGACCGGCGCCAAAATGGTTCCAGGCGGTCAGCAGGCCGTCGACCAGCGGGCCGATCCGGCGCCCGGCCTCCATGTCGCTCAGGGCACCTTCGTAATTCCCGCGCGCCAGCTGTTCGGCCAGCAGCAGCATATGCGCGGCCTGGCTGTCCATCCCGCCCTGATCCATGCGCCGCGCGATCGGCAGCGCCTTGTCGATCTGCCCCAGCCCGGTAAAGGCCAGAAGCGCGTTTTCCAACAGTTCAGGATTGGACGGATCGCGCGCCAGCGCTTGGGTATAATACTGGGCCGCCGCCGTGTAATCGCTGAAATAGCTGGCATGCCGCGCCGCAAGATAGGCCCCGGCCAGCCCGTTCTGGGCCCCGGCGGGGGTGGCGGCGGACAGGCTGAGCACGGCAAGGGCGGCCAGGCCGAGGGAGCGAACGCGAAACGCGGGCAAGGGCATTCTCCGGTTGATCTGCCAGCCGAAGGTAATCGTGCCGCGCGGACATGGCAATGCGGGGCGGCGATTTGGCCGCCCCGCATGACGCAAGCGTTACATATTCGGGTAATTCGGTCCGTCGCCGCCCTGCGGGGTGACCCAGTTGATGTTCTGGCTGGGGTCCTTGATGTCGCAGGTCTTGCAATGCACGCAGTTCTGAAAGTTGATTACGAAGCGGGGATCCTTGCCCGCCTCTTCGACCACCTCGTACACGCCGGCCGGGCAATAGCGCTGCGCCGGTTCGGCGTATTTCGGCAGGTTCACCGAAATCGGCACCGACGGATCCTTCAGCTGCAGGTGGCAGGGCTGGCTTTCCTCGTGATTGGTCATCGCGAAGCTGACGTTGGTCAGTCGGTCGAAACTGATCTTGCCATCGGGTTTGGGATAGTCGATCGGCTTGAACTTCGCCGCCTCGCCGGTGGCCGCCGCGTCGGATTTGCCGTGCTTCAGCGTGCCCAGCAGCGACAGGCCGAACAGGTTGTTCGTCCACATGTCGAACCCGCCCACGGCCAGCGATGTGCTTAGCCCGAACTTCGACCACAGCGGTTTGACATTGCGGACCTTTTTCAGATCCTTCGCAATCGGCCCGCTGCGCAGGTCGGCCTCATAGGCGGTCAGCTCGTCGCCCGCGCGGCCCGCTTTCAGCGCCTCATGCGCGGCCTCGGCCGCCGCCTTGCCCGACAGCATGGCGTTGTGGTTGCCCTTGATCCGCGGCACGTTGACCAGACCGGCCGAACAGCCCAGCAGGGCCCCGCCGGGGAAGACCACCTTCGGCACCGACTGCCAGCCACCTTCGGAAATCGCGCGTGCGCCGTAGGCCACGCGCTTGCCGCCCTTCAGCAGCTCGGCCACCATCGGGTGATGCTTGAACCGCTGGAATTCCATATAGGGGTACAGATACGGGTTCTTGTAGTTCAGGTGAACCACGAAGCCGACATAAACCTGATTGTTCTCAAGGTGATAGATGAACGACCCGCCGCCCGCGTTGCTGCCCAGCGGCCAGCCCATCGTGTGGGTCACGGTGCCCTCGCGGTGCTTTTCGGGGTCGATCTCCCAGATCTCTTTCATGCCCAGGCCGAATTTCTGCGGGCAGTGCCCCTTGGACAGGTCGTATTTCGCCATCACTTCCTTGGACAGGCTGCCGCGCACGCCTTCGGACAGGAACACATATTTGCCGTACAGAACCATCCCCGGCTCATAGGCGTCGCCCGGCGTCCCGTCCGGATTCTTGCCGAACTCGCCCGCGACCACACCTTTGACTTCGCCCGCGTCGCCGTAAACCAACTCAGAACAGGCCATGCCGGGGAAAATCTCGACCCCCAGTTCCTCGGCCTGCTCGGCCATCCAGCGGCAGACATTGCCCATCGAGACGATGTAGTTGCCGTGGTTGTTCATCAGCGGCGGCATCGGCCAGTTCGGCACCCGCATCTGGCCGCCCGCGCCCAGGACATAGAAGTTGTCTTTCCTGACGGGCACGTTCAAAGGCGCGCCTTTTTCCTTCCAGTCGGGGATCAGGGCATTCAGGCCGCAGGGATCGAGCACCGCGCCCGACAGAATATGTGCACCAACCTCAGAGCCCTTTTCCAGCACGACCACATCCAGGTCGGCGTCCAGTTGCTTCAGCCGGATCGCCGCCGACAGACCCGCAGGCCCCGCGCCCACGATCACAACATCATATTCCATCGACTCGCGCGTCATCTCAGCCATTTCCTCACCCTTTCGCGCGCCCGGCGCGCCCTCATCCCTTCAAAACATTCCGCAAAGCGTTATCTCACACCACCATGAAGCGTCAATTGCAACGCCGCATCATTCCCGTTGTGGCGCAGCAATTCCACGGAACCGGCCCGCGCATCCCTCTTGCATTTCGACCGCCGCTGGGGTCAGGTGGGAAGATTCATTCACCAACGGCGCCCCGCACGGGCCGCGCCGCCCTTAACATATCCGATGAGAACTATGGAAAAAATACCGATGACCCGCGCGGGCCACACCGCGCTTGAGGCAGAATTGAAAACCCTGAAATCGGTGGAACGCCCCGCCGTGATCAAGGCCATTGCCGAAGCCCGCGAACATGGCGATCTGTCCGAGAATGCCGAATACCACGCCGCCCGCGAAAAACAGAGCTTCATCGAAGGCCGGATCAAGGAGCTGGAGGCAACGCTGTCGCTGGCCGAGGTGATCGACCCCACCAAACTGTCCGGCGCGATCAAGTTCGGCGCCACCGTCAGGCTGGTGGACGAAGACACCGACGAGGAGAAGACCTATCAGATCGTCGGCGCGCCCGAGGCCGATATCGAGAAGGGTCTGCTCAACATAAAATCCCCCCTCGCCCGTGCCTTGATCGGCAAAGAGGAAGGTGACAGTGTCGAGGTCAAGACGCCGGGTGGTGGGAAAAGTTACGAGGTTCTCAGCATTCAGTACGTCTGAGGCGCAGGGCTGAGACCGTTTCAACATGGCAGACAAAAAGCAGGATTCGCCGATTGACCTCGGCATCTATGGCAGCAGGGCCGGGCCGTCGGGCCTGACCGCGGCCGATATCATTGCCTTTGCGCTCAGCCTGCTGTGGCTGGCCGCGTCGGGCGCGTTTTTCATGTTCGCCAAATCGGGGCCGGAAAGCCTGCAATTCGGTCCGATCACCTTCGTTCTGACCTTCGTGGCCATTGCCATGCCGGTCGCGCTGATCTGGGTCGCGGCCTCGGCCGCGAAAAGCGCGCGTGTGATGCGCGAGGAATCGGCGCGGCTTCAGGCCGCGATCGACGCGATGCGCCATACCTATATCCAGCAGCAGCAAAGCGTCGGCATGGGCACCCGCCCCACGGTCGAGAAGAAGCTGGACGAAATCGCCGCGGCGCAAAAGCAGGCCGAAAGCGCGATGGCCACCTTCGCCAGCAGCCGCGCGCGCCCTGTCGCGGTCGCCGCCGCGCCGGTACCGGCGGTCAAGGCGGATACCGATCAGCCGTCGCTTGCCCTGGGCACCCCCGCCGAAGAGCTGAGCCCGCCGCTGCCGGTCGAGGATTTCATCCGCGCGCTGAACTTCCCCGAAACCGCCGACGATCAGGACGGGTTCCGCGCGCTGCGCCGCGCGTTGCAGGACCGTGCGGCGGCCAAGCTGATCCGCTCGGCCCAGGATGTGCTGACCCTGCTCAGCCAGGACGGCATCTATATGGACGATCTGCGCCCCGACCGCGCCCGCGCCGAGATCTGGCGCAGATTCGCCACCGGCGAACGCGGGGCCGCGGTGGCGGGTCTGGGCGGGGTGCGCGACCGGTCGTGCCTGGCGCTGACCGCCGGGCGGATGCGGCAGGATCCGATCTTTCGCGATGCCGCGCATCACTTTCTGCGCCAGTTCGACCGCACCCTGACCGAATTCGCACAAACCGCCAGCGATCAGGAAATCAGCGATCTGGCCGAAACCCGCACCGCGCGCGCGTTCATGCTGCTGGGCCGGGTCTCGGGCACCTTCGACTAACGCGCCAGCCCCACCTGCCCCAGGATGAAATCGGCCACCGCGCCGGTATCGTCCAGCGCGAAGACCGGCACATGCAGTCCCGGCTGCGGCACGTCGCTGGCCACCGCCCGCACGGTGGGATCGCCGGGCGCGATCAGCGCATGACCGGCATCATCGCGAAACGCCTCGACCTTGGGATGGGCGTCGCGCTTGTAGCCTTCGACCAGCACCAGATCGACCGGTGACAGCCGGGCCAGCAACGCCTCCAGCGGTGGCTCGGGCGCGTCGCACAGTTCGTGCATAAGCGCCCAGCGCTGCCCCGAGGCCAGCAGCACCTCGCGCGCACCGGCGACGCGGTGGCGAAAGCTGTCCTTGCCCGGCTGGTCCAGATCGAAATGATGATGCGCATGTTTCACGGTCGAGACGCTGAAGCCGCGCGCGGAAATCTCGGCCACCAGCCGCTCCATCAACCCGGTCTTGCCGGCGTTCTTATAGCCCACGACGCCGAAAACCCGCATCAGCCGCCCCCTCGCAACAGCGCCGCGCCCTGCACAAGATCGGCCTGCGTGTTGATGTTGAAAAACGGGTCGAACGCGCCCGCCGGAAACGCCGCCGTCACCGCGCCATGCCCTTCGGCCCAGGCCCGCACACGGCGCGTGCCCGCCGCGAGGGCCGCGCGCAGATCGTCGCGCAGGGCCACCGGCCACAGCCCGAAGGTAGGATGCGCCCGCCCAAGGGACGCGGCCAGCGCGATCGGCGCGCCCGCCTGCACGGCGGCCCGCTGCAACCCGGCCACCAGATCGCGGGGCAGGAACGGCGTGTCCACGGCGGCGGTCACGATGCAGTCGGCGCCGTTGTCGGCGGCCCAGTCCAGCCCGGCCAGAATTCCCGCCAGCGGGCCGGGAAAACCCGCCATGCTGTCGGGCAGAACCGGCAGCCCGGTTGCGGCGAACCGCGCCGGATCACCATTGGCGCTGATCGCCAACCGGTCCACCTGCGGCCCCAGACGGCCCGCCACATGCGCCAGCAGGCTTTGCCCCCCCAGCGCCAGCAGCGCCTTGTCGCCGCCGCCCATCCGCGCCGCCTGACCGCCGGCAAGGATCACCCCGAACGGTTGCATCGCACCCCCTTGCCCGCGCATGATTGCATCTGCCCCACCACTGTCCTAATGGCGAAGGGGCCTGAGACAGTCTAGGGGCAGCGCATGGCATCCTCCACCACCAAATCGGCCTATTGGCTGGGCGCCCGGCAGGGCGCGCCGTTCGTGTTCGTCGTCGGGCCGTTCGGCCTGCTGTTCGGCGTGGTCGGCACCGAGGCTGGGTTGAACCTGGCCGAGGTGATCGGATTTTCGGTTCTGGTGATCGCCGGGGCCTCGCAGTTCACCGCGCTGCAACTGATGACGGAAAACGCGCCCACGCTGATCATTCTGGCCGCCGCGCTGGCGGTGAACCTGCGCATGGCGATGTATTCGGCCGCGCTGACCCCGCATCTGGGGGCGGCACCGCTGTGGCAGCGGGTATTGATGGCCTATCTGCTTGTCGATCAGTCCTATGCGCTGCCCGTCGCCCATTATGAAACCGAACCCGGCATGAGTCTGGCCGCCCGGACCGCCTATTTCTTCGGCGTGGTCACCCTGCTGGGGCCCAGCTGGTACGGCATGACCTATCTGGGCGCGGTGATGGGGCAAGGCATCCCACCTGAATATGCGCTGGATTTCGCGATGCCGATCACCTTTCTGGCAATGGTCGCGCCGGCGCTGCGGACGCTGGCCCATGTGGCGGCGGCGGTGGTTTCGGTGGCGGTGTCACTGATGCTGGCCTTCGTCCCCTATAGCGGCGGGCTGCTGATCGCGGCCCTGACGGCGATGATGGCCGGCGCGCAGGTCGAACTCTGGCTGAAAAGGCAAAACCGATGGATATGAGCAGCGCCAGAATATGGCTGATCATCGCCGGGCTGGGCATCGGCACCTTCCTGATCCGGTTTTCCTTTCTCGGGCTGATCGGCGACCGGCCTTTGCCGGAATGGGTGCTGCGCCATCTGCGCTATACCCCGGTGGCGGTGCTGCCCGGCCTGATCGCACCGCTGGTTCTGTGGCCCGCCGCCAATAACGGCCAGACAGAGCCCGCCCGGATGCTGGCGGCGCTGGTAACGCTTGGGTTGGGCGTGGTCACGAAAAACACGCTGCTGGCGATCTTCGGCGGCGCCGGCACGCTGTATCTGACGCTGTATCTGTTGGGTTAGTTCGCGACCGAAACGCTGGCGGATTGCTGGCTGCTCAGCACTGCCATGTTGTTATCGGAATCGTCGTCATAATAGATCCGTGTCGTCACCCCCGGCAGCGCCCCGAAGGCCCGCATGATCCTGCCCGGATAGAACGTGCGCGGAATGGACGAGAACCCCGGCAATTGCCGCAACACACCACTGGTAGAGCGGCCGCACAGCGCCTTGGGCACCGCGCCGTAGCCTTCGACGATCGCCAGCGCCTGTTCCGCCACCTCGGGAGAGACCAAAATGGTCTGCTCGACCACGCGGTATGTCTCGCGCGCATGATAGTCGAGGTAGAATTTTTCCATCAGCGGGGTCATGCCGTAATGCACGTCATTGCGTTCGGGCACGGTGCGATGCCACCAGGACCCGGCCGGGTCGAACACGACACGCTGGCTGGCATTGATCATCAGCCCGCTATGCGCCCCCTCGTTCGAGCGGTTGTTGACCATGGTATAAAGCGTGATCGAGGGCGGCGTGTCGGATCGGTAGGCCGCGGCCTTGACCGCCTCTTCGGGGGCCCAGACGGAGACCGCCGTGCAGGCCGCCAGAAGACAAGGGAACAGGACGCAAATCAACAGGCGGCGCATGACTTCCCCAAAATAACGCTGGTGCCGGAACGGGCGGGGGCAGCCCCGCCGCCAATCCTTTAGCCGTTCACAAGAGCCATGAAGATCAGGACCACGATGGCCGTGATCGCAACGCCGGTCGCCATGCGGATGAACCCTTCGAAGGTCTTCTCGTGCTCGGTGATATCCATCGAGCCATGCTTGTACTCAGCCATCTGGGGGTCTCCTTTTCCCTGTTCGTGCAGATTCGGGATACCCGAATAGAAACCGCATGTCACGGCCCGGGTCGGCGCAAAAATACGCTTTCAGCCATCCTGTTCCAGATCCGCCGCCAGACGAAAGCCGATCCGCCGCGCCGCAGGGATGTTTTCCGGCTTGGGCAGGGCACGCAGCATCACGTTCAGCTGACTGACATGCTGCACCAGTTGGGTGCGCGCGCCGGTCAGATCGGTGCCGTAGAAGGTCACGATGTCGGGATCGAAATAGCCCACGCCCTCGATCTTCAGCACGCCCGCGTCGCCGCCGGTGAAGCCCATCGCGATCTCATGCTCGGCATCCAGATTTTCTTCGAAATTCTGGATGTAAAGGATGACCCGCTCATAGGCCCATTCGGCCGCGCTTTTCTGATCGACCGGCTTGCGGGTGACCGCCGCGGGCAGCGGTTTCTGCTCGGGCGAGGCAGGCGCGCAGGGATCGGCATGAACCGCGCGCCCGCGGGGCTCGGCGCAGGGGGGCGTGCGGTCCTGTGCCATCACGCGGCCTGCCACAGCCACGCGCCGTCGGCGCGGCGCTGGCGGGTGACCTGACCGGCCTGCAAAAGGTGGTTCAGATGCGCCACGGCCTCGACCAGGGCCAGCCCGTATTCCGATGCGCCGATATCGCGCCGGAACAGCACGATGAAACATTCGGTGGCGGTATGGGGCCGGTCCAGATACGCCAACAGGCGATCCAGCGCGCTGTGGTGGTTGTCGATCAACTGGCGCAGCCGGATCGGCAGGCCGGTAAAGGGCAGCTTGTGGCCCGGCAGCACAAGCTGATCGTCCTGCGCCAGCGTGGCGAACCGCTCGCAGCTTTCCAGCCATTCCCCCACCGGGTCGGCCTCGGGCTCGGTGGCATAGACCCCCAGATTGGGCGAAATCGACGGCAACAGCTGATCGCCGCCCAGCACAAGGTTGTCGTCGCGGCTCCAGAAGGTGGCATGTTCCGGGGCGTGGCCATGGCCGATATGCACATGCCAGTCGCGCCCGCCGATGCGGATCACATCGTCCTGTTTGATGCGGCGATAGCCCAGCGGCAGCGGCGCGACCGTGTCGGCGAAATTATAGGGCCGCTCGGCCTGACGCTGCGCCAGCATCGCCGGGTCCATCCCCGCGCCGCGCCAGAACGCCACGCTTTCCTCGGCAGGTCGGTCCTGCGCGTCCAGCACCAGCATCCGCGCCAGCAGCCAGGCGGTGCGGGTGGTGCACAGTTCGGCGCCGTGGACGGTTTGAAACCAGCCGGCCAGCCCGATGTGATCGGGGTGGTGATGGGTCGCGATCACCCGCCGCACGGGCTTGCCCGCCAGCGGCCCGGCCAGGCAACATTCCCAGATTATACGGCCCTTGCCGGTGGCAAGGCCGGTATCGATGATCGTCCAGCCATCGCCATCGTCCAGCGCATAGACGTTCACATGGTCCAGCTTCATCGGCAGGGGCAGGCGCATCCACAGCACCCCCGGCGCGACCTCGGTCGCGGTCCCCTCTTCGGGTGCCGCCCTCCATGGATAGCGTATGGCGGCGGGCCGATCCCGCATCACGCCACCAGATCCTCGGGGCTGAGCGCGTACAGGCCGGCCGCGCCAGCACGCGCATGGGCCAGTTGGGCGGTGTATTCCGGCATCATCCGCTTGATGAAGAACTCGGCCAATGCGGTGCGCGGGCCGTTGCCACCCTCGGCCATGGCGGCCTTCAGATGGAAATGCCCGCCCAGCACCCGTGCGCAGGCGCGCAGGAACGGCACCGCCCCGGCGAAGCGGTCGTTCACCTCCTGCGCGACCATCCACTCGGTGGCCTCGCGCAGGGTCTCGGTCGCGGCCCAGACATCGTTCGCCAAACCCGGCAGCACGGCGCGCGCGGCCTCGGCATCGGTTTGGATCTCTTCGAGCATGCGATAGGCCGCTTCGCCGCCATCCATCATCTTGCGCGCAACCAGATCCATCGCCTGAATACCGTTGGTCCCCTCATAGATCGCGGTCACCCGCACATCGCGCAGATATTGCGCGGCGCCCGATTCCTCGATGAACCCCATGCCGCCATGCACCTGCATCCCCATCGAGGCTACCTCGATCCCGACATCGGTGCCATAGGCCTTGGCCACCGGCGTCAGCAGCGCGGCACGCGCCTGCCAGTCGGGGTTGCCCGTGGCGCGGGCCATGTCCAGCGCCACCGCGCAGGCCAGCGCGATCGAGCGCGCGGCGAACACCTCGGCCTTCATCGTGGTCAGCATCCGGCGCACATCGGCGTGATCCAGGATCGTGCCGGTGCCGCCCGCGACCGGGGTCTGGCCCTGCCGGCGCTCCTGCGCATAGGCCAGCGCGTGCTGATAGGCCCCTTCGGCCACGCCGATCCCCTGCACGCCGACGCCCAGCCGGGCGTTGTTCATCATCGTGAACATCGCGGCCATGCCCTTGTGCGGTTCGCCGACCAGCCAGCCGGTGGCGCCGTCATACTGCATCACCGCGGTGGGCGAGCCATGCAGCCCCATCTTGTGTTCCAGGCTGACCACGCTCAGGCTGTTGGCCACGCCGGGGTTGCCATTTTCGTCGGGAATGCGCTTGGGCACCATGAACAGGCTGATCCCCTTGGTGCCGGGGGCGCCGTCGGGCAGCCGCGCCAGCACCAGGTGGCACACATTTCCGGTAAAGTCGTTATCGCCCCAGGAGATGAAGATTTTCTGCCCGGTGATCGCATAGGTGCCGTCGCCGTTCGGCACCGCGCGCGAGACCAGCGCGCCGACATCGGATCCGGCCTGCGGTTCGGTCAGATTCATCGTACCGCACCATTCGCCCGAAATCAGCTTGGGCAGATAGACCGCCTTCAGCGCGTCGCTGGCGTGATGCTCCAGCGCCTCGATCTGGCCCTGGCTCATCAGCGGGTTCAGCTGCAGCGACAGGCAGGCCGCGCTCATCATCTCGTTCACCGCGGTGGTCACCGCCATCGGCAGGCCCATGCCGCCGTTTTCAGGCGCGGCGGCGATGCCGATCCAGCCGCCTTCGGCGATCTGGTGATAGGCCTCGGAAAATCCGGGCGAGGTGCGCACGACGCCGTTTTCCAGAACCGCCGGATGCAGATCACCGGCACGTTGCAACGGGGCCATGACCTCTTCGCACAGGCGCCCGGCTTCGGTCAGGATCGCATCGGTGACATCGGCGCTCGCATCGGCAAACAGACCGGTCCCGGAAACCTGACCCAGATTCACCACATTTTCGAAGATAAACCGGTAATCCCCGACCGGTGCACGATACGCCATTGATCCCTCCCCCTCAGACGCGCCTTGTGAAGGCGCAGGCACACAAGTATGTCACGTTATCCAATGGCTCAAGCGTAATAGCCGGGGCCCATCCATCAAGGCAAACGCAGCGTCACATGACAGGCACGCTTCAGACCGAAACCCTGACCCCCGACGATACCGGCCTGACCCGTGCGGCGGGGCTGCTGGCGCGGGGGGCGCTGGTCGCCTTTCCGACCGAAACGGTTTACGGGCTGGGGGCCGACGCGCGCAACGATCTTGCCGTCGCCCGGATATTCGAGGCCAAGGGCCGCCCGCGCTTCAACCCGCTGATCGTGCATCTGCCCGATCTGGCCGCCGCCCGGCACTATGCCCTGTTCGATGACGCGGCCGAGCGTCTGGCCGATGCGTTCTGGCCCGGTCCGCTGACCCTTGTTCTGCCGCTGCGCGCCGATGGGGGGCTGTCGCCGCTGGTGACGGCGGGCAACGATACTGTCGCGATCCGCGTGCCCGAGCACCCTGTCGCACGCGCACTGCTGACAGCCTTTGGCGGGCCGCTGGCCGCGCCGTCGGCCAACCCCTCGGGCAAGGTCAGCCCGACCCGCGCCGAACATGTGCTGGACGGGTTGGGTGGCCGGATCGAGGCGGTCGTCGATGGCGGCGCCTGCGCGGTGGGGCTGGAATCCACCATCATCGGGTTGTCGGGCGGCACCGCCACCCTGCTGCGCCCCGGCGGGCTGCCGACCGAGGCGATCGAGGCCTGCCTGGGCGCGCCGCTGGCCCAGCGTGATCAAAACGCTGCGATCACCGCGCCGGGTCAGCTCGGCTCGCATTACGCGCCCGGTGCCGCGATCCGGCTACAGGCCGATGCGCCGCAAGCGGGCGAGTTGTGGCTGGGTTTCGGGCCGCATTGCGATGGCGCAGCGATGACGCTGTCGGCCAGCGGCGATCTGGTCGAGGCGGCGGCGAACCTGTTCCACCACCTGCGCGCGCTGGATGCGATGGCCGCGCCGGGACAGATGATCGCCGTGGCACCGGTGCCCGACCACGGGCTGGGCCGTGCGATCAACGACCGGCTGCGCCGCGCCGCCGCGCCCCGGCCCTGATCCGTCAGGCCCGCCCCGCCGCCGATGACAGCATTTGCGGATCGACCCCCAGAACCTTCAGCGCACGCCCCCATTTGGCGCCATCGTCACGGTCGAACACGATCTCGGGGCTGGCATCGCAGGTCAGCCAGCCGTTCCGGCCGATCTCGGCCTCCAGCTGGCCCGGCCCCCAGCCCGAATAGCCAAGCGTCAGCAATGTTTCCCGCGGCCCGGTGCCGCGCGCCATGTCTTCCAGAATGTCCAGCGTCGCGGTCAGGCCGAATCGGTCATCCACCCGCAGCGTCGTCGCCCGGTTGGACCGATAGTCGGAGGAATGCAGCACAAAACCGCGCCCATGTTCGACCGGGCCGCCGAAATGCACCCGGATCTCGCGCCGGCGATCGCCAAGCGGGATGTCCAGTTGCCTGAGCAGATCAATAAAGCTCAGATCCGGCGCGGGCTTGTTGACGATCAGCCCCATCGCGCCCTCGGGCGAATGGGCACATATATAGACCACGCTCCTGTCGAACCGCGGATCGCCCATGCCGGGCATCGCGATCAGCAGCTTGCCGCTGAGGTCCATCGGGGTGTCTGACATATCCATCCCTTAACAATGGGGTGTGGGCGGGTTTACTTGCAAGGGTGCGAAAAGACACAGTCGCGGGGCAATCTCCCAATTGTGATTTCTCTATATCTGCGGCGTGCTTATGTTCAGCGCCATGAAAATACGCATTCTCAGCCCGCTTTGCCTGGCCATGGGTCTTGGCCTTTCCACGCAGGCGGCAACCGCCGGCAGCGCCGATGTGCCCCTCGACTCCGTCATCACCGCCGAAATCCTGCCGGGCTGGGAAACCCCCGACGGTACCCAGATGGCCGGGCTGCGGCTGACCCTTGCACCGGGGTGGAAAACCTATTGGCGCGCGCCGGGCGAGGCCGGCATCCCGCCCAGATTCAACTGGACCGGGTCCACGAACATGGCCGCCGTGCAACTGCACTGGCCCCGTCCCGAGGTGTTCTATCAAAACGGCATGCGGACCATCGGCTATAAGCACGAGGTCGTGCTGCCGCTGGAACTGACGCCCACAGACCCGTCGCAGCCGATCAGCATGAGCGGCCATGTCGATCTGGGCGTGTGTCTGGATATCTGCATGCCGATGGCGCTGGAACTGCACGCCACCCTGCCCTCGGACGCGCAGCCCGCCCCGATCCGCGCGGCGCTGGACGCGCGGCCCGCGTCAGGCCAGGCCGCCGGTGTCGGCACGGTCACCTGCACGACCGCGCCGATCGACGACGGGATGCGCCTGACCGCACGGATCACGGTGCCGCCGCTGGGCGCGCGCGAGGTGGCCGTGGTCGAGCTGTCCGATCCGTCGATCTGGGTGGCCGAGGCCAAGGTCACGCGCGACGGCGATGCGCTGACGGCGGTCACCGATCTGGTGCCGGTCAACGCCCAGCCCTTCGCGCTGGATGGTGCGAACGTGCGGATCACGCTGCTGTCTGGCGCGAATGCGATCGACATCGCGGGCTGTGCGGTGAACTGACCCCGGTCAGGGCGCCGTGCGCTGCCGCAGCGCATAGATCAGCGCCGCGCCCAGATAGACCAGCGTCAGCAGCCCGGCCGCCCCCGCCACGAACAGGATCAGCGCCGCCGCCATCACCGGCGCATCCGGCAGCACACCGGCCAACGGCCCCGGCAGGCCGCCGCGCAGCACCGCATGGCCCAGCGTCGCCGCGAACAGCGCCGCCACCGCCAGCACCGCCGCGCCGGTGATCAGGCCAAGACCGCGCGCCCGGTCCTGCAAGGTCAACCCCCGCCGCAGCGCCCGGAACTGGCGCGCCACATCCTGTTGCATCGCCAGCAGCGCGGGCACCATCAGCAACACCAGAACCATGCCGAAGCCCAGACCGTAGACCAGCGTGATCACCGTGGGCTTCAGGAACTGCGCCTGCTGCGAGGTCTCGTACAACAGCGGCGCCAGCCCCAGAACCGTCGTCGCCGTGGTCAGGAACACCGGGCGCAGCCGATCCGCCGCGCCGTCGATGATCGCCGGCACCAGGCCGCGGGTCTGGGCGTATTCCTCGACCGTGCCGACCAGAACGATCGCATCGTTGATGATGATCCCGGTCATGCCGATCAGCCCGATCACGGTGAACATCGACAGCGGCACCTCCCACAGCGCGTGGCCATAGATCGTACCGACCAGCCCGAAGGGAATGATCGCCATCACCACGATGGGTCGGGTCCAGCTGGAAAAGATCCAGGCCAGCGTCAGATAGATCCCGATCAGGCACAGGGTCAGCCCGGTCATCGCGTCGGCCAGAAACTCGTTTTCCTGCTCGGCCAGACCCGCCATCCGCCAGGCCACGCCAAAGTCGCTTTCGATCCCCGGCAGAATCGTGTCTTGCAGGATCTGGGTAATCTCCTGCGCGCGGGCCGGGTCGTCCTCGGATATGTCACCAGTGACAGAGATGATCCGCAGCCCGTTTTCGCGCCGCACGGTGGAAAACCCGGTCTGGCGGGTAACGGTGACGATATCGGCCAGCGGCACATATTGCCCCCCGGACGAGCGCAACAGCGTGCGGTCCAGGAAATCGGCGGTCAGTTCACCCTCGGGCAGTTCCACCCGGATCGCGGCCGAGCGCAGGCCATCGGGATAGGTCGCGGCCTCGATTCCGTTCAGGCGGTGGCGCAGCACCCGGCCCAGCGCGTCGGGGGTAAAGCCCAGCGCGGTGCCCTGCGGCGTCAGTTCCAGCACCAGTTCCTGCTTGTCATAGGCCAGGCTGTCCTCGACCGCCGACACCTCGGGGTATGGGACAAGCTGCGATTTCAGGCTCTCGGCCGCCGCCTTCAGCGTTTCTGCGTCGGCACCGTAGAATTCCACGTCCAGCGCGTCGCCACCGGGCCCCGAACGCCAGCCGCGAAAGCTGAGGGTCTCGACCAGCGGGTGCTGGCGCACCTCTTCCTGCAGATCGGCCAGAAACCTGAACGACGAATAGGGCCGCAAATCGGCGTCGATCAGCTCGATCGCGATCGAGCCCAGCAGTTCGGCATCCTTGTTTTCGACCCCCGACAGACCGCGCCCGGTGTTTCCGCCCACCTCGGACAGCACGTAATCCAGCGGGTTGGTGCCGTATTCGGCGGCATAGCGCGCAGCCACCGCATCGGTGGCGCGCTGCATCTCGCGCATCATCGCCATGGTGTCGGACCGCGAGGCGCCCGGCGCCATCGCGAAATTGCCGGAAATGGAGCCCCGCTCGGGCGCATTGAAGAACCGCCACTGCACATCGCCGCGAATAAGCAGCGCGACCTGCGACGCCAGCAGGAACAGCACCAGCGCCATCACCGGATAGCGCGCCTTGACCACCCCCGCCATCAGCGGCCGGAACAGCGCCCGCTGCACCCAGACGAACCCGCGATTCACCACACGCGACGGCAGATCGTACCAATGCGCCTGCGACGAATGGGCCAGCGCGTGGGACATGTGGTTGGGCAGGATCAGAAAGCATTCGACCAGCGACGCCAGCAAAACCACGATCACCGTGAACGGGATATCGGAAATCATCGCCCCGAACCGCCCGCCGATGGCGGTCAGCCCGAAAAACGCGATTACCGTGGTGACGGTGGCCGAAAACACCGGCGCGGCCATGCGGCGGGCGGCGTTTTCGGCGGCCTGCACCGGACCTTCGCCCAGACGGCGGGCGCGGAAATCGGCGTGTTCGCCCACCACGATGGCGTCGTCCACGATGATGCCCGTCGTGATGATCAGCGCGAAAAGCGAGATCATGTTGATCGTCAGCCCGGCCACATACATCAGCGCGATCGTGGCCAGCATCGAGACCGGAATTCCCGCCGCGACCCAGAACGCGGTGCGCGCGTTCAAAAACAGAAACAGCAGCACCAGAACCAGCGCCAGCCCGACCAGCCCGTTATCCAGCAGGATGTTCAGCCGTCCGGTGATCGCCTCGCTGCGGGTGCGGATCAGGTCGATGCGCACGCCTTCGGGCAGGCCCAGCGCCAGCGTGTCGGCGGCCTGCTGCACCTGATCCTGGATCGCGATGGCATCGCCCCGGTCCGAGCGATCCACCCGCACCGAAATCGCCGGGTTTTCGCCCACGAAATAGGCGCGCTCGCGGTCGATTCCGCCGACAAGCACCTGCGCCACGTCGCCGATCCGCAGCTTCGATCCGTCCGGGTTCGAGCGCAGCTCGATATTCGCGATCTGATCGGCGCTGCGCTTGGCCACCCCGGTGCGGACCCGCGCGTTGGCGCCGGTGACATCGCCCGCGGGGGCGGTATCGACCTCGGCGGCGATCGCTTCGGCAATTCCGGCCATGGTCAGATCGTGGCGGATCAGCGCGGCCGAGGGCACCTCGACAATCGTTTCCGGCGTGGCAAAGCCACGGATCGTGGTGCGCGTCACGCCGGCGGCAAACAGGCGGGCCACGAATTCATCGGCGAACCGGCCCAGCTGATCGACGCCCACCGGCCCGGTGATCACCACATCGGTTACCCGGTCGCGCCACGCGCCGCGCCGCACGACCGGATCGTCGGCCTCGTCCGGCAGGGTTGTGGTGCTGTCCACGGCCTGCTGCACATCGGCTGCGGCGCGCGACATGTCCCAGCCCGGTTCGAATCTCAGGGTGATCCTGGCGCTTCCCTCGGACGCGCGCGAGGCGGTGCTTTCCACACCCTCGACCGCCAGCAGCGCCGGTTCCAGCACCTGCGCGATCCCGGCATCCACATCTTCGGCGCCCGCGCCGTCCCAGGCGACGGAAACGGTCACGTCGTCATTGATGATGTCGGGGAAGAACTGAGTACGCATCTGCGGCACCGCCGCCAGCCCCAGAACGATCATGATCAGCAGCAGCAGATTGGCCGCCGTGCCATGCCGGGTGAAATAGGACAGCACCCCGCCCGCCGCCCTTTCGATCCGCCCCGGCCCCGGTGACATGGTCTAGCCCCCCATGCGGCTTTCCAGCCGCTCGATGGTGCGCGCCGGCACCCGGTCTTGCGCCAATTGCGCCAGCACCCGGTCCTTGGCCTCTTTCGGCATGAAGGCGTTAGCCTCGACAAAGGCGATCAGCTGGGCCCGGCGATCCGGTGTCAGTGCAACCATTTCGGGCGCGTCGCCCGTCGCCACAGCCGCCTCGGGGCGGATCGGGCGCACCTTGATTCCGGCGCCCAGCAGGGGTGAGCGTTCGGTTACCACCTCGCGCCCGTCCAGTTCCGGGGCCAGGCGCAGGATCACGTCGTCGCCTTGGCGGCGCAGCAGGTCGGCCTGCGCCACCTCCAGCCGATCGTCGGGGCCCACCACCAGCAGCGCACCCGCCGCATCCAGCGCAGTCGAGGGCAGCACGACCACATCCGTCAACACCGGTTCGGCCACCTGCACGGTCACGAAATCGCCGGGGCGAAATCCTCTGGCCCCGTCCAGCCGGGCAAACAGCAGCCGCCCGGTCTGACCCTCGGCCACCGCGCCGCTTTCGCGGGTCAGGGTGCCCTCGGCCAGCAGATCGGCGCCATGGGCATCCAACGTCACCGCGACGCGCGCCGGGGTCAGCGCGCCGCGCGCGTCCAGAAGCCGCGAATATTGCGGGGTCGAGACGCGGAACGACACTTCCAGATCATCCGGGTCGATCAATTGCGCCACCTGCTCGTTCACCGCCACCAGCCCACCCTCGACCAGACTTACGGCGCTGAGCGTCCCGGAAAACTCGGCGTGAAGCTCGGTATCGGCCAGGCGACGCTCGGCCTCGGCCAGGGTGATCCGGGCGCGGGCCAGACCGGTCTCGGCCTGATCCACACGGCTTTGCGCCGTGGCCAGCGATTGCCGGTGCGACAAAACCGTCTGCCGGGCCGACGCGGCGGCAAGCCCGGCCTCCTCGACCAGCGCGTCCGACCCGAAACCGCGGTCGCGCACGCTGATCTGACGCTCCAGCGCCTGGGCGCGCAACTGGGCCTGTTCCTGGGCGGCGGCCAGCTCGTCGCGGGCCAGATCCAGCGCGCGGGCCGCGTCGCGCTGTTCGGCGCCAGCCTCGGCCAGGTCGGTCTGGGCCACCTCGACCGCGGCGCGCGCATCGGCCTGATCGACGCGCAGCAACAGCGCGCCGGCCCGAACCTGCCCGCCCTCCTCGAACGCGTCATGCAGCGCCACCACCGGCCCCGCCGCCCGCGCCCGCAGATCAAGCGTGCGGCGGCTGCGCACCTCGCCAAAGGCGGTCAGAACCGGCGTCACCACCTGTGGCGCAATGGTGGCGACATTGACCGCGAACACCCGCTCGCGCGGCTGGCCCGGCATACTTTCCTCGGCCCAGCGGGCCTGAAGCGCGGTATAGACCGCCTGAGCGGCATAAGTGATCAACCCCGCCGTCAGGGCCAGCAGGAACACTCCGACAAGGCTGCGGCGCAAAAAGCGCATATCGCGGAATCCTTCCCCATGGGAAACGCAGTCATTTCAATCAGATGTCAGAATAGCGCCACGCGCGGGCGCCTCCAAGCACAACCGTGTTACGCGGGCCGCGGCTATTTCCGTCGCTTATCTTCGTCCAGACGCGGCAGAATTTCCACAAAATTGCAGGGCCGGTGCCGGTAATCGAGCTGAAACGACAGGATTTCGTCCCAGGCATCGCGGCACGCGCCCGGACTGCCGGGCAGTGCGAACAGATAGGTGCCGCCAGCCACACCGCCGGTGGCCCGCGACTGCACCGCCGAGGTGCCGATCTTCTGCATCGACACGATGGTGAAAACGGTGCCGAACGCGTCGATTTCCTTTTCATAGACATCGCGGTGCGCCTCGACCGTCACATCGCGGCCGGTCAGGCCGGTGCCCCCGGTGGAAATCACCACGTCAATGCCCGGATCGGCGCACCAGGCGCGCAGCTGCGCCGCGATCTCGGCCCGTTCGTCGCGCAGAATTTTGCGGTCGGCCAGGATATGCCCGGCCCCCGTGATCCGGTCCGCCAACGTCTGGCCAGAACGATCCTCGGCCAGGCTGCGGCTGTCGGACACGGTCAGCACCGCGATGCGCACCGCCACGAAATCCTTGCTGTCGTCGATCCGGCCCATCCTCACCCCCGTTGCAAAAACGCCAACCGCAGCGCCAGCGCCGAAAAGATCGCCGCACTGACATAGCCCAGGCCCCGCGATACCCCCCGCGACCGCGCCAGCCGCCGCCCGATTCCGCCCGCCGACACGCCGACCGCGCCGTTCACCACGAACCCGCCCGCCGACAGAACCAGACCGAAGATCAGGAACTGCGCCAACACGCTGCCGCGCGCGGGATCGACGAATTGCGGGATGAAGGCCAGCACGAACAGGATCACCTTCGGATTGGTCAGGTTCACCAGCACGGCATCGCGAAACGCCCGGCCGGGGGCAACCGGCACGGCCTCGGCCGACACCGCACCGCCGCGCACCGCGCCAAAGGCCAGCCACAAGAGATACCCCACCCCAACCCAGCGGATCACATCGAACAGCCACGGCAGCGCGGCCACCAGCGCGCCCAGCCCCAGCCCGGCCAGCAACACATGCACGAAGGCGCCCACGGAAATCCCCGCATCTGCCGCCAGCGCCGCGCGCGGCCCGCCGCGCAGCCCCTGCCCCATGCAAAACATCATGTCCGCCCCCGGCGTCAGGTTCAGCGCCAGCGCGGCGGGGACAAAGGTCAGCAACGTGACCGGATCGACGGGAAAGCTCATCACACCTCTCGCAGCTTGGCCTGCAGCATCAGCAGATCATGCCAGGCCTCGCGCTTGGCATGCGGGGTGCGCAGCAGATAGGCCGGGTGGAACATCGGCAGCGCCGGCCGGCCCAGCGCCTGCATCCAGTGGCCGCGCAGCCGGGTGATGCCCTTGCGCCCCAGCAGCGCCTGACAGGAATGATTGCCCATCAGCACCAGCAAATCGGGATCGGCCAGGTTCACATGCCGCTCGACAAAGGGCAGCATCATCGCCACCTCGTCGGGCCGCGGGTCGCGGTTCTGCGGCGGCCGCCAGGGCAGGATATTGGTGATATACAGCGCATGCTCCAGATCCGGCGCGGCGCGGCCCATGCCGATGGCCGCGAACATCCGGTCCAGAAGCTGCCCGGCCCGCCCGACAAAGGGCTTGCCCTGCTGGTCCTCGTCGCGCCCCGGCGCCTCGCCGATGATCATCACCCGCGCGCCGGGCCGCCCGTCGGCAAAGACCAGATTGCGCGCGCCCTTCTTCAACTCGCAATGCTCGAATGCGGCCAGCACCGCGCGCAATCCTTCCAGATCCTGCGCCGCGGCGGCGGCCTGCCGTGCCTCGGCCACCGGATCGGCCGCCTGCACCTGCGTCAGCGGCGCGGCCTGGGGCGCGGCGGGCGCGCGGGCCGGCTGCGGCGCGGGCGCCTCATAGCGGTTCACCGGCACCTCGCCGATCGCCTCGGTCGCGCCAAGTTCGATCTGCCAGTCCAGTAGCGCCTTCGCCGTGTGATAATCCAATGCGGGTTCCATCGCGCCACGCTAGAACCGTGCCGCGCAAAGGTAAAGAATGCCCCGTTTCTTCTTCGGATAAATATCCCCGCCGGAGGCACACCCGAGCCGCCCGCCGGGCGGCGAGACAAAAGCAATGGCGCGGCACGCGCCGCGATTTCGTCACACAACCCTCCCTTGCCGCGCGCCCCGGCAGTTTCTATAAGCAACCCGATCAGGACGGGGGCCACATGACATTCCGCGCGAAACACCTCCTTGGTATCGAGCCCCTCCACCCCGGGGAAATCCGCTCCATCCTCGATCTTTCCGATCAGTATGTAGACCTGAACCGCCGGGCCAACAAACATTCCGACGCACTGGCCGGCCTGACCCAGATCAACATGTTCTTCGAGAATTCGACCCGCACCCAGGCGTCGTTCGAACTGGCTGGCAAACGGCTGGGTGCCGATGTGATGAACATGGCGATGCAGGCGTCCAGCATCAAAAAGGGCGAAACCCTGATCGACACGGCGCTGACGCTGAACGCGATGCACCCCGATCTGCTGGTGGTGCGCCACCCGCATTCCGGCGCGGTGGACCTGCTGGCGCAAAAGGTCAACTGCGCGGTGCTGAACGCAGGTGACGGGCGGCACGAACATCCGACCCAGGCGCTGCTCGATGCGCTGACCATCCGCCGCGCCAAGGGCCGGCTGCACCGGCTGACCGTCGCGATCTGCGGCGACATCGCCCACAGCCGGGTGGCGCGCAGCAATATCCTGCTGCTGGGCAAGATGGAAAACCGCATCCGCCTGATCGGCCCGCCCACCCTGATGCCCGCCGGTATCGGCGACTTCGGGGTCGAGGTATATGACGACATGAAACAGGGGCTCGACGGCGCCGATGTGGTGATGATGCTGCGGCTGCAGAAGGAACGCATGGACGGCGGCTTTATCCCGTCCGAACGCGAATATTACCACCGCTACGGGCTGGACGCCGAAAAGCTGGCCCATGCGAAAGAGGACGCCATCGTGATGCATCCCGGCCCGATGAACCGGGGCGTCGAGATCGACGGCGAAATCGCCGACGACATCAACCGTTCGGTCATCCAGGAACAGGTCGAGATGGGCGTGGCGGTGCGCATGGCGGCGATGGACCTGCTGGCGCGGAACCTGCGCGAACAGGCCCGGGGCGGTGGCGTCTATGTATGAGATGAACGCCCGCGCCCCGCTGACCGAGGGCGAAACCGTGGTTGACAGCTTCAGCGCCGACCGCGCCACATATATCCGCGATCATGTGATCATGGGCGTGCTCGGCGCGCTTGGCGCAATGATCGCGCTTTACTGGATGGGCGAGGTTTGGTGGGTCGGCGCCCCCGCCGCCGCCGCCGCCATTTCGGTGCGCGGGTTCTATCTGGCCTCCGACGACATGACCGCCCAGTGGGATCTTACGCAAGAGCGGCTGCTTGGCCCGCAGGGGCGCACCGTGATGCTGAGCCAGATCAAGGCGCTGCGCGGGCTGGGCAGCGCGGTGCAGATCATCACCAAGGGCGGCGACAAACACCTGATGAAATACCTCGCCGACAAACCCGCCACCCGCGCCCGGATTGAAGCGGCAATGAAGGGGGCGATATGACTGGCCCGCTGGGAACCCTCAAACAGGTCGATCTGCGGGATATCTGGAAATCCGAAACGCAGGATTTCACCCCCTGGCTCGCGCGCGAGGACAATCTGGCGCAGCTTGGTGAAACCCTTGGCATTGATCTGGAGCTTGAAGCCGTCGAACAGAATGTAGGGCCTTTCCGCGCTGATATCCTGTGCAAGGACACGCTAAGCGACCGCTGGGTGCTGATCGAAAATCAGCTTGAACGCACCGACCACACCCATCTTGGCCAACTCCTGACCTATGCCGCCGGGCTGGATGCCGTCACGATCATCTGGATCGCTGCGCGAGTCGCCGAAGAGCACCGCGCCGCCATCGACTGGTTGAACGAAATCACCGACTCGGAGGTGCGTTTCTTTGTTCTTGAGGTCCAGCTCTGGCGCATCGGTGACAGCCCGGCCGCACCGAAGTTCAACATCGTCAGCAAGCCGAACGACTGGTCGCGCTCCACCAGCGGGGCGAAGAAGGCAATTGAAGAGGGCACCCTTACAGAATCCCGCAAAATGCTGCTGGATTACTGGACTGCGTTCGAAACCACGCTGCCGGATTACAGCGCGCGCGTCCGCCCGGTGAAACCGCTTGTTCAAAACTGGCTGGTGCACAGCCTTGGCAAGTCAGGCGTCACACTGAATGGCAGTTGGAACCGTCGGGAGAACTGGGTGAGGGGAGAGGTTTACCTGACCGGCAAGACTGCCAAAGACTATTTCAACTGGCTCAGGCAAGAGCGCGAGGCGATCGAGCTGGAATTTGGCGAAATCCTTACATGGTATGACGACGCGACAAATGACCGGCGAATTTTCGTTTCCAAAACCTTCCCCGACGTTTCGGATCGCGCCAGTTGGCCCGATCAGCATGCCTGGCTGGCACAGGCGCTGGACAGGCTTCACCGTGTTTTTCATGACAGGGTGAAGAAACTCGACCCCAACAGTGCCGGATTGGTCTGACATGACAGCAACATTCCTCACCAACGCCCGCCTGATCGACCCCGAAGCGGGGACCGAGGCCACCGGCAGCCTTCTGATCGAGAACGGCGTAATCAAAGCGGTGGGCAATGTCGCCGCCCCCAAGGCCGCAAAGGTGGTTGATTGCGGCGGCAAATGCCTGGCCCCCGGCATCGTCGATATCGGCGTCAAGGTCTGCGAGCCGGGCGAGCGGCACAAGGAATCGTTCAAATCCGCCGGGCTGGCGGCGGCGGCCGGGGGGGTCACCACCATGGTCACCCGGCCCGACACCCTGCCCCCCATCGACACGCCCGAGGTGCTGGAATTCGTCACCCGCCGCGCGCGCGAGGCGTCCCCGGTGCGGATCAAGCCGATGGCCACCCTGACCAAGGGCCGCGAAGGCCGCGAGATGGTCGAGATCGGGTTCCTGCTGGATGCGGGCGCGGTGGCCTTCACCGATGGCGACCGGGTGACCACCAACACCAAGGTGCTGAGCCGCGCCATGACCTATGCGCGGTCGCTTGGCGCACTGGTGATGGCGCATCCGCAGGATCCGGGCCTGTCGCAGGGCGCCGCCGTGACCTCGGGCAAGTTCGCCTCGTTGCGCGGGCTGCCCGCCGTGTCGCCGATGGCCGAGCGCATGGCGCTGGACCGCGATCTGGCGCTGGTCGAGATGACCGGCGTGAAATACCACGCCGATCAGATCAGCACCGCGCGCGCCCTGCCCGCGCTGGAACGGGCCAAGGCCAACGGGCTGGACGTCAGCGCCGGGGTATCCATCCACCATCTGACGCTGAACGAGCTGGACGTGGGCGATTATCGCACCTTCTTCAAGGTCAAGCCGCCGTTGCGGTCCGAAGATGACCGCCAGGCGATGGTGCAGGCCGTGGCCAGCGGGCTGATCGACGTGATCAGTTCCATGCACACGCCGCAGGACGAGGAATCCAAGCGCCTGCCGTTCGAAGAGGCCGCAAGCGGCGCCGTGGCGCTGGAAACCCTGCTGCCCGCCGCGATGCGGCTGGTCCATGCCGGTGCGATCGCGTTGCCCATACTCTGGCGCGCGCTGTCGCTGAACCCGGCGAAACGGCTGGGGCTGGACACCGGGCGGCTGGCCGTGGGCGCGCCCGCCGATCTGGTGCTGTTCGACCCTGACGCGCCCTTCGTGCTGGACCGCTACAAGCTGCGCTCGAAATCCAAGAACACCCCGTTCGACGGCGCGCGGATGCAGGGCCGGGTGCTGGCCACCTATGTCGCCGGCCACCAAGTGTTCGGAGGGGCCAAAGATGCCTGAAATCGTCACCCCGCAATACCTTCTGATCCTGGTGGCACTGCTGTCCTATCTGCTGGGCGCGGTGCCGTTCGGGATGGTCATGGCGCGGGCCTTCGGGCTGGGCGATCTGCGCAAGATCGGGTCGGGCAATATCGGTGCGACCAACGTGCTGCGCACCGGAAACAAGCTGGCCGCGCTGCTGACGCTGGTGCTGGACGCGGGCAAGGGTGGAATCGCGGTGCTGCTTGCCCGCTCTTTGATCGGGGCCGAGGACGCGGCGCAACTGGCCGGGCTGTCGGCCTTTGTCGGGCACCTGTTCCCGGTCTATCTGGGGTTCCGGGGCGGCAAGGGCGTGGCGACCTTTCTGGGCACGATGCTGGCGCTGTCGTGGCCTGTGGGGCTGGCGGCCTGCGGCACCTGGTTGGTGGTGGCGGCGGTCACACGCTATTCGTCGCTTTCGGCGCTGATTGCGGCGGCCACGTCACCGATGTGGATGATCTATGTCGGCGAAGGCCGGATGGTGCTGCTGGGCGCGGCGCTGACCGTGCTGATCTATCTGCGCCACTGGCCCAACCTGCGGCGGCTGAAGGCGGGAACCGAGCCGAAGATCGGCAAGAAGGGCTGACGCCACCCGCCCCCGAGACCCGCCCTCAGTAGCTGAATTCGGCGTAAATCCGGCTCAGATCGCCCTGCCAGTCGCCGTGGTAATGCTCCAGCAACTCATCGGCGGGCACCTTGCCGCTTTCGACGCTGTCTTCCAGCGCATGCAGAAAGTGGCGCTCGTCCGGGATCATGCCGCCCGCGCCGGGTTTGGCGCGCGCGCGCAGGCCGTTGCGCGAAATCTCCAGCACATGACCGGCCAGTTCGCGCATGTCGATACCGCCGACCTTGGCCTGCAACGCATCCTTCGACGCGGCCACGCGCAATGCCTCGCGCGTTTCGGCATCCCAGCCCTTGACCAGATCCCAGGCCGCATCCAGCGACGCCTGATCATACATCAGCCCGACCCAGAACGCGGGCAGCGCGCACAGCCGCCGCCACGGCCCGCCATCGGCCCCGCGCATTTCCATGTATTTCTTGATCCGCGCCTCGGGGAAGGCGGTGGTCAGGTGATCGGCCCAATCCGACAGCGTCGGCGTCTCGCCGGGCAGCGCGGGCAGCGTGCCGTTCATGAAATCGCGGAACGACTGGCCCAGCGCGTTGATATATTTGCCGTCGCGATAGACGAAATACATCGGCACATCCAGGGCGTAATCCACGTACCGCTCGAACCCCATGCCGTCTTCGAACACGAAGGGCAACATGCCGGTGCGCGCATCGTCCAGATGCCGCCAGACATGGCTGCGCCAGCTTTTGTAGCCATTGGGCTTGCCGTCCAGGAACGGCGAATTGGCGAACAGCGCGGTGGCGACCGGCTGTAACGCCAGCGCCACGCGCAGCTTTTGCACCATGTCGGCCTCGGACGCGAAATCGAGGTTCACCTGCACCGTGCAGGTCCGGCGCATCATGGTGGTGCCCATGGTGCCGACCTCGCCCATATAGGCATCCATCAGCTTGTAGCGCCCCTTGGGCATCAGCGGCATCTGGCCATGGGTCCAGACCGGCGCCGCCCCCAGACCGATAAAGCCCACGCCGACCTCGTCGGCGATATGTTTCACATCGCGCAGATGGGCGTTCACCTCGTCACAGGTTTCATGAATGCTATCAAGCGGCGCGCCCGACAGTTCCAGCTGCCCGCCCGGTTCCAGACTGACATTGGCGCCGTCCTTTTCCAGCCCGATCAGGTAGTCGCCCTCAAGCAGCGGGGTCCAGCCATGGCGGTCGCGCAACCCTTCGAGCACCGCCAGGATCGACCGCTCGCCGGCATAGGGAATCGGCTTCAACGTATCCTTGCAATAGCCGAACTTCTCGTGCTCGGTGCCGATGCGCCAATCGTCTTTCGGCTTGCAGCCGCTTTCCAGATACTCGGCAAGCTGGTCAAAGCTTTCGATCGGGCCGCCGCCGGACTGAGGGATGGACATGGACAGGGGCTCCGATCTGTTCGCGCATTCGTGGGGTCCAGAGGTGCGACGGCAAGGCGGTCAAGTCAAGGCCGGCCGGTGGTTCCGTCGCCAAACCGTGACCGTGCCTTCGGCGGGCCGGCGATCCAGCGCCGTCAGGATGCGGGCCGGGTCCGCCCCCGGCAGGGCCACGAACACGTCGAACAACGCCGCCGCCCCCGCGGCGGAAACCGGAATCGCCAGTGGTGGCGCGCCGGTCTGGAACAGCTGCCAAAAGGGCCGCCCGGCCGGGTCAAAGCCCAGGGCGATCTCGCGCAGCTCGCTCAGCGCCGCGAATCCGCCGCCCGCAGGCGCCAGATAGGTGATCTGCCCCTCTGTCACCTGCACCACGCCCGGCGCGGCACCGTCGCGGTGAAACCGCAGCCGCCGCCGCGCGACGAAGGCCAGCGCCAGACCCAGCACCGCCACCAGCCCGCCCAGCCCCTGAAAGACATAGCCGCCAAGGCCGATCACCCACAGGCCCAGCGCCGCCACGCCCAGCCCGATCAGAACCTCGCGCCAGCGGGTCAGGGCGGCCAGGATTTCCGGTCTGACGAATGCCATTGCCCTAGGCCCCGATCACTTGGGGGGTCTCGAACCCCACCAGCGCATAACGGCCGATCCGGGAAAACCCGATCGCCGCATAAGCGCGGGCGGCGGAATCCGACGCCGCGAACAGGATGGCGCGGGTCACGCCGCGCGCCCGTGCTTCCTGCAGATGCAGGGCCACCGCGCGCCGCGCATGGCCGCGCCCGCGCAGCGGCGACGGGGTAAAGACCGACCCGATCTGCACCATGTCGGGCAGCTCGGCGTTGAAGGCCGTCATCGCAAGCGGCGTGTGGCCATCCCAAAGCAGCCTTCCCTGCCCGTCTGCGATCAGGCGCTCGGCGCGGTCCTCTGCTTCGGCCTGGCTGGCGGGGGTGGCCGGGGCGCCCAGCGATTCCTGGTCGAAGGCCCAGCGCCAGCCGGTCACCAGCGCCTTGTCCCCGGCCTGCATCGAGCGCAGCTCGCCCACGCCGCCCGGAATCCGCAGATCGACCAGATCCAGCGCGAAATGCGGATCCTCGTCATCCAGCAGCGTTCGCTTGTGCAAAAGCCCAAGTGCGGCGCGCGCCGCGGCAACCTCGGGGGCGGGTCCGTTCAGGCCGACACAGGGCTCGCCCGCCAGTGCCTGCGCGAAGCCGGACCATATGTCGGGCCCCGCCTGCGGACCGATGACGTTGAGATAGCCGTTATTGGTCAGCCCCATCACGGCAAGCAGCCCCTCTGGCCCTTCGGCCAGCCAGAACCGATAGGCAAAGGGCTGATCCACCGTGCCGATGCCGAATTGCATCAACCCGCCGCGCAGAAACATCGCCCTGTCGGCATGGACCTGAAGAAAGGCCGCCAGCGCGGGGACATCCGTCTGCCCCGCCTGCCGGATCACCGCCAATCCCCCAGCGTGCTCTGCCACAGTGTCAGCGCCGCCACCGCCGCCGTATCGGCGCGCAGGATACGCGGGCCGAGACTGACAGCCACGGCTTGGGGCAGGGCCGCAAGGCGTGCGCGCTCGGCTTGTGAAAAGCCGCCTTCGGGTCCGATCAGAATGGCCCAGGGGCCTGCTCTTCCGCCGGGTCGGACGTCATCGCCGCGTTCCGCGAGGAGAGCCGTCAGGCTTGACGAGCATCCCGCCAGCGCCTCGTCGCAGAACATCAACTTCCGATCCTCGGACCAGCCATCCAGAACAGCGTTCAGCCTGCCCAGTTCGGCGACCGCGGGCACATAGGTGCCGCCGCATTGCTCGGCCGCCTCGACCGCATGGGCCTGAAGCCGGTCGCGGCGAATGCGTTCGGCATTGGTAAACTCGGTCTGCACCGGACAGATTCGCGCGGCCCCCATCTCGGCCGCCTTTTCGACGATGAAATCGGTGCGTGCTTTCTTGATCGGCGCGAACAGCAGCCACAGGTCGGGCGGCATCTGCAAGGGTTTGGTCTGCGCGATGCAGTGCAACGCGCCGCCGCGCTTGCCGGCCTCGGCCACCTCGGCCAGCCATTCGCCGCTTTGCCCGTCGAAAATCAGTACCGGGTCACCCGGACCCAGCCGCATCACCCCGAACAGGTAATGCGCCTGCTCGCGGGTCAGAGGAATGGTTTGCCCCTGCCCCAGTGGGTGCTCTACATAGAGCCTGATCTTGGCTGCGGATTTCTTTTCGCTCATGGGGGCAGACGATATGACCGGGACAGACGAAACGCCAGAGGCCACAGGCCAGGTTTTCGATGCGGTAAAGGGAAACTGGGTCGACCGAATCGCCCCGCCCCGCGCCCGACCCTATCTGCGCCTGTCGCGCGCCGACCGGCCGATCGGCACCTGGCTGCTGCTGATGCCCTGCTGGTGGGGCGTTCTGCTGGCCGCGAATTCCACCGGCGCGCGCTGGTTCGATCTGTGGATCATCGCGGGCTGCGCACTGGGCGCCTGGCTGATGCGCGGCGCGGGCTGCACCTGGAACGACATCACCGACCGCAAGATCGACGCCCAGGTGGCGCGCACCCGGTCGCGCCCGATTCCGGCGGGGCAGGTCACGCCCAGACAGGCGACAATCTGGATGGGCGCGCAGGCGCTGATCGCCCTCGCGATCCTGCTGACCTTCAACCGTGCCACCATCACCCTTGGCGTCGCGTCGCTGGTGCTGGTGGCGATCTATCCCTTTGCCAAGCGGTTCACCTATTGGCCGCAGGTGTTTCTGGGGCTTGCGTTCAACTGGGGCGCGCTGCTGGCCTGGACCGCGCATACCGGCGCGCTGGCCCTGCCGGCGGTGCTCCTGTATCTGGCCGGCATCTGCTGGACGCTGTTCTATGACACGATCTATGCCCATCAGGACAAGGACGACGACGCCCTGATCGGCGTGAAATCCACCGCGCTGCTGTTTGGCGAACGCACCGCGCCGATGTTGCGGCTGTTCATGATGCTGGCGATGATCGCCATGACCGCCGCCATCGTCATGGCGCTGTTGCCTGCGGCCAGCCTGCTGAAGATGCTGGTCGCCATTGCCGGGGTCTGGGCCTTCGGCTGGCACATGGTCTGGCAACTGAGCCGGCTGAACACTGACGACCCCGACACCTGCCTGATGCTGTTTCGCGCCAATCGCGATGCGGGGGCGATTCCTGCGCTGTTTCTTGCCGCCGCCTTGCTGCTGTGATTGCACCGGGCCGCCCGCGCCACTAAGACATTCCGGATAACAAGAACCGGAGCGACCAAAGCCGATGCGCATTGCCCCGAACCTGATTGCCCTTGCGGCCATTCTGCTGGCCGGGTTTCTGGCCCTGCTCAGCGCGGTCGTCGCCGTCAACGCCGTCGAACGGCGCACAGAGGCCGAGATCCGCAGCGCCCTCGCGGCCGAAGGGATCACCTGGGCCACGGCCGAAGCGGACGGCGTGCAGGTCCATCTGACAGGCACCGCCCCGACCGAGGCCAAGCGCTTTCGCGCCCTGGCGATCACCGGCGGCATCGTCGATGCCGCCCGGGTGATCGACGACATGGACGTGACCCCCAGCAAACCCGTCGAGGCGCCGCAATTCACGCTGGAACTGCTGCGCAACGATGACGGCGTTTCGATGATCGGCCTGATCCCGGCCAACGGGCAGCGCGCGGCCATCGCCGCGGCGGTTGGCAAGGCCGCCCGGAGCGTGCCGGTCACCGACATGCTGAACACCGCCGACTATCCGGCCCCCGAAGGCTGGGACGCGGCGCTGGACTATGGGCTTGCGGCCTTGGCGATGCTGCCGCGCTCCAAGATCTCGATCACGACGGACCGGGTGGCCGTCACCGCGATTTCCGACAGCGCCGCGCAAAAGCGCAAGCTTGAAAGCGACCTGGCCCGCAAGGCCCCCAGCGGGCTGATCGCCGCGCTGGAGATTTCGGCCCCGCGCCCGGTGATCACCCCGTTCACCCTGCGCTTTCTGATCGACGAGGGCGGCGCGCGGTTCGATGCCTGTTCGGCCGACACCCCCGAGGCCGCCACCCGCATTCTGACCGCCGCCCGCGCCGCCGGGCTGGAGGACAAGGGCGCCTGCACCGTCGGACTGGGTGTACCGTCGCCCAACTGGGGCCGCGCGGTGGAAACCGGCATTCGGGCGCTGGCCGATCTGGGCGGCGGCACGCTGACCTTTTCGGATGCGGATGTGACGCTTGTGGCGCTTGATACCACGCCGCAGGCCCTGTTCGACAAGGTGACCGGCGCGCTGGACAGCGACCTGCCAGAGGTGTTTTCCCTGCACGCGGTGCTGCCCGAACCCGTCAAGGTGGATGGCAGCGGCGCAGGGGACGGCCCGCCCGAATTCGTCGCCACCAAAAGCCCCGAAGGTCTGGTGCAGATGCGCGGGCGCGTCACCGACGATCTGACCCGCACCGCCACCGAAAGCTATGCCCGCGCGCGGTTCGGGCTGGGCAATGTCTATGGCGGGATGCGCCTGGACGAAGAGCTGCCCGATGGCTGGCCGCTGCGGGTGCTGACCGGGCTCGAAGGGCTGGCCGAGCTGAACCATGGCAGTGTCGTGGTCCAGCCCGAATTCGTCGAGCTGCGCGGCGTGACCGGCGATGCCGAGGCCAACGCCCGCATCGCGCAGCTGTTCGGCGCCAAGCTGGGCGACGCGCAGAATTTCCGCATCGACGTATCCTATCAGGAAGCGTTGGATCCGATCGCCGCGCTGCCTAGCCCAGAGGAATGCGTAGACAGCCTTAACGCCATTCTGGCCGAGCAGAAGATCACCTTTGAACCCGGTTCGGTCACGATCGACGGCGGCTCGCTGAAGGTGGTCGACCGGATCGCCGACGTGCTGCGCGGCTGCCCCGATGTCGAGATGGAGATCGGCGGCCATACCGACAGCCAAGGCCGCGAAGAGATGAACCAGCAGCTGAGCCAGCAGCGGGCCGACGCGCTGTTGAACGCACTGATCGCGCGGCGCATCCTGACCAGCACCCTGACCGCGCGGGGCTATGGCGAAAGCACCCCGATCGCCGAGAATGACACCGAAGAGGGGCGCGAGGCGAACAGGCGTATTGAATTCAGGCTGATTTTGCCGGAAGAGGAAAGCGTCACCGAAGAAGAGGCCGGCGCGGCACAAGCCGAAGACTCCGCCGCCGAAGGTGACGCGACCGCAGAGGCCGAAGCAGAAACAGGGACGGACAGCGCCAATGAACAGGACTGAGTTTATCATCGCCACGGCCGTTATCCTGTTCGTGGCGTTTTTGATGGGCTGGTTCGCGTCCTGGCTGATCCACCGTGTGACCCGCGTCACCCAGTCCGAAATGGGCGAACTGGATCAGATGGCCCAGCAACTGCACGAGGCCGAGGAAACCCGCGATCAGGCGATCACCTATCTGCAACAGCGCGAGGCCGAACTGACCAATCAGCTGAACCAGACCGAGGCCGAGTTGCGCGCCGCGATGGACGGTCTGCGCGAGGCCCGGCACGAAGCCGAGGATCTGCGCGTCTATATCGAACGGCAAAGCCTGAGCGCGGGCTGAAACAGCCCGGCGGCATTCACCCCTTCGCGTCCCACCGGCCCAGCGCCGCCTCGTCCGCGTCCTTGCTGGCGACCCAGCTTTCCCCGGTTCCGGTGATTTCCTTCTTCCAGAACGGCGCGCGGGATTTCAGATAGTCCATCAGGAATTCGGCCGCCTGAAACGCATCCGCCCGATGCGGTGACGCGGTGGCCACCATCATGATCATATCGCCCGGCGCCAACACGCCATAGCGGTGCAGGATCAGGCAATCCTTCAGCGTCCAGCGCGCACGGGCCTCGGCCTCGATCTTTTCCAGGGCGCGTTCGGTCATGCCGGGGTAATGCTCTATCACCATGCGGGCCAGATCGCCCTGTGCCAGATCGCGCACCAGCCCGGTGAAGGTGACGACCGCCCCCGCATCCCGGCGCCCGGCGGCGAAGGCGTTGACCTCGGCCCCCAGATCGAATGCGACCTGCTGCACCCGCACCGTCATCTTCTCAGCCGCCCGTCATCGGCGGAAAGAACGCCACTTCGCGCACACCGGCCAGCGGCGCGTCGAACGTGGCCAGATCCTGATCCAGCGCCACCCGCAGCGCGGTCAGATCGGCAAAGGCGGCGGCGTAACGCTCTTCGCGCGCTTTCAGTTCCTCGACCAGATCGGCCACGGTGGCGGCGTCGGTTTCCAGCCGTTCCTTCGGCAGGCCGATACGTTCGCGCACCCAGGCGAAATACAGGACGTCGATCATTTCGCCCCCTCGTCGCGCAGATAGGGAACCGCCTTGGTGAAATAATCCCATCCGGTGATCACGGTCAGCACCGCCGCCAGCCACATCAGGAACACGCCGCCGGCCCAGGTCGCCAACATGCCCTGATATTTCCAGGCCAGGCCCAGCGTATCCTCGACCCGGCCATCCAGCACGGCGGCAAAGGTTTCTGCGTCCATGCCATAGCTCAGCATGCCGACGTAATGCTCGAACAGCCCCTGAACGAACAGAACCGTGATCGCCACCATCTGCGTCGTAGTCTTCCACTTGGCCAGTTTGGTGACCTTCAGCAGCCCGGCGGTGGTGCCCAGAAATTCGCGCAGGCCGGAAACGAACACCTCGCGGAACAGGATGAAGGTCGCCGGCACCACCAGCAGATAAGGCATCCCGGCATAGCCGGTGACCACCAACAGCGCGATCACCACCATCGCCTTGTCGGCAATCGGGTCCAGCATCGCGCCAAAGCGGCTTTCCTGCCCCCATTTGCGGGCCAGATAGCCGTCGATCCAGTCGGTCGCGGCGGCGCCCACGAACAGGATCAACGCCACCCAGTCGGCATAGGGGCGCGGCAGAAACACGAAGGCCAGCGCCACGCCGGGGGCGGACAGCAGGCGCAGAACGGTCAGGATATTGGGAATGTTCCAGGTCATGCTGCGATCCTTACCCTGTCAGCCTTTCTCATGGAAGAAGCCATAGATGGTTTCGGCGATGCTGTCGGAAATCCCGTCGACCGCTTTCAGATCCGGCAATCCCGCGCGGCTGACCGCCTTGGCCGATCCGAAATGCGCCAGCAGCGCCCGTTTGCGCGTGGCGCCGACGCCGGGGATGTCGTCCAGCGGGGTCGCGCCCACCGCCTTGGCCCGTTTCTGGCGATGCGCGCCAATGGCGAAGCGGTGCGCCTCGTCGCGCAAACGCTGCACGAAATAAAGCACCGGATCGTTACGCTGCAACGCGAAGGGGCGGGTGCCGGTGCGGTGGAATTCTTCCTTGCCGGCGTCGCGGTCGATGCCCTTGGCCACCCCGACCATCGGGATGTCCTGCACGCCCAGCTCGGCCATGATCCCGGCCACGGCGCTGACCTGACCGGCACCGCCATCGATCAGCAGCAAATCGGGCCAGGTGCCGCCCTGCCGATCCGGGTCCTCTTTCAGCAACCGCTTGAAGCGGCGGGTCAGAACCTCTTTCATCATCCCGAAATCGTCGCCGGGGGTCAGGTCCTCGCCCCGGATGTTGAACTTGCGGTACTGGCTTTTCAGATATCCTTCGGGTCCGGCCACGATCATCGCGCCGACCGCGTTGGTGCCCTGGATATGCGAGTTATCGTAAACCTCGATCCGCTGCGGCGGGGCGTCCAGAGCGAAAGCCTGTGCCAGACCGGCCAGCAGCTTGCCCTGCGCCGCAGACTCGGCCAGCTTGCGGCCCAGACTTTCGCGGGCGTTGCGGGCGGCGCCGGCCACCAGTTCGGCCTTCTCGCCGCGCTGGGGCACGGCCAACTCGACCCGGCGCCCGGCCTTGTCCGACAGCGCCTGGGTCATCAGGTCGTCATCCTCGATCCCGTGCGACAGCAGGATCAGGCCCGGCGGCTGCTTGTTGTCATAAAACTGCCCCAGGAAGGCCTGCAGCACCTCGGTCTCTTCGGCCCCGGCACCGGTGCGGGGATAGAAATCGCGGTTGCCCCAGTTCTGATGCGCGCGGATGAAAAAGACCTGCACACAGGCCTGCCCGCCCTCCATGTGCAGGGCGACGACATCGGCCTCGGCCACGCCGCGCGGGTTGATGCCCTGGGCCTGCTGCACCTGGGTCAATGCCTTGATCCGGTCGCGCAGCGCCGCCGCGCGCTCATATTCCATCGCCTCCGAGGCCGCATCCATCTGCGCCGCCAGTTCGGCCTGCACATGGGTGCTTTTGCCCTGCAGGAACCGTTCCGCATCGGACACCAGACCGGCATATTCATCCTCGGCGACCTTGTCGACACAGGGCGCGGCGCAGCGCTTGATCTGATGCAGCAGACAGGGCCGGGTGCGGCTTTCAAAAACGGAATCCGAGCAGCTGCGCAGCAGAAACACCTTTTGCAGCTGGTTCAGCGTCCGGTTCACCGCACCCGCGCTGGCGAAGGGACCATAATAGCTGCCGTTGTCCTTTTTCGCGCCGCGATGCTTGGTGATCTGGGGAAAGGCGTGATCCTTGGCGATCAGGATATAGGGAAAGCTTTTGTCGTCACGCAGCAGCACGTTGTAGCGCGGCTTGAGCTGCTTGATCAGGTTCTGCTCCAGCAGCAGCGCCTCGGTTTCTGTCCGGGTCGTCAGGAACATCATCGACGCGGTTTCGCGGATCATCCGGGCGATGCGGGGCGTGTGGCCGCTGGGGCTGGCATAGTTCGAAACCCGCTTTCGCAGGTTGCGCGCCTTGCCGACATAAAGCACCCGGCTTTCCGCATCCAGCATACGGTAGACGCCCGGCGAATTGTCCAGCGTCGGCAGATAGGACTGGACGCAGGCATGGCCGGTCGGGCGCTCTGTGCCGCTGTCCGCCGTCACGATTTTCGGATCATCAGTCATATGCACCATATCGTGATTCCTGCGCCGGGCTGCAATGATATGCTGGGCGGGGCAAGGAAAAACCTGTCCACCACTTATGTGGATAAGTTTGAGGGTAACTATTCGCCAGACGGAAATTTTCGTTATATTCGGCCAATTTCGTTGAATTGCACATTTTTTGTGCTGTTTTTTAATGCGTTGATTTTATTGGAAAATTTTTTGAGCGCCTTGCAAATATTTGAAAACACTCAAGAATTCATGACGCTTTTGTAAATATAATGTTTCATGTGGACGAGTTGGCGTGAGGGCCACCTATCGCACCGGCGTTACTCCAGCCCCAGCACATCCGGGGTTTGCCAGGCCAGGTGCTGGCCGCCATCGACGCAGATCATCTGCCCGGTCACGGCGGGGGCTGAAAGCAGGTATTCCAGCGCTGCGGTAATGTCCTCTTCGCCCGCGCCCCGCCCCAGGATCGTGGCCGCGCGCTGCGCTTCGAAATGGGCCGTCGTCTGGCGCGCGCCGCGCAGTGTCGGGCCCGGCCCGATCCCGTTTACGCGGATATCCGGCGCAAGCGCCTGCGCCGCGGTCCGGGTGAACGCCCACAACCCCATCTTTGCCAGGGTATAGGTCATGAATTCCGGCGTCAGCTTGTGCACCCGCTGGTCGATCAGGTTCACCACCAGCCCCGCCGCCACCGGTTCACCCTGCCCGTCGCGATCCGCCGGCGGCACCTGCGCGGCAAAGCGCTGCGTCAACACAAACGGCGCACGCAGGTTCGATCCCATGTGCCGGTTCCAGCTATCGCGGCTGGCGGTTTCAAGGGTGTCATGCTCGAAGATCGAGGCATTGTTGATCAGCACCGTCAACGGCCCGCCCAGCGCCTGCGCCGCGCGATCGATCAGGGCGTCCGCCTCGTCCTCGATCAGCAGGTCGGCCTTCAGCGCCACGGCACGGCGGCCCAGGGCGGTGATTTCCGCCACGACGGCATCCGCCGCATCCTGCGAGCTGTGGTAATGTACCGCCACGTCATAGCCGCGCCGCGCCAGGCACAGCGCCAGCGCCCGGCCCAGCCGTTTCCCCGCCCCTGTCACCAGGGCCCCGCGCGTGTTCATCGTGGCCTCCGTCATATCAGCACGCTCAGCACATAGCCGAAATAGAGGGTCGTCAAGATAACCCCCCGGCGCTTCGTGATGTTCCAGCCGAAATAGACGAAGGGGATCAGCAGCAGCGACGCGCCCAGCATCACCCACAGGTCATAGCTCAGCATTTCGCGCGGCACCGCCATGTCGCCGACAAAGCTGGCAATGCCGATAATGGCCAGAAGGTTGAACATGTTGGACCCGATGACATTGCCCAGCGCCACATCCGCCTGCTTGCGCAAGGCCGCCATGACCGTCGTCGCCAGTTCGGGCAGCGACGTGCCGACCGCGACCAGTGTCAGGCCGATCACCGTTTCGCTGACCCCGTAGTCACGCGCGATATTGACCGAGCTGTCAACCAGCAGATCGGCGCCCAGCGGCAGGCCGACCAGACCCAACCCCATGAACATAACGATTTTCCAGACCGGCAAGGTGGGATCGGCGCCCTCGATCTCTTCCAGCTCGATCTCGTTTTCGTCTTCCGCCTCTTCCTCGGCTGCGGCCGCGCCGTCCCGAAGGTCGCGGCGATGCGCCCGCGCCGCGGCAAGCGCGTCATACAGCACCACCGACAGCAGCCCGAGCAGCACAATACCATGCAGCCAGCGGATCGGCCCCATGAAACAGATCGCGATGAACAGCAGCGTCGCGGCCAGCATGAAGGCATAGTTGCGCCGTGTGTCGCATTCGTCGGTCTGCAGCCCGGAAATCATCGCCGGGATACCCAGAACCAGCAGCACATTCGCGGTGTTGGACCCCACCACATTGCCCAGCGCGATGCCCGGCGCATTGTCCAGAACCGCCTTGACCGCGATCAGAAGCTCGGGCGCCGAGGTCCCGAAGGCGACGATGGTCAGGCTGACGATCAAGGCCGGAATGCCGACCCGCAGGCTCATGTTGACCGCGCCCTTGACCAGCGAATCCCCGGCCAGAAGAAGGATCGCGAGCCCCAAAATCGCATAGAGAAGATCCGCCATCCCTGTCGTCACCCCTTGCTGCAGGGGCACGGCCCCTTGCCAAGTTTGTATCGCCCGCATCGGGGACATTTCGAAGGCCGCGACAGGCCGGTGATCTTGCCACCCGTGCCCGGAAACCGCAGCCGGCCGAACATGGCCAGCACCAGCATTCCGATCAGAAACAGGGTAACGGCCTTGATCACCACGTCAGAGGCCGAACCGCGCCCAGTGGGCCCGTTCCTCTATGTCATGGGCCAGGCCGGCGACGGCCTGCGCCCCGACCCGTTGCCAGATCGGGCGGCGCACCCCGTAAGACCGCAGGCGCACCTTGTCGCCGAACCGCTGTTTCATCTTCGGGACCAGATGGCCCACCCCGTCGGCCAAGCCCACCTCGACCGCTTTCGCGCCCACCCAGACATCGCCGTTGAACAGCTCTGTGTCGTCGCTCAGGCGGGTACCGCGCCGCGCCCGGACCAGCGCGATGAAACTGGCATGGATCTGCTCTTGCAGCTCTTTCAGCCGGGCCACATCCTCGGACTTTTCAGGCTGGAACGGGTCAAGCAGGCTTTTGGATTTTCCGGCCGTATGCACGCGCCGTTCGACCCCGTAGCGGGCGATCAGATCGTGAAACCCGAACCCGGCCGAAATCACGCCGATCGACCCGACGATCGAGGTTTCATCGACCCAGATCTCATCCGCCGCGCAGGCCAGCCAGTACCCGCCCGAGGCGGCCACATCCTCGACAAACGCATAGACCGGCAGCTTCTTTTCCGCGGCCAGCCGACGGATGCGCGCCGCGATCAGCGAACTTTGCGCAGGCGAACCGCCCGGCGAGTTCAGCACCAGCGCCACCGCGTCGGGCCGGCCCTTTGTGAACGCCTTTTCGATCAGCGGGGCCAGCATCGCGTCATTCAACGCGCCCATGCGCCCGCCCGATGCAATAGTGCCCGCAAGCCGCAGCACGGCGACGCTCGGGCGAGAGGGCAGAAAAGGCAACCAGCGTTTCATGCGCTCGATGTAGAGCCCCCGTCAGGCGGGAACAAGACGCTAAGCGTAAACAGCTGGCAGTGTTGCAGCCATATCGCTGCAATACCCGGTCGCGCCACCGGACCCGCCAGGTGGAAACGAACCGTTTCCGGGGCGGCGCGATCGGGCAAGGAAGCGGCGCGCAAAAGACAAAATCCTGCCGCATCCGCGCGGCAACCTTCCAGCAAGGGGCAGAAACGGAGATATCATCATGAAGCTCGGCAAGCTGCTTCGGCAGCTGAACCCAAACAAGACGCGCGGCAACGCTGCCTTCGAAGCGCGCATGGCCGCGCTCGGGCGCAGCAACAAGCAGGCCCCCAAAGCGGCTTGCGCCGGTCGCGTGTTCAAAAATCCACGCGCACCCCAGGCAGATTGAGCGCGCCCATCAGGTCGCGCAATTCCTGGCGCGCGGCGACGTTGGACAGGTTCAGCCCCTTGACGCCGATATCCTTGAGGTCAAGCAGGGTCAGACCGTTGGGGAACAGTTCGCGAAAGATCACCCGCTCGCTGAACCCCGGCGCGACCCGGAACCCGATCCGGCGCGACAGGTTGGTCAGCGCGTCGCCCATCTTCTTCTTGTTATGCATCTGCTGCGCACCGACCCGGTTGCGCAGCACGATCCAATCGATCGCGGGCAGCCCGGCCTGGGCCCGCAACTGACGCGCGCTCCAGACCATTTCGGAATAGATCGACGGGCCAAGGATCTTGCCACTTTGCGGTTCGACCCGGGCCAGCAGATCGAAATCCACGAAACTGTCATTCAGCGGCGTGATCAGCGTATCGGCCAGCGAATGCGCCACCTGGGACAGCCGGGTATGCGAGCCGGGGCAGTCGATCAGGATGAAATCCACCGCCTGCTCCATGCCCGCCACGGCCATCGACAGGCGCCGATCATAGATGTTTTCGCCCGGGTCAAGTTGTTCACGGTCGATATCGGGCAGATCGCGGTATTCGGGCGTCGGCAGGTCCAGCGCCTCGCGGATGCAATAGGCGCGGCGGTTGTCCATATAGCGGCCGAAACTGCGCTGACGCAGGTCCAGATCCAGCGCGCCGACCTTGTGTCCCATGCGCGCAAGCGCCGTCGCCACATGCATCGACATGGTTGACTTGCCCGCGCCGCCCTTTTCGTTGCCCACGACGATGATATGTGCCACGCCGCTGTCCCTTTCTAATGTCAAGGGTTACGCCCTTGATCCGTGCGCCCCTACTATATGTTGTATAACCCTACAAGGGAAGCGCGGGCGCAGCGCCCAAACGCCCAACCTTTGGCTTTGTTGCAGCATGATGACATGCGAGACGCGGTCCTTAGCCGCCACCGGCGGGCGGGGCAAGAGCACCCGGCCCGTGCGACCGGCGCAAAAGGAAAAGCCCACCGTGTTTTCCACGGCGGGCTTCGATCATCGCAAAGGCGGGATGGCTTAGAAGCCGAGGCCCGCATACTTGTTCTTGAACTTCGACACGCGACCGCCGGCGTCCATCAGGCGGGTCGAACCGCCGGTCCAGGCCGGGTGAACCGAGGGGTCGATGTCCAGCGCCAGGGTGTCGCCCTCTGCGCCATAGGTCGATTTCATCTCGATCATGGTGCCATCGGTCATCTTGACGTTGATCGTGTGATATTCGGGATGGATGTCTTTTTTCATCGCTCCGCTCCTTACGCTTCGGCGCCGGATTTCGGCTTGTAGTTGGATACTTCGGCGATCCGGGCGGATTTGCCGCGACGCTCGCGCAGATAGTAGAGCTTGGCCCGGCGAACGCGGCCGCGACGCACCACTTCGATCGTGTCGATATTGGTCGAATAGAGCGGGAACACACGTTCCACGCCTTCGCCAAAGGAAATCTTGCGCACCGTGAACGATCCGGCGATGCCGCCGCCGTTCTTGCGCGAAATGCACACGCCTTCGTAGTTCTGCACACGGGTGCGGGTGCCTTCGGTCACCTTGTAACCGACGCGGATGGTATCACCGGCCTTGAAATCCGGGATGGTCTTTTCGAGACCGGCAATCTGCTCGGCCTCGATCTGTGCGATCAGGTCCATCGCAATCACTCCTATATGCTCACGGTTTGCCCGCGAAGTTGGTTTGCGTCCTCAGAGCTCTCGGTCTTCTTCCGGGTCCTTGCCTGAATGTTCAGGTCAAGCCCGCCAGAGATCAGGGCGACGTTCCTTGATGTCCGGCCTGTCTGCGCCAAAATGCCGGTACAGGGATCAGGCGAAGAAACCTGGCTGCAGGCATCGGCAAACAAACCGTCCGAATACGAAAAGAAGCCGACGAAACAGATTCTTCGGCGGCCTCCCCTATACGGACGTGCTGTTAAGGCCAAGTTCCGTTGCAATCAAGGGGTAATCGCGGGTTTCACCCCTTATCGTCATCCTTTGCCGCCAGATAGGCCGCCCAGAGGTCGGGGCGGCGGTCGCGGGTCAGCGTTTCGGCCTGTTCGCGGCGCCATTCCTCGATCCGGCCATGATGGCCCGACAACAGCACCTCGGGGATTTCGCGCCCTTCCCAGACGGCGGGGCGGGTATATTGCGGATGCTCCAGCAACCCGTGGGAAAAGGATTCCTCTTCGGTCGAGGCCTGATTGCCCAGCACATCGGGCAACAGCCGCACGGTGGCGTCGATCAGCGCCTGCGCGGCGATCTCGCCGCCGGTCAGGACGAAATCGCCCAGGCTGACCTCCTCGACCGCGAAATGCTCCAGCACGCGCTCGTCCACGCCCTCGAACCGGCCGCACAGCAGGGTCATACCCTCGGCCCTGGCAAAGCGTTGCGCCATGGCCTGATTGAACGGCCTGCCGCGCGGGGACAGATAGATCACCGGCCAGACCGCCCGGTCCTTCGGGGTGTGCCGCGATGCGTGCTTCAGCGCGGCCCCCACCACATCGGGGCGCAGCACCATGCCCGCGCCGCCGCCCGCCGGGGTGTCATCGACATTCTTGTGTCGCCCTTCGCCGAACATGCGCAGATCGATGGTTTCCAGCGCCCACAGCCCCTGATCCAGCGCGCGACCGGTCAGCGACTGGCCCAGAACGCCCGGAAAGGCGCCGGGGAACAGGGTCACGATCTTCGCCATCCACGCGTTTTTCACGCGGGGCCGCTCGGCCATCAGATCGCGCGGCTGCAGCGAGGCCGAGATCGACAGCCGGCCATGGGATTTGTTGGGTTTATCGCTCATGGCGCGGTCTCTAGCCGGTTTTGCGCGCCGCCAAAAGCCCCGATCGCCGGGCGCACCGCGCGGCTGGCCGGTCTTCTAGCTGCCCAGCAGAGTTGCCTTGGCCAGCTTCGCGGCCTCCGGGCCCAGATCGCTGCGATTGATCCGCAGCAGCTCTTGCAACAGATCGTCCCCGCGCCCGACATTGCGGCGCGGGCCCGGGGTCAGGGCGGCGCGGCGCGCGTCGGGCAGGCGCATCAGATCCAGCAGCGGGGTGGCGGGGCCAAGCGGCAGATCGCCGACCTCTTCCAGCCAGGCCGACCGCACCTCGTGCGGCGTCACGGCGCGGCACACCTCGTCGATGGTGGCGGGCAGATCGGCAGACCCGGCATAGCGCGCGGCATAGTCGTCGAAATCAAGCACCATGCGCGAAGATTTGACATGTTCCCAATAGACGCTTTTCAACCAGGCGCCGGGCTGGCGCAGGCTGAAGAAGAAGGTCAGGTCCAGCCGGTCGCCAAAGATGTCTTCCAGCTCATCCGCATAGCACTGCATCAAATCGGGCGCGGCGGAATAATCGGCCAGATCGCCGCGCCCCGGCATATGGCCCGACAGCTCTTCGGCCGAGATCAGAAGCTGGCGCCTGGGCGACAGCTCCAGCCCGCGGACAAAGGCGCCGAACCGCGTCCCTGCCTTGGCCAGGCTGATCGGATCGCGCCAGGTGGAATAGCCGCGCGCCGCCGAAACAACCGGCTGTATCTTGCCGCGCAGCGCCAGCGCCATCACCGGCCACAACACCGGGCCGTTGGCCCGCAGGGTGGCCTGAATGCTGGTGGTGCCGGTCTTGTGAAACCCGGCATGGATCACCACGCGCTGGCGGGGGGCGGGCATTGCGGCTACTCCGGGAACAGCCCTTCGGGCGGGTCGGCGATGATCCGGCCCGCGGCCAGATCCACCGTCGGCACGGCCGCATTGGTGAAGGGCAGCAGGATCGTGGATTTCAGCCCCGGCCCGTGAATTTCCAACAGATCGCCGGCGCCGTGGTTTTGCACCGACCGCACATGGCCCAGAAGCGTGCCGCCGGTATCCAGCACCTCCAGCCCGATCAGATCGGTGTGGTAATATTCGTCATCGGGCAGCGCGGGCAGCGCGTCGCGGTCGGCGAACAGGCGCAGGCCCTTCATCGCGTCGGCCTGTTCCTTGGTCGCCACGCCCGACAGACGCGCGGCAAAGCCGCCCTTGATCGCGCGGGTGATCTTCAGCGTGAAGCGCTGCGCGCCATCCTCGCTGTACAGCGGGGCGTAATCGGCAATCGCCGCGGGGTCGGCGCAGAAGCTTTTCAGCCGCACCTCGCCGCGCACCCCGAAAGAGCCGGAGATCGCGCCCACGCATATCCGATCGTCGCTCATCATCGCATCCCCCGAGGCCTGTACACCGCCCGGACATGTGTATCCGGGCGGGTATGTGTCGCATGTGACAGGGCGGATTATTCCGCCGTCTCTTCTGCGGCGGGCTCTTCGGCCGGGGCAGCAGCGGCTTCGGCAGCCTTGGCGGCTTTCTCTTCTGCGCGCTCTTTGGCTTTCTTGCCCGGCTCGCCGGCTTTCGGGTTGTTGCGCTCTTTCTTGGTCAGAACGCCGGCGGCTTCCAGCATACGGGCGATCCGGTCGGTCGGCTGGGCGCCTTCACCAAGCCAATGCTTGACGCGATCCAGATCCATCTTGATGCGCTCTTCGCTGTCTTTCGGCAGCAGCGGGTTGTAGACGCCCAGCTTTTCGATGAAGCGGCCATCGCGGGGCATGCGGCTGTCGGTGGCCACGATGCGATAGAACGGGCGCTTTTTGGAGCCGCCACGGGCGAGACGAATTTTAAGTGCCATTGTCAGTTTCTCCTTGATCTGGCGTTCGGCGGATTGGCCGCCTATTTCTGATGTTCGATATGGTGGTGGATGACTTCCTGAATGATGAAGTTCAGGAATTTCTTGGCGAATTCCGGGTCGAGGTCGGCGCGTTTGGCCAAATCCTCCAGCCGGGCGATCTGAATGGCCTCGCGGGCCGGGTCAGAGGGCGGCAGGTCATGCTCGGCCTTCAGCCGGCCCACCGCCTGGGTGTGCTTGAACCGCTCGCCCAGCGTATAGACGAGGATCGCATCCAGACGGTCGATGCTTTCGCGGTGTTCTTTCAGCACCTCTGCGGCGCGGGTCACGGGATCAGTCAATGGCGAACCCCTTCGGTTTGAACAACGGGTTGATGTAGTTCTGGATCTCCAGCGCGATCCCATCGGCCATCTGCCCGGAACGCAGACGCGCGGGCGAGGGATGACGGTAAACCGCGTCATTGCCGTCGATCGTCGCGGCATCGTGATCCTTGACCGCGCCCAGACGTTCGGCCAGGCGGATGGAATCAAGGTTCTTGGGGTCGATATAGCTGACCGCGCCATCCCACCCGCATTGGGTGTAGAAATAGCGCCGGGCGGCATCGGTGGCTTCCAGCGCATAGCCGTGACCGGCCTTGTCAGGCCAGATGATCCAGGCAATCTCGCTCTCGGGCCAGCCTGCGGGCTGCCAGCCGCCGGCCATGCCATAGGTTTCATCGGTGACGCGGTCATGGATCATCCACATGCCGAAGCCGCGAATCTGCCAATGGCCGATCTCGGCGGCATAAAGCATCCAGGCCTCGTATTTGTTCAGCGGTCCCCCCATGAAACGCGAGCGGTAGGAACTGAACGTGGCCTTGAAATCCGGGTAATCCTGCGGCTCGGGGCCGCGCAGGATCAGACGCTCGGTTTCCAGCGTCGGAATGGTCTGCTGCGGCATCAGTTCGCCCCCCCGGCAGGGGTCGGGTGGCGATAGATGTCCAACGCGCCAAAACGGGCATGTTCGAACTGGCCGTCCCTGACCGCGCCCAGCCGTTCGGCCACACGGGCCGAGCCGGTATTGGCGGGCTTGACCAGGCTGATCGCGGTGACCCAGCCCAGCGTGTCAAAGGCGAAATCGCGGGCCGCGCGGGCGGCTTCGGTGGCATATCCGCGCCCCTCGAACCCATCGAACAGATCCCAGCCGATTTCCGGCTCGGGAAAGCCTTCGGGGCTCCACAGCCCGATCATGCCCACGGCGCGGCCGGTCTGTGTGTCCTCGGCGATCCAGCGGCCATAGCCGCGCAGCGTCCAGTGCCCGATCTCGCAGGCCAACTGCCGCCAGGTCTGTTCGGCAGTCATCGGTCCGCCGACGAATTGCGAGCGATCAGAGGCATAGAATTCCACCAGCGCCGGGAAATCCTGCGGGCCGGGGGCGCGCAGGGTCAGGCGCGCGGTGGTCAGCGTAGGGATCACCGTCATTTCAGCGCCTCCGGCGACGGATGGCGATAGACCAGCGTCGATGCCTCGGCGCCGAACGGGTGCGAAACAGTCGGGTCGAGGACACAGCCCAGCCGCTCGGCCAGCGCGCGGGAGCGGGTATTGTCGGCGTCGATATAGCTGATCGCGGTGGTCCAGCCGAGCGTGCCATAGGCATAGTCGCGGCAGGCCAGCGCGGCCTCATGCGCGATGCCCTTGCCCTCGGCCGCCTCATACAGGATCCAGCCCAGTTCGGGCTCGGCCCAGCCTTCGGCGAACAGCGGGCCGACCACGCCAAGCGCCGCGTCCGAGCCGCGCAGGGTGACGGTGAACATGCCGTAACCGCGCATCGCCCAATGGCCCCAGCGGGCGGCGAAGCCACGCCAGGCGGTCATGCGGGTATAGGGGCCACCGACGAATTGCGCCCGGTCAGAGGTGCGGAAGGCGGCGTCGGCCTCCCAGTCTTCGGCCTTGGGGCCGCGCAGGATCAGGCGCTCGGTCTCCAGCGTCGGGATATTGATTTCGATCTTCATTGCAGCGCCTCCGGGGCCGGGTAGCGATAAACCAGATCCTGTGCATCGTGACGTTCGGCGGCATCGTCCCTCGTGGCGCCCAGCCGCACGGCTAACGCGATCGAGCGGGCATTGTCCGCATGGATATAGCTAACCAGCGTATCGGCCCCAAGCGGTCCGAAGGCGTAATTGCGCGCGGCTGAAGCGGCCTCATACCCCAGCCCCCTGCCCTCGAACCCCTCGAATAACAGCCAGCCCAACTCACGTTCGGGAAAATGCGGCGGGTGGGTGATTGCGACTTGCCCGGCCAACGCACCGTCAAGGGTTTCGATCGCCCAGCCGCCCTGACCCTGCAGATCCCAACTGCCCACCTCGGAGGCTAGCCCATACCACAGATGGGTGCGACTGTTCGGACGATCCATATAGACCGCACGCGGGCTTTGGTAGAACGTCCAGAACGCTTCCAGATCATCCATCCGGTGCGGGCGTAGGCGCAGCCGTGCCGTGGATATGCAAGGTGCGGTCATCACTTCTTCTTTCCAAGCCCGCTCAGACCCGGCGGCAGCGCGCCGCCGCCCAGGCCGGGCAGACCGCCGGGCAGCTTGCCGCCCGCGCCCATCTGTCTGGCCGCCGCTTCCAGCGCCTTGGGGTCCATGCCCGCGGCGCCCATGTCGGGCATCCCGCCTTTGCCGAACATGCCCTTCATGGCCTGTTTCAGCATCCCGCCCTTACCCTTGCCGAGCTTCTTCATCATGTCGGCCATCTGGCGGTGCATCTTCAGCAGCTTGTTCAGTTCGGACACTTCCAGCCCTGCGCCCTTGGCGATCCGCTTCTTGCGGCTGGCCTGAAGAAGCTGCGGATTGGCGCGCTCTTTCTTGGTCATCGACTGGATCAACGCGATCTGGCGCTTCAGAACCATGTCGTCGAACCCGGCCTCCTGCGCCTGCTTGGCCATCTTGCCCATGCCCGGCATCATGCCCATGACACCTTCCATGCCGCCCATTTTCAGCATCTGTTCCAGCTGCATCTTCAGGTCGTTCATGTTGAACTGACCCTTCTGGAACCGGCGCATCATCCGCTCGGCCTGTTCGGCCTCGATGGTTTCTTGCGCCTTTTCGACCAGCGACACGATATCGCCCATGCCCAGGATGCGGCCCGCGATACGTTCGGGGTGGAATTCCTCGATCGCGTCCATCTTTTCGCCAAGACCGACGAACCGGATCGGCTTGCCGGTCACGGCGCGCATCGACAGCGCCGCACCGCCGCGCCCGTCGCCATCCATCCGGGTCAGCACGACGCCCGAGATGCCGACCTTGCCGTCGAATTCCGACGCCACGTTGACCGCGTCCTGGCCGGTCAGGCCATCGACCACCAGCAGGGTTTCACGCGGGGTGGCGACATCGCGGACCGCCTGCACCTCGTCCATCAGCACGTCGTCGATATGCAGACGGCCTGCGGTGTCCAGCATATAGACGTCATAGCCGCCCATCGTCGCCTGCTGCTTGGCGCGCCTGGCGATGTCCACGGGCTTCTGCCCCGGCACGATCGGCAGGGTATCGACCCCGATCTGGGCGCCGAGGATGGCAAGCTGTTCCATGGCGGCGGGGCGGTTCACGTCCAGCGATGCCATCAACACCCGCTTGCCGTTCTTCTCCTTCAGCCGCTTGGCCAGCTTGGCCGTGGTCGTGGTTTTACCCGAGCCCTGAAGGCCGACCATCAGGATCGGCGCGGGCGGGTTGTCGATCTTCAGCGCGCCGGGGTCGTCGTCGCCGGTCAGCACATGCACCAGTTCGTCATGCACGATCTTGACGACCTGCTGGCCCGGTGTCACCGATTTGGTGACTGCCTGGCCGGTAGCCTTGTCCTGAACCGCGCGCACGAATTCGCGGGCCACGGGCAGCGATACGTCGGCCTCAAGCAGGGCGACGCGAACCTCGCGCATGGCGGTTTTCACGTCCTCTTCGGACAGCGCGCCCTGTTTGGTCAGCCGGTCAAAGACGCCGGAAAGGCGTTCGGACAGATTTTCAAACATTCCTACGGCTCCTTACGCCCATTGCACCTGCCGGATATGTAAGACCCGACGCCCCAAACGCCAACGGCACCAGTGGGCGCAACGCGCTGACTGGTGGCGATCCCGGCTGTGATCCGGGACCGGAAGGTATGGCACACTTCCGGAAACTTGGCTGGCGTTTAGGCCGCAATGGGCCGGGAGTCAAGCCGGGGCAGCTTATCGGTCCTTGCGGCCCTCTGCGCCAAGGGGCGCGCAGACAGCCGCAAGGATGAATCAGCCACGCCTCAGATCGCGACGGTCAGGCCGGCGATCGCGTCATTCGCGGCTTTCATCGACGCTTCGGGGTCAATCGCCATTCGGTCGGCAGCGACGAACTGCACATCGGTGATGCCGATGAAGCCCAGCATGTGTTGCAGATAGGACGAGGCAAAGTCGATCTCCGACCCCATCTGCGTGCCGTTCGAAGCCACGGCGATGATCGCGCGGGTGCCCTTCACCAGACCCTCGGGGCCGGCTTCGGAATAGCGGAAGGTTTCGCCGGCGCGGCACAGGTGGTCGATCCAGGTCTTGAGCTGCGCGGGGGCGGCGAAATTATAGATCGGCAGACCGATCATCAGAACATCGGCGGCTTTCACCTCGGCGATCAGGGTATCGGACAGGGCCAGGGTGGCGGCCTGCTCGGGCGTGCGATCCTCGGCCGGGGTAAAGGCGGCGCCGATCCAGCCGCCGTCGATCATCGGCAGATCCATATCGGCCAGATCACGGGTGGTGACGCTGGCATCGGGATTGGCGGCGGTCAGCCGGGCGATGATGTCGTCGGACAGTTGCTTGGACAGCGATTGCGCACCCTTGATGGACGAATCGATACGAAGGATGGTTTTCGGCATGGGATGCTCCTGTTGGGCGTTAAACTCTGCCCTCAAGATCACGCTTGCTCAAATGAACACAATCGGCCACCTTCAACAGGCGATGTGAGGTGGTGCACATAATGAATATCGACAACTGGGACGAGATCAGAACCGCCTTTCATGTGGCGCGGCTGGGCACGGTCAGCGGTGCGGCCGAAGTTCTGGGCGTTCACCACGCGACGGTCATCCGCCATATCGACGCGCTGGAGGGACGGTTGGGCGTGAAATTGTTCCAGCGCCACGCCCGCGGCTATACGCCGACCGAGGCCGGGCTCGACCTGTTTCAAGTGGCACAGGCGACGGCGGACCAGTTCGAACAGCTGGCCGGGCGGCTGCATGGCCACGGCGCCGCGATGACCGGCGAACTGGTGCTGACCTCGGTCGACAGTCTGGCGCCGCTGCTGGCGCCGGTGATGGCCGGATTTCAGGAAGAGCATCCCGATCTGGCGATCCGGCTGATCACCGGCCCGCGCCTGTTCCGGCTGGAATATGGCGAGGCGCATGTGGCGATTCGTGCCGGATCGAAACCCGACGATCCCGACAATATCGTGCAACCGCTGGCCAGCCTGAAAATGGCACTTTATGCGCATCGCTCCTATGTCGCCGCCCATGGCGGGATCACGGGGCCCGCGGATATCGCCTGCCACCGTTTCATCGGCCCCGACGACGTGGCCCACCGCGCCGCCTATTTCCGGTGGATGAAGGACAATATCCCCGCAGAGTGCATCAAACTGCGCACCTCGGACAGCCGCGATGGCAGCGACGCGGTGCTGGCCGGGGGCGGGGTGGGTTTTCTGTCGCTGTGGCGGGCGCAAACCGACCCAGATCTGGTGGAAATGATGCCGCCGCGCCCTGAATGGGACGTGCCGCTGTGGCTGGTCACCCATGTGGATCTGCATCGCACCGCCAAGGTGCAGGGCTTTGCCGACGCCCTGAAAGAGGCCGCCAAGGCATGGCCCTGACCCGCGCGGCCGAGGCCCGGCGGGGGCATCTGGCGATGCTGCTGTTTTCCGCCCTGATCGCGGGCTCGTTCAGCTTTGGCAGCATGGTGGCGCGCGACATCGACCCGGTCGCGCTGACCGCGCTGCGGTTCTTGCTGGCCGGGCTGCTGATCGGTGGTGCGGCCGTGGCCGGGCCGGGCATGAAGGCCGCGCATTTCCGGGCGCCCTGGCGCTATGCGCTGCTGGGCGTGCTGTTCGCCACCTATTTCGTGCTGATGTTCGAAGGGCTGAAAACCGCGCTGCCGGTCGCGACCTCGGCGGTGTTCACCCTGACGCCGATCCTGTCGGCGCTGTTCGGCTGGCTGTTCTTGCGCCAGATCACCACCCCGCGCATGGCCTTCGCCCTGCTGGTGGGCGGGGTTGGGGCGCTGTGGGTGATCTTTCGCGCCGATCTGTCGGCGCTGCTGGCGTTCGACATCGGCCGTGGCGAGGCGATTTTTTTCGTCGGCTGCGTCGCCCATGCCGCCTATACGCCGCTGATCCGCCTGTTCAACCGGGGCGAGCCCGCGCTGGTCTTTACCTTCGGGATGATGCTGGCTGCGTTTCTGGTGCTGATCGCCTATGGCGCGCCGGCGATCCGGGCCACCGACTGGGCCGCACTGCCGCTGCGGGTCTGGCTGGTGGTGGGCTATCTGGCGGTGTTTTCCAGCGCGATGACCTTCGTCTTGCTGCAATACGCCGCGTTGCGCCTGCCCTCGGCCAAGGTGATGGCCTATTCCTATCTTACCCCCAGTTGGGTCATCTGCTGGGAGATCGCGCTGGGCCACGGCATGCCGGGCGGGATGATCCTGGTGGGCGTGGCGCTGACCGTGGCGGCGCTGGCAATCTTGCTGAAGGACGAAGCCCCCCGCCCAGAAGCGGCAGCATAGCACCGATGGAAACTGCCCGACAGCGTCGGCCTATCAGCGGAATTTCAGAAGGTAATGGCGCGCTGGGGAGGATTCGAACCCCCGACCCCTTGATTCGTAGTCAAGTACTCTATCCAACTGAGCTACCAGCGCGTGGAGGCGTCATTTAGCGGGGCCTGCCGGGCATTGCAAGGGGCTATCGAAAGTTATTCCGCCGCCTGCCCCAAAAGATCGGCCCCCTTGGGCAGCCGGATGACGAAACTGGTGCCCTCCGCATCCGAGCGCTGCAGTTCCAGCCGCCCGCCATGGCCGCGGACAAGTTCGGCCGAAATCGCCAGGCCCAGCCCGGTGCCACCCTTGCGGGTACCGCCCTGGAACGGCTGGAACAGATATTCGCGCGCGCGCGGCGGCAGGCCAGGGCCGGTATCCGTGACCCGGATCGTCCATTCGCCCTCGTCCTCTTCGGCGCTGACGCAGATCTCGCCGGTCTTGCCGCTGGCGGTGATCGCCTGGCGGGCATTGCGGATCAGGTTGGACAGCACCCGGAACAACTGTTCGGGATCGGCACGCAGCACCAGCCCCGCCGGCACATCCTCGCTGAAGGAAATATCGTCCTCGCCCGCGGCCAGACGCTCGCTGTCCACCACATCGTTGACGATCATCGCCAGCGACACGCGGTCCAGCGCGGGCGGTGGCTCTTCGGCCTTGCCGAAGGCCAGGGTGGTTTCGCACAGGTTCACCGCGCGCGAGATCGAGGCGACCAGTTTCGGCGCCGCGCGTTTCACGGCCGGATCCTCGCTGCGTTCCATCCGGTCGGCCAGCAACTGGGCGGTGGTCAGGATATTGCGCAGATCGTGGCTGATCTTGGCCACCGCACCGCCAAGCTGGGCCAACCGCTCTTTCTGGCGCAGGGCACCGGTCAGCTGCCGCTCCATGGATTGCAGGGCGATCTCTGCCTCGCGCAGTTCTGTGATCGCGGCGCTGGGTTCGATGATGCGGCGGGCGTCCTCGGGCGCATCGGCGTAGATCTGCATCGCGCGCACCACCCGGCGGATCGGCGTCACCAGAATGCGCTGCACCACCAGAAACAGCAGCAGCGCGGTGATTATCGAAATCACCGCTGACAGCACCAAAATCCGCAACCCGTAGTCGATCATCGCCATGCGCAGCGGCGCGGTTTCCATCGTCACCTCGATCAGCAGCCCGGCCTGCTTGACCGGGTCGCCAATGACACGGATCACCCGGTTCTGCCGGTCCAGCAGTTGCAGCACAGCATCGCGCATCAGTTCCACCGCCATCGCGTCGCGCAGATCGAAACTGTCATGGATCGGGCCGGGAATGGGCGAGGATAGCACAAGCTGGCGCATCTGGTCGCGCCGCAGCACCACGTTGAACACGCCCGCATTGGTCAGCAGCTCGGCCTCCAGATCGTCACTGATCATGTCTTCGGCCGCCAGCAGCGCAAGCGAGGCGATCTGCGCCCGTTCCAGCCGCGACAGCAGGAAATCCTCGCGGAAGCGCGCGATCGAGGGCACGAAGATCAGCACTTCGGCCAGCATGACGAACACGAACGTCAGCATCAGGAATCGGCCGGAAAGTGTGTTCAGCACCGTGCGCCTCCCGCAGGGGTGGATCAGGGCAGGACCTTCTGGACCAACCGCACCGCCCGTTTCACCCAAGGATTATCAAATAGTTTGGGAGAGAAATAGGCACCCGCAGCGCGCTTGTTAACCTCGCCCAGTGTCGGATATGGCGCGACCATGTTGGCGATGGCGCTCATTTTCAGCCCGTTGGCGATGGTCAGCGCCCAGATCCCGATCAGATCGCCCGCCCCGGCCCCGACGATCGAGGCCCCGACAGGCCGCCCCCCGACCACCATCACCTTGATCAGCCCGGCGGTCTGGCCGGTGGCGATGGCGCGGTCATTGCCGCCATAGTCAAAGCGCGCCACGGTCAGCGCGTCGCCGTGGGCCGCGCGCGCCTGGGCCTCGGTCAGGCCGACCTGCGCCAGCTCGGGCGCGGTATAGGTGACCCAGGGGATGTGATCGGTGCGCGCTTTCGAGGGTAACCCCAGCAGGACCGACCGGATCACAACCCCCGCGTGATAGCCCGCCACATGGGTGAATTGCAGCCCGCCCGCCACATCGCCGATGGCATAGATGCGCCGGTTGCTGCTGCGCAGATCGGGGCCGACAGTGACGCCCGTGCGGGTGGTTTCCACCCCGGCCGCATCCAGGTTCAGCCGCTCGATCGCCGGTTTGCGCCCCACCGCCATCAAAAGATGGGTGCCGCGATACACAGTGCCACCCGCAGTTTCCACCGATATGTCGCCCGGCCCGCCCGACACTTTCGCGGCCTGCTGGCCCTCGACGATCTGCACGCCCTCGGCGCGCAGCCGGTCCAGCACCACCGCCGCCAGTTCGGGGTCGTCCTTGCCCAGCGCCTTCGCGCCTTCGATCACCGTCACCTTGCAGCCCAGCCGCACATGCGCCTGCGCCATTTCCATCCCGATCGGCCCGCCACCGATGACGATCAGGTGTTCGGGTGCCTCGCGCAGGTCGAACAGTGTCTCATTGGTCAGATAGGGCACGGTTTCAAGCCCCGGAATCGGCGGCACCAGCGGGGATGACCCGGTGGCGATGACAAAACGGCGTGCCGAGATCAGATGTTCGCCGGCCTCCAGCTCGGTGGCAGAGGTGAACCGGCCGAAGGCGCGAATGACCCGCACGCCCAGCCCCTCGAACCGCTCGACACTGTCATGCGGGGCGATGGTGGCAATGACGCGCGCTACATGATCCTTGGCAGCGGCATAATCCACCTGCGGCGCCACCGGGGCCACGCCGAACCCGCCCTCGCGCAGCGCCTGGGCCCGGTTGCCCGCCGCCAGCAGCGCCTTGGAGGGCACGCAGCCATAGTTCAGGCAATCGCCGCCCATCTTGTGGCCCTCGACCAGGACCACGCGCGCGCCCATCTGCACCGCGCCCGCCGCCAGCGACAGCCCGCCCGAGCCCGCGCCGATGATACACAGATCCGTCCTGATCCGGGTCATGTCAGATGTCCTTTCTGCGGCGCAACGCCTTCAGCACGATTGGCAGCGCCGCCAGCGCGCACAGGCCCAGAATCGGGCCCAGGATATACGGATCGAATATAAGGCCCAGATCGGGGGTTTCACCGCGCGCGAATACCGCGCCCAGCCCCGCGCCCACCCACGTATAGACCACACCGCCGGGAATGATGCCCAGGAATGTGGTCAACACGAACCGGGCCACCGTCACCCCGACCAGCGCGGGAAGAAGATTGGCCACGAAAAACGGCACCACAGGCACCAGCCGGATCAGGAACAGCACCGAAAGCTCGTTCTCGCGGATGCCGTCCTTCAGGTGCCGGATCAGGCCGCTGCCCGCATCCATCCGGGCGGCCAGCCGTTCGCCCATGCCCAAGCGCGCCGCCAGAAAGATCGCAGTGGCACCGATCGTGGCCGCCGTGACGTTGAACAGCACGCCGGGGAACAGCCCGAACAGGAAACCGCCGGTCAGCGTCGCGATCGTCGCACCGGGCAGCGAAAAGCCCACGATTGCAATATAGACCGCCATGAAGCCCAGCGCTGTCCACAGGTAATGCGCATCCCGGAACGCGATCAGCGCCTCGTGATGCTCGGCCAGCGTCTCGAACGAGATATAATCACGCAGGGTAAACGCGCCTGTCACGGCCACCGCCAGAATCGCCAGCAGGGGCAATCGCCGCATCCAGCCGGGTTTCGGCGTCTCGCCTGCATCATTCATCGGGATGTCTTTCATGGTGGGTCCTTGTGCTCTGACCCACAACATGCGCTGCATCGGGGTGCTGTGACAGCCCTCTCACGCGCGGTTGATCGCGGGTGAGGCTTTGTTTCAGATCGTGGGGTGATTTCACGCAAACTGTAATATTCCGGCGGGATACAGTGGGGGCGAGGCCCTGAAATGTTGCACAAAACCCGCGAACAGCGAATTGACTTGCCGCGCGCAAGCCCCTAAAGGACGGGCTTCGAACATTAACGGCCCTCGAATCCATCGGGGTTCGGGCCTGACCTGACGGAGCTAAGCGCGATGAAACGCACATTCCAACCGAGCAACCTGGTTCGCAGCCGCCGCCACGGCTTCCGTGCGCGCATGGCCACCAAAGCCGGTCGCAAGATCCTGAACGCACGCCGCGCCAAAGGCCGGAAGTCGCTCAGCGCATAAGACCTGCCGAAAGGCATTTCGACATGATACCGCCGGAGGCACATGTGGCAGGCAATACGCCGGACGCCGCATCAAGGCCCCCGGCGATTTCGTCATGCCTGCTGATTCTGAACAAACGCGCCGATTTCCTGCGCGCCGCCCGCGCACGCCGGCAGGCGGCCAAGGGCTTCGTTCTGCAGGCCCGCCGCCGTGCCCCGGACGAGGCCGACCCGGCCGCGATCCGCGTGGGGTTCACCTGTTCCAAGAAGGTCGGCAACGCGGTGGCCCGCAACCGCGCCAAGCGCCGCCTGCGCGCCATCGCCCGCGCGGTTCTGCCCGAACAGGGCAGGCCCGGCTGGGACTATGTGCTGATCGGCCGCGCCGGCGCCACGGCCGAGCGCCCCTATATGGAGCTGGAGGGCGACCTGCGTCACGCCCTGCGCAAAATCCATGGGGATGAAAAATGAGCCCGCTTGCCCATATCGCCGCCCTGCCCGTCCGCGCCTATCGGCTGATCCTCAGCCCTTGGGTCGGGCATAACTGCCGCTATCAGCCGACCTGCAGCGCCTATGCGCTGGAGGCGCTGGAAAAGCACGGGGCGGTCCGGGGCAGCTGGCTAGCGCTGCGCCGCATCGGGCGGTGTCACCCACTGGGCAGTGACGGCTATGATCCGGTGCCCGACAAGTCCGACACCTGACGCCCGCCCGCGCCCCTGCGCCATTCAGCCGGTTTTACGATGCTTCAACGTCCATATGCCGGGGGGACGATGCTCGAACCGCACCGCATCCCCCTCGCCGATCCGCACTTCGTCCAACCCGATGGCGGGGATTTCAAGAATGCCCAGGGCGATCACCCCGGGTTTCAAAATATTGTACCCTTCCTTCGGGTCAAATTCCATCGATCCTGGCGAAAACAACCCCAATGTGCGCCCTTTCCAAGCGACCTCTCCCTTGGGCATCCCCAGGAAGTCGGGCTTGTTGCACATCCATGTTTCCTTGCCGGGCAGATCGGTAATCTCAATACGCAACGATGCCGTTTGCCCCGCCGACGCTAATTCCATGTGATACGACGACATCTGTTCCTCCTTACAAATACCGCTAAAGTATGCACTGAAGCGCCGTGAATGTCCTTGACCGGCATCAACCCAAAGATGAAATGCGCCCGAAGACAGGGCCGCGCCTGCGGTCCATATCCCCTTGGCGCGTTCGTCCTTTCGGCACCACACGCCTCTTGCCCGAAATCCGCAACAGCGATAAAGCCGCCCCATGCTTGACGATCTTGATGATATCCACCCGCTGTTCCACGGCGCGCCCTCCTCGACGGAGTTCAAGAAGCTGCGCAAACGCATCGTGCGCTATGTGCGCGAGGCGGTGGAGCAGTACGGCATGATCGAGCCCGGCGCGCGCTGGCTGGTCTGCCTGTCGGGTGGCAAGGACAGCTATACCCTGCTGGCTGCTCTCTATGAGCTGAAATGGCGTGGGCTGCTGCCGGTCGATCTGCTGGCGTGCAATCTGGATCAGGGCCAGCCGGGCTTTCCCGCCACCGTGCTGCCCGCGTTTCTGGAAAAGATGCAGGTGCCGCACCGGATCGAGTATCAGGACACCTATTCCATCGTGATGGACAAGATCCCGCAGGGGCGCACCTTTTGCGCGCTGTGTTCGCGGCTGCGGCGCGGAAACCTGTACCGCGTCGCGCGGGAAGAGGGATGCTCGGCCGTGGTTCTGGGCCATCACCGCGACGACATCCTGGAAACCTTCTTCATGAACCTGTTTCACGGCGGGCGGCTGGCCACCATGCCGCCCAAGCTGCTGAACGAAGAGGGCGATCTTTTCGTCTATCGCCCGCTGGCCCATGTGGCCGAGGCCGATTGCGAGCGCTTCGCCAAAGCGATGAATTACCCGATCATCCCCTGCGATCTGTGCGGCAGCCAGGACGGCCTGCAGCGCCAGCAGGTCAAGCAGATCCTTGACGGGTGGGAAGCCAACAGCCCCGGCCGCCGTCAGGTGATGTTCCGCGCGCTGATGAATGCGCGCCCGTCGCACCTGCTGGACCCCAAACTGTTCGATTTCGCGGGGCTGGCGCGCCAATCGATAGAATTTGACGAAAACACCGCACAGATTCCCCGGCTGCGTTAACACCGGGATCAGGGAAATTTCCTAGCGTCGCAGGCGGAACGTGACCGCGCCGGTCACCTGTTGCACAAGGACGTTTTCCCGATGCCGCGTATCACCGGCCCGTTTCCGCCCCGCGCCCGCGCCATGCTTGTCACGGTATTCGGGCTGCCGCAGGGGCTGGCCTTTCTGCCGGCGCTGACGCTGGCGGCCTTCTGGATGGGCGGCGAACGGGCGCTTTTGCTGATGGCACTGCTTTTTCCGCTGATGGTTTCGGTCTTCGGGCGGCCCGCCCGCCCGCAGGCGGGGCGCGACCAGAACACCGATGCCGCCACCGGCCTGGCCCTGCCCGATGCGGTCGCGACCGCACTGGACGACTCGCTGGCCGACAGGGATGGAACGGGAAAGGTGACCGCGGCGCTGGTCATCGCCGTGGAAGGCATCAGTGATCTGGGCGACCGGTTCGGCAGCCCCGCCGCCGATCTGGCGTTGCGGCGGATCGCAGAACGGCTGACCGGCGCGCTGCGCGGCGGCGACGTGCTGGCCCGGATGAACGGGTCATGCTTCGCCGTGGCGCTCTGCCCCGTCCGGCGCGGCGATCTGGAAACCCTGTTGCAGATATCCGGCAGGCTTCAGGATGCGGTGCGCGAACCGATCAGCATCGACGCGACCACCGCCTATCTGACCAGTTCGGTCGGCTTCTGCCTGCAAAGCCGCAGCCCCGCCGCCACGGGCGCCGCCATGCTGGATGCCGCCGAAGCCGCGATGCGCGAGGCACGCCAGCACGGGCCGGGCGCGATCCGCGCCTTTTCGGCGGAAATGCAAAGCGCGATCGCCCAGCGCCACGATCTGATCGACGAAGTGGCGCAAGCGCTGGAGGACGGGCAGATCCGGCCCTGGTTTCAGCCGCAAATCTCGACCGATACCGGCGCCGTGACCGGGTTCGAGGCGCTGGCGCGCTGGCCGCACGAAACCCGCGGTCTGATTCCGCCCGAAGAGTTTCTAGCCGCGATCACGCAGGCCGGGCTGTCCGAACGGCTGAGCCAGGAAATCCTGTTCAACGCCTTCTCGGCCCTGCGCGGCTGGGACCAGGCCGGAATCCGGGTGCCCGCGATCGGAGTCAATTTCTCGGGCGAGGAATTGCGCAACCCGAAACTGGTGGACAAGATCCGGTGGGAGCTGGATCGTTTCAACCTGTCTGCCGACCGGCTGACCGTCGAAGTGCTGGAAACCGTGGTCTCGAACGCCAGCGACGACATGATCACGCGCAACATCGCCGGGCTGGCCACCTTGGGTTGCGGCATCGATCTGGACGATTTCGGCACCGGCCATTCCTCGATCGCGTCGATCCGGCGCTTCGCGGTCGGGCGGTTGAAAATCGACCGCTCTTTCGTCACCCGCGTCGATCAGGACCGTGAACAGCAGAACATGGTGGCCGCGATCCTGACCATGGCCGAGCGGCTGGGCCTGGACACCCTGGCCGAAGGCGTGGAAACCGTCGGCGAGCACGCGATGCTGTCGCAACTTGGCTGCGGCCATGTTCAGGGCTTCGGGATCGCCCGCCCGATGCCGTTCGAAGACACGATCGCCTGGGTCCACAAACATCAGGAAAAGCTGGAAACCGCGGCCAGCCTGGGCCGTCAGGCCGGATAACCCGTGCCCGCCCCCAGCTGTGACGGGAAAACCGCTTGACCTTCCCCGCCCCGTTCTGTTGAACCTCCATCACCTTTCCAAGGACAGATGGCGGCCTGCATATGGACGATCAGAACAAGAACCTAATCCTCGCATCGGTGCTCAGCTTTGTGGTGATCCTCGTGTGGTTCATCCTCTTCCCGCCCGAAACGCAGGCCCCGCCACCACCCGCACCGGCCACGGTCGAAGAAACCGGACTGGCCCCGACCCCGCCCGCGGTCGGCACCGGCGGCGCACCGGCACCGGCGCTCGGGTCCGTACCCGCCGTGGCCGACGCCCCGCGCGTTGCAATCGACACGCCCAGCCTGGCCGGTTCGATCTCTTTGCTGGGCGGGCGGATCGACACCCTGTCGCTGAAGGGCTACCGCGACACGCTTGAGCCCGACTCGGCCAATGTCGCCCTGCTGGCCCCGGTCGGCGGCGCGCATCCCTATTACGCGATCTATGGCTGGGCCCCTGCGGGCGATCTGGCCAACAGCGCGGTGCCCGGCCCCACCACGCCCTGGACCGTCCAGGAAGGGGCCGCACTGACCGCAGAGACCCCGATCACCCTGAGCTGGGATAACGGCGCCGGCCTGATCTTCCGCCGTACGATCGCGATCGACGATCAATACATGTTCCGGATCACGCAAAGCATTGAAAACACGACCGCTGCCCCGGTGCGCGCGGCCCCCTACGGAATCGTGGCCCGGCAGCATAAACCCGAACAGGCGAAGTTTTTCATCCTGCACGAAGGCGTCGTGCGCCAGAACGACAACGAGCTGAAAGAAATCGCCTATGACGACATGCCCGACATGGATTTCGTCGAGCGTGAGGCCGCCCGCGCCGATGTCGCCAACGTCGAGTCCGACGGCTGGATCGGGTTCACCGACAAATACTGGATGACCACGCTGATCCCCACGCCGGGGCAAAGCTTTACCTCGGTCGCGAAATATGTGGCCCAGTCCGACATCTATCAGGTCGAGGCCCGACAGCCCGCCCTGACCGTCGAGCCCGGCGCGACCGTCACCGCCGAAACCATGCTGTTTGCCGGCGCCAAGGAGTGGGAGGCGATCCGCAACTATGAAGAAACGCTGGGCGTCAAGAAATTCATCGACTCGATCGACTGGGGCTGGTTCTTCTTCCTGACCAAGCCGATCTTCCGGGTGCTGCATTTCCTGAACGGCTTTATCGGGAACATGGGCTGGTCGATCATCGCGCTGACCCTGCTGATCAAGGCCTGCGTGTTCCCGCTGGCCAAGAAATCCTATGTCTCGATGGCGAAGATGAAAGAACTTCAGCCCGAGATGGAGAAGCTGAAAGAGCGCGCCGGCGACGACCGCCAGAAGCTGCAGCAGGAAATGATGGCGCTGTACAAGAAGGAAAAGGTGAACCCCGCCTCGGGCTGCCTGCCGATCTTTCTGCAAATCCCGATCTTCTTTTCGCTCTACAAGGTGATCTTCGTCACGATCGAACTGCGTCACGCGCCCTGGATCGGCTGGATCAGGGACCTTTCCGCACCCGATCCGTCCTCGATTCTGAACCTGTTCGGCCTGCTGCCCTTCGCGGCACCGGATGCGACCTCGTTCCTGGCGTTCTTCTCGCTGGGTGCGCTGCCGATCCTGCTGGGGGTCTCGATGTGGCTGCAACAAAAGCTGAACCCGGCCCCCGCGGACCCGGCGCAGAAGATGATCTTTGCCTGGATGCCGTGGATCTTCATGTTCATGCTGGGCCAGTTCGCCAGCGGGCTGGTGCTGTACTGGATCACCAACAACACCATCACCTTCCTGCAGCAATACATCATCATGCGCAGCCACGGGTATAAGCCCGACGTGTTCGGCAACATCAAGTCGAGCTTCCGCAAGGCCACGAAGCCGGACGAAAAGTGATGGCAGAACTGGCCCGCATCTGGCGCCACCCGATCAAGGGACACGGGGCCGAGGCGCTGGAAGCGGTCACACTGACTGCGGGCCGGACCATGCCATGGGATCGCACCTGGGCCGTGGCCCATGACGCGGCCAGGGCGGACGGGTCGGAATGGGCGCCCTGCGCCAACTTTTCGCGCGGCTCGAAGGCGCCAGCACTGATGGCCATTTCCGCCGTGTTGGACGAGGCCACCGAAACCGTCACCCTGACCCATCCCGCCCGGTCGCCGCTGCGGTTTCGCCCTGACGGCCCAACCGACGCCTTTCTGGACTGGGTCGCACCGCTGATGCCCGCCGACCGCGCGCAATCGGCGCGCATCGTGCGTGTGCCGGGGCGCGGCATGACCGACAGCCCGTTCCCCTCGGTCAGTTTGCTGAGCCTGTCCTCGCTGGCCGCGCTTAGCCAACAGGTTGGTCAGGATCTGTCACCGCGGCGGTTTCGCGGCAATCTGTGGATCGACGGGCTGCCCCCCTGGGCCGAGTTCGACTGGATCGGCAAGCGCGTGAAAATCGGCGGGGCCGTGCTCGAGGTGCGAGAGCGAATCATCCGCTGTCTGGCCACGACGGCGAACCCCGAAACCGGACTGCGCGACGCCGATACCCTGGCCGCGCTGAAAGATGGCTGGGGCCACACCGATTTCGGCGTTTATGCCGAGGTCGTGCAATCGGGCCCTGTCGCCCTTGGCGATACGCTGGAGGTATTTTGATGCAACTGCCATTTCCCGTCGCGGATGAACCCGACGCCGCCACAGCCGAATACGGCCGCATCCTGTTTGCAGGCCAGACCGAATTTCTGAAAGGCGTGGTCGCGATGGACGGGCTGCCGCCCGCTGACCGGCTGGAGGTCTGCTTTGCCGGGCGTTCCAACGTAGGGAAATCCAGCCTGATCAACGCGCTGACCGGCCGCAAGGGGCTGGCGCGGGCGTCGAACACACCGGGCCGCACGCAGGAGATCAACTATTTCACCCTCGCCGACAGTCACTATCTGGTGGACCTGCCCGGCTATGGCTATGCCGAGGCGCCGCTGCCGGTGGTTGCGAAGTGGCAGCGCCTGCTCAAGGCCTATCTGTCGGGCCGTCAGACCCTGCGCCGCGCCTTCGTGCTGATCGACGCGCGCCACGGCGTGAAAACGGTGGACGAGGAAATCCTGAAGCTGCTGGATCAGTCGGCGGTGACCTTTCAGGCGGTGCTGACCAAGGCCGACAAGGTCAAGGCCGCCGACCTGAAAAAGGTACTGGATCAGGTGCGCGGCGCGCTGGCGAAACACCCGGCCGCCTTTCCCGAAATTGTCGTGACCAGCTCGGAAAAAGGTGATGGCATCGCCACGTTGCGGGCCATTATCGCCACGCTGGAATAGGCCGCGCCCCGGCAAATCGCCCTTGGCAGGCTGGCCGTGCTCCATTACCAAGCCTCAACCGAGGATCGCCCCATGAAGAAGCAAACCGCCATGAACCGCGACTGGATCGCCACCGCCCGGACCCTGTCCGAGGCCCTGCCCTATCTGCAGCGCTATGACGAATCGACCGTCGTCATCAAGTTCGGCGGCCACGCCATGGGCGATGACGATGCGATGGACACCTTTGCGCGTGACATCGTTCTGATGCAGCAGGTCGGCATCAACCCGGTGATCGTGCATGGCGGCGGCCCGATGATCAACGAGATGCTGGCCAAGCTGGATATCAAATCGGAATTCGTCCGGGGCAAGCGCGTCACAGACGAGGCCACCGTCAAGGTGGTCGAAATGGTGCTGTCGGGGCTGGTGAACAAGCGCATCGTGCAGGCGATCAACCGTCAGGGCGGCAAGGCCGTGGGCCTGTCGGGCAAGGATGCCAACCTGATGATCTGCGAGCAGACAAATGCCGATCTGGGCTTTGTCGGCACCCCGGTGGAAATGAACCCGGCGGTGCTGCGCACGCTGCACGCGGCGGAAATGATCCCGGTCGTGGCCCCCTTGGGCGCGGGCCGCAACGGCGAAACCTTCAACGTCAACGGCGACAACGCCGCCGGTGCCATCGCCGCCGCGCTGAAGGCCGACCGCCTGCTGCTGCTGACCGATGTAACCGGCGTCAAGGATGCCAGCGGCGAGGTGGTGACAGAGCTGACACCGGATCAGATCCGCGCACTGACCGCCGAGGGCGTGATCGCCGGCGGCATGATCCCCAAGACCGAAACTGCGCTGCATGCGATCGAAGGCGGCGTGCGGGCGGTGGTGATTCTGGACGGGCGTGCGCCGAATGCCTGTCTGCTGGAACTGTTCACCGAACATGGCGCGGGGTCGATCATCCGCCAGCCGCGGTAGCCCCCTGTGCGCCGCTATGACACGCTGCGCACCCGGGTGCGGGCCGCGCATCTGGATATTTTCGGCGCTTTCCACCCCGGCCCTGACGATGGCGCGCCAAAGGGGTGCGGTACGCTTGTGTTGCTGGGTCCGCTTGAGCCCGGCTTCTGGCCGCATGTCCGCGCCGCGCCGGAATTCCATGATGGCGCGGGCGATCCACTGGACCGCTGGTCGGCGCGGGTGATCGGGGCGTTGGCCGCCGATTTGAACGCGGTCGCTGTTTTCCCCTTTGGCGGCCCGCCATTTCAGCCCTTCATCCGCTGGGCGCAATGCTCGGGGCGGGCGTGGGCCTCGCCCGTGTCCCTGCTGGTGCATGATGTCGCGGGGCTGTTTGCGTCCTATCGCGGGGCGCTGGCCCTGAACGATGTTCTGGACCTGCCCGCACTCCCGCCCTGCCCCTGCGACACCTGCGTGGACCGGCCCTGCGCCCACGCCTGCCCGGTGGGCGCGTTGGGCGCCGGGGGCTATGATCTGGCCGCCTGTCACGGGTTTCTGGACAGCGCGCCGGGGCAGGACTGTCTGCAAAACGGCTGTGCTGTGCGCCGGGCCTGTCCCGTCAGCGAAACCTATGGCAGGATGCCCGCACAATCGGCATTCCACATGGCTGCGTTCCACAGATGACCCTGCGACTGATCCTTGTTCGCCACGCGAAATCCAGCTGGGACGATCCCACGCAAGACGACCACGAGCGTCCGCTGAACCGGCGGGGGCAGCGCGCGGCGCCGGCGGTTGCGGCGTGGCTGGCCGAACGCGGGCACCGCCCGGCCGAGGTTGTCAGCTCGACCGCGCGGCGCACCCTGGAAACATGGGAGCGCATGGCCCCCGCCTTTCCCAACGACACGCTGATGCGGCGCGAACCGGCGCTCTATCATGCCTCTTCCGAAACGATGCTGTCGGTGCTGCATCATTGCGCGGCCTCGCCGGTTTTGATGCTGGGGCATAATCCGGGCATCGGTGACTTCGCCGGGCGGCTGTTGCAAAAGCGGCCCGATCACGCCCGGTTCGGGGCCTATCCCACCTGTGCGGCGCTGGTGGCGGAATTCGACATCGACGATTGGGCCGATCTGGAATTCGGCACCGGCCGCGCGGTGGATTTCGTGGTACCCGCCGATCTGACTTCCTGAAACGAAAAACCCCCGGCGCAATGGCCGGGGATTTCCGTTCGAACAGTGATAAGATCAGTGGCCCAGGATCTGGCTGAGGAACAGCTTTGTCCGGTCGCTTTTGGGGTTGTTGAAGAACTCTTCGGGTTCGTTCTGTTCCACGATCTGGCCCTGATCCATGAAAATCACCCGGTTTGCCACCTGACGGGCAAAGCCCATCTCATGCGTGACGCAAAGCATGGTCATGCCCTCTTCGGCAAGCTCGATCATGGTATCCAGAACCTCCTTGATCATCTCGGGGTCCAGCGCCGAGGTCGGTTCGTCGAACAGCATGATCCGCGGCCGCATACACAGGCTGCGGGCGATCGCCACGCGCTGCTGCTGACCGCCCGAAAGCTGACCGGGATATTTCGACGCCTGCTCGGGGATCTTCACCTTTTCCAGGAAATGCATCGCCGTTTCTTCGGCTTCCTTCTTGGGAACCTTGCGCACCCAGATCGGCGCCAGCGTGCAGTTTTCCAGAATCGTCAGATGCGGGAACAGGTTGAAATGCTGGAACACCATCCCGACCTCGGAGCGGATCTTGTCGATGTTCTTCAGATCGTTCGTCAGTTCGGTCCCGTCCACCACGATCCGGCCAGCCTGATGTTCCTCCAGCCGGTTGATGCAACGGATCAGCGTGGATTTGCCCGATCCCGACGGGCCGCAGATTACGATTCGCTCGCCCCGGTTGACGGTCAGGTTGATGTCGCGCAGAACGTGAAACGCCCCGTACCACTTGTTCATATCGGTGATCTGGATGGCGATCTTTTCCGAGATCGTCAGCTTGCTGCGGTCAATTTCGCGGTCGATTGCAAGTTCAGACATTGGGTCACTCCTTTAGCGATGGCCTGTCTGAAGCTTGCGCTCCAGGAACATCGAATAACGGGACATGGAGAAGCAGAAGATGAAGAACATGAACGCGATGAAGCCGTACAGCTCCCACACGATACCGTTCCAGTTCACATCCGCACGAATAGAGTTCGACAGGCCAAGCGGGTCGAGCAGGCCGATGATCGACACCAGCGTGGTGTCCTTGAACACCCCGATGAAGGTCGACACGATGCCGGGGATCGAGATTTTCAGCGCTTGCGGCATGATGATCAGCCGCTGCGCCTTCCAGTAGTCAAGACCCAGCGCATCGGCGGCCTCGTACTGACCCTTGGGCAGCGCGGCCAGCCCCCCGCGCACCACCTCGGCCATATAGGCAGAGGCAAAGAGGGTGACCATGATCATGACCCGCACGATGATGTCGAAATCGGTGCCCGGCGGCATGAAATAGTTCAGCAGGACCGAAGCCACGAACAGCAGCGTGATCAGCGGCACGCCCCGGACGAACTCGATGAAACCAACGCAAAGCGATTTCACGATCAGCAGGTCGGACTGCCGCCCCAGCGCCAAAACGACGCCGATGGGCAGCGACACGGTGATTGCCACCAGACCGATGGTGATCGACAGCATGAAACCGCCGAAGTTCCGGCTGGCCACGGCCTCGATCCCCAGCGGGATCACACTGTGCAGCCCCTGCGCGACCGGGTTGGCCAGGAAAATCCACCACAGGATCGCCAGCACGACCGATGCGATCAACCCGGCCAGTTCGCCCATCACTTTCGCGACGATCACATAGGCGCCATAGCCGACCGCGAAACCGGCGATGACCGCCAGCGGCGTCCAGATCGTGCCGCCCCACAGCAGCCAGGGCACCAGGAACGGCGCAAAAATCGAAAAGCGCATCATCTGGCGCGGCAAACCGTTGAACAGGATCGGGGCCAGCGCGACAAGCGCCACGGCAAAGGCCAGGATCGGTCGCCAATACAGTTCGGACGGATAGAAGCCGAACAGCAGTTGCAGCCAACGCTCGCGGATCACCGCCCAGCACGCGCCGTGGGTGCCTTCGCCATAGGTGGCGGCGATCGCTGCGCGGCATTCGTTCAGCGACCCGGCGGACCAGCTGGACTGAAACACCCAAGGCAGGATCGAGGACAGGACGAAAAACACGAACAAGGCCGACAGAAGGGTCAGGATCGTGTTCAGGGCGCCGGAAAACAGATTTTCCCGCATCCATCCGATGATCCCGCCCGAGGCAATCGGCGGCTCCTGCTGCGGCAGCATTTCGCTGCGGACATAAGACAGATCAGACATCTTACCGCTCCACCAGTTTGACGCGATTGTTGTACCAGTTCATGACGCCAGAAATGGTAAGCGAGATGATCAGATAGACCAGCATCAGCAGCAGGACGCATTCCAGTTCGCGGCCGGTCTGGTTCATGGTGATGCCGCCCAGCGTGCCGGTGATGTCCATATAGCCCACCGCGATCGCCAGCGACGAGTTCTTGGTCAGGTTCAGGTATTGCGAAATCAGCGGCGGGATGATCACCCGCAGCGCCTGGGGCAGGATCACCAGCCGCATAGTACGATTCGGACGCAGGCCCAGTGCGGCGGCAGCCTCGGTCTGGCCCTTGGAAATGGCCATAATCCCGGCGCGCACGTTTTCCGCGATAAAAGCTGCGGTGTAGAAGGACAGCGCCAGCCACAGTGCGATCAGCGAGTTGCGCATATGGACGCCGCCCTGAAAGTTGAAGCCCTTGAGGGCGGGGTAGCCCAGATGGAACCCAAGTGCTGCCAGCACGACGATGATCGGCACGACGATGACGGCCAGGCTCAGATACCAGGTGGTCGGGCGCTCGCCGGTCGCTTCCTGAATGCGGTTGGCGCGCTTGGTGATCTGCGACGCCCCCCAGAACCCGGCAATCGCGACCGCGACCAGAACGATCAGCTCCAGGCTGATGTTGAAGATGCCGAAGAACGGAAGATCACCCAGCCCGCGGCTGAACAGCGGTTCAGGCACATAGATGCCGCGGTTCGTCACCGCCATACTGTCCCACAGCCACATCGATGCCGCAGGGTTTTCACCCCGGAAAGCATTGGGCGCGGGCAGCGTTTCGATCAGGATCGCCATGAAGAACACGATCCAAAGCAACACCGGCACGTTGCGGAAGGTTTCGACATAGACCGTCATGATCCGCGCCACCAGCCAGTTGTTGGACAGCCGCAGCACCCCGATAATGACCCCCATGATGGTCGCCAGGACACAGCCCAGCGCGGCCACCAGAAGCGTATTCAGCAGGCCGACGAAGGACGCGCGAAAATGGCTGCTTTGCGAATTGTAGTCGATCAGGCGCTGGTTGATGTCATAGCCGGCAGGGTCGCTGAAAAACCCGAAATCGAACTCTTTGCCCAAGGTGGACAGGTTCTGAATCGTGTTGTTAACCAGCCAGCCGGCGGCAAGCATGAACCCGATCAGCGCGACAACCTGGATGGTCAGGGACCGATACCGGGTGTCGTAGATGAGCATACTTAGCCGGAACGACTCCTTCGGAGGGTCGGTGAGTGTGGTCATGCGGATTTTCCCCGTTTCCCCAGATAGTGTCCCGTCCGGCGTGTTCTTTGCGCGCCTTGGCCCCTGGGTGTTTTCTTATGCACTTGGTACAGATGGCAGAAGGGCGCGGAGTGTCCGCGCCCTTCGCCAGATTGTCTTAGCGGAACGGCGGCGCATAGAGCAGGCCGCCATCGGTCCACTGCGCATTCAGGCCGCGCGCCAGGCCGATCGGGGTGGCTTCGCCGATGTTCTTCTCGAAAATCTCGCCGTAGTTGCCACCCGCCAGAATGGCGTTCTTGGCCCAGTCGGCGGACAGGCCCAGCATCTCGCCCAGGTTACCCTCGGTGCCAAGCATACGGTTGATTTCCGGGTTGTTGGTGCCGGTCGACAGCTCTTCGATATTGGCCGAGGTGACACCCAGCTCTTCGGCGGCGATCAGCGCGTTCAGCGTCCAGCGTACGACATCGGCCCAGTCGGAATCGCCATGGCGCACCAGCGGGGCCAGCGGCTCTTTGGAGATGATTTCCGGCAGGATCACATGCACCGCCGGATCTTCGAAGGTGGCGCGGGTTGCGGCCAGGCCGGATGCATCGGTGGTGTACACGTCGCAGGCGCCCGCCAGATACTGCTGCTGGGCTTCGGCGTTGGTTTCGATCGGAACCGGCTCGTAGCTGATGTTGTTGACGCGGAAGAAGTCGGCAAGGTTCAGTTCGGTCGTGGTGCCGGTCTGGATGCAGACGGTCGCGCCGTCCAGATCCTTGGCCGAGGATACGCCCAGCTCTTTCGGGACCATGAAGCCCTGACCGTCATAGTAGTTCACGCCGACGAATTCGAACTTGAGGTCCACATCGCGCGAGAAGGTCCAGGTGGTGTTCCGGGCCAGCACGTCGATCTCGCCCGAGGCAAGCGCGGTGAACCTGGTCTTGCCGGTGGTCGGCACGAATTCGACGGCGGTCGGGTCACCCAGAACTGCGGCGGCGACAGCGCGGCACACGGCAACGTCAAAACCGTTCCAAACGCCGTTGGCATCCGGCGCGGCAAAGCCGACGAGGCCGGTGGCAACGCCGCAGTTCAGCTTGCCGCGGGCTTTGACATCGTCCAGCGTCGCAGCAGCCGAGGCACCAGCGACAAGGCCGGCGACGGTCAGCGCGCCAAGAAATACGGATTTTTTCATTTTTACCTCTTCCTGATGGTCCGCCCTGATGGGCGGTTTCTTTCTGCCCCATGGGGGCGAGATGATACTGTAAGGCCAGATGCCCGTGTCAGCGCCGCAAGTTTGGGCAAATTAGCCTGAAAACGTCAAGGCCAGTGTCGGGAAACCCCAATTAACGTTCGGTCGACTTCACGGTTTTTACCATATGATTAATTCCTGAGCAAAAGAGCGGGGATTACGCAGCTTGTGCTGAACCATGCGTCAGCGCGTAAAACCGCATCGCGTGCAGGAAGTCGCGGTGCTTGCTCTCGGCCAGGGCGGTGGCGTCTTCATCGGCGCCCCATTGCTCTTCCTGCCAGGTCTCATCGATTCTCGACAGATGCCACAGCGCGTCCGCCGGGGCCCAGCCTTCAACGGCGGCGATCCCGATGATCAGGGACCCTGACAGCGCCACCAGATCGTGCAGCGCAGTCAGTTCGAATGCGTCATGCGCCGCGACCCGTGCGGCCAGCCGCGCCAGACTATCGGCCGGCTGGGTCTGATGGATGATGCCCGTGGTCACCAGAAGCGGGGTCTGCAATTCCTCGGCAGCGCGCCGCAACAGCGGGTCCCAGCCTTCGGCCTGACAGGCGATCAGCCCCTCGGGTCCGTCGGCGCGATAGCACAGCAGGTCGGTCTCGCCATAGGCGGCGACCAGCATCGCGACCTCGTGCCGCTGCGGCATCACCTTGTCGATGGCCGAATTGGCCGAACGGGTCACCGGCATAAGGCGCGGGTCGATCTGATCGCCCTGTGCGTTCCATTCGTCAGCCACGGCATTGGCCATGGCGACCGTCGGCAGGACCAGTGGGGCCTTTGCGGGGGTCTTGATCGCGCGTCCGTCCAGCGACACGGCATAGCCATTTGCGGCCTCGGCCACGCGGGCCTCTTTCCAGAATCGTTTGCGCTTCCAGTCAGTCATCCGTCACATACTCCACACCCTGTCCAACACGGCGGGCAATTCGGGAAAGGTCGCGATCACATGATCCGCCTGCGACAGCCCGCCAACCCCGTGATAGCCCCAGCTCACCCCCACCGTGCCCATACCGGCGGCGCGGCCCATTTCCATGTCGAAGCTGGTATCGCCGATCATCACCGCATCGCCCGGCGCCACCCCGGTTTCGGCCAGTGCCGCGTGCAGCATGGACGGGTGCGGTTTGGACGGATGGTGATCGGCCACCTGCTCGGTCACGAAGAACCGCTTCAGCCCCTGCGCGGCAAGCACATGATCCAGCCCGCGCCGCGACTTTCCCGTGGCCACGCCCATCAGCAGGTCATCCTGCGCGGCCAACTCCTCCAGCACCGCCAGCGCGCCGGGATATAGCGGCGACGGCATATCCGCCAGGCGCAGGTCCTGGAACGCCTCTTTATAGGCCGCGACCATGCGATCGGCCTGCGCGTCGTCCAGATCCGGCGCCAGCCGGCGGATCGCAATGGGCAGTGACAGGCCGACAATCGCCAGAACCGCCGCTGACGGCGGGCAGATCAGGCCGCCCACCTCGAAGGCCGCCGCCATCGCGGCCTTGATATGGGCCTGACTGTCGATCAGCGTGCCGTCGACGTCGAAGATGACCAGCCGCAGATCGCTCACTCCTGCTCCTCGAACGGGTCGGCGGGCACATCCCGTTCATGCCAGTCGAACGTCGCCCAGGTCTTTTTCATATGCTCGGGCAACGGCGCGGTGATGCTCAGCTGCGCGCCCGTTACCGGATGCGGCAGCGACAGCGACCGCGCGTGCAGGTGCAGTTTGCGGGACAGCTCGCCGCCCAGCTGCGCGCCCCAGCCATCGCCCAGGTTTTCCTGCCCCGAGCCGCCGTATTTGCCGTCACCGATGATCGGGTGGCCGATCTCGGCCATATGGGCGCGCAGCTGATGGGTGCGGCCCGTGACCGGCACCAGCGCGACCCAGCTGACCCGCTTGGCCAGCGAGCTGAGCACCGCGTAATCGGTGGTGGCGCGTTTGGCGCCCGGTGTGCTGTCCACCTCCTGCGGGTGGATGCACAGCATCTTTTCGGCCTCGCCATGGGCGCCGTGGCCGGACGCCTTGATCAGGCCATAACGGATCGTGCCCATCGGCGGGTGGGGCTGGCCGGCGACAGCCGCCCAATAGATCTTGCGCGTCTCGCGCGACCGGAAGGCGGCGGTCAGGGCCGCGGCAACCGCCCGCGTGCGTGCCAGGATCAGAACGCCGGATGTGTCCTTGTCCAGCCGGTGCACCAACCGCGGCTTTTCGTCGAAGCCAAAGCGCAGCGCGTCGGCCATGCCGTCCACATGGCGAATCTGTCCGGTGCCGCCCTGGGTGGGCAGGCCCGGCGGCTTGTTCAACGCGATGATGTAATCGTCGCGGTACAGCACACAGGACTGGATCAGCGCCACGTCGGCATCCGATACGTTGAACCTTGGCTGCGACGTGACCTCGCCCGGTTCAGGCAGTGGTGGAATGCGCACCTGCTGGCCCACCTCGACCCGTGTTGCGGGTTTGACCCGGCCACCATCGACACGAATCTCGCCCTTGCGGCACATCTTTTCGATCCGCCCCTGGCTGACATGGGGAAAGTGGCGGCGAAACCAGCGGTCAAGCCGCTGATCGCCGTCATCCGCCGTAACCTGAACCGTCTGAACGCCACTCATGCGAATACCCCCCGCGCCGCCAACAGGCCCAGCGCAATTGCCAACAGCGACAGGATGACCGAGGCCGCGACATAGCCCGCCGCCAACCCGGTCTGCCCGCGCTCGAAAATCGTTATCGCATCCAGTGAAAAGGCCGAAAATGTGGTGAACCCGCCCAGCAGGCCGGTCATCAGCAGCGGCGCGAACCGGGTGCCGCCCTTTTCGGCCAGAACCACCACCAGAACCCCCATCAGGAACGAGCCCGCGATATTCACAATCAGCGTCCCCCACGGGAATCCATGCCCGATCACCCGGGTCGCGGCCACGCCGGTCAGGTAGCGGCAACACGCGCCCAGCGCGCCGCCCAGTGCAACTTGTGCCAGTGTTGAAATCATGGGGCCTCTGTCATCCGGGCGGGCGGGCTTGTCAACCACCCTGCCGCCTGGCGCGCAGCTTGGCGAAATAGTCCACACGCTTTTTCAACTCGCGCTCATAACCGCGCTCGACCGGGGTGTAATAGACGCCGTGCTTCATGGTTTCGGGGAAATAGTTCTGCCCCGAAAACCCATCCTCGGCGTCATGGTCATAGGCATAGCCGTCGCCGTAACCCTGCTCCTTCATCAACGAGGTGGGCGCGTTCAGGATATGTTTGGGCGGCGGTTCGCTGCCGGTCTTCCTGGCCGCCGCACGGGCGGATTTGAACGCCACATAGCCCGCATTGGATTTCGGCGCGAGCGACAGATAGATCAGCGCCTGGGCCAGCGCCAGTTCGCCCTCGGGGCTGCCCAGACGCTCAAAAACCTCCCACGCGTGCAGGCAGATGGTCTGCGCCTGCGGGTCGGCCAGCGCGATATCCTCAACCGCCATGCGGGTGATGCGCCGGGCCAGATAGCGGGGATCCTCGCCGCCCTCCAGCATCCGGGCGAACCAGTACAGGGCGGCGTCCGGGTCCGACCCGCGCACCGATTTGTGCAGGGCCGAGATCAGATTGTAATGCTCGTCGCCGGATTTGTCGTATTTCGCCGCCCGCTTCATCAGCCGGGTGGCCAGCGCGTCCACATCAAGCGGCCCGGCCATCTTCCACGCCATCACCTGTTCGATCAGATTCAACAGCGCGCGACCGTCGCCATCGGCCATTTCCAGCAGCGCCTCGCGCGCCGGGCCGGTCAGCGACAGGGCGCGGTTCAGCTCTTGCTCGGCGCGTTGGGCCAGCAGTTCCAGATGCGCCAGATCCAGCCGTGTCAGCACCAGAACCTGGGCGCGGGACAGAAGGGCGGCGTTCAGCTCGAAGCTCGGGTTTTCGGTGGTGGCGCCGACCAGAAGGATGGTGCCATCCTCCATATGCGGCAGGAACCCGTCCTGCTGCGCCTTGTTGAAGCGGTGAATTTCATCCACGAACAGCAGGGTCCCCTGCCCGTTCGTGCGCCGAAGCTTGGCCGCCTCGAACACTTTGCGCAGCTCGGGCATGCCAGTGAAAATCGCGCTGATCTGCACAAAGGCCATGTCGGTCTCGTCGGCCAGAAGCCGCGCGATCGTGGTCTTGCCGACACCGGGCGGCCCCCAGAAGATGATCGAGGACAGGCTGCCCGAGCCCAGCATCACCCCCAAGGGCGCGTCCGGGCCCAGCACATGCTCCTGCCCGATCACATCGGACAGGCGCCTGGGCCGCAGCCGGTCGGCCAGCGGGCGGGGCGCATTGCCGTGCGGCGCCGGGTCCGGCGCTTGATCGAAGAGGTCAGCCATGCGCCAAGCCTATCCCAGCCGCATCAGACGCGAAAGCGCAACACGCCGCGCTGGCCATCGCGCAGATATTCGATCAGCCAGCTGCGCCCGGTGCCACCCGCCGCCGCGCGCACATCGCCGGTGTCGTTGATCATGGTCTTGTTGACCCGCAGCAGCACATCGCCCGGCCGCAGCCCCACCCGCGCGCCGACCTCGCCCGGGTCGGTCACCAGCACACCGCGATCGGTCGGGCCAAGGTTGAACTCACCCGCAACCGCCGGGTTGATGTTTACCACCGACAGACCGGCCAGAATACTGGCCCCGGCCACCGTGAACGGATCGCGCGCCGGGGTTTCGGGCGGCGCGATCATGGCGACCCGCGCCCGCCGCTGCCGCCCGTCGTGCAGATAGGACGCTTCGACCGTGCCGCCAACCCCGACGGCGGCCATGCGGAACATCATCTCTTGCGGGGTGTTGACCGGCATCCCGTCCAGCGACAGCACCACATCGCCAACCGACAGCCCGGCCTTGCCGAACGGGCTGTCGCCGTGCAGCTCGCTCAGCACCACGCCTTCGGGCAGACCCATGCCCAACCCCTCGGCCAGGGCCGCATCCACCGCCTGCCCCGACAGGCCCGCCCAAGGGCGCGCGAAACGGGTGTTGCCCGCCGCGGCCTGTTCGACGAAGCGCTGGACCAGATCGGCCGGAATCGCGAAACCGATGCCGTTGGACCCGCCCGAGCGGGTCAGGATCGCAGTGTTGATCCCCACCAGCCGGCCCTGCATGTCCACCAGCGCCCCGCCCGAGTTGCCGGGGTTGATCGCCGCGTCGGTCTGAATGAAATAGCCGCGCCCGCTGCCCACCGAAATGCCCGACCGCGCCAGGCCCGACACGATCCCGCTGGACACGGTCTGACCGATCCCGAACGGGTTGCCGATGGCCAGCACCAGATCGCCCACCTCGACCGACTCGGACGCCCGCAGCGCCAGCGCGGGCAGATCATGCGCATCGCTCAGACGCAGGATGGCCAGATCGGCCTCTTCGTCGGCCAGCATCACCACGGCGTCGAATTCACGCCGGTCGTTCAGCACCACCCGGATCTGATCGGCCTGACCGGCGACATGGTAATTCGTCACCACGATCCCGTCAGGCGACAGGATCACCCCCGAACCAAGCGCGTTCTGGACCCGCGGCATGGTCTGGCCGCGAAACAGATTTCCGAAGAACGGATCGTTGGCAAAGGGGCTGAGCTGCGCCTCGACCACGCGCTTGGCATAGATGTTGACCACCGCCGGCGCGGCCTGCTTGACCACCGGCGAAAAACTGAGTGCGATCTGGCTGCGGCTTTCCGGCACCGGCGGTTCAGCCTGGGCAGCGGTCACAACAAGAATGGCGGTAAGTATGGCGATCAGCCGTGTCATCGGGGCCTCCTGGCAAGTGCAGGCCCGATATGCGCTCTTGGCTTCCCGAGTTCAACGGGCAGGGCGCCCCCCGCCCGGGGGCGGAGGGCCGCTTTGCAAGGCCGCTTAGTGCAGATTGGCGGCAAAGTTCATCGACACGACCTGGTTGTCGATATTGTCGATGTTCATCACCGGACCCATGGCCGTCATGTCCACGCCGACACGCTTGGACCAAAGCGGCCAGTTCGCATTCAACAGGGTCACGCACTGGACCGCACCAAGGCCGCGCACCGCCTTGGTCAGTTCCAGAACCAGCTTGGCATAGATCGGGCGGCGCAGATGCACCGGCACCTTTTGCGACACGAACAGCCGGGAACTTTCCCAGACCGCGTCGGCCACCGGTGCCTCTTCGTACAGAAGGTTCGAGGGGATCGTATCCAGCAGCCCCTTCTGCGCATCGCGGATCATGTAGGTGTAGATGCCGCATTTCGCCGTGGTCGGGGTCAGCCGGTTGCCCGCCAGAACCTGCCCCAGTTCGTCGTGCACGACGACCCAGCGGCTGGCCGGTGTGTCGTATTGGTCATATTCCATGCCCAGGGCTTCGGGCAGATCCCATTTGTTCTGTTCGATGAACAGCTCGCGACGGGCGCGAAGCATGTTGGCGAACAGTTCGCCATGGTTGTGGAGATTTTCGAAGGAGAGTGTGGTGGTAAGCATGAGAGCCTCCTGCAGGGTTGGGTTGAGAAAGTTAAAACCTTGCGGAGGGCGATGTCCTCGTCAGAGCAACCTGTAATCTTTCGCTCGTTGAATAGCTTCGGCAGTGGTGCGCGCCATGAGCCGCTGACGTGCTGACGTCAACCGCGCCTTGAGAGCACTTTCCGAGATGCCCAGCTTTGCGGCTGCCGCCGCGTGCCGGTCGCCATCCGCAATGCATTTCAGCGCTTCGATCTGAGCTGAAGTCAGCTCTTGCGGAGGCTCGGTCATATCGTGAAGCCGGTGAACAATTCCTTGTACTTGTTCAATTTCGGCGTCCTCGAATTCCCGATCTGCTCGTGCCACACTTGCAATAGTCCGGGAACCGATAGGTCCCCAGGAGATCGTCACGCCATACCTCAATCCGAACCTTTCGGCCTCTTTCAGAATGCCGAACGGATCCGGGATATTTTCATTGCTCCACCGCGTTGCTCCGGTGGTTGAAAAGCCCCAGGCAACCATAGGGTCGCGCAGGACGTATCCGTTCTCAGTGTAGTGGCTCAGCCAAGTCGGGTCATAGCTCTGGAACGTCATCAGCGGAGAGGTGAACCTGATATGTAAACCTATATTGAACCCTTTGGGTGCCAAAGGGTCCAGCATCCGAAGTTCCCGATCAAAGACTGACTTTTCGAACATGTCTTTTTAGACAAGTTGCGTGAATCCCAGTCAACCTTAAATTGACCATAGTGACTCGCAGTTGAAATTTTCGGGAGTAGCCAGTGAGGGCCATCCACCCAAATCTATTTACACAAGTTATGCGGCTTCCTGCCGGCATGCGGGCCGATATCCTTGAATTTCTCGGGGCGACACCCGTTGAGGATGCACAGCTTCGGCAAATGCTCGCCGAAGCGTCGGCACGCTTGCAAGACAGCCCGGCATGCGACCAACCATCGCCCGCCTTGGGATAAACGAAAAACCCCGCCGAGACATCGGCGGGGTTTTCACTTTCAGGGCCTGTGCCCGAAACTTATTCTTCGAACGCTTCTTCCGCTTCCAGGCGTGCCCGGTCGCCGGCGCCTTTTGCAGCCATGTCGCGATCCACGAATTCGATGATCGCCATCGGTGCCATGTCGCCATAGCGGAAGCCAGCCTTCAGCACGCGCACATAGCCGCCATTGCGGTCCTTGTAGCGCGGCCCCAGGATGTCGAACAGTTTCGCCACATAGGCGTCCTGCTTCAACTTGCTGGCGGCCAGACGGCGCGCATGCAGATCGCCGCGCTTGCCCAGGGTGATCAGCTTTTCGATGATCGGGCGAAGTTCCTTCGCCTTGGGCAGAGTCGTCTTGATCTGTTCGTGTTCGATGAGAGAGCCAGCCATGTTCGCGAACAGCGCCTTGCGGTGTTCATGGGTGCGGTTCAGGCGGCGGTAGCCTTTAGCGTGACGCATGTTAATCTCCTGGTCGTCGTTTTGCTTTGTCCGGCGGTGCCTGGTCCTGGCGCCGCTCTCCTTGGGGCGTTTGCCCTTGTTTTCCCCGCCTGTGCGGGCATTTCGCGGGGGCCGTTTAGACCACGGCCCCCGTATCTGTCAATCTCAGAACTGGTCTTCGAACTTCTTGGCCAGATCTTCGATGTTTTCCGGCGGCCATTCCTCGACATCCATGCCCAGATGCAGGCCCATGCCGGACAGCACTTCCTTGATCTCGTTCAGCGACTTGCGGCCGAAGTTCGGCGTGCGCAGCATCTCTGCCTCGGTCTTCTGGATCAGATCGCCGATATAGACGATGTTGTCGTTCTTCAGGCAGTTTGCCGACCGGACCGACAGTTCCAGTTCGTCCACTTTCTTCAGCAGCAGCGGGTTGAACTCCAGCCCGTCATCCTCGGCTTCACGGCCGGCGGATTCGGGCTCTTCGAAGTTCACGAAGATCGACAACTGGTCCTGAAGGATCCGTGCGGCATAGGCCACCGCGTCGTCCGGGGTCAGCGAACCATCGGTTTCGATCTTCAGCGTCAGCTTATCATAGTCCAGAACCTGACCTTCGCGGGTCGGCTGCACGTCATAAGCCACTTTCTTGACCGGCGAATAGATCGCATCGATCGGGATCAGGCCGATGGGTGCATCTTCCGGCTTGTTCTTGTCGGCGGCGACATAGCCCTTGCCGGTGTTCACGGTCAGTTCGATGAACAGATCGGCACCTTCGTCCAGGTGGCAGATCACATGGTCCTTGTTCAGAACCTCGATACCGGCGGTTTCGGAAATCTGGCCGGCGGTCACGATGGACGGACCCTTGGCGGCAATCGAAACGCGCTTGGGGCCTTCGGCCTCCATGCGAATCGCGACACCCTTGAGGTTCAGCACCACGTCGGTGACATCTTCACGCACACCGGCGATCGAGGAAAACTCGTGCAGCACATTGTCGATCTGAACGCTGGTGATCGCAGCGCCCTGAAGCGACGACATCAGAACCCGGCGCAGCGCGTTGCCCAGCGTCAGGCCAAAGCCGCGCTCCAGCGGTTCGGCGATCACGGTCGCCTGGCGCGCGGGGTCGTTGCCCGGCTTCACCTCAAGCTGCGTCGGCTTGATCAGTTCTTGCCAATTCTTGTGGATCATGCGTGTCTCCTCAATCCCAGTTCCCTGCCCATGCCCAAAGCAGGCAACACCCGAGGTAATAATGACGAAAGCGGGCCGCGCGGATCATTCCACACGGCCCGAGCGTGAGTGCCTGATCAGACGCGGCGGCGCTTCGGCGGACGGCAACCGTTATGGGCGATCGGCGTCACGTCGCGGATCGACGTGATGTTCAGACCGACGGCGGCCAGGGCGCGCAGTGCGCTTTCACGGCCGGAACCGGGGCCCTGCACTTCGACTTCGATCGTTTTCACGCCATGTTCCTGTGCCTTCTTGGCTGCATCTTCGGCAGCCATCTGAGCGGCATAAGGGGTCGATTTGCGCGAGCCTTTGAAGCCCATCGTGCCGGCGGACGACCAGGAGATCGCATTGCCCTGCACATCGGAGATCAGGATCTTGGTGTTGTTGAACGAGCTGTTCACATGCGCCACGCCAGCGGCGATGTTCTTACGCTCTTTTTTCTTCGTACGGGTCTTTTCGCGTGCCATTGAAACTGCCCTCCCTTACTTCTTCTTGCCGGCAATGGCCTTTGCGGGGCCTTTGCGGGTGCGAGCGTTGGTGTGGGTACGCTGACCGCGCACGGGCAGGTTGCGGCGATGACGCAGACCGCGATAGCAGCCCAGGTCCATCAGACGCTTGATGTTCATCTGCACTTCACGGCGCAGGTCGCCCTCGACGGTGAAGTTCGCGTCGATATGCTCGCGGATGGCCAGCACTTCGGCATCCGACAGCTCGTTGACGCGGCGGGTCGCGTCGATTCCGACGGACTCGCAGATGGTTTTGGCCGACGCGGGGCCGATACCTGTGATATAGGTGAGTGCGATGGGGACGCGTTTCCCCGTCGGGATGTTAACGCCTGCAATACGTGCCAAGACGGACTTTCCTTTGGTTGCGGTTCCGTAGCGCCAGAACCTTTTTTCACAACTGAAGCCCGAAAGCATTTTGCCTTCGGGCCACGATTAATTTGTCATTTTGTGCTGGTCGGCAAATGCGACAACTTTCATGACGATTCTCTGTCGAGAGACCGTCCCTAGGGCCTTTTCAGCCCAAGGTCAAGAGCGCACCGTTAAGCTTTGTCAAGCACCGCCTTGATGCTGCCGGCCACGGTACCGACGTCGGCCAGGCCATCAATCACCGAAAGATCGCCCTTGGCATAGTAATAGCCGATCAGCGGCGAGGTCTTCTTGTAATATTCCATCAGCCGGGTGCGCAGGCTTTCCTCGTTGTCATCGGCGCGGCGCTTCAGATCGGTCGATCCGCAGACATCGCACTTACCAGCCTCTTTGGTCGGCTTGGTGACGTCGTGATACACTTCGCCGCAATTTCCGCAGGTAAAACGCCCGGTGATGCGGGCGACCAGCGCCTCGTCATCCACGCGCATTTCGATCACCGCGTCCAGGGTGCTGCCGTATTTCGTCAGCAACGCGCCCAGTGCGTCGGCCTGGGCCAGTGTCCGGGGAAAGCCGTCAAAGATGAAGCCGCCGCCCTGGGTGCCTTGCAGCTTTTCCTCGATCAGGCCGATGACGATCTCGTCGGTGACAAGGTCGCCGCGATCCATCACCTCGGCCACGCGCTTGCCCATCTCGGTGCCGGAACTGCGCGCCTCACGCAGCATGTCGCCGGTGGAAAGCTGAACCATGCCGCGCTCGTCAACCAGTTTGCGCGCCTGGGTTCCCTTGCCGGCCCCCGGGGGGCCAAGAAGTATGATGTTCATCGACGGGCTGTCCCTTTCTTGCCGCCGCGGCGTTTACCCCGCAGCTGAGATTTTTCGATCAGCCCCTCATATTGATGCGCCAGCAGGTGGGACTGAACCTGTTGAATCGTGTCCATCGTTACGGAAACCACAATCAGCACGGACGTGCCGCCAAAGTAAAACGGGATCGAGAATTGCGAGCGCAGGATTTCGGGGAACAGGCAGACCAGCGTCAGATAGGCCGACCCCAGCACCAGAACCCTGGTAACAACGTAATCCAGATACTCCGCCGTCTTCTTGCCCGGCCGGATACCCGGCACGAACCCGTTCTGGTTCTTCAGGTTTTCGGCCACATCATCGGTCTTGAAGGCGACGTTGTAGGTATAGAAATACGCGAAGAACACGATCATCGCGGCAAAGAACAGCAGATAAAGCGGCTGTCCGGGCCCGAAATAGGCCAGCAGGGTCGAGATCACCGGGCCGGTCTGCCCCTGCTGTGAAAAGGTCGCGATCGTGGTCGGCAGCAACAGCAACGACGAGGCGAAGATCGCCGGGATCACGCCGGCCGGGTTCACCTTGATCGGCAGGTGGCTGGAACCGCCGTCATAGACCTTCATGCCGACCTGGCGGCGCGGATACTGGATATGGATCTTGCGCAAGGCGCGCTCCATGAACACCACGAAGGCCAGCACCGCCACGACCATCACGATCGAACCCACGATCACCAGCGGAGAGACCGCCCCGGACCGCCCCTGCGCCAGGAACTGCGCGATGGCGGCGGGCACCTGGGCGATGATGCCCACGAAGATGATCAGCGAAATGCCGTTACCGACGCCGCGTGCGGTGATCTGTTCGCCCAGCCACATCAGGAACATGGTGCCGCCGACCAGCGTCACCACGGTGGAGGCGCGGAAGAACCAGCCCGGATCGGTGGCCAGCGACCCGGCCTCCAGGCTGACGGCCAGCCCGTAGGCCTGGAACGTGGCCAGAAGCACGGTGCCGTAGCGGGTATACTGGTTGATCTTCTTGCGGCCCTGCTCGCCCTCTTTCTTGAGGCTTTCAAGCTGGGGCACCATCGCGGTCAGAAGCTGGATGATGATCGAGGCCGAGATATAGGGCATGATGCCAAGGGCAAAGATACCCATCCGTCCCAGCGCGCCGCCGGTGAACATCGACAGGATGCCCCCGATGCCCTGGCTGGCCTGCTCCATGAAGTTGCGCAACGCCGCGCCGTCGATCCCCGGCACCGGGATATAAGTGCCCAGGCGATAGACGATCAGAAGCCCGAGGGTGAAGAAAATCCGCTGCCGCAGCTCGGTCGCCTTGCCCAAGGCGCCCCAGCTCATGTTCGCGGCCATTTGCTCTGCTGCAGATGCCATGCCCTGTGTCTCTTTCATGACTGCGCCGCCAAACCGTTTTCCGGTTTGGCGGCGCGAGGAAAACTATGATGTGATGTAAGCGGCAGAGGCGCCGCCCACAACCACTTATTCGGCCGCAGTCGCAGTCGTGACCGAAAGCGAGCCGCCGGCCTTCTCGACCGCATCGATGGCGGACTTGGAGGCGCCGGTGACGGCCAGCTTCACATTGGCGCTGAAATCGCCCTTGGCCAGCACCCGGATACCGTCCAGCTTGCGGCGCACCAGACCGCTGGCAATCAGCGTGTCCTCGGTGATCTCTGCCTTGGCGTCGATCTTGCCTTCGTCGATGAATTTCTGGATCAGACCCAGGTTCACCACGGCAAAGCTTTTGCGGTTCGGCTTGTTGAAGCCACGCTTCGGCAGGCGCTGATACAGCGGCATCTGACCGCCCTCGTAGCCTTTGATCGCCACACCCGAACGGGATTTCTGACCTTTGATACCACGGCCACCGGTCTTACCAGTGCCCGAACCGGCACCGCGACCGATCCGCTTACGGGATTTGGTCGCACCGGGATTGTCACGCAGTTCATGCAGTTTCATTGTCGCTTCTCCTATGCCGGAACTACCCCCCAGCGACGGATGGGGCAAACGCGGCGTTTCTTGGTTTTTGAGTCGGCCCATGGAAGGCCACCGGGGGCGTATAGACGGGTTGGAAGCGGCAATCAAGGGGCGCCACGACAAGCCTAGCCCCCTACTGCTGGTTTTGCGGCAAGCCGTCCGCAATATCGTAATAGTCGCCCTTGTCGGCAACAAAGATGTGAATGCCCAGGCGGGTGCCGGTCGGTTTGTCGAATGCCCCCATGGCGATGCCGATCCAATCCCGATGCAGCGGATCAAAGAACAGCGCAGATCCACAGATAGCGCAAAAACCTCGCCGGACCTTTGGCGACGACTGATACCAGATGACGTGCCCCTCGCCCTCCAGCGTCAGCGCCGTCTTCGGAACGTCGGTGCTGGCGAAATAGTGGCCGGATTGCTTTCGACATATAGTGCAGTGGCACGCATCGGGCGGGGACAACTCCCCCTCGACCTCGAACTGCACCGCCCCGCAAAGGCATGACCCCTTGTGCATCCGACTTTTCCTTCACAATGATTGCGGAAGATAGCACAAAATAAAACAGCTATGATCATATCGGACAAACGAAAACGCCCCGGCAACAGCCGGGACGCTTCCAAAAATCTTGGTATCGCAGAAACGCTCAACCGCGCTCTTCGATGATCTCCACCAGATGCGGGATCGAGTTGACCATGCCGCGCACGGAAGGGGTATCTTCCAGCTCGCGGGTGCGGTGCATCTTGTTCAGGCCCAGGCCGACCAGCGTGGCACGCTGGACGGCGGGGCGGCGAATCGGCGAACCGATCTGCTTGACGACGATGGTTTTTGCCATATCCCCGGTTCCTTACGCTTCGACCGCGACCGACGCATCGGCATCGGCTTCGGGCTTCTTGAACAGGTCCGCCACCTTCTTGCCACGACGCTGCGCGACATTGCGGGGCGAGCTTTCCTTGGTCAGCCCGTCCAGCGTCGCGCGGATCATGTTGTAGGGGTTCTGCGACCCGATCGACTTGGCGACCACATCCTGAACGCCCAGCATCTCGAACACTGCACGCATCGGACCACCGGCGATGATGCCGGTACCCTGCGGGGCGGTGCGCATGACCACCTTGCCGGCGCCATGACGGCCTTCCATGTCGTGGTGCAGCGTGCGGCCTTCGCGCAGCGGCACACGGATCAGGTTGCGCTTGGCCTGCTCGGTGGCTTTGCGAATGGCCTCGGGGACCTCTTTCGCCTTGCCTTTGCCGAAGCCGACGCGGCCCTTCTGATCGCCGACAACCACGAGCGCGGCAAAGCCGAAGCGCTTACCACCTTTCACGGTTTTCGACACACGGTTGATCGCCACGAGACGATCGGCGAATTCCGGGGTTTCATCGCGGTCGCGACGGTCCCGACGGTTGTCTTCTCTTGCCATGATCGTCTCCTTAGAACTTCAGCCCGCCTTCACGCGCAGCGTCGGCCAGAGCCTTCACCTTACCGTGAAAGAGGAAGCCACCACGATCGAAGTAACACTCTTCGATGCCGGCCTTCTTCGCGCGCTCTGCAATCGCCGCGCCAACCTTGGCCGCGGCATCGACGTTGTTCTTGCCGACCACACCCAGGTCCTTCTCAAGCGAGGAGGCCGAGACGAGCGTTACGCCATTCAGATCGTCGATCAGCTGCACGCTGATGTTCTTGTTGCTGCGGTGCACCGACAGGCGCGCACGGCCGTCGGCCATTTTCCGCAGCTTGTTCCGAACGCGCAAGCGGCGTTTCAGAAACAGGTCTCGTTTGCTGTTTGCCATTTTCGCGTCCTTACTTCTTCTTGCCTTCCTTGCGGAAGATGAACTCACCCTTATAGCGGATGCCCTTGCCTTTATAAGGCTCGGGCTTGCGCCACTCACGGATGTTCGCCGCAACCTGACCGACGAGCTGTTCGTCGATACCTTCGATCAGGACCTGGGTCTGCTTCGGGGCGGTGACGGTCACACCGTCCGGCACCTCGAAGTTGACTTCGTGCGACAGGCCCAGGTTCAGCTTCAGGGTGTTGCCCTGCATCTGTGCCCGGTAACCGACACCCTGGATTTCAAGCTCTTTCTTGAAACCGGTGGTCACGCCGCTGACCAGGTTTTGCACCATGGTCCGCGACATGCCCCATTGCTGGCGCGCCCGTTTGGACGACCCGCGCGGGGTGATCGAGACTACATTCTCCTCGACCGCGATGGTGACATCGTCGGTCGCGGTAAAGCTGCGGGCGCCTTTCGGGCCTTTCACTTCAACGGTCTGGCCGGAGACGGACGCCGAAACACCCGACGGCAGCTCGACCGGTCTTTTACCAATACGAGACATACCAAACCCCCTTAGAAGACCGTGCAGAGCACTTCGCCGCCAACATTGGCCGACCGTGCTGCTGCATCCGACATCACGCCCTTGGACGTGGAGACGATGGAGACACCCAGACCCTGACGGACCGAGGGGATTTCCTTGACGCTCATATACACGCGGCGGCCCGGCTTGGAGACCCGCTTAAGTTCGCGGATCACAGGGGTGCCCTCGTAGTATTTGAGGCTGATTTCAATTTCCGGCATGCCGAGGGAGCTGGTGGCATTCTCGTAGCCACGGATATAGCCCTCGTCCTGAAGCACATCCAGAACCCAGCCGCGAAGCTTGGAGGCCGGGGTGCGGACGGTGGACTTGCCACGCATCTGCGCGTTGCGGATACGGGTCAGCATATCGCCGAGAGGATCGTTTACAGACATATCAAACCCTCCTTACCAGCTCGACTTGACCATGCCGGGGATCTGACCGTCAGAGGCCAGGTCCCGCAGCTTGATCCGCGACACCTTGAGCTTACGGTAGTAAGCCTTCGGGCGGCCGGTCAGTTGGCAGCGGTTGTGAAGACGGGTGGCAGAGCTGTTGCGCGGCAGTTTCGCCAGTTTCAGGCGTGCCTTGAAGCGCTCTTCCATCGGCAGATCTTCGTTATTCGCGATCACTTTCAGCGCAGCCCGCTTGGCGGCGTACTGATCCACCAGCTTCTGGCGCTTCTTCTCGCGTTCGACCATTGCTTTCTTAGCCATGTTCTCTCTCTCCCCGCGCTCAGCTGTTGAAGGGCATGTTGAAATGCTTCAACAGCGCCTTCGCTTCCGCGTCGGTTTTCGCGGTGGTGGCAATCACGATGTCCATGCCCCAGACTTCATCGACCTTGTCGTATTCGATCTCGGGGAAAACGATGTGCTCTTTCAGGCCCATGGCATAGTTGCCACGACCATCGAACGACTTGCCCGAAATGCCGCGGAAGTCGCGGATACGGGGCATGGCGACGGTGATCAGACGGTCCAGGAATTCGTACATCCGGTCGCCGCGCAGGGTCACCTTGGTGCCCAGCGGCATCTCTTCACGGACCCGGAAGCCGGCAATCGACTTCTTCGCCTTGGTGATGACAGCCTTCTGGCCGGCGATCGCGGTCAGGTCGGCCTCGGCCGATTTGACCTTCTTGGAATCGCGAACGGCCTCGGCACCACACCCGATGTTCAGCACGATCTTGTCGAGCTTCGGGATCATCATGTCGTTGGTATAGCCAAACTCTTCCTTCAGCGCGGCGCGGATCGTGTCCGCATAAACCGTCTTCAGGCGCGGGGTATAGGTTGCAGCGTCAAGCATCAGACGGCCTCCCCGGTGGTTTTGGCATAGCGGACCTTCTTGCCGTCTTCCTCGCGGAAGCCGACGCGGGTCGCCTTACCCTTGCTGTCCAGCAGTGCCAGGTTCGACAGGTCGATCGGCATTGCGGTCGGCACGCGGCCACCCTGGTTGGTCTGCGACTGCTTGGTGTGACGGATGGCCATGTTGATGCCACCGACGATGGCCTTGCCAGCCTTCGGATTGACCGAGGAAATTTCACCCTCCTGGCCCTTGTCCTTGCCGGCCAGCACGACGACCTTGTCACCTTTTTTCAGTTTAGCGGCCATCTTACAGCACCTCCGGGGCGAGCGAGATGATCTTCATGAAGTTCTTGGCGCGCAGTTCACGAACGACCGGGCCGAAGATACGGGTACCGATCGGCTCGTTGTTGTTGTTCAGAATTACTGCGGCGTTCCGGTCGAACCGGATCGCGGTGCCGTCTTCACGGCGAACTTCTTTGGCGGTGCGTACGACGACGGCCTTGCGGACGTCCCCTTTTTTCACGCGGCCGCGCGGGATGGCTTCCTTCACCGAGACGACAATGATGTCGCCGACGGAGGCGTATTTACGCTTGGAACCACCCAGAACCTTGATGCACTGCACCCGGCGAGCGCCGGAGTTGTCAGCGACATCCAGATTGGTCTGCATCTGGATCATGTGGTTTCTCCCGACCTATGGGAACGTTCGTCCCAGGGTTTCGATCAAACCGAAAGGTTATTGCCTAGTTAGCAACAACCTCCCAGCGTTTGGACTTCGAAATCGGCGCGCATTCCTGAATGCGGACAATGTCACCGACCTTGAATTCGTTCTTCGGATCGTGCGCCCGGTACTTCTTGGACTTACGAACCGTCTTGTGCAGCAGCGGGTGCTTGAAGCGGCGCTCGACGGAAACCGTGACGGTTTGCTCGTTCTGGTCGCTCGTCACGGTGCCTTGCAGGATGCGTTTGGGCATGTGTCGTGCTCCTTAGTTCGCCGCCGCTTCAGCGGCTTTCTGGTTCAGAACCGTCTTCACGCGGGCGACGTCACGACGGACGCCCCGCATACGGGCGGTGTTCTCAAGCGCACCGGAAGCCTGTTGAAAGCGCAGGTTGAATGCCTCTTTCTTCAGGTTGGCCAGCTCTTCACGAAGCTGGTCCGGCGACTTCTCTTTCAGTTCTTGGGCGTTCATCGCCAACCCTCGCATCAGAAGTCACGGGGACCTGCCCCGCGCTTTTCCAACAAAAAATCCGATCCCCCGCCGACTGCGGAGGACCGAAGAAAACTTACCAGTCTTCGCGCACGACGATGCGGGTTTTCACCGGCAGTTTCATCGCAGCGAGACGGAGCGCTTCCCTTGCCACAGATTCGGTCACGCCGTCAATCTCAAACATGACGCGGCCGGGCTTTACTTTGGCCGCCCAGAAATCCACGGAACCTTTACCCTTACCCATCCGGACTTCGGTGGGCTTGGAGGTCACGGGAGTGTCGGGGAAAATCCGGATCCAGACCCGGCCCTGACGTTTCATATGACGGGTCATGGCCCGGCGGGCAGCCTCGATCTGACGCGCAGTGACGCGCTCGGGCTGGACCGCTTTCAGGCCATAGTGACCGAAGTTGAGGTCGAAGCCGCCTTTTGCCTGGCCGTGGATACGGCCTTTGTGCATTTTGCGGAACTTTGTACGCTTTGGTTGCAGCATCTCATCTACTCCTTAGCGCCGGCCGCCGGCGCCACGCGGCGCGGGACCTTCCTGAAGCTCCTGCTGGCGACGATCACGGGCAGACGGGTCATGCTCCATGATTTCACCTTTGAAGATCCAGACTTTGATGCCGATGATGCCATAGGGCGTCGTGGCTTCCTGATGGGCGTAATCGATATCGGCGCGCAGGGTGTGCAGCGGCACACGGCCTTCGCGATACCATTCGGTCCGCGCGATTTCCGCACCGCCCAGACGACCGGCGACGTTCACACGAATACCAAGGGCGCCCATGCGCATGGCGTTCTGCACGGCACGCTTCATGGCGCGACGGAAAGAAACCCGGCGCTCCAGCTGCTGCGCGATGCTTTCGCCGACCAGCTGGGCGTCCAGCTCGGGCTTGCGCACTTCGACGATGTTCAGGTGCAGTTCGCTGTCGGTCATCGCCGCCAGCTTCTTGCGCAGACCTTCGATATCGGCGCCTTTTTTGCCGATGATCACACCCGGACGCGCCGTGTGGATCGTCACCCGGCACTTCTTGTGCGGGCGCTCGATGATGATCCGGCTGACGCCGGCCTGCTTGCACTCTTCGCGGATGAACTCACGGATCTTGATATCTTCCAGCAGAAGATTTCCGTAGTCCTTGGTGTCGGCATACCAGCGGCTGTCCCAGGTGCGGTTGACCTGGAGGCGCATGCCAATCGGATTAACCTTATGACCCATTACGCTTGCTCCTCGACTTGCCGCACCTTGATGGTCAGCTCGGAAAACGGCTTGATGATCTTGCCGAACCGGCCACGAGCCCGCGGGCGACCGCGCTTCATGGTCAGGTTCTTGCCGACATAGGCTTCGGCCACGACCAGCTCGTCCACATCCAGGTTATGGTTGTTTTCAGCATTGGCGATAGCGGACTGAAGGCATTTCTTCACGTCATCGGCGATCCGCTTTTTCGAGAAGGTCAGATCGGCCAAGGCCTTGTCCACCTTCTTGCCACGGATCATCTGCGCCACCAGGTTCAGCTTCTGCGGCGAGGTGCGAAGCATGCGGGTTTTCGCCATTGCTTCGTTCTCGGCCACGCGGCGGGGGTTCTTTTCCTTACCCATGGCTTACTTCCTCTTCGCTTTCTTATCCGCCGCGTGGCCGTAATAGGTCCGCGTCGGGGCGTATTCGCCGAATTTCTGGCCGATCATATCCTCGGAGACGTTCACCGGGATGTGCTTCTGGCCGTTATAGACGCCGAAGGTCAGACCCACGAACTGGGGCAGGATCGTCGAGCGGCGCGACCAGATTTTGATGACTTCATTGCGGCCCGATTCCCGGCTTTTCTCGGCTTTCTTGAGAACGTAGGAATCAACGAAAGGGCCTTTCCAAACAGAACGCGACATGATTACCGGCCCTTCTTCTTGGCGTGACGGGAGCGGATGATCAGCTTGCCGGACGCCTTGTTCTTGTTACGGGTGCGGGCACCCTTGGTGGGCTTGCCCCACGGGGTCACCGGATGACGGCCACCCGAGGTCCGGCCTTCACCACCACCATGCGGGTGGTCGATCGGGTTCATCACGACACCACGCACAGACGGGCGGATGCCCTTGTGCCGGTTGCGCCCGGCCTTGCCGAGGTTCTGGTTCGAGTTGTCGGGGTTCGACACGGCACCGACAGTGCACATGCATTCCTGACGCACCATCCGCAGCTCGCCCGAGGACAGGCGGATCTGGGCATAGCCACCGTCGCGGCCCACGAACTGGGCATAGGTGCCGGCGGCACGCGCGATCTGACCGCCCTTGCCGGACTTCAGCTCGATATTGTGGACAATGGTCCCGATCGGCAGGCCGGTGAAGGGCATTGCGTTGCCCGGCTTCACGTCGGCCTTGACTGCGGCAATCACCTGATCGCCAACGCCCAGACGCTGCGGGGCCAGGATATAGGCCTGCTCGCCATCTTCATAGCGGATCAGCGCGATGAAGGCGGTGCGGTTGGGGTCATATTCGATCCGTTCCACGGTTGCGGGAACATCAAATTTCGTACGCTTGAAGTCCACGATACGATACAGACGCTTCGCGCCACCGCCGCGGCGGCGCATCGTGATCCGTCCGGTGTTGTTCCGGCCGCCCTTCTTGGTCAAACCCTCAGTCAAGGATTTAACCGGACGCCCTTTCCAAAGCTCCGAACGGTCGATCAGCACCAGCCCACGCTGGCCCGGCGTCGTCGGCTTATACGACTTGAGTGCCATGCTTTCTGTCTTCCGTCAGCTTTGGGGCAATTGCCCCGGTTTCAAAACAACGCCGGCCCCGGTCGAAACCGGGGCCGAAGATTCGGCGCCTTCTATCAGAGACCCGTGGTCACGTCGATAGTGTTACCCTCTTCCAGGGTGACATAGGCTTTCTTGACGTCTTTCCGCTTGCCCATCATGCCGCGGAACCGCTTGGTCTTGCCTTTGGTGATGGTCGTGTTCACGGCCTTCACCTTGACCCCAAACAGGCTTTCGACGGCCTCTTTGATCTGCGGCTTGTTCGCGTCGATTGCCACTTCGAACACAACCGCGCCGTTTTCGGACGCCATGGTTGCCTTCTCGGTGATGATCGGCTTGCGGATCACGTCGTAGTGCTCTGCCTTCGCGCTCATTTCAGTCGAGCCTCCAGTGCTTCGACACCCGCCTTCGTGAGCACCAGGGTGTCACGCTTCAGGATGTCATAGACGTTTGCGCCCACCGACGGCAGCACATCGAGACCCTCGATGTTGCGCGCGGCCATGGCGAACCCTTCGTTCACCGCGGCACCGTCGATCACCAGCGCACGTTTCCAGCCCAGGTTCTTCACCTGTTTGGCCAGCGCGGCGGTCTTGCCCTCGGCCTCGGCGGATTCGATGATGACCAGCTCACCGGCGGCGAACTTGGCCGACAGCGCGTGCTTCAGGCCCAGCTTGCGGAATTTCTTCGTCAGCTCGTGGCCGTGGCTCCGCGGGGTCGGACCCTTGTAGATACCACCCTTGCGGAAGATCGGCGCGTTGCGGTCACCGTGGCGTGCGCCGCCGGTGCCCTTCTGGCGATAGATCTTCTTGGTCGAGTAGCTGGTTTCCGAGCGCGTCTTCACCTTGTGGGTGCCGGCCTGCGCATTGTTGCGCTGCCAGCGGACCACACGGTGCAGAATATCCGCACGCGGCTCCAGGCCGAAGATGTCATCGGCAAGCTCGATGGAACCGGCCTTGCCGGCGTCCAGCTTGATCACATCAAGTTTCATGCTTCGCCTCCTTCAGCAGGCGCTTCTTCAGCAACGGCTTCAACCTTGGCCGATTTCAGACCCGCAGGCAGAACCAGATTCTCGGGAACCGGCTTCTTCACGGCGTCCTTGATCGTGACCCAGCCACCCTTGGAGCCCGGAACGGCGCCCTTGACCATGATCAGGCCACGGTCGGCGTCGGTCTTGATGACCTGCAGGTTCTGGGTGGTCACGCGGGCAGCGCCCATGTGGCCGGCCATTTTCTTGCCCTTGAACACGCGGCCCGGGTCCTGACACTGACCGGTGGAGCCGTGCGAACGGTGGGAAACCGACACACCGTGCGACGCACGCAGACCGCCGAAATTGTGCCGCTTCATGGCACCGGCGAAACCTTTACCGATCGAGGTGCCGGAAACATCCACGAACTGACCTGCCAGATAATGGTCGGCCGTGATTTCCTCGCCCACATCGATCAGGTTTTCCGGGGCGACCCGGAATTCCGCGATCTTCCGCTTCGGCGCGACGTTGGCCTTGGCGAAATGGCCACGCATCGGGGCCGGGGTCCGCTTGGCCTTGGCCGTGCCCGCGCCGAGCTGAACGGCGGTATAGCCATCCGTCTCGGCCGTGCGCTGTGCCACGACCTGCAGGTTGTCGAGTTGAAGGACGGTCACGGGAATCTGCTTCCCATCCTCCATGAACAGCCGGGTCATGCCGACTTTCTTTGCGATTACACCAGAGCGCATCGTCGATACCCTCCTTAAACCTTGATCTCGACGTCGACACCGGCGGCCAGGTCGAGCTTCATCAGCGCGTCCACGGTCTGCGGCGTCGGGTCGATAATGTCGAGAAGCCGCTTGTGCGTGCGGATTTCCCACTGATCGCGGGATTTCTTGTCGACATGCGGGCCACGGAGAACCGTGAACTTTTCAATCTTGTTCGGCAGCGGGATCGGCCCACGAACCTGAGCGCCGGTGCGCTTGGCCGTGTTTACGATTTCCTGCGTGCTGGCGTCCAGCACACGGTAATCGAAGGCTTTCAGCCGGATGCGAATATTTTGCGACTGCATTTCAGTGCCTTTCGCGGCTTGGAGTTGATAGGTGGAGCGGGGGTCATTCCCCGCCCCACGTCGAACCCGGAGGTCTTAATTACTCGATGATCTTGGAGACGACGCCGGCGCCGACGGTACGGCCGCCTTCGCGGATGGCGAAGCGCAGGCCGTCTTCCATCGCGATCGGCGCGATCAGCTCGACCTCGAACTTCAGGTTGTCGCCCGGCATCACCATCTCGGTGCCCTCAGGCAGCGTCACCGTCCCGGTCACGTCCGTCGTGCGGAAGTAGAACTGCGGACGGTAGTTCGCGAAGAACGGCGTGTGACGGCCACCTTCGTCCTTGGTCAGGATATAGGCCTCGGCCTCGAACTTCGTGTGCGGCGTCACCGAACCCGGCTTGCACAGCACCTGGCCGCGCTCGACGCCTTCACGGTCGATCCCGCGCAGCAGCGCGCCGATGTTGTCGCCCGCCTCGCCGCGGTCCAGCAGCTTGCGGAACATCTCGACACCGGTACAGGTCGTCTTCTTGGTGTCGTTGATGCCAACGATTTCCAGCTCGTCGCCCACGTTCACAACGCCACGCTCGATCCGGCCGGTCACAACCGTGCCGCGACCCGAAATCGAGAACACGTCCTCGATCGGCATCAGGAACGGCTTGTCCACCGCCCGGGCCGGGGTCGGGATGTAGTCGTCAACAGCCGCCATCAGTTCGCGGATCTTGTTCTCGCCGATCTCGGGATCGCGGCCTTCCAGCGCCGCCAGCGCCGAGCCCATGATGATCGGAATGTCGTCGCCCGGATAGTCGTAGGACGACAGAAGCTCGCGGATCTCCATCTCGACCAGTTCAAGCAGCTCTTCGTCGTCGACCTGATCGACCTTGTTCATGAACACGACCATGTAGGGGATGCCCACCTGACGGCCCAGCAGGATGTGCTCGCGCGTTTGCGGCATCGGGCCGTCGGCGGCGTTCACAACCAGGATCGCGCCGTCCATCTGCGCCGCGCCCGTGATCATGTTCTTCACATAGTCCGCGTGGCCGGGGCAGTCCACGTGCGCATAGTGCCGCGTGTCGGTCTCGTATTCCACATGCGCCGTCGAGATCGTGATCCCCCGCGCCTTCTCTTCCGGCGCGCCGTCGATCTGGTCATACGCCTTGAAGTCGCCGAAATACTTCGTGATCGCCGCCGTCAGCGTCGTCTTGCCATGGTCAACATGGCCGATCGTGCCGATGTTTACATGCGGCTTGTTACGCTCAAACTTTTCCTTAGCCATGATGGCCTCCTTTGTCTTGGGATGGCGGCGCGCGCATGGCGCGCCCCACGCTATTTCGGTTAGGCGTATTTCGCCTGAATTTCGTCCGAGATGTTCTGCGGGACCGGTTCGTAGTGGTCGAACTGCATCGAGAAGTTTGCGCGGCCCGAAGACATGGAGCGCAGGTTGTTGATGTAGCCGAACATGTTGGCCAGCGGCACGAAGGCGTTGATGACGTTGGCGTTGCCGCGCGTCTCCTGCCCCTGCACCTGACCCCGGCGAGAGGTCAGATCGCCGATGATGCCGCCGGTATATTCATCCGGGGAGACAACCTCGACTTTCATGATCGGCTCCAGCAGTTTCGCGCCGGCCTTTTTCAGACCTTCACGCATACCGGCACGGGCCGCGATTTCAAACGCCAGAACCGAGGAGTCCACATCGTGGTAGGCACCGTCGATCAGCGCGACTTTGAAATCGATCACCGGGAAGCCTGCCAGCGGACCGGAGTCCATGACCGACTTGACGCCTTTTTCAACGCCCGGGATGTATTCCTTGGGCACGTTGCCGCCGACAACCTTGGATTCGAAGGAATACCCTTCGCCCGGCTCGGTCGGGGTGATGACCATCTTGATCCGTGCGAACTGACCCGAGCCACCCGACTGTTTCTTGTGGGTATAGTCGATCTCGGCCTCATGGCTGATGGTCTCGCGATACGCCACCTGCGGCGCACCGATATTGGCCTCGACCTTGAATTCGCGCTTCAGGCGGTCCACCAGAATATCGAGGTGAAGTTCGCCCATGCCCTTCATGATGGTCTGACCGGATTCCATATCGGTCTCGACGCGGAAAGACGGATCCTCGGCGGCCAGACGGGCCAGACCGGCGGACATCTTTTCCTGGTCGGCCTTGGTCTTCGGCTCGACCGCGATCTCGATCACCGGGTCGGGGAAAGTCATGGTTTCCAGAACCACCGGATCGTTGATCGCGCACAGCGTGTCACCCGTGGTGGTGTCCTTCAGACCGGCCAGCGCGATGATGTCGCCGGCAAATGCCTCTTCGATCTCTTCGCGGTTGTTGGAGTGCATCATCATCATCCGACCGACGCGCTCTTTCTTGCCCTTGGTCGAGTTCAGCATGGTGTCGCCCTTCTTCATCGTTCCCGAATAAATCCGGGTGAAGGTCAGCGAGCCAACAAACGGGTCGTTCATGATCTTGAAGGCCAGGCCGGCAAACGGCATGGCGTCATCGGCGCGACGCGGGATGTTGCGCACTTCTTCCTCGTCGCCGGGCTTGAAGCCCATGTAATCGACAACGTCCATCGGGCTGGGCAGATAGTCGATCACGGCGTTGAGCAGCGGCTGCACGCCCTTGTTCTTGAAGGCGGAGCCACACAGAACCGGCACGAACGCCATCGCCAGGGTACCCTTGCGGATCAGCTTGCGCAGGGTGGCCACGTCGGGCTCTTCGCCCTCCAGATAGGCCTCCATCGCGTCGTCGTCCATTTCGACGGCGGTCTCGACCAGCTTTGCGTGCCACTCGTCAGCCTGATCCTTCAGGCTGTCACGGATCGGGCGTTTTTCCCACGAGGCACCCAGATCTTCGCCGGCCCAGACCCACTCTTCCATGGTCACGAGGTCGATGATACCTTCCAGCTCGGTTTCGGCGCCGATCGGAATCTGGATCGGGGCCGGGATCGCGCCGGTGCGATCCTGGATCATGTGCACGCAATTGAAGAAGTCGGCGCCGATCTTGTCCATCTTGTTGACGAACACAATGCGCGGAACCTTGTAGCGGTCAGCCTGACGCCACACGGTTTCGGTCTGCGGCTCGACGCCGGCATTGGCGTCCAGAACCGCAACCGCACCGTCGAGCACAGCCAGCGAACGCTCGACTTCGATGGTGAAGTCGACGTGGCCGGGGGTGTCGATGATGTTCATCCGGTGCTTCGGCGTGTCGGCGGTGGCGCCATCTTCGGTGCGCTCCCAGAAGGTGGTCGTCGCAGCCGAGGTGATGGTGATGCCGCGTTCCTGCTCCTGCTCCATCCAGTCCATGGTGGCGGCGCCATCATGCACCTCACCAATGTTGTGGGACTTGCCGGTATAGAAAAGGATACGCTCCGAGCAGGTGGTCTTACCTGCATCGATATGCGCCATGATACCGAAGTTGCGGTACCGGTCGAGAGGATAATCGCGTGCCATTGGTTCGGTCCTGGGCCTAGAGAATTACCAGCGGTAATGGCTGAAGGCTTTGTTTGCCTCGGCCATCTTGTGGGTGTCTTCGCGTTTCTTGACGGCAGAGCCACGGCTTTGAACGGCGTCAACCAGTTCACCGGCCAGACGCTCTTCCATGGTGTGCTCATTGCGGGCGCGCGCGGCCTTGATCAGCCAGCGGATGGCCAGGGCTTCGCGGCGCTCGGGGCGCACTTCGACCGGCACCTGATAGGTGGCACCACCAACGCGGCGCGAGCGAACCTCGACCGACGGCTTGATGTTGTCCAGCGCTTCGTGGAACACTTCCACGGGCGCGCGCTTGATCTTGGTTTCAACGCGGTCGAACGCGTTGTAAACGATGCGCTCGGCGGCAGATTTCTTGCCGTCGATCATCAGGTTGTTCATGAATTTCGTCAGCACCCGATCGCCAAACTTGGCATCGGGCAGGACTTCGCGCTTTTCGGCGGCGTGACGACGGGACATTGACGTCTCTCCTTACTTCGGACGCTTGGCGCCGTATTTCGAACGACGCTGCTTACGGTCTTTGACGCCCTGGGTATCCAGCACACCGCGCAGGATGTGGTAGCGAACACCCGGAAGGTCTTTTACCCGGCCGCCACGGATCAGGACGACAGAGTGTTCCTGAAGGTTATGGCTTTCGCCGGGAATGTAGCTGATCACCTCGAAACCATTGGTCAGGCGCACTTTTGCGACCTTCCGCATGGCCGAGTTCGGCTTCTTCGGCGTGGTAGTATAAACGCGCGTACAGACGCCACGCTTCTGCGGGCAAGCCTGCAGATGCATGGACTTCTGGCGCTTTACTTTGGGCTGCCGCGGCTTGCGGATCAGCTGTTGGATCGTCGGCATTCCGGTTCCCCGTGTTGCAACCAATTCAAATCTCGATGCGCGCATTCAAAACGCACAAATACCGCTGCGTCCCCTCGTTCGCGGGAACGACGCGGTGGAATTCCAGAGGATCGGGGCGTTCAGGCCCGGATCTTGACCACTTCAGTTCTGATTTCAGCCTGCTCAAAGGTTTCCCCGACAGGCCGAGTGGGCGCGGTATATGGAGAGTCGCCAGCCTTGTCAACAGCCCATCCCCGCTTCTGCGGCTTTCTAGCGGATGCGCAATCCCACCGGCCCGGCCCGCAGCAAGCGGCGCTCGCGGTAGAAGGTGAAAATCCCGGTGGCGACAACGATCGCGCTGCCCAGAAAGGTCAGTGGCGCCGGCCAGTCGCCGAAGATCACAAAGCCCAGAAACAGCGCCCAGATCAGCGCGGTATAGCGGAACGGGGCGATGAAACCGATATCGCCCAGCCGCATGACCATCACCGAAAACAGATAGCCGCCGATCACGAATACTGTCGCCCCGCCCAGTTGCATCCCCGCCTTGACCGACACCGGCACCCAGGGCTGAAACGCCGCCGCAACCCCGGTGAAAAGCGTCACCCCGACGGCCGCGCACAATGCCACCGCCAGCGACGGTACATCGCGCGACAGGCGGCGTGTGGACAGATCGCGCAAGGTGACAAAACCCACCGCGATCAGCGCATAGACGGAATAGAAGTTGAACCCATCGGTGCCCGGTCGCACAATCAGCAGCACGCCGCAGAACCCCACCAGAATGGCCGCCAGCCGCCGCCAGCCCACGGCTTCGCCCAGGAACAGCGCACCGGCCAGGGTTACGGTCAGCGGGATGGCCTGAATGATCGCGGTGACATTGGCGATCGGCGCGTTGAACAGGGCCGTGACGAAGAAATAGGCCGCGCCGACCTCGCCCGCCGTGCGCAGCGCGATCAGCACCCAGTCCCGTTTCGCCAGATCGAAGCGCAGCGCGCCCATCGCCCGCGCCACAGCCGCCAACAGCACAACCACCGCCACCCCGCGCAGGAACAGCGCCTGAAACAGCGGCAGCTCGTCAGAAAGCGCCTTCATGCAGGCGTCGTTGAAGGTGAAGGCCGCCATGCTGGCCATCATCATCAGCGCCCCGCGCGTGTTGTCGGAAAATGCGGCCATGTCCTGCCCTCCGTCCACCGCCATAACAGCCGGGCCTGCGCGCGAACAGCCCCGCCGGACGGGCAGACGAAAACCCCCGCCACGGGGGCGGGGGTTTCCAATCGATCGTGAAAGCGTGGGCTTATTCGCCGCGGCTTTCGGGCGTGTCCACCAGACCGCTGCCGAAATCATCGTCGCCAATGATATCGTCCATCGGTGCGGCCAGGGCCGCGGCGGCCTCGGCTTCGGCCTGACGTGCGTCGATCACCTTCTGGTCACGCTCGGCAGCAATCTTGCGCATCTGCTGCGTCGCGCCACCGGTGCCCGCCGGGATCAGGCGGCCGACGATGACGTTCTCTTTCAGGCCGACCAGCTTGTCGCGCTTGCCCTGAACCGACGCTTCGGTCAGCACCCGGGTGGTTTCCTGGAACGACGCGGCCGAGATGAACGAACGGGTCTGCAACGACGCCTTGGTGATCCCCAGCAGGATCGGTTCGCCCTGCGCCGGGCGGCCACCCTTCGACAGCGCCTTTGCGTTGGCTTCGTCGAATTCGGCCTTGTCCACGTTCTCGCCTTTCAGAAGCGTGGTATCGCCGCTGTCCTGGATTTCCCACTTCTGCAGCATCTGGCGCACGATCACTTCGATATGCTTGTCGTTGATCTTCACGCCTTGCAGCCGGTAGACGTCCTGCACCTCGTCGATCATGTAATCGGCCAGGGCCTCGACCCCCATGATCGCCAGAATGTCGTGCGGGGCCGGGTTGCCGTCCATGATATAGTCGCCCTTCTGGACGAAGTCACCTTCCTGAACCGGAATGTGCTTGCCCTTGGGCACCATGTATTCGACGGGTTCCATCGTCTCGTCGCTGGGCTCGATCGTGATCCGGCGCTTGTTCTTGTAGTCGCGGCCAAAGCGCACGTAACCATCGATCTCGGCGATGATCGCGTGATCCTTGGGGCGGCGTGCTTCGAACAGTTCGGCCACACGCGGCAGACCACCGGTGATGTCCTTGGTCTTGGCACCCTCGCGCGGGATACGCGCAACCACGTCGCCGGCTTTGATCTCCTGGCTTTCCTCGACCGACAGAATGGCATCCACCGACATCGGATAGGTCACCGGGTTGCCCGACTCGGTGCGAACGGGTTCGCCCGTGGCCGGATCGACGATGATGATCTCGGGCTTGAGATCGTTGCCCCGCGGCGCGGCGCGCCAGTCGGCCACGATCTTCTGGGTCATACCCGTCGCATCGTCGGTATCCTCGCGCACGGAAATGCCCGAGACCAGATCGACGAATTTGGCGACACCCGCCTTTTCGGCGATGATCGGCAGGGTATAGGGGTCCCATTCGAACAGCTTGTCGCCGCGCTTGACCATGGCGCCGTCGGCCACATGGACCTTGGTGCCGTAGCCCAGCTTGTGGCTGGCCCGTTCAACCCCGTTTTCATCCATGATCGCCAGAACCATGTTCCGGCCCATGACGATCAACTCGCCCGCCGCATTGGTCAGCAGGCTGGCATTGCGGAACTCGATCCGGCCGTCCTGGCTGGCTTCCTGGAACGACTGCTGGCCACCCTGCGCGATACCGCCGATGTGGAACGTCCGCATCGTCAGCTGCGTGCCGGGTTCGCCGATCGACTGTGCGGCGATGATGCCCACGGCCTCGCCGGTATTCACCATCGTGCCGCGTGCAAGGTCGCGGCCATAGCACATGGCGCAGACGCCTTCCTCGGCCTCGCAGGTCAGCGGACTGCGGATCCGCACGCTCGCCACCCCGGCTTTTTCGATCGCGTCGGACTTGCGCTCGTCGATCAACTCGTTGCGCGACACGATCACCTCGTCGGTGCCGGGGCGCAGAACATCCTCGGCAGAGACACGGCCCAGCAGGCGTTCCGCCAGCGAGGACACGACCTCGCCGTCGTTCACGGCCGCTTCGGCGGTAATCGCCATATCGGTGCCGCAGTCGCGCTGCCGCACGATGCAGTCCTGCGCCACGTCCACCAGACGCCGGGTCAGGTAACCCGAGTTGGCGGTTTTCAGCGCGGTATCGGCCAGACCCTTCCGGGCGCCGTGGGTCGAGTTGAAGTATTCAAGAACGGTCAGACCTTCCTTGAAGTTCGAGATGATCGGCGTCTCGATGATCTCGCCCGATGGCTTGGCCATCAGGCCGCGCATACCGCCAAGCTGCTTCATCTGCGCGGGCGAGCCCCGCGCGCCGGAATGCGACATCATGTAAACGCTGTTGGGCTCTTTCTCGGCGCCGGCGTCATCCACCCGCACGGCCGAGATTTCGTCCATCATCGCGCTTGCCACCTCGTCCGAGCATTTCGACCAGGCATCGACGACCTTGTTGTATTTCTCACCCTGGGTGATCAGGCCGTCCATGTATTGCTGTTCGAATTCCTTGACCTGGTCACGCACGCCATTGACGATCTCCCACTTGCTGTCGGGGATCAGCATGTCGTCCTTGCCAAAGGAGATGCCGGCCTTGAACGCTTCGCGGAAGCCCATGGTCATGATCTGGTCGCAGAAGATGACGCTCTCTTTCTGGCCGCAATAGCGATAGACGGTGTCGATGACCTGCTGCACCTCTTTCTTGCGCAGCAGACGGTTCACCAGATCGAACGGCGCCTTGGCGTTCAACGGCAAAAGCGCGCCCAGGCGCACCCGGCCCGGCGTGGTTTCAAACCGCTTGAAAACCTCGTTGCCCTCGTCGTCGATCTGTTTGACCCGGGCCTGGATCTTGGAGTGCAGATGCACCTCGCCCGCAGTCAGGGCATGTTCGATCTCTTCGACCGAACCAAAGACCATACCCTGGCCCTTCATCCCTTCGCGCGCCAGCGTGATGTAGTACAGGCCCAGGATCATATCCTGCGACGGCACGATGATCGGCGCGCCGTTGGCGGGCGACAGCACGTTGTTGGTGGACATCATCAGAACGCGCGCTTCCAGCTGGGCCTCAAGGCTCAGGGGAACGTGCACAGCCATCTGGTCGCCGTCGAAGTCGGCGTTGAAGGCCGAGCAGACCAGCGGGTGCAGTTGAATGGCCTTACCTTCGATCAGCGTGGGCTCGAACGCCTGAATGCCCAGACGGTGCAGCGTGGGCGCCCGGTTCAGCATGACCGGGTGTTCGCGGATCACCTCGTCCAGAATGTCCCAGACCTCGGGGCGCTCTTTTTCCACCAGCTTCTTGGCTTGCTTGACGGTCGAAGACAGGCCCTTGGCCTCAAGACGGCTGTAGATGAACGGCTTGAACAGCTCCAGCGCCATCTTCTTGGGCAGACCGCACTGATGCAGCTTCAGTTCCGGCCCGGTCACGATGACCGACCGACCCGAGAAGTCGACGCGCTTGCCCAAAAGGTTCTGACGGAAGCGGCCCTGCTTGCCCTTCAGCATGTCGGACAGCGATTTCAGCGGGCGCTTGTTGGCGCCGGTGATCACGCGGCCACGGCGACCGTTGTCAAACAGCGCGTCCACCGATTCCTGCAGCATCCGCTTTTCGTTGCGCACGATGATATCGGGCGCGCGCAGCTCGATCAGCCGCTTCAGGCGGTTGTTCCGGTTGATCACCCGGCGATACAGATCGTTCAAATCCGAGGTGGCGAACCGGCCACCATCCAGCGGCACCAGCGGGCGCAGCTCGGGCGGGATCACCGGCACGACGGTCAGGATCATCCATTCCGGGCGGTTGCCGGATTCCAGGAAGCTTTCAACCACCTTCAGGCGCTTGATGATCTTCTTGGGCTTCAGCTCGCCGGTGGCTTCCTTCAGCTCTTCGCGCAGACGGTCGGCCTCGGCCTCCAGATCGATCTGGCTCAGCATCTCGCGGATCGCCTCGGCGCCGATGCCGGCGGTGAAGGCGTCCATGCCGAACGCGTCCTGCGCGTCCATGAACTCTTCCTCGGTCATCATCTGGCCATAGGTCAGATCGGTCAGGCCGGGCTCGATCACCACGTAGTTTTCAAAATACAGGACCCGCTCCAGATCGCGCAGGGTCATGTCCAGCATCAGGCCGATGCGCGAGGGCAGCGATTTCAGGAACCAGATATGGGCGACGGGGGCGGCCAGTTCGATATGACCCATCCGTTCGCGGCGCACCTTCTGCAGCGTCACCTCGACGCCGCATTTCTCGCAGACGACGCCGCGATATTTCATGCGCTTGTACTTGCCGCACAGGCATTCGTAATCCTTGATCGGACCGAAGATCCGGGCACAGAACAGACCGTCACGCTCGGGCTTGAACGTGCGGTAGTTGATGGTCTCGGGCTTCTTGATCTCGCCGTAGGACCAGCTGAGGATCCGCTCGGGCGAGGCCAGAGAGACCTTGATCTCGTCGAATTGCTTCGGCGGGGTCAGCGGGTTGAACGGGTTGGTTGTCAGTTCCTGGTTCATGATCGGTCCTTTCCTGAGCGGGTCAGGTAAAACTTTTTTCCTGGGCGGCGGCCTGTGTCAGAAGCCGGCGATAGGTGGCAAAATTCGCGGTCTCGGCCACGGCCTTGCGCAGGGCGGTGTTCACTTCCGTCGGCGGGGTCAGTTCGACATCGTCATCGCGCTGGTCGGTTTCCGGGATATCCACACCCAGAAAGCGGTACAGTCGGGGCAGGCTTGTTCCCGCGATCATCAGATCGTGGAAACAGAAAATGCCCACCTGATCCGGGCGCTTTTTCGCGATCGCTTCGGTTCGCTTCAGACTGTCGTTCCATTCCTCGATCGCGGCCATATAGCCGCGGTCGTCAGCCCAGCCATCGTCGGGGTTGCCGGCGCGACGTTCGAAACTGTCGGCGATCGAGAACGGGTCGCGCAGGATATACACGACACGGGCCTCGGGAAACGCGCGAAACAAGGATCTGTAGCGGTTCGGCAGTTGCGGGTACTTGTCCCCCACCACACGGGCCTGACCGATCTTTCGCGCATGAAACGCGCGAAAGCCGGTCAGTTCCGGGTAATGCGTGTCGCCGGCATCCACATCCAGAAAGCGCCCTGGCTCGAAATGCGCCGGCGTCAGTTCCCTGCGCCGATGCAGTTTCGAAAAACGCTCGAAGCCGATGCAGATGTCCGGGTGCTTGTTCAGAAGGCGGGTCAACGCTGTTGTCCCGCTTCTGGCGCACCCGGTCACAAAGGCATAGCGTCGGCTGCCCTGCCGGGCATCCTCCGCCTGAGCCGCCGAGATGTGAATCTCAGACATAAAGCTCATTCGTCCTCCGCATCCAGCAGTTCCATGTTCAGGCCGAGGCCACGAACTTCCTTCACCAGAACGTTGAAGCTTTCCGGCACACCGGCCTCGAAGTTGTCCTCGCCCTTGACGATGGATTCGTAGACCTTGGTCCGGCCCGCCACGTCGTCCGACTTGACGGTCAGCATCTCCTGCAGGGTATAGGCGGCACCGTAGGCTTCCAGCGCCCAGACCTCCATTTCCCCGAAACGCTGGCCGCCGAACTGGGCCTTACCACCCAACGGCTGCTGCGTGACAAGGCTGTAGGGGCCCGTGGACCGCGCGTGGATCTTGTCGTCCACCAGGTGGTGCAGCTTCAGCAGATACTTCACGCCGACGGTAACCGGACGCGCGAACTGCTCGCCGGTGCGACCGTCAAACAGGATCGACTGACCGGATTCGCTGAACCCGGCGCGCCGCAGCGCATCGTTCACATCCGCCTCTTTCGCACCGTCGAAAACCGGCGTCGCGATCGGCACACCGCGGGTCACGTTCCCGGCGGCTTCCAGAAGCTGCGCTTCTTCCATGCCGGCGATGCCCTCTTCATAGGCCGCGTCGCCATAGGCCAGGCGCATTGCCTCGTGCACCGGGGTCAGATCGCCCGAGCGTTTGAACTCGCCCAACGCATCGTCGATCTTCAGCCCCAGACCGCGTGCGGCCCAACCCATATGGGTTTCCAGAATCTGACCGACGTTCATCCGCGACGGCACACCCAACGGGTTCAGACAGAAGTCGACCGGCGTCCCGTCCTGCAAGAAGGGCATGTCCTCCATCGGCACAACGCGCGAGATAACGCCCTTGTTGCCGTGGCGGCCGGCCATCTTGTCACCCGGCTGAAGCTTGCGCTTCACCGCGACGAAGACCTTGACCATCTTCATCACGCCCGGCGGCAGATCGTCGCCCCGGCGCACCTTCTCGACCTTGTCTTCGAAACGGTGCTCCAGTGCGCGCTTCTGCGCGTCGAACTGCGCGTTCAGCGCCTCGACCTGTGCCGCGTCGGCCTCGTCACCCAGCGCCAGCTGCCACCACTGCCCCTTGGACAACATGCCCAGCAGATCTTCGGTGATGTCCGAACCCGGCTTGACGCCTTTCGGACCTTTGACAGCCACCTTGCCCAGGATCATGCCCTTCAGACGCGCATAGATGTTGCGCTCCAGAATGACCATTTCGTCGTCCCGGTCACGGGCCAGACGCTCGACCTCTTCACGCTCGATCTGCAGCGCGCGTTCGTCTTTTTCCACGCCGTGGCGGTTGAAGACGCGCACTTCCACGACCGTGCCGAAATCGCCCGGCTTGACCCGCAGCGAGGTGTCGCGCACGTCGCTGGCTTTCTCACCGAAGATGGCGCGCAGGAGTTTTTCCTCCGGCGTCATCGGGCTTTCGCCCTTCGGGGTGATCTTGCCGACCAGAATGTCGCCCGGCTCCACATCGGCGCCGATATAGACGATACCGGCCTCATCGAGGTTGCGCAGGGCTTCCTCGCCGACGTTCGGGATGTCGCGGGTGATCTCTTCCGGCCCAAGCTTGGTGTCACGGGCGGCGACCTCGAATTCCTCGATATGGATCGAGGTAAAGACGTCATCGCGCGCGATCCGCTCGGAAATCAGGATCGAGTCCTCGTAGTTGTAGCCGTTCCACGGCATGAACGCGACGACCACGTTCTTGCCCAGTGCCAGTTCGCCCATATCGGTCGAGGGGCCATCGGCGATGACCTCGTTCTTGCCGACCGTATCGCCCACCTTCACCAGCGGACGCTGGTTGATGCAGGTGTTCTGGTTCGAGCGCTGGAACTTGCGCAGACGGTAGATGTCGACGCCCGGATCGCCCGGTTCCAGATCCTCGGTGGCGCGCACAACGATCCGGGTGGCATCCACCTGGTCGATGATCCCGCCACGCCTGGCCATGATCGCAGCACCCGAATCGCGCGCCACGACCTCTTCGATACCGGTGCCCACAAGCGGCGCGTCCGCCTGCAGCAGCGGCACCGCCTGACGTTGCATGTTGGACCCCATCAGGGCCCGGTTGGCGTCGTCGTTTTCCAGGAACGGAATCAGCGAGGCCGCAACCGACACCAGCTGTTTCGGCGACACGTCGATCAGATCGACCGTATCTTTCGGTGCCAGCATGTAGTCGCCCGACTGACGGGTCGACACCAGATCGTTGATGAACCGGCCCTCTTCGTCGAGGTTGGCGTTGGCCTGCGCGATGGTGTGGCGCTGCTCCTCGGTCGCGGACATATAGTTGACGTCATCGGTCACCTTGCCGTCCGTCACCTTGCGATAAGGCGTTTCGATAAAGCCGTATTTGTTCACGCGGGCATAGGTGGCCAGCGAGTTGATCAGACCGATGTTCGGGCCTTCCGGCGTTTCAATCGGGCACATCCGGCCATAGTGGGTCGGGTGCACGTCGCGCACCTCAAAGCCTGCGCGTTCGCGCGTCAGACCACCCGGCCCAAGCGCCGACAGGCGGCGTTTGTGGGTGACTTCCGACAGCGGGTTGGTCTGGTCCATGAACTGCGACAGCTGCGACGAGCCGAAGAATTCACGCACGGCGGCCGCGGCCGGTTTCGCGTTGATCAGATCCTGCGGCATCACCGTGTCGATCTCGACGCTGGACATGCGTTCCTTGATCGCACGCTCCATACGCAGCAGGCCAACGCGGTACTGGTTTTCCATCAGTTCGCCGACCGAGCGGACCCGGCGGTTGCCCAGATGGTCGATATCGTCGATATCGCCCTTGCCATCGCGCAGCTCGACCAGGGCCTTGATGCACGAAATGATGTCGTCGCTGCGCAGGGTGCGCTGCGTGTCGGGCGCATCGAGCGACAGGCGCATGTTCATCTTCACGCGGCCCACGGCAGACAGGTCATAACGCTCGGAATCGAAGAACAGCGTCTCGAACAGCGCGGTTGCGGCCTCGACGGTGGGCGGCTCGCCCGGGCGCATCACGCGGTAGATGTCCATCAGCGCGGTGTCGCGGCCCATGTTCTTGTCGACGGCCATGGTGTTGCGGATGTAGGGACCGACATTGATGTTGTCGATGTCCAGAACCGGGATGTTGGTGATCCCCGCATCCAGCAGTTCTTTCAGCGAACCGCCGGACACTTCGCCGGCCTTGTCCAGTTCCCAGGTCAGCTCATCGCCGGCTTCGACATAGATCGCGCCGGTTTCTTCGTTGATGATGTCCTTGGCGACATATTTTCCGATGATCTGATCGAACGGCACCAGAAGATTGCTGACATTGCCCTCGTCCATCAGTTTCTTGACGGCGCGCGGGGTGATCTTCTTGGTCGCTTCGGCAATCACCTCGCCGGTATCGGCATCGACCAGATCATAGGTCGGGCGGGTGCCGCGCACACGCTCGGGGAAGAACTTGGTAACCCAGCCCTTGTTCTTCTCAAGCTGGTAGTCGATCGTGTCGTAATAGGCATCCATGATGCCTTCCTGATCCAGCCCCAGCGCATAAAGCAGGGTGGTCACAGGCAGCTTGCGGCGGCGGTCGATCCGGGCAAAGACGATGTCCTTGGCGTCGAATTCGAAATCCAGCCAGGAGCCGCGATAGGGGATGATCCGGCAGGCGAACAGCAGCTTGCCGCTGGAATGGGTCTTGCCCTTGTCATGGTCGAAGAACACGCCAGGCGAGCGGTGCATCTGGGAAACGATCACCCGCTCGGTGCCGTTCACGACGAACGTCCCGTTCTGCGTCATCAGGGGCATGTCGCCCATGAAGACATCCTGTTCCTTGATGTCCTTGACCGACTTGGCGCCGGTATCTTCGTCGACATCGAACACGATCAGGCGCAGCGTCACCTTCAGCGGCGCGCTGTAGGTCATGTCACGCTGCTGACATTCCTCAACGTCGTATTTCGGCTTTTCCAGCTCGTAACGCACGAACTCGAGCACGGCGGTCTCGTTGAAATCCTTGATCGGGAATACCGACTGGAACACGCCCTGGATGCCGTCGCCGTCGGTCGGCTGCGGCTGATCCCCAGAGTTCAGGAACAGATCATATGAAGATTTCTGAACCTCGATGAGGTTCGGCATTTCCATAACTTCACGGATTTTACCGTAGAACTTGCGGAGTCGTTTCTGGCCTACAAACGTCTGCGCCATGTGCGTATTCACCTTTCGTCTGTCGCGTTTGCGCATGCCGTCGGGCTCCGGCTGCGCGCCGCTCACGAATGAAGGGGGTCAGGTCCCATTCCTGCAAGCCGTCCCACCGGCTGCTCCCGAACCTTGAACCGCGCCTTAGAAAGGGCTCGGGCATAAGCCCTTGCTAAGACAGGTTCGGCTGGGCCCGAAATTCCTCGGACCCAGCCTTTTCATGTGATCGCGGTCGGGGCCGCAACCGATTACTTGAGCTCGACTTCGGCGCCAGCCGCTTCGAGTTTGCCTTTGATCTCTTCGGCTTCGTCCTTGGAGCAGGCTTCCTTGACGGCTTTGCCGCCAGCTTCGACCAGTTCTTTGGCTTCTTTCAGGCCCAGGCCGGTGATGGCGCGGACTTCTTTGATGACGGCGATTTTCTGACCGCCAGCGGCTTTCAGGATCACGTCAAATTCGGTCTGCTCTTCAGCAGCGGCACCGCCGGCATCGCCAGCAGGGCCCGCCATCATGACGGCGCCACCGGCAGCCGGCTCGATGCCGTATTCGTCTTTCAGGATGGTTTTCAGTTCCTGGGCTTCGAGAAGCGTCAGACCAACGATCTCTTCAGCAAGTTTTTTCAGATCAGCCATTTCAGGTTTCCGTTCTTTCAGATGTGTTCCAACGCAGGGAAGTTCAACCCCACACAGGTCCCATGTTGCTTAAGCGGCTTCCGCGCGCTCCTCGATCGTCGAGAGGATGCTTGCGATGTTCGAAGCAGGCGCGCCAATGGCACCGGCGATGTTCGACGCAGGGGCACCGATACAGCCCACGATGGAAGCGATAAGCTCCTCGCGGGACGGCATCGAGGCCACGGCTTTCACACCGGCCGGATCCAGAGCCGTATCACCCATTGCACCGCCAAGGATGACAAACTTGCTGTTGTCCTTGGCGTATTTCTCGGCGACCTTGGCAGCAGCCACGGGATCTTCCGAGAAGGTGAGTACGGTCATGCCCGAAAGAAGGTCACCGATGCTTGCGCAGGGCTTTCCTTCAAGGGCGATCTTGGCGAGCTTGTTCTTGGCAACGCGTACGGACCCACCCGCTTCACGCATTTGCGCGCGCAGGTCCTGCATCTCAGCAACCGTGAGACCTGCGTAGTGTGCAACCACAACTACGCCAGAGCTTTCGAAGATCTGGCCGAGCTCGTCGACCAATTTCTCTTTCTGGGCTCTATCCACAGTATTACTCCAAATTTGGAAGGCTCACGCCTCCCGGCTCAGTTTTGCCGGATTGCTCCGGCGTTCGGGTCCTTATGGGTCCCGAGGCCAAGATCACCCGAGGATAACCCCGGAAATCAGTCTCGTTTCCCCATCTCAGGAAGGACATTAAGCCCCTAAGGGCACCCTCCGTCTCGGACAGGACAGGGCGTTGCCGCCCTGCCATCTGATCCCGGATCGTAACCCGGGATCAAATCTCTATCAGTCGTTTCCGGTGGCCGAAACCACATTGATCGACACGCCGGGGCCCATGGTCGAGCTCAGCGAGACCTTTTTCATATAGGTCCCCTTCGCGCCCGTGGGCCGGGCTTTGCTGACAGCACCGACAAAGGCGCGGATGTTTTCCGCCAGCTTGGCTTCGTCGAACGACGCCTTGCCGACACCGGCATGGACCACACCGGCCTTTTCGGCCTTGAACTGGACCTCGCCACCCTTGGCGGCAGCAACGGCGGTCGCCACATCCATGGTCACCGTGCCGACCTTCGGGTTCGGCATCAGGTTGCGCGGGCCCAGAATCTTGCCCAGGCGGCCGACGATCGGCATCATGTCCGGGGTCGCGATGCAACGATCGAAATCGATCGTGCCGCCTTGGATGATTTCCATCAGATCCTCGGCACCGACGATGTCGGCCCCGGCTTTCTGTGCTTCTTCGGCCTTCGGGCCACGGGCGAAGACGGCGACACGCACCGTTTTGCCGGTACCGTTCGGCAGCGCCACCACGCCGCGCACCATCTGGTCCGCGTGACGGGGGTCGACGCCCAGGTTCAGGGCGATCTCGACGGTTTCGTCGAATTTCGATTTGGCGTTGCCCTTGACCAGCGCAACGGCCTCTTCCACCGACAGTTCCGCCTTGCCAGCGAAGGCCTCACGCGCAGCGCGCGTCCGTTTACCATACTTAGCCATACCGATTACCCCTTCACCTCGATGCCCATGGACCGGGCGGAGCCCAGAATGATCTGCATCGCCGCTTCGATATCGTTGGCGTTCAGATCCTTCATCTTGGCTTCGGCGATCTCTTTCACCTGTGCCACGCTGACCGAACCGGCAACCGCGCGACCGGGCGTGTTGGAGCCGGATTTCAGCTTGGCGGCCTTTTTCAGGAAATAAGACGCGGGCGGCGTCTTGATATCCATAGTGAAGGACTTGTCCTGGTAATAGGTGATTACGGTCGGGCACGGCGCACCCGGCTCCAGATCCTGCGTCTTGGCGTTGAACGCCTTGCAGAATTCCATGATGTTGATACCGCGCTGACCCAGCGCCGGCCCCACGGGGGGGGACGGGTTGGCCTGCCCGGCTTTCACCTGCAGCTTCATCTTGCCTACGAGCTTCTTGGCCATCTGGCCTTCTCCTTCTTTTCACCACGCCTGACCCACGCGAGGGCGGCGCATCGGTTTAGTGGTCCGGTGTCACGGGCGCGCCCGCTCACCTCCCACACAGCACTCAGACTTCTTTCGAAACCTGCGTGAATTCCAGCTCGACCGGGGTCGCCCGGCCAAAAATCGAAACGGTCACCTTGAGGCGCTGATTTCCCTCATCAACATCCTCGACCATCCCCGAGAACCCCTCGAACGGGCCGTCGGTCACATTCACCTTCTCGCCGATCTGATAGACGATCAGCGAGCGCGGCGCCTCGACGCCTTCCTCAACACGGTTGAGGATCGCATTCACCTCGGCATCGCGCATCGGCATCGGGCGGCCCTGCGGCCCCAGAAACCCGGTCACGCGATTGATCGAGTTGATCAGGTGATAGCCCTTGTCCGACATTTCCATCCGCACCAGCACATAGCCGGGCATGAACCGCCGTTCGGTCGTCACCTTCTTGCCCCGGCGCACCTCGATCACCTCTTCGGTGGGCACCAGAACTTCCTCGATCTCGTCCTCAAGACCATTCTCAGCAACGGCAGTCTTGATCTGCTCGGCGATCTTTTTTTCGAAATTCGAGAGCACGCTCACCGAATACCACCGCTTCGCCATCTTGCCTGTTACCTCGCCTTTATCGACGTTTCCGCCGAAAATTCTAATAATTCCAAACGGTTAACCCGCTTCTCGCCGAAACGAAAAACAGCGCGCAACCCGAATCGCTGCACGCCGGTTTCCGAAGGTGCGCCCGCATTACCGGCCTTACCCCCGCTTTTCAAGGGCGCGATCACGAAAAAGATGTCAGCCGAAGAACTGCAGGAGCCCGGTAATCCCGAAGCGGATCAGCATATCCACCAGGGAAAAGAAGATCGCCGCCAGTGCCGCAAGGGTGAACACCATCGCGGTGGTCAGCAGCGTTTCGCGCCGGGTCGGCCAGACGACCTTGGAAATCTCCGCGCGGGTCTGCTGGATGAACTGAAGAGGATTCGCTTTCGCCATCTGTCGTCTCGACCTTCCTGTGAACGGGCTGCAGATACGCCTTCGCACGGGTGAATTCAACCCCGCACCCGGTATGTCACGCCTCGGGCATCAACGGTGCGGGCAGGCCATGTCCGCCGGACGCAAAGCGCAGCGCGGCCAAAGCCACGGGTGGCGGTTTGTGTCCCTTGCGGAAAGGCCTGGCAGGGGTTGGGGGACTCGAACCCACGACCCTCGGTTTTGGAGACCGATGCTCTACCAACTGAGCTAAACCCCTAAGGCCGAGTGACCGATTACGTCACTGCGCGGCAGGAATCAAGAGCGTAACGAAACGAACTGCGCCCCGAATGTTCAAACCGGGTCCGGTACCCTTACCCGTCGTGTCGACCGTTCGACCGCGCGCCCGCCGCTATCCTTGAAATCCGCGTAGCATTGGATACTGCGCGCCGCGCCCGTCAGCGATTTGGGCACTTCGCACAACAGTTCCCCCTGACACTGGCTGCCCCTGGTGATCCAGTCGCGGCTGTAAACCCACTGGGCAACGCGATCCGTCCGCTGTGCCACCACAAGCGGGCGCCGCTTGCGCCACCAGTTCTTGATCGGCCCGGAAAAGCGGAGCCGGGCATCGGCAACTTCCAGGATCTTTGCGCCGGCTTCGGCCTCGAAGTCAAACTCCGACGACCCGTCCGCCGCGATAGAGGTCGGATAGATTCCCGCGATCCTGATATCCCGGGACTCGGGCTGCATTTCCACCAGAATGCGGTCCACCAGATCATACCGCTTGCGGCGCTTTTGGCGGTCGCTCCAGGTGGGGTGCGCCGGGCGCTGGACGGGCGACATCAGAATGCGAAAAATGTCATGGGTCGCCGGGTTGTGGACCAGGCCCTGAAACAAGGTGCCCCTCTCTTCGTCCGTCAACGCGCTGTAATCAAGCCGTTCAGCCTGTTCCGAAATCTCGATTCGAAAAAATTCCATGCCCCCACCTGTTTTTGTGCAAACCAAGTCAGAAACCGACGGATCCAGATTCTTGTAACAGCGGCATGAAAAAAGGGCCGCCCCAACGGGCGGCCCTTCGCATAAGTTTTCCGGGTCTTAATTACTCGATGATCTTGGAGACGACGCCGGCGCCGACGGTACGGCCGCCTTCGCGGATGGCGAAGCGCAGGCCGTCTTCCATCGCGATCGGCGCGATCAGCTCGACCTCGAACTTCAGGTTGTCGCCCGGCATCACCATCTCGGTGCCCTCAGGCAGCGTCACCGTCCCGGTCACGTCCGTCGTGCGGAAGTAGAACTGCGGACGGTAGTTCGCGAAGAACGGCGTGTGACGGCCACCTTCGTCCTTGGTCAGGATATAGGCCTCGGCCTCGAACTTCGTGTGCGGCGTCACCGAACCCGGCTTGCACAGCACCTGGCCGCGCTCGACGCCTTCACGGTCGATCCCGCGCAGCAGCGCGCCGATGTTGTCGCCCGCCTCGCCGCGGTCCAGCAGCTTGCGGAACATCTCGACACCGGTACAGGTCGTCTTCTTGGTGTCGTTGATGCCAACGATTTCCAGCTCGTCGCCCACGTTCACAACGCCACGCTCGATCCGGCCGGTCACAACCGTGCCGCGACCCGAAATCGAGAACACGTCCTCGATCGGCATCAGGAACGGCTTGTCCACCGCCCGGGCCGGGGTCGGGATGTAGTCGTCAACAGCCGCCATCAGTTCGCGGATCTTGTTCTCGCCGATCTCGGGATCGCGGCCTTCCAGCGCCGCCAGCGCCGAGCCCATGATGATCGGAATGTCGTCGCCCGGATAGTCGTAGGACGACAGAAGCTCGCGGATCTCCATCTCGACCAGTTCAAGCAGCTCTTCGTCGTCGACCTGATCGACCTTGTTCATGAACACGACCATGTAGGGGATGCCCACCTGACGGCCCAGCAGGATGTGCTCGCGCGTTTGCGGCATCGGGCCGTCGGCGGCGTTCACAACCAGGATCGCGCCGTCCATCTGCGCCGCGCCCGTGATCATGTTCTTCACATAGTCCGCGTGGCCGGGGCAGTCCACGTGCGCATAGTGCCGCGTGTCGGTCTCGTATTCCACATGCGCCGTCGAGATCGTGATCCCCCGCGCCTTCTCTTCCGGCGCGCCGTCGATCTGGTCATACGCCTTGAAGTCGCCGAAATACTTCGTGATCGCCGCCGTCAGCGTCGTCTTGCCATGGTCAACATGGCCGATCGTGCCGATGTTTACATGCGGCTTGTTACGCTCAAACTTTTCCTTAGCCATATCGTGGCGCCTCATTGATTAGGGGGCTATCCGCGGCCCGATTCAACATCGCGCGCTAATTATTGTCTGCGAAGGGAGAAATCAAGCGTCAGTTGGTGGTTTCAGCCAGCGCCGGGGCGCCCGTGTCTTCGGGGCCGATGGCGGCGATTTCATCCGGCTGCGCGGCAGCGCCCTCTGGCGGGATTACGCCCTCTTCGCCTTCGGGCAACTCGGCCATCTCGCCGAACCACGCGGCCCGGTTTTCCACCATCCAGCGTTCAATCTGCTTGGCAGCGTTCTGGGCCAGGTTTTCCATCTGCTCTTCGCGCGACTTGGTATAGCCCGATCCGATCACCGTCCCGCCCGTGACGCTTTCCAGCACCGTCATCTGCTTGGGCTTTTCGGTCAGCTTTGCGCCCGCCGCGTCGTCCCAGATATTGACCGACATCACCAGTGCGGATTTCGGCGAGACCAGCACCGGAATGCCGGGAATGGCCAGCGCGAATCCGTCGACGCTGACCGCGATATGATACAGCTTTTCGCCCTCATACCGCCCGAACCGCAGGCCGATCTGCTTTTTCAGCGCCGCCTCCCATTCCTCGGGCGTCGCCTTGCGCGAAGGCGGGATCACCTCTGCATTGTCGGCCACGACGATGTTGTAGCCCATGGCGAAATCACCCAGCGGCACCGGCGGTTCGGCCAGATCGTCGCTGGACGCGCAGGCCGACAGGACAGCAACCCCCACAAGCCCGGCCACACGTCGAACCATCGATATCAGTCGCTGCATGAATGCCCCCGGCAAGATAAAACAGTGTGTCGATACCGCAGCCGGCGATGCGGCGCAACGCGGCCCCGGTCAGGTAAAGCGGTTGTCACGGGGGAAGCCGCGCGGCGCCATGCGGCCGGTCCCCGCGCGTTTGCCCAGCCATTCGGCCAGTTCGGATTCGGTGCGGGTGCGCCCGGCGGGGTCTTTCCACGACAGCCCCTCGGCCAGAACAAAGCTGATGGCGTCCGACAATCCGCCATCCTTGTATTTCTGCAGCCGCACGCCCTTGCCGCGCGCCATTTCGGGCAGCTCGTCCAGCGCGAAGACCAGAACCTTGCGGTTCTCGCCCACGCAGGCCACATGATCGCCGGTCACGAACCGGCAGACCCGCGCCACCACATCGCCGCGCACGTTCAGCACCTGCCTGCCGGTCCGGGTCTGGGCGATCACGTCATCGGCGGGCACCACGAACCCGTCCCCGGCGCTGGAGGCCACCAGCAGCTTTGTGCCGGGCCGGTGGATGAACAGATCGACGATATCGGCCTCGTTGGGCAGATCGACCATCAGGCGTACCGGTTCACCCATGCCGCGCCCACCGGGCAATTGCGACGCGGGCAGCGTATAGAACCGCCCGTTGGTGCCGCACAGCAACAGCTTGTCGGTGGTTTCGGCGTGGAAGACGAACCGCCCCTCGTCGCCATCCTTGAACTTCAGCGCGCTGTCGAGGGCCATGTGCCCCTTCATCGCGCGGATCCAGCCCATTTTCGAACAGACGACGGTGATCGGCTCGCGCTCGATCATCGCTTCCAGCGGCACCTCTTCGACCTCGCCGGCCTCGGCAAAGCGGGTGCGCCGCGCGCCACCCTCGGTCTTCTTGCCGAATTTCGCCCGGGTTTCGCGCAGCTGGGTGGCGATGCTGTCCCACTGGACAGAATCGTTTTCCAGCAGATCCTCCAGCCCGGCGCGCTCTTCCATCAGCGCGTCGCGCTCGCTGATCAGTTCCAGCTCTTCCAGACGGCGCAGGGACCGCAACCGCATGTTCAGGATCGCCTCGGCCTGCACCTCGGTCAACTCGCCCGCGCCGCCCGTGGCGGGCGACACATAATCCTTTTCCGAGTTGGCGCGGACGTGGTCCTTGCCCCAATCCTCGCGCATCAGCGCCGCCTTGGGCTCGTCATCATAGCGGATGATGTCGATCACCCGGTCGAGATTGAGGAAGGCGATCAGGAAGCCTTCCAGCACTTCAAGCCGGTGGTCGATCTTTTCCAGCCGATGCTGGCTGCGCCGCAGCAACACCTCGCGCCGATGATCCAGAAAGGCGCGCAGCACCTCTTTCAGGCTACAGACCTTCGGCTGGCGCCCGTCGATCAGCACGTTCATGTTCAGGCTGAACCGCACTTCGAGGTCCGAGTTGCGAAACAGCATCCCCATCAGCATCTCGGGGTCCACATTGCGCGTCTTGGGTTCGATCACCAGCCGCACGTCATCGGCGGATTCGTCGCGCACATCGCCGAAGATCGGGATTTTCTTGGTCTGGATCAACTCGGCCAATTTCTCGATCAGGCGCGACTTCGGCACCTGATACGGGATCTCGCTCACGATGATCTGCCATTGGCCACGGCCCAGATCCTCGACCTCCCATTTCGCGCGCAGGCGGAAGCTGCCGCGCCCGGTGCGGTACGCCTCCTGCACATTCTCGCGTGGCTCGACGATCACGCCGCCGGTGGGGAAATCGGGGCCGGGGATATGCTCGATCAGGGTCTCGTCGCGGGCATTGGGCGACTTGATCAGATAGAGGCAGGCATTGATCAGCTCTTCGATATTATGCGGCGGGATGTTGGTGGCCATGCCCACCGCGATGCCGCTGGACCCGTTGGCCAGGAGGTTGGGAAAAGACGCCGGCAGCACCACGGGCTCGGTCAGGGTGCCGTCGTAATTGTCGCGAAAATCCACCGCGTTTTCGGCCAGCCCTTCCATCAGGGCCTCGGCCGCCGCGGTCAGCCGCGCCTCGGTATATCGGCTGGCGGCCGGGTTATCGCCGTCGATATTGCCGAAATTGCCCTGCCCGTCGACCAGCGGATAGCGCACGTTGAAATCCTGCGCCAGCCGCGCCATGGCATCGTAAATCGCAGCGTCGCCATGCGGGTGATAGTTACCCATCACATCGCCGCTGATCTTGGCGGATTTGCGGAAACCGCCGGTCGAGGCCAGCCGCAATTCGCGCATCGCATACAGAATTCGCCGGTGAACCGGCTTCAGCCCGTCGCGCGCATCGGGCAGCGCGCGGTCCATGATCGTGGACAGCGCATAGGTCAGATACCGCTCGCCAATTGCTCGGCGCAGGGGTTCGGATAGGTTGGAAGGCTCGATCTTGGGGTCGTCGGTCGCGTCATTCATAGGTCTGGTGATAGCCGCGCGCGCGACCCGCCACAAGCACGCAGATAGGGGGAACGAGGCCGGATTTTTCCCGGACATCGGAACCGTCCCGTCCCTGTAGTGTTGTGTCTCTGTATAAAGTGACACTTGGGGAAGTGCGATGTTTCGGATGATAGTCCTGCTGCTGGCAGGGATCGGCCTTGTGCTGACAATTGCAAGCGAGCCGCGCGCGCCGGTTCAGGTGGCCAGCTTCAACATGCGGCCCGCCGCACAGGCGCTGTCGGTTCCGGGATCCGCCGCGAAGATCACACTTGCCGCCGCCACAGAAGAGGCACCCGTCGCCGTTGCCGCCCCGGCCCCGGCGGCCAGGCCGCGGCTGGAACCGACGGCCAAGCCCATCCTCCACCACGCCCCCGTCACCGCCGAAATCGCGCCGGTCAGCTTTACCCAAGACAACGCCGCGCCGATGGTGCATGTCACCAGCAGCGACGCGCCGCGCGGCTATGTGCCCGCGGACGCATCCACCCCCGTGGCCACGCCGGACCGGCCGCAGGCCACTGCCACCGTGACCGGCGCCCGGGTCAATCTGCGCGCGGGTCCCTCGACCGACGACGCGGTTCTGGGCAGCCTGACGGGCGGCACCGGCGTGATCGTCCTGAACCGCACCGGCACTGGCTGGGTCGAGTTGGAAGTGGCCGCAACCGGGCTGCGCGGCTTCATGTCCGCCCGGTTCATCACACCCGCGTCCTGAGGGCCGATTGTGGCCCCTGCCGCAATGCCCTAGCCTGCGCGCAAACAGGCAAGCACAGGCAGGTCCATGGGCGACAAATCCATCCTTATCACCGGCTGTTCCTCGGGCATCGGCCATGACGCGGCACATGGGCTGCAACGCCACGGCTGGCGCGTCTTCGCGACCTGCCGCCAGGAACAGGACTGCGCCCGCCTGCGCGACGAAGGGCTGGAAAGCTTCGTTCTGGACTATGCCGACCCGGCCAGCATCAAGGCCGCGGTGGCCGAGGCCCTGTCGCGCACCGGCGGCACGCTGGGCGCGGTGTTCAACAACGGCGCCTTCGCCTGCCCCGGCGCGGTCGAGGATCTGCCGCGCGACGCCTTACGCGAAATTTACGAGGCCAACCTGTTCGGCCCGCACGACCTGACCCGCCATGTGATCCCGGCGATGCGGGCGCAGGGCCATGGACGAATCGTCAACTGCTCTTCCGTCCTGGGCTTTGCCGCACTGAAATGGCGCGGCGCTTATACCTCTACCAAATTCGCGATGGAGGGTCTGACCGACACGCTGCGGCTGGAAATGCGCGACACGCCGATCAAGGTGATCCTGATCGAGCCCGGGCCGGTCACCTCGAAAATCCGCGTCAACTCGATCCCGCATTTCGAGAAATGGATCGACTGGCGCGCCTCGCCCCGCGCCGCGCAATACGAGGCCACCTTGCTGAAACGCCTTTACGAAAGCCGGGGCAAGGATACGTTCGAACTGCCCCCGTCGGCGGTCACGAAAAAGCTGATTCGCGCACTGGACGCCCCCCGCCCCAGCCCGCGCTATTACGTCACTACACCGACCTATGTGACCAACCTGCTGCGACGGCTGTTGCCCACCCGGGTTCTGGACTGGGTGCTGGCCCGGGCCTGACTGCGGCGAAATACCGGTTCGCTTTTGCGCGGCGGGCCGCTATGTCCGGAACCAGTGAAAGGACATGCCATGCTGGAAGATCCGCTGTTCATCGTCGTTGCCGCCGCCTGTCTGGTGGTGGTGCTGATCCTGTTGCTGGGCATCGGCAGCTTCGCCAAGGGCGGCGAGTTCAACCGCAAACACGCCAACCGCCTGATGCGCTACCGCATCATCGCGCAGGCCGTGGCGGTGGCGCTGATCCTGCTGTTTGTCTACCTGCGTCGCATGTAAGGGGCCCGCCATGGTCGTTCTGAACAAAATCTACACCCGCACCGGCGATCAGGGTGAAACCGCGCTGGGCGACGGCACGCGCGTGGCCAAGCATTCGGCCCGCGTCACCGCCTATGGCACGGTGGACGAGGCGAACGCCACCCTGGGCCTTGCGCGCCTTCATGCAAAGGGCGAAATGGATGCACAGCTTGCCGCGATCCAGAACGATCTGTTCGATCTGGGCGCCGACCTGTGCCGCCCCGCGATGGAACAGGACGAGGCTGCCGAATACCCGCCGCTGCGCGTCACCGATGCACAGGTGGCCCGGCTGGAAACAGAGATCGACGCGATGAACAAGGGGCTGGAACCGCTGCGCAGCTTCATCCTGCCCGGCGGCTCGCCGCTGGCCGCACATCTGCATCTGTGCCGCACCGTGTCACGCCGGGCCGAACGCCTGGCGGTCGAACTGGCGGCGGTGGAGCCGGTCAATCCGGCGGCGGTAAAGTACCTCAACCGGCTGTCCGACTGGTTCTTTGTTGCGGCCCGCATCGCCAATGACGGTGGCCGGGGCGATGTGCTGTGGGTGCCGGGCGCAAACCGGTAGCCCGCGCATGCCCGCAGCGGCAGCGAAACATCTGAAAAGATCGCGACGTTTCATCGAAATTTTGCATCTTGTCGATTTTACGCTGTTTTCCCATTCACAGAGGCGATAACAAAAGCCGCAAAGTTTGATCAAGACCCAAGGAGACCCCGCATATGAAGGTGCTTGTACCTGTCAAACGTGTGATCGACTATAACGTCAAGGTTCGTGTTAAGGCGGATGGCGGCGGCGTTGATCTTGCGAATGTGAAGATGTCGATGAACCCGTTTGACGAGA
>NZ_JBPWNX010000007.1:0-148818 GCF_054954595.1 Actibacterium sp. D185-2
AGTCTCAACTTCCGGGCCACTCCGTCTCCGTCAGGCCCGTCCGCCGCCCCGCCGCCGCGTCTCTGCGCCGCCGGTGAAGGGGGTTCTACGGATACTCGAACAAACCCGCAAGAGCTTTTTTCGATTTTCTGCCACAAATCTGCAAAGAACCGCCCGGGTGCCTGTTTTGCAGGGCTTTTGCGGCGATGCGGTCCGGACGACCCCGGGACCACCCCTGTCCTTTGCCCTGCCGAGGGCGGCGAATCCGGCGCAAATGCCGGAATCGTCCGTCGTTCAGGTGATCACATCGGGGGCCGAGCGGCCGGAATGGGCCTTGATCCCGGCCAGCGCCTCGGCCGCCCGGATCACCGGGGCCAGCGCCACCTGCGGATCAAGCTGCAATTGCGCCGGATCGACCTCGTACCGTTCCAGATAGACCCGCAGGGTGGCCCCCTGCGTTCCGGTCCCCGACAGGCGGAACACGATGCGCGCGCCGCCGTCGAACCCGATGCGGATGCCCTGCCCTTCGGACCGCGAGCCATCGACCGGGTCGTCATAGGCGAATTCATCGGCCGTTTCGACGCGCAGCCCCGCGACCTGTTCGCCGGGCAGGTCGGCCAGCCTGGCGCGCAAACCGTCCATCAGCGCGTTGGCCGCGCCGATATCAATGCCTTCGTAATCGTGGCGCGAATAATAGTTCCTCCCGTATTCGGCCCAGTGGTCGGCCATGATCTGCGCCACCGACTGACGCCGCGCCGCCAGGATGTTCAGCCACAGCAGCACCGCCCAAAGCCCGTCCTTTTCGCGCACATGATCCGATCCCGTACCGGCGCTTTCCTCGCCACACAGGGTGGCCAGCCCCGCATCCAGCAGATTGCCGAAGAATTTCCAGCCGGTCGGCGTCTCGTAACACGCGATCCCTTTCGCCGCCGCCACACGGTCCACCGCGCCCGAGGTCGGCATCGACCGCGCCACCCCTTTCAGCCCGCCCGCATAGCCCGGTGCCAGATGCGCGTTCGCGGCCAGCACCGCCAGACTGTCCGAAGGCGTCACATAGCAGCCGCGCCCGACGATCATGTTGCGGTCGCCATCGCCGTCCGAGGCCGCGCCGAAATCAGGGGCGCTGCTGCCCAGCATCAGATCCATCAGCGGCTTGGCCCAGATCGGGTTCGGGTCCGGGTGGCCGCCGCCGAAATCGGGCAGGGGCACCGCATTCACCACGCTGTCCGGCGCCGCCCCCAGCACGCCTTCGAGGATCGCCTTGGCATAGGGGCCGGTCACCGCGTGCATCGCATCGAACCGCAGGGTAAATCCGCTGGCGATCAGCGCGCGGATCGCGTCGAAATCGAACAGCGTCTCCATCAACGCCTGATAATCGGCGACCGGGTCCACCACCTCGACCGCCATGCCGGCCAGTTCGGTTTCGCCAGAGGCCGACAGATCGACATCCTGCGCCTCGATGATGTGGTATTCGGCGATATCCCTGGTGGCCGCGAAAATCCGGGCCGTGACATCCTCGGGCGCGGGGCCGCCATTGCCGATGTTGTACTTGACGCCGAAATCCTCGTCCAGGCCGCCCGGGTTGTGGCTGGCCGACATGATCAGGCCGCCATCGGCGCCACGCTTGCGGATCATGTGGGACGCGGCCGGGGTCGACAACAGCGCGCCCTGCCCCACGATCACCTTCGCAGCCCCACCCGCCGCCGCCATGCGCAAGATCACCTGCGCCGCGCGGTCGTTGAAATAGCGCCCGTCCCCGCCCAGAATCAGGGTCTTGCCCGCCACGCCGCCAATGCCGTTCCAGACCGCCTGAACGAAGTTTTCCAGGTAATGCGGCTGCAGGAAGACGCGCGTCTTCTTGCGCAGCCCCGACGTGCCGGGTTTTTGTCCTTCGATGGGTTGGGTCATGACGGTGATGCGTTCCAAGGCGGGCCTCCTATCGTCCGTGTCGCGCCATGATGGCGCCGGTCTGTTTCAAAATCTTGTCATCTTTCAATACATCCGCGCCGCGGCTCAGCCTACGGCGCCAATTCGGGTGGTCATGGATCGTGCCGGGCAGGTTCGGCTGCTCTTCGGCGCCCAGGATATCCTCCAGCTGTACGGCGGCCAGCCGCGCGCGGGTGGCGGCAATGAAGGCGAACATGGCGATCACATCGCCCCCCTGCCCGCCGGTCAACCGATCGAACGCGGCCACATCCTGCACCCGCCCCTGCCGGGCCTGCGCGGCCTCGTCCGCGCCCAGATCGCCCAGCCTTTCGCGCCAGTCGATGTCGCGCCCCGACCGCCAGCCGCGCCACAGCGGCGTGTCATGCGATCCGAACGAGGCCATGACCTGCTCGGGGTAATGCTCGGGCGCGATGAAATGACCATCGCCGTTCCAGTCACGCTCGAACATGGCGACCCGGCAGCCCAGGATATTGGCCTGCGCCAGATCGGCGCGCAGCCCGTCGGGAACCACGCCCAGATCCTCGCCCACAATGACCGCACCGGCGCGCGCCGCCTCGATCCGCGCGACGGCCAGCAGCGCCGCCTTGGGCATGGTGACATAGGCGCCGGGCAACCCGTCGGGCACCCAGAAGGTACGCTCGAACCCCAGAATATGGTCGATCCGCAGGATGCCGCAAAACCGCAGCTGGCGGCGCAGGGTCAGCGCCAGCGGCGCAAAGCCGCGCGCGGCCAGCACCTGCGGCAACATCGGCGCCAGCCCCCAGACCTGCGCATCGGGGGCAAAGGAATCGGGCGGCGCGCCCAGCGACACGCCCCGCGCGAACAGCACCGGGTCGGCCCAGGTCTCGGCCCCGCCGGGATGGGTGCCGACCGCCAGATCCAGATAAAGCCCGTGCGCCATCCCCGCAGCGCGCGCCGCGCCCTGCGCCGCCGCAAGCTGGGTCTCGGCCATCCATTGCCGCCAGGCATGGGCGCGGATCCGGCATCCATTGGCGGCGGCGAAGGCGCGAACCGCCTCCGTATCCGGGGCCTTGAACGCCTCGGGCCAGTCATACCAATAGGCGCCGTGCACCTCTGACAGGGCCTGATGGGTGGCGAAATCCTGCAGCCCACCGCCTTCCGCCGCGCGCCACAGGTCAAAGGCAGGATCGCCGCCCGCCGCCTCGAACGCCAGAAAGGCACGGTCCAGTTCCGCCAGCTTGGCCGCGGTGGCGGTCTCGTAATCGATCAGATCGCCATCGGCGGGCGGCGCATCCCCCGGCGTCGCGATATGCAACGTGGCAAAGCGGTTGCGGCTGGACGGCGAATACGGGCTGAACGCGCCGCGATCCTGCGCAAAGCCCGCATGCACCGGGTTGATCCCGACAAACCCCCCGCCATGCAGGGCCAGCGCCCGCGCCGTGGCCGCCAGATCGGCATAATCGCCGATCCCGCCGCAGCCCACAGGCCGCAATCCATAAAGCGGCGCCATCACGCCCCAGCCGCGCGGCGCCTCGTCGATCTGGCGCGGCGCCGACAGCAGCGCCACGCGATGCGCGCCCACCCGCAACTCGTGATAACCCACCGGCAACGGGCCGGTCACGGCCTGCCCCCCCTCGGGGACACCTCGCAAAACGGTGCCCTCTTCCAGATGCAGCTCCCAGCCGGCGGCGTCGCCCGGCATCGGAATATGTACCGCTTCGCCCGCCGTGACGACCGCCCAGCGCGGCATCGGGTTGGCGGCACGCCCGGCCCACAACGCGGCCAGGCTTGCGTCCACCTGCCCGTCATCCGCCGCCGAGACGCCCAGCGCGCCGATCACCGCACGCAGGGTTTCGGCCGGGGCCTCGGTATAGCGCCCGGCCCCGTCCCAATAGCGCCACACAACACCCAAAGCTTCGGCCAGCGCCTCTAGCGCAGCACTCACGCCTGGGCCTCCAGAACCAGCACGACAACCGCATCCTCGGCCACGGTGATCCGGTCCTCGGCCACGGGTTCGGGGGCGTGTTCGGGTACGGCGGTGTCGATATGGCGGACCCAGACCTGCCCCGCGGGCACCGTCGGCAGGACAACCGTCTCGGGCTTGCCGGCATTGAACACCGCCAGAATGGCATCCTCGCGCGCGGCGTAGTCGGGGGTGTTGAAGGCGGTGCGCATCTCTGCCACCAGAATCTTGAGGTCGGGATCCTGCCAGTCGGCCCGGATCATCGCGCCGCCATCGGGACGGTGCCAGAACAGATCCACCTTGCCGTCGATCGCCCGCTCGTGGCTGTGCAGGAACAGCTTTTGCCGCAGAATCGGATGCGCCTTGCGGAACGCGATCATCCGGCGGGTAAAGTCCTGAAACGCCGCGTCGGCCATGCGCCAGTCGATCCAGCTTGTCTCGTTATCCTGGCAATAGGCATTGTTGTTGCCGCGCTGGCTGTTGCCCAACTCGTCGCCGGCCAGGATCATCGGCGTACCCTGGCTCAGCAGCAAGGTAGCCATCATGTTGCGCTTGCGCCGATCCCGCGCCGCGGTGATCGTTATGTCCGAGGTCGGCCCCTCGACCCCCAGATTGTCCGAGAAATTCTCGCCATGGCCGTCGCGGTTGTCTTCGCGGTTGGCCAGATTGTGCTTGCGCGAATAGCTGACCACATCCTCCAGGGTGAACCCGTCATGCGCGGTCAGCAGATTGACCGACGCCGTGGCCGGGCGCCCCGAATGGTCGAACTGCGCGGCCGAGCCGGTCAGCCGGTCGGCCAGATCCGGCACCCGTCCCGGATCGCCGCGCCAGAACCGGCGCACCCCGTCGCGGAACTTGTCGTTCCATTCCGAAAACGGCGACGGAAACGCCCCCAACTGATAGCCGCCGGGGCCGATATCCCAGGGCTCGGCGATCAGCTTGACCGCCGACAGCACCGGATCCTGCCGTATCGCATCGAAAAAGGCGGCACCGCGGTCGAACCCGGTATCGGTCCGGCCCAGCGTGGCGCACAGATCGAACCGGAACCCGTCCACATGCATCACCTCGACCCAATAGCGCATGCTGTCCATCACCATCCGCAGCACCATCGGATGATCCACATTCAGCGTGTTGCCGGTGCCGGTGTCGTTGACGTAATAGCGCGGGTCGCGCTCCAGCCGGTAATAGCTGCGATTGTCCAGGCCGCGGTAAGCCAGGGTCGGGCCCAACTCGTTGCCTTCGCAGGTGTGATTATAGACCACATCCATGATCACCTCGATGCCCGCCGAATGCAGGCGGGCGACCATGATCTGGAACTCGGCGATGCCGTCGGTGCTCAGATACCGGGTGTCGGGCGCAAAAAAGCCCAGCGTCTGATAGCCCCAGTAATTGGTCAAGTTACGCTGGCGCAGGAACCGGTCGTTCAGGAACGCCTGCACCGGCAGCAGCTCGACCGCGGTGATGCCCAGTTTGGTCATATGCTCCAGCATCGGATCCGACGCCAGCCCCAGATAGGTGCCCGGCACCGGCACCTCCGGGTGCAGCCGGGTCAGCCCCTTCACATGCGCCTCGTAGATCACGGTTTCGGCCAGCGGAGTGCGCGGCGCGGGGTCGTCACCCCAGGAAAAGGCCGGATCCTCGACGATGCATTTCGACATGTCGGCGGCGTTGTCGCGCGGATCGAAGCTCAGGTCGGCGCTGCGCGCGCCCACGGTATAGCCCATCAGCGTGTCGGACCAGCGCGGATAGCCGGTCAGCCGCTTGGCATAGGGGTCGATCAGCAGCTTGTTGGGGTTGAAGCGGTGCCCCTCGTCCGGCCGGTAAGGCCCGTGGGCGCGGTAGCCATAGCGCTGGCCGGGGCGCATCCCAGAGATATAGCCGTGCCAGACATCGCCGTCGCGTTCCGGCAGGTCGATGCGGTGCATCTCTTCGCCGACCTTGGAAAACAGACACAGCTCCATCCGGGTGGCATGTTCCGAGAAGACCGCGAAATTCACGCCCTCGCCGTCGAAATTTGCCCCCAACCGCGTGTCACGGCTGGGGCCGATCGAAATCCCGCCGCTCATACCCGTGTCCCCAGACTGTCGTAAAGCGCGGCATAGCGCGGTGCCGACGCGGCCCAGCCCACCGGCTGTTGCATCGCGTTGCGGCGGGTCTGCGCGAACGCGCCGGGCTGGCCATACAGATCGCACAGACGGTGCAGCGCATGGCGCAGCGCATCGGTCGTGACCGGCGCGAATTTCAGCCCGGTGGCCACGCCCATCTTCAGCGCCGCATCGTTGGCGTCGATCACCGTATCGGCCAATCCGCCGGTATCGGCCACCAGCGGCACCGTGCCGTAGCGCAGCCCGTAAAGCTGGGTCAGACCGCAGGGTTCGAACCGCGACGGCACCAGGATCGCGTCGCCACCCGCGATGATCCGGTGCGACAGCGCCTCGTCATAGCCGATGCGCACCGCCACACCGGGCTGTGCCGCCGCCACATCCTTCCACGCGGCTTCAAGCCACGGCTCGCCCGAACCCAGCAGCACCAGCCGCGCGTCGCGCTCTTCCAGCACATGCAGCGCATCGAGCAGCATATCGAGCCCCTTCTGCCCGGTCAGCCGCGACACCACCACGCACAGCGGCCCCTGCCCGTCGCTCAGCCCGAATTCCTTCAGCAGCGCCGCCTTGTTGCGCGCCTTGCCCTTGGGCGTGGTCAGCGGGACGATGTCGGGGTCAGTGGCCGGGTTCCACACCGCCTCGTCTATGCCGTTCAGAATGCCGGTCAGGTCGGCGGCACGCGCGCGCAGCACCCCGTCCAGCCCCATGCCGAAATCCGGGGTCAGCAGTTCGCGCGCATAGGTCGGGCTGACGGTCGAGATCTTGTCGGCCATCACCAGCCCCGCCTTCAGCGCGTTGATGGTGCCGTGATATTCCAGGCATTCGTGATGATACAGCTTCTTGGGCAGTTTCAGCGCCCGCAGCCGGTCGCGCGGCGCCATGCCGTGAAAGGCGATGTTGTGCACGGTCAGCAGGCTGCCCACGCTTTTGCCCAGCCGCACCTGACGCAGATACAGTGGCGCCAGTCCCCCCTGCCAGTCATGGGCGTGCAGAACCTGGGGGCGCTCGCCCTCGATCCCCAGCGCGGCCAGCCGCGCCGCCACCCACGACAGCGCCGCGAAGCGTTCCGGGTTGTCGGGCCAGTCGCGCCCGTCAGGCCCCAGATAGATCGAGCCCGAGCGGTTATAAAGATGCGGCGCATCCAGCACCAGCAGATCAAGCCCGGCCACGGTATCGGCCAGCACCTGCGCCTTGCCGCCGAAACAACTGCGTTCGGCCCGGATGCGGCGCGGGTTGTTCAACTGCTCCATCACCGCCGGATAGCCCGGCACCAGCGTCACCAGGCGCCAGCCCTCTGGCGCCAGCGCCGCGGGCAGCGCGCCAACCACATCGGCCAGCCCGCCGGTCTTGATCAGCGGGGCAACCTCGGACGCGACCGAAAGCGCGGTCTTCATGATGTCGCGGCCCGGCGGTCGAGCATGTTCTGGGTGATCAGCGTGACCCCGCCCTCGGTCACACGGAACCATTTGGCGTCCTCGTCCGGATCCTCGCCCACCACCAGACCGCGCGGGATCACCACGCCGCTGTCGACCACCACATTTGTCAGCCGGGCCGAACGTTCGATCACCACACGCGGCAGCACCACGGAATGGTTCAGCACCGCATAGCTGTTGGTATGCACCCCGGTGAACAGCAGCGAATTGCGCACCTCGGTCCCCGAAATGATGCAGCCCCCCGCGATCAGGCTGGATAGCGCGACGCCGCGGCGGTTTTCCTCGTCATGGATGAACTTGGCGGGCGGCAGGATTTCCGAATAGGTCCAGATCGGCCAGTTGCGGTCCCACAGGTTCAGATCGGGGGTGAAATTGGTCAGGTCGATATTGGCCTTCCAGAACGCATCCACCGTGCCCACGTCGCGCCAATAGGCCGGCGCATCCGGCGCGGGACGCACGCAGCTGTCGGTAAAGCGATGCGCGATCGCCTTTCCCCCCTGCACCACCTTCGGAATGATGTTCTTGCCGAAATCATGCTCGGATTCGGGGTCGGCGGCATCCTCGATCAACAGCTGGCGCAGGAATTTCCACTCGAACACATAAATCCCCATCGAGGCGAGCGCCATCTCGGGGTCGTCCGGAATGCCGGGGGGGTCGGCGGGCTTTTCCAGGAAATGGACGATCTGACCGGCCGCATCCACCGCCATCACACCGAAGGCGCTGGCCTCGGCCCGGGGCACGGTCAGGCAGCCCACGGTGACATCGGCGCCGCTGTCCACATGCTGACGCAGCATCAGTTCGTAATCCATCTTGTAGACGTGATCGCCCGCCAGGATCAGCACATAGTCCACATCATAGCTGTCGACGATATCGATGTTCTGGGTCACCGCATCGGCCGTGCCCAGATACCACTTGTTTTCATCCACCCGCTGACTGGCCGGCAGGATGTCGAGATATTCGTTGCGCTCGGCCCGGAAAAAGTTCCAGCCGCGCTGGCAATGACGGATCAGCGAATGCGCCTTGTATTGCGTGGCGATCGCCATCTTGCGGATGCCCGAATTCAGCGCGTTCGACAGCGCGAAGTCGATGATCCGGGTCTTGCCGCCGAAATAGACCGCCGGTTTCGCGCGGCTGTCCGTCAGTTCCTTCAGGCGGCTGCCGCGCCCCCCGGCCAGAACGAAGGCCATGGCGCGGGCCGACAACCGCGCATTGGGTATCATCATGTCGTGCGTCCCCCTTCTGACTCGTGAACAAAGATCATCGTTGAAAGTGGCGGCAGCGTCATCGGCGCCGACCAGGACCGGCCCATCGCCGCGACCTCGACCGCGTCGACCCCGCCCAGATTGCCACGCCCGCCGCCGCCGTAAATCTCGGCGTCGGAATTCAGCGCCTCGCGCCAGCGGCCCGGCGCGGGCAGGCCGATATGCCAGCCCTGCCGCTCGACCGGGGTGAAGTTGCACACCACCACCACCAGCGGATCGTCGGGCCCGCCGCGACGCATCCAGGCAAAAACCGAATGGGTGGCGTCGTTGGGCTCGATCCATTCGAACCCGTCGCCATCGCAATCCTTGTAGTGCAGCGCGGGTTCGGCGCGGTAAAGCGTGTTCAGATCGCGCACCAGCCGCGCCAGCCCCGCATGCTGCGGCGCGCCGGCGGCGGACCAGTCCAGTTCCCAGTCGTGGTTCCATTCCGCGGGCTGGCCGAATTCGCAGCCCATGAACAGAAGCTTCTTGCCCGGATGGCCCCACATGAACCCGTAATAGGCGCGCAGGTTGGCGAACTTCTCCCACTCGTTGCCGGGCATCTTGGCCAGCATCGAGCCTTTGCCATGTACCACCTCGTCATGGCTGATCGGCAGGATGAAGTTTTCCGAGAATGCGTAATGCAGCCCGAAGGTCATCTGATGATGATGGTGCTGGCGGTGGATCGGCTCGCGGCTGATATAGTCCAGCGTGTCATTCATCCAGCCCATGTTCCACTTGTAGCCGAAGCCAAGCCCGCCCTCGTGCACCGGCTGTGACACGGCGGGAAAGCTGGTGCTTTCCTCGGCCGCGGTCAGAATGCCGCCGACCTCGCCATATGTGGTGATGTTCATCCGCTGCAACATCGAGATCGCTTCCAGATTCTCGCGCCCGCCATGCACGTTGGCCACCCATTCGCCCGGCTGGCGCGAATAGTCGCGATACAGCATCGACGCCACCGCATCCACGCGCAGCCCGTCGACATGGTATTCCTCTAGCCAATAGAGCGCGTTCGAGATCAGGAAATTCGCCACCTCGGCCCGGCCGAAATTGTAGATCAGCGTGTTCCAGTCCTGATGGAACCCCTCGCGCGGGTCGGCATATTCATACAGCGACGTGCCGTCGAACCGGGCCAGCCCGTGATCGTCGTTCGGAAAATGCCCCGGGACCCAGTCCAGGATCACCCCCAGCCCCTTGGCATGGGCGGCCTCGACCAGGGCGCGGAATTCCCCGGGGGTGCCATAGCGGATCGTGGGCGCGTACAGCCCCACCGGCTGATAGCCCCACGAGCCGTCGAACGGATGCTCGCTGACCGGCATGAATTCGATATGGGTAAAACCCATGTCGGCCACGTAATCGACCAACTCGCCCGCGGCCTCCAGATAGGACATCCGGCGCCAGCCGTCGCGCTTGCGCCACGACCCCAGATGCACCTCGTAGATCGTGATCGGGGCGGTGCGGGCGTTGCGGCCCGTGCGCTCGGCCATCCACTGGCCGTCCTGCCAGTCGTGACCGCCGATATCGCGCACCACCGACGCGGTCGAGGGCGGATGCTCGGCCCCGAACCCCACCGGGTCGGCCTTCAGCGGCAGCAGCGTGCCATCGGGGCCGACGATCTCGTATTTGTAATGCACGCCCTGCCCCACATCGGGCACGAAAACTTCCCACACCCCGGTCGAGCCGCGCCGCCGCATCGCGTGGCGCCGCCCGTCCCAGAAGTTGAAATCGCCCACCACCGAAACCCGCCACGCATTGGGCGCCCAGACCGCGAAATGGGTGCCCTGCGTGCCCTCATGGGTGATCAGATGCGCGCCCAGAACCTGCCACAGCCGCCGGTGGGTGCCTTCGGCGAACAGGTATTCGTCCATCTCGCCCAACACCGGGCCATAGCGATAGGCGTCGTCATAGACCCAGGTCGCATCGCCCGCCGCACCACGCAGCCGGTAAGGTTCATGCCGGGGCAGCCGCCCAACGAAAACCGCCGGCGCCTGAGGCACCGGCAGCATCGGGTGAACACCCTCTGATGACTCGATTGACATGGTTTCCGCGCCGGGGTCCATCGCGACGACGAACCAGCGCCGCCCGATCTTGTGCGGCCCCAGTACCGAAAATGGATCGTCATGTATTCCGTTCTGCAACTTGCAGGCTTCTTCCGGCGCGATGCCGGTGACGACGTCTTTCGCGGCTATCTTCATGGTGCTCCCAGACTATGTGGATTCGCGCAGACTGCAACTATCCTTTATGCATCTGCAGCAATCATATTGCCGCTGTTGTGTCCCAGACATCGGCCATATAGCCGCGGATCGCCCGATCCGACGAAAACCACCCCGACCGCGCCGTGTTCAGCGCCGCCATCCGGGCCCAGCCAGCAGAGTCGGCAAAGGCCGCATCCACCGCACGCTGGGTGTCGTAGTAGTCGGCGAAATCGGAACAGACGAGGAAATAGTCCGGCCCCTTCAGGTTGTCGGTGACGGCACGGAACCGGCCCGCATCGTCGATCGAGAAAGTGCCGGCCTCGATCTCGGCGATGGCGCGGGCCAGCGGTGCGCTGGCGCGGATCGCCTCAATCGCGTGATTGGGTTCCGCGCGGCGGGCGACGACCTGCTCGGCGGTCATGCCGAACAAAAAGAAATTCTCCTCGCCCACACGCTCGCGGATTTCGACATTGGCGCCGTCCAGCGTGCCGATCGTCAGCGCGCCGTTGAGCGCGAATTTCATGTTGCCGGTGCCGGACGCCTCCTTGCCGGCGGTCGAGATCTGCTCGGACAGATCCGAGGCGGGGATGATCCGCTCGGCGGCCGAGACATTGTAGTTGGGCACGAACACGACCTTCAGGAACTTGCTGGTCACCGGATCGGCGTTCAGCACCGCGGCGACCGAGTTGATCAGATAGATGATCTCTTTCGCCAGCACATAGCCCGGGGCGGCCTTGCCGCCAAAGATCTTGACCCGCGGCACCCAGCCCGCATGGGGCGTGTCGCGGATCGCCTGCCAATGGGCGATGGTTTCCAGAATATTCAGATGCTGGCGCTTATATTCGTGGATCCGCTTGATCTGCACGTCGAACATCGCCTCGGGGTCAAGGCTGATGCCCTGCGTCTCACCGATCCAGTCCGACAGCTCGACCTTGTCGGCCCGTTTCGCGGCGGCGTACTCGGTGATGAAGGCGGCATCGTCCACATGCGGCTCCAGCTGCTGAAGCTGCTCCAGATCCTTGACCCAGCCGGTGCCGATGGCATCGTCGATCAGCCCCGACAGGCGCGGGTTGCAGGTTTTCAGCCAGCGGCGCGGGGTCACGCCGTTGGTCTGGTTGATGATCCGGTCGGGGTGCAGGCGGTGCAGTTCGCGGAACACCGTGGTCTTCATCAGCCCGGTATGCAGCGCCGACACGCCATTCACCCGATGCGCCATGATGAAGGACAGCTCGCCCATCTTCACGTCGCCATGCTCGCGCACCGTAACCTTGCGGTCGGGCACGCTGCGGGCGTGCCATTCGTCGATCCGCTCGATGATCTGCATATGGCGCGGCAACAGCCCGCGCATCAGCCCTTCGGACCAGCGCTCCAGCGCTTCGGGCAACAGGGTGTGGTTGGTATAGGACAGGCAGCCCTGCGCGATATGGATCGCGTCCTCGAACGCCACCCCATGCTCGTCATGCAGCAGCCGCACCAGTTCGGGCCCGGCAATCGCCGGATGGGTGTCGTTCAGCTGAATCGCCACTTTCTGCGGCAGCAGGGTGAGATCGTTATATTCGCTCAGGAACCGGCGCAGGATGTCGCGCAGCGAGGCTGCGGTGAAGAAAAATTCCTGCTTCAGGCGCAGCTCCTTGCCCTGATGCGTGGTGTCGTCGGGATACAGCACCCGGCTGATCGTGCGCGCCAGCGTTTCGGGCCGGGCGGCGGCGGCGTAATCGCCGCGGTTGAAACTGTCCAGATCCAGCAGCTCCAGCGGCAGCGCCCCCCACAGCCGCAGCGTGTTGGCCCAGCGTCCCTCCCAGCCGATCACCGGCATGTCGAAGGCCGAGGCCACGACCTGCTCGCCCGGTTGCCACCGGGTACGGCCGCCCTCTTCGCGGACCTCGCCGCCGAAACCGATGCGGAAACTGACCTCGGGGCGCTCGAATTCCCAGACATGTTTCTGGTTCAGCCAGTCCTCGGGCTCTTCGGCCTGGCGTCCGGCGACAAAGCTTTGCCGGAACAGCCCATGCTCATAACGGATGCCGTAGCCATAGGCCGGCACCCCCAGCGTCGACAGCGATTCCAGATAGCAGGCGGCCAGCCGCCCCAGACCGCCATTGCCCAGCGCCGCGTCGGGTTCGTCATGCAAGACGGTGTCCAGCGGCAGGCCCAGCGCATCGAACGCGCCGCTGACCGCATCCATCAGCCCCAGGTTTACCACCGCATCCTGCAGCAGCCGCCCGATCAGGAATTCCATCGACAGGTAATAGACCCGCTTGTGATGCCCGTCATAGGTGGCCTTGGTTGCCGCGAACCACGGATCGACGATATGCTGGCGCACCGCCAGCGACAACGCCATGCGCCAATCGTAAAGGCTGGCGTGCTCGGCGTCCTTGCCGATGGAATATTTCAACTGGTGCAGGATGGTTTCGCGCATATCTGCGGACGTCATTGGCAACTCTTTCGTGACAAAGACCGGGGCGCCGGAAGTGGCGACCGGAGAGCGGGAATAGCGACACTTTCAGCGCTTTATTTCGTGGATGCGGACCCTGTTCAAGCTCTCATGATCCGGTTTGCAAACACAAACCGGCTGGATTTCGGAGCCGCCTAATATCCGCTCTTTTCGTCGCGAAAAAAGGCGCTTTCATGTGGAAGGCCGCCCACTGCCGGGCCGGGTGCGGGGTTGGCGGGGCGATCGGGTGCAGCCAAGGCAGCACATTCGCCAAGCTGCCGCAACGGAACGACAACTTGATGCTGCCATGCGGCAAGGGCAATTGATTTGTGTCAAAGCCCTACCATAGTGTGGCGCTATAGAGGATCATGCCGCTATCATCTTGTCTGCCGGCAAGGTAACACCCGGCTGGCACAAAGCTGAGACACCAGACTTAAATACTTAAATGCGTTGGAGACTTCCATGCCGAAGACCCCCCCGAAATGGATAATTCCCGCGGTTCTGGCGATTGCCGCAGTTGCTGGATATTTCCTGTGGCAGAACCTCAAGGGCAATGGCGTGCCCACAGGATTCGCCTGGGGGAATGGCCGTATCGAAGCGGTGGAGATTGACGTTGCCGCGAAAACTGCGGGCCGGATTTCCGAAATTCTGGTGGATGAGGGCGATTTCGTCGAGGCGGGCCAGGTTCTGGTCCATATCGACACCCAACAGTTGGAAGCCGCGCTGCATCAGGCCGAGGCGCAGCACAAGCAGGCGGTGATCGCCATCGAGACCGCCAAGGTCCTGGTCCGGCAGCGCGAGGCCGAAAAGCGCGCCGCCGAAGCGTCGCTGGCCCAGTCGCAGGCCACGCTGGACGCGGCCGAGAAACAGTATCGCCGCGCCGAACAGTTGGTGACCACCGAGACCGTCTCCGAACGCTCGCTCGATTCCGACCGGGCCGCGGCCCTTGGCGCCGAGGCCGCCGTCGCCGCGGCAGAGGCGTCGCTCGCCGCCTCCGAGGCTGCGATCACCTCGGCCCAGGCGTCGGTCGTCGGGGCCGAAGCCGCGGCCGAGGCCGCACAGGCCGCGATCGACAACATCAAGGTTCAGATCGAGGACAACACCCTGAGCGCACCGCGCGACGGACGGGTGCAGTATCTGGTCGCGCGCGAAGGCGAGATCGTGTCGCCCGGCGGCCGGATCATCAACCTGGTCGATCTGGGCGAGGTCTATATGCCCTTCTTCCTGCCCACCGAACAGGCCGGGCTGATCGAACTGGGCAGCGAGGTGCGCATCGTGCTGGACGCAGCCCCGGATTATACCATCCCGGCGACCGTTTCCTATGTCGCGGATGTCGCGCAGTTCACCCCCAAAACCGTCGAGACCGAGGTCGAGCGCCAGAAGCTGATGTTCCGCCTCAAGGCCCAGATCGCGCCCGAGCTGCTGCGCCGCTATATCCGTCAGGTCAAGACCGGCCTGCCCGGCGTGGCCTATGTGCGGCTCGACCCGCAGATGCCCTGGCCGGCCGAGCTTGAGGACAACCTGGTCACACTTGAGGACAATCTGGTCAAATGAGCGACCCCGGCAGCACGCCCCCCCCCGCGCCCGGCACCGCCGCGACCGCGGACCCTGTCGTTCGTCTGAACGGCGTCGCGCTGTCCTACAAGCAGGTCCGCGCGCTGGACGGGGTCACGCTGGATCTGCCGGCGGGCTGCATGGTCGGGCTGATCGGCCCGGACGGCGTCGGCAAGTCCAGCCTGCTGTCGCTGATCGCCGGGGCGCGTAAAATCCAGGACGGTCAGGTGCAGGTGCTGGGCGGCGACATGGCCGACCGGCGCCACCGCAGCGCCACCTGCCCGCGCATCGCCTATATGCCGCAGGGGCTGGGCCGGAACCTCTATCCCACGCTGTCGGTCTTCGAGAATGTCGACTTCTTCGCCCGGCTGTTCGGCCACAGCCACACCGAGCGGAACCGCCGGATCGGCGAATTGCTGGACGGCACCGGCCTTGCCCCCTTCGCCGACCGCCCCGCAGGCAAGCTGTCGGGCGGGATGAAGCAAAAGCTGGGCCTGTGCTGCGCACTGATCCACGACCCCGACCTGCTGATCCTCGACGAACCGACCACCGGGGTCGACCCGCTGTCGCGCCGTCAATTCTGGGAAATGATCGACGGCATCCGCGCCAGCCGCGCCGGCATGAGCGTGATCGTCGCGACCGCCTATATGGAAGAGGCCGCGCGCTTCGACTGGCTTGTGGCGATGGATAGCGGGCGAGTGCTGGATGCGGGCACGCCACAATCCATCCTGGACCGCACCGGCGAGGCGACGCTGGACGATGCGTTCATCGCGCTTCAGCCCGAAGAGGTCCGCGCCGGCCACCACAAGCTGGTGATCCCGCCACGCGAAGGTTCGGACGAGGACGGCTTTGCGATCGAAGCCACCGACCTGACCATGCGGTTCGGCGATTTCACCGCCGTGAACGATGTCAGCTTTCAGATTCACCGGGGCGAGATCTTCGGCTTTCTGGGCTCGAACGGCTGCGGCAAGACCACCACAATGAAAATGCTGACCGGCCTTTTGCATCCCAGCGAAGGCACGGCGCATCTGTTCGGCAAGACGCTGAACGCCCGCGACATCGAGATCCGCACCCATATCGGCTATATGAGCCAGGGGTTTTCGCTTTATTCCGAACTGACCGTGCGGCAAAATCTGGAACTGCACGCCCGTCTGTTCAAGCTTGACCCCGAAAAGATTCCCGTGCGCGTCGATGAAATGGCCACGCGGTTCGACCTGACCGACGTGATGGGCGCGTTTCCGGCGACGCTGCCGCTGGGCATCCGGCAACGCCTGTCGCTGGCAGTGGCGATGATCCACGCGCCGAGCATCCTGATTCTGGACGAGCCCACCTCGGGCGTCGATCCCATCGCGCGGGACGGGTTCTGGGAAATCCTGGTGGAACTGTCGCGCAAGGACGGGGTGACGATTTTCATCTCGACCCATTTCATGAACGAGGCCGAGCGCTGCGACCGGATTTCGCTGATGCATGCCGGCGATGTGCTGGTCAGCGGCGCCCCGGCCGAGATCGTCGCCGGGCGCGGAACCGACACGCTGGAAGACGCGTTCATCGCCTATCTGCGCGATGTCAGTGCGCAGGGCGACGCGGGGGCCGACACCCCCGCTCCGGCCGAGATCGCCACGCTGATCGACGGCGATTCAGAAACCAGCCGGGCCGAAAACCGCCGCAGCTTCAGCATGCGGCGCCTGTTCAGCTATGCACAACGCGAGTCGCTGGAACTGACGCGCGACACGATCCGCCTGGCGCTGGCGACCCTCGGCAGCGCCCTTCTGATGTTCGTGATGGGCTACGGTATCACCATGGATGTCGAGGATCTGACCTTCGCCGCGCTGGATCATGACCAGACCGGGCTGAGCCGGGACTATATCGCGCAAATCGCGGGCTCACGCTATTTCATAGAACACCCGCCCATCATCGATTACGACGACCTCGACCGGCGGATGCGGAACGGCGAGCTGAGTCTGGCCATCGAAATCCCGCCGGGTTTTGCCCGCAACCTGGAACGCGGCCGCGATGTCCAGATCGGGGCCTGGATCGATGGCGCGATGCCGACCCGCGCGGAAACCGTAAAGGGCTACGTGCAGGGAATGCATGCCTGGTGGATCACAGAGCGTACACGCGAAATCTATGGCGACGCCGCGGTCGCCGGCAGTTTCACCCTGGAAACGCGCTATCGCTACAATCCCGACGTGCGCAGCCTGCCCGCCATGGTGCCCGCCGTCATTCCGCTGTTGCTGCTACTGATTCCGGCCATGCTGACCGCGCTCAGCGTCGTGCGCGAGAAAGAGTTGGGCTCGATCGTGAATCTGTATGTCACCCCGGTGACGCCGCTGGAATTCCTGCTGGGCAAGCAGCTTCCCTATATCGGGCTGGCGATGCTCAACTACTTCATGCTGCTGGCCCTTGCGGTCTTCATCTTCGGGGTGCCGGTCACAGGAAGCGTCACCTTGCTGACCGTGGCGGCGCTGCTTTATGTGTTCGTGAGCACCGCCATGGGGCTGCTGATCTCGACCTTCATGGAAAGCCAGATCGCGGCCCTGTTCGGCACTGCGCTCGCAACGCTGATCCCGGCGGTGCAGTATTCGGGAATAATCGACCCGGTCTCGACACTGGAAGGGGCCGGCGCATTCATCGGCCGGATCTATCCCACGACCTATTTCGTGGAAATTTCCCGCGGCACGTTTTCGAAGGCGCTGGGGTTCGGCGATCTGACCGGCTCGATAATACCGCTGCTGATTTCCGGTCCGGTGGTGCTGTTGATCGGTGCGCTGCTGACACGCAAACAGGCGAGGTAGGCGATGCGTCTGTCCAACATATTGCATCTGGGCGTGAAAGAACTGCGCGGGCTGCTGCGTGATCCGATCCTGGCGCTGATGATCGTCTATGCCTTCACCCTGTCGATCTATACCGCCGCCAAGGCGATGCCCGAGGTGCTGAACAAGGCGACAATCTCGATTATTGACGAAGACAGCTCGCCAGCGTCGCAACGCCTGATCGATGCGTTCTACCCGCCCTATTTCGTGCCGCCCAAGCTGATCACCCGGGCCGAGATGGATGCAAGGATGGACGCGGGGATCGACACGTTCGCGCTGAATATTCCGTCCAATTTCCAGAACGATCTTCTGGGCGGCGAGATACCGACCATCCAATTGAACGTGGATGCGACCCGGCTGACCCAGGCCTTTACCGGCGCGGGCTATATACAGGCGATCATCAACGGCGAAATCAACGCCTATCTGACGCGGCACCGATCCGATAGCCCGCCTGCGGTCGATCTGGTTCTGCGCGCCCGCTTCAACCCCACCCTGAACCAATCCTGGTTCGGGGCCATTTCAAACGTCATCACGTCGGTCACCATGCTGTCGATCATCCTGACCGGCGCCGCCCTGATCCGCGAACGCGAACACGGCACGGTCGAGCATCTGCTGGTCATGCCGGTTTCGTCGCTGGAGATCATGGTCAGCAAGGTATGGTCGATGGGGCTGGTGGTGCTGGCGGCCTCGGCGTTTTCGCTGGTCGTCATCGTCGAGGGGTTCTTGTCGGTGCCGATCCCCGGCTCGCTGGCGCTGTTTCTGGTCGGAACCGCGCTGCACCTGTTCGCCACCACCTCGATGGGGATCTACCTGGCCACGCTGGCCGGCACGATGCCGCAGTTCGGCCTGTTGCTGATGTTGGTTCTGCTGCCGCTTCAGGTCCTGTCCGGCACCATCACGCCGCGCGAAAGCATGCCGGAAGTCATCCAGTACATCATGATGTCGGCGCCCAACACGCATTTCGGCATCCTTGCCGAGGCCGTGCTGTTTCGCGGCGCGGGGCTGGATGTGGTCTGGCCCCAGCTTCTGGCGCTTGCGGCGATTGGCAGCGTGCTGTTCTTCCTGGCCCTGCAACAGTTCCGCGATTTCCTGAAATAGGCCGCCGGGCTGCCCGGCCCGGCGCATTCGCCGATCTTTTCTTCATCATCCCGTCACGGTACTGTAAGAGAAGCTGACCAGACGGCCCCACGCCGGATGGCCAGGGCCTTTTGGACGGTTTTCACGACCGCACCGGCCTTGACTGACAAGAAACCTGAAAGGGGCAGGACTTGAACAACCAGAACGGCGGCGCCCCGGAATTTTCGGTCGTCATTCCGATGAAAAACGAAGCTGACAACGTCCTGTTCCTGCTCGACGGCATCTCCGCCGCCTGCGACGGGCGCCGGTTCGAGGTGATCCTGGTCGATGACGGATCCGACGACGACACCCTGGCCATCATCCGGCGGGCCCAGGCGGATCGCCCCTGGCTGCGGGCGGTCAAGCATGATGTGTCGGGCGGCCAATCCGCCGCGGTGCATTCGGGCGTGACACTGGCGCACGGGCCGGTCATCTGCACGCTGGACGGCGACGGCCAGAACCCGCCTGCGGAAATTCCGCACCTGCTGGCCGCGATCGAGGGGGCCGCAAGCGTCGGTCTGGTGGCCGGGCAGCGCGTCGCGCGGCAGGATACCTGGTCCAAGAAGATCGCGTCGAAACTTGCCAATGCGATCCGCGGCTATATCCTGAAGGACCGCACCCGCGACACCGGCTGCGGGCTGAAGGCATTTCGCCGCGACGCGTTTCTGGAACTGCCCTATTTCAACAACATGCACCGCTATCTGCCGGCGCTGTTTTCGGCCCATGGCTGGGACGTAGCCCATGTCGATGTCAGCCATACCGCGCGCCACGCGGGCCGGTCGAATTATAACAACCTTCAGCGCGGTCTGGTGGGAATACGCGATCTGATCGGTGTCAGTTGGCTGATCGCGCGGCGCAAGAAATCCCGACCGACCGAGGTGCCGGCGAAATGATGCAATCCCTGCTCGACTATTTCGGGATCACCTCGCGAAGCGATCTGATCTGGCTGCTGATCGGCCTGTTCGCCCAGATGATGTTTTCGATGCGCTTCCTGATCCAGTGGATCATGTCCGAGCGCGAGCGCAAGTCGGTCATGCCCAACGCGTTCTGGTGGTTCTCGCTGGTCGGCGGGCTGATGCTGCTGGTCTACGGTTTCCAGCGTGGCGAACCGGTAATCATCCTGGGCCAGGGCATCGGCATCGCGATCTACCTGCGCAATCTGTGGTTCATCTATGCCCGCACCTGACGCGGCGCGGCCATCGCTTTTGCCCGCCATCTGCATTGTCATCGGCGTGACGCTGTGGCGGCTGGGCTTTCTGGCATTCAACGGCACCGATCTGTTCGTGGACGAGGCGCAATACTGGCTGTGGGGCCAGAACCTCGATTTCGGCTATTATTCCAAGCCGCCGATGATCGGCTGGCTGATCCGCGCGGTAACCGAAATCGCCGGGTCCGACGCGCCGTTCTGGGTCCGCGCGCCCGCGCCGGTGCTGCACATGATCACCGCCTTCCTGCTAATGGCGCTGGCCAATCTGCTGTACGGCGCGCGTGCCGCCGCCTGGGCCGGGCCGGTCTATGTGGCGCTGCCCTTCGTGACGGTGGGATCGGCGCTGATGTCGACCGATACGGTGATGCTGCCCTTTTTCGCGCTGGCGCTGTGGATGTATTTCCGGCTGGCGCGCGCGGCTTCGGCCCGCGATGCGGCGCTGATGGGGGCGGCGCTGGGGCTGGGGCTGATGTCGAAATATGCCGCGGTCTATTTCGTGCTGGGCGCGGCGCTGGCGCAGCCGGCGCAGCGGCTGCGGACGCGCGACACGGCGCTGGCCGCAGCCGTGGCGCTGTGCGTGGCGGCGCCGAATATCTGGTGGAACCTGACCCATGACGCCGCCACCGTGCGGCACACGATGGACAATGCCGGCTGGGGGGCCGCCGCGCTGCATGTCGGCCAGGCGGCCGAGTTCCTGATCGCACAATTCGCGGTCTTCGGCCCGGTGCTGTTCGCCGGGCTGCTGTGGATGACATGGCGGGGCCTGCGCGGGCGGCTGCGGGGTTCCGATCTGACGCTTTTGCTGTTCTCGGCCCCGGTGGTGGCGCTGATCGTGGTGCAGGCGCTGCTGTCCAAGGCCTATGCCAACTGGGCGGTCGCGGCCTATGCGGCGGGCACGGTGCTGGTGGTCGCGGCGTTTCAGGCCAGACGCACAGTGCTGATCGGCAGCCAGGCCCTGCATCTGGGCCTGGCGCTGGCGCTGCCCGTGCTGATGATCACGCCCGAGGCGCCCCGGCTTGACGGCAAGCCGCTGCTGGCGCGCTATATCGGCATCGCCGATGTCAGCCGCCGCGCGCAGGCCGTGGCCGAGACGCAGGGGGTTTCGGTCCTGGTGGCCCAGAACCGCAGCCTGCTGGCCGATCTTTACTATACTCTGCGCGACACGGATTTGCGCATCTATGCCCTGCCCCGCCCCGGCCAGCCGGGCAGCTATTACGAACAGGTGTTCCCGGTGCCCGCGTCACTAGCGGAACCGGCCTTGTTTTTGACCGATGGCGCCACCGCGCCCTGCACGGGCGCCCAACCGCTGGCCGAATGGCAACCTGCTGAAGGCGCCTATGCCCGCAAGACGCTGCGGATCTTCAGACTGGCGCCCGGCTGCCTGAACGCGGGCGAATCCTGATCTGAATGGGGCAAAGAGACGCCGCAGTGACCAGCTTACGCGCCGACCATCCCCCCGTCCCGACGCGTCAGCACCACGACGGATGGTCGGGGCGGCATGCCCCGCGTAAAATCGGGCCAGGCGGTTCCCGCGTCGGAAATGCGTGTCGCGTCTTCGTTATCCTCAAGCCGCAAGTCGCCCGGATGCTGTACGGAAATGAAAACCGTCTGGCCGTCAGGGGTAAAGGCCGGCGAGCAGGCCTCTGATCCGACCGGCGGGATGTAGAACAGCTTGGGCAGGGCACGTCCCGGACCTTCGGTATCCATCACGTAAAGCGCGTCGGCGATGCCCTCGGGGGGCGGGCCATCGGTGCAGACCCACAGCCGACCCTGCGGATCGACCGCCATGTTGTCGGGGTCGGTAAACCAGCCGGCCGTGCTGGTCGCGGGGTGCATCGCGGCACCGGATGCGTCATCCGCCGGATCACCGCACAGCACAAAGACGCCCCAGGCATAGGTATCGGCGGCATGATCCGGCGCGTCGGGCGCTCCGGGCGGGATCAGTTCCAGAATGTGCCCGTGATCGTTGGGCCCGCGCGGGTTGGCGGCGTTCACCTGTTCGCGCGCATCGCCCTCGCCCGCGGCCAGGCGATCCTCGTTCTCGGTCATCGCGACATAGATCTTCCCGGTCTGCGGATGCGGCACAAAGCCTTCGGGCGCGTCCATCGGCGTGGCACCGGACAGATCGGCGGCAACCCGGGTATTCAGCACCACATCGGCCTGGGTGGCAAAGCCCGCCTCGGCGGTCAGCGGCCCTTCGCCCGCAATCAGCGGCACCCAGGTAAGCGTACCGTCGTCCGAGAACCGCGCCACGGCCAGCGTGCCATGATCCAGCAGGTCACGGTTGGCCGCGCGATCATCGGGGTTCCACGCATCGCGGGTGGTGAAACGATAGAGATATTCGAAGTCGTCGTCGTCGCCCATGTAGATCACGACCCGCCCGTCCGGGGCGACGGCGGTCTGCGCGCCCTCATGCGTCATGCGGCCCAGGGCAGTGCGCTTGACCGGCATGGCGTCGGGATCAAAGGGGTCGATTTCCACCACCCAGTCGAAACGCATCCATTCGTTCGGCTCGGCGCCATAGTCGAACCGCGGCTCGATCCGGGCCGCGGCGTATTCGTCGTTCTCGTCCTCGTCCCAGCCCTGACGCTCGACCAGATCCTGATCGGGCAAGGTGGTGTAGTCGCCCCCGAAGACATCCATGCCGCCTTCTTCGCCCGACAGCACCGTGCCCCACGGGGTGACCCCGCCATTGCAGTTCGAAATCGTGCCAAGAACCCGCGTGCCGGTCGGATCGGCGCTGGTTTTCAGCCGGTCGTCACCCGCTGCCGGGCCGCTGATCGCCATCTCGGTCGACAGGTGAATGCGCCGGTTGTAGCGGCTTTCCTTCACAATGTCCCAACCGCCTGCGCCTTTGCGGATCTCGACCACCGACAGTCCGGTGGCCCCCATCATGGCGCGAATCTGGTCTTCGGTCAGCTTGTCGCGGTAATCCTCGTCGGTCACACCATCGACCATCAGATAGGGCGAAGCGTATTCATGGCTGACAACCAGTAGCCCGTTGTCCGAACTGTTCGAGCCCAGCGGCAGCGGCAGATAGGCCGTGAAATCGTTATTATAGCCGAACTGCCGCGCGGCCGTCGCGCCGGTCTGCGCGGCCGGATCGAAATCGGGCGCATCGGGGAAAATCGGATCGCCCCAGCGGATCAGGATTTGCCGGTCATAGCCTTCGGGCCAATGATCGTCCGCGTCACGGGCACGGCGAAGTTCGGTAAATGTCGCCGAGGTGTCCTGCGCAAAGGCCGTCCCGGATTTCAGCAGCGCAGTGGCGGACAGCGCGGCAAACCCTGCAAGAAGCCCGCGACGGTCGATATGCGCCGAAAACATCGCCCCATAGGTCGATGCCATCTTGGTCCTGCGCGTCGGGCGCGCACGCGTCTTGTTGCGGTCGGTCATGGGAAATCCTTTACGGGTGGACCTGATCGATTGACTGTCGCCTGGACCCGCAAACCTGCGGTGAACCCAAGATGAACCTTTCGCAACGTTATTGCGAAGCAGTCCAATCGTCAGGCGATGTTGTCTGACGTCAAGGTTTTGGGCCTGGCGGCGGCCTGACCGGCCACCGGATGCAGGCCCTGTCAGCGTCTCAGCGGTTGGCGCGCGCCATCAGCAGTACCGCCACCAGCCCCACCGCCATCACCAGCAATGCCGCGGGCGACGCGTCGGACAGGTTTTCCAGCGACGCCTTGTCATAGACCCGCGTCGCCAGCGTATCGAACCCGAACGGGCGCAGCAGCAGCGTGGCGGGCAGCTCTTTCACGCAATCGACGAAAACCAGCAACAACGCGGTGCCGACCGAGCCGCGGATCAACGGCAGATAGACCGCCGTCAGCGTGCCCCGCGCCGTGCGCCCCAGCGAGCGCGCGGCCATCGGCAGGCTGGGTGTGATCCGCCCCATCGCCGAATCCGCCGCCCCCTGCGCGACCGCGAAGAACCGCACGCAATAAGCATAGACCACCGCAAAGGCCGAACCGGTCATCACCAGCCCGATATCGACGCCCGTCAGGCGTTCCACCGCGTCGGCCAGCGCATTGTCGGCCAGCGCCATCGGGATCAGCAGCCCGACCGCCAGCACCGCCCCCGGTGCGGCATAGCCGATCGTCGTGACCGGCATCAGCAGCCGGGGCAGCGCCCGGCCCGACAGCCGCACACCGTAAACCAGAAACAGCGCGCCCAGCACCGTCACCACCGCCGCCAGACCGCCGACCAGCACCGTGTTGCCCAGCGCCAACAACAGCCCCGGCGCCAGCCAGCCATCGGAAGCCTTCAGCGCGTGCGATGCGATCACCCCCACCGGCAGCGCGAACCCGATCAGGAACGGCAACAGACAGGCCAGCATCGCCGCCAGCCCTTGCAGTCCGGTCAGCCGGATCCGCGCGATCGGGCGGCTGTGGCGCGGCGGGTTGTAATAGCGCATCCGCCGCCGGCTGGCCTTTTCCAGCGACATCAGCACCAGGATCAGCACCAGGATCACCACCGCGATCTGGGCCGCGCCGCCGGTATTGCCCCCCTCCAGCCAGACACTGAAAATGCCGGTGGTCAGGGTCTGCACCGCAAAGTAATCGACCACGCCGAAATCGTTCACCGTTTCCATCATCACGATGGCCGCGCCCGCCGCAATCGCCGGGCGGGCCAGCGGCAGGCCAACCCGCACGAAGCGGCCCAGCGGCCCCGCCCCCAGGGCGCGCGCCACCTCGTATATCCCGCCCGACTGCTCGCGGAAGGCCGCGCGCACCAGCAGATAGACATAGGGGTACATCGCCGCCGACAGCACCAGAACCGCCGCCCCGCGCGACCGGATTTCAGGAAACCAGTAATCGCGCGCGCTGCTCCAGCCGAAAAAATCGCGCAGCGCGGTCTGCACCGGCCCGGCATATTCCAGGAAATCGACCAGCGCATAGGCACCGACATAGGCCGGGATCGCCAGCGGCAGCAGCAGCAGCCATTCCAGCCAACGCGCGCCGGGAAAGCGGTACATCGTCACCAGCCAGGCCGCGCCGGTGCCCACCGATGCCGACAGCAGCGCCACCGCCGCCATCAGGATCGCCGTATTTTCCAGGTATCGCGGCAGCGTGGTACGGATCAGATGCGGCCAGACATTTTCGGCCGGGTTCAGCGCCATCCACAGCACCGACACGATCGGCAAAAGCACCAGAACCGCAATCGCGACCGCCCCCACCGACCACGGATCGGCCCGCAGGCGCGGGAAACGGGGGCTGCTAATCTGAGTGTTTTGCTCGGCCATGACCGCGATCTACAGGAAAGCCATTTTACTGTCCAGAAAAGCTCGTATATCCATGAGAGGCAAGAACAGACAGGATCGCGAGGCCAGATGCAGGTCGTCTATCACCTGGGCGCACATTCCACCGACGAGGACAGGCTGCGCAAATGCCTGCTCAAAAACAAAGGGATATTGGCCGAGGAAGGGATCATCGTGCCCGGACCGGCGCGCTATCGCCCGATCCTGCGCGAAACCATGCTGTCGCTGCGTGGCCAGCCCGCGCCGGCCGAAACCCAGGAAATGCTGCTGGACGCGGTAATGGACGAAGACCACGCCGAGCGGGTGATCTTTTCGAACCAGACCTTCCTGTGCTCGGCCGCCAGGGTGCTGCGCGACGGCAGGCTGTACAGCCAGGCGGGCGAGCGCAGCTTCTGGATGTCGCAGATCTTTCCCGATGCCGAGTGCGAGTTCTATCTTGGCCTGCGCAACCCCGCGACCTTTCTGCCGGCGGTCTATACCGGGTGCACGGATGTTCCGTTCGACGAATTCCTGTCGGGCGCCGACCCGCGCGCGCTGCGCTGGTCAGAGGTGGTGCGCGCCATCCGCGACGCCAACCCGCAGGCCACGCTGACGGTCTGGTGCAACGAGGATACCCCGCTGATCTGGCCCGAACTGCTGCGCGAAGTGTCGGGCCACGATCCGTTCACCACGCTTGCGGGCACCGACGATTTCCTGTCCTCGATCATGAGCAAGACCGGGATGAAGCGGATGAACGACTATCTGGACGGTCACCCGCCCGCGAACGAGATTCAGCGCCGCCGGGTGGTGGCGGCCTTTCTCGACAAGTTCGCGATTGAGGACGAGATCGAGATGGAACTGGACCTGCCCGGCTGGACCGAGGATCTGGTCGAGGAAATGACCGAGCTGTACGAAGAAGACATGTTCGAGATAGAGCGCATGCAGGGCGTGCATTTCATCACGCCCTGACCCGCCCCGATCCTGTGCCGCCGCTAAAGCAGCCCGTTGGCCGCCGCGAACGGGTCGTCATCCGCGTCCTCGGACCAGCGGTATTCGGCCCATCCCGCCACCTCGCGCGCCCGATCCGCCCCGTGCATCCGGGCGATGGCCGCCAGGCTCATGTCGATCCCGGCGGAAACCCCGGACGAGGTGAAGAACCGCCCGTCCTCGACCCAGCGCGCCCGGGTCTGCCAGGTCACCCCCGGCCCCTGCGACCGGACCCAGGCAAAGGCGCGCTTGTTGGTGGTGGCGCACCGGCCGTCCAGCAGCCCGGCGCGCGCCAGCAGCGCACTGCCGGTGCAGACGCTCAGCACGAACTCGGCCTGCGCGGCGGCGTCCCGCAGCCAGTCCAGCAGCACGGGGTTCTCCACCTCGCGGCGGGTGCCCGTGCCGCCGGGCACAAGCAGGATGTCGAAACCCGCCCCGTCCCCAAGCGCCTGTTCGGCCCAGGCGCAGGGCCCCTGCCCGCTGGGCACCGCGCCTGCGGTTTCGGCCACCAGATGCAGGCTGTAGCTTTTGGCCAGCAGCCCGAACATCTGCAACGGGCCGAACAAATCCAGCAACTCGAACCGGGGAAAGATCAGGGCGCCGATCCGTCGCATAATGCCGCCATCCTTTCCGCCCCGGTGGTCGGGGTCAGCTCATCCCCAGCGCTTCCTTGTACATTTCCAGCACTGCTTCTTCCTCGGCGATGTCGTCGCGGTCGCGCTTGCGCAGGGCGATGACCTTGCGCATCACCTTGGTGTCATAGCCACGGCCCTTGGCCTCTGCCATCACCTCTTTTTGCTGGTCGGCAATATCTTTCTTTTCGGCCTCCAGACGCTCGAACCGCTCGATGAACTGGCGCAGCTCGTCTGCGGTCACACGGTAGGTCGCGTCGGTTACGGTATCTTCCATCTGTGCCTCATTCTGTTCGATTGCTTGCCCTCCGATACCGCCCGCCCCGCCGCGCCGCAAGCCCCGCCGCGCTTGCGCCGGGCGCGCCAATCGGCTAGCTGCCGTCGCGAAACAATGCAAAGGGGCGGGACATGGATGTGCTGATCTGGGGCGGGGCGGCGGTGTCGCTGGTCGGGCTTGTGGGCCTGGTCCGCTGTATCCTGCTGGCCGCCCGCGCCAAACGCGCAAACCTGCCGGACGAAGAGATGCGCGCCCGGCTGCAACGGGTGGTGGTGCTGAACATGGGCGCACTGTTCGTGTCGGTGATCGGGCTGGCGCTGGTGATCGTGGGTATCCTGCTGGGCTGACCCCCGCCGCTCAGCCCGTGTTCAGATCGGCGAAATGCCGCCCGTTCTTGATCAGATCGGCAAACAGGCGCGACGGCGCCCACAGTTCGGAATCGTCTTCGCGCAGCGCTTGCAGCGTTTTTTGCACATGCAGCAGCCCGGCCTGGTCCGCCGCCATCATCGGCCCGCCGCGCCAGCGCGGAAAGCCGTAGCCGTGGATCATCACCAGATCGATATCCGAAGGCTGCCGCGCCAGCCCGGCCTCAAGCAGCAGCGCGCCGGTATTGGCCATTGCCGCCAGACAGCGGGTCACGATCCCGTCAGGCGGCAGGGCGCGCATCCGGAGGTCGGGCGGCGCCGGGGGCGGCGTGCGCCACGGGGCACGGGTGAAGCCCTGCGCGCGCAATGCCTGCGCGACCGTCTCGGGCGGGGATCCCGCCGCCACCAGCCCCAAGGCCGCACGCGCGCACGCCCCCCAGACCGAGGCGCCGATCCCGCCACCCTGCGCGGGGCTGACAACCGCGACCCGGCCCATGCGCCGAAGCAGCCGCCGCAGGCCGATCAACGCGCCCGGCCCGGTTTCGGGCAGCGGCAGGACCTCGGTCAGCCGGGTCAGATGCGCAGGCGCCGTCACCTGAACGATCAGCGCGTCGGCGGGCCGCGCCAGCCCCGACAGATCGGGCGCGCCCCCCGGCGGCACCGACAGCGCCAGCACCGCGCCGGGCTGCATCGCCGCCTCAAGCGCCGGCGCATCCACCGCGCCGGTCGCGATCACCAGATCGGCCTGCGCCAAATCCGCCCCAGTGTCGGCCAGCCGGGCCAGACGTTCGGCGCGCTGCGCCTCTGACAGGCGCTTGTGCAGGATCGCCTCGCTATAGGTGGCGCCAATGCGGGGGGCCAGATCCGCCTGCGCGGCCGCGTCGCCCGGCAGCACCCGGACGCCCGCATCCAGACAGGCAATCGCCCAGCCCGCCGCCACGGGCCCCACCCCGATCACCGCCACGGTTTCGATCCGGCGCGCCGAGGCATCCGTGGGGGCCGGCAGAACGCCCAGCCGCCGCTCGGCCATATAGGCGTAGCGCAACGCGCGGGCCGCGTCGCTGTCCGCGCATTCCTCGAAGGCCGCGGCCTCATAGGCCAGCCCGGCCTCGAACGGCAGCAGTTGCGCCGCCGCGACGCAATCGACGATCCGGCCCGGCGCGGCGATCGGCCGGTCCGCCACCCGCGCCCGGTAATCACGCACCGCCGCCTGATAGCCGGCTGCATCCCGCAGCCCGTCGCGCCGGTCGCAGGTCGGGCGCGGCCCGGCGCCCCCGGCCAGCAGTTCGGCGGCATAGGTACGGGCGGCGGTGTCCAGATCGCCCTCGGCCACCCGGTCCACCAGCCCCAGGCGCGCGGCCTCGGCCGCGGTGACGGATTTGCCGACCAGCATCATTTCCAGCGCGACGGCGGGTCCGGCCAGACGCGGCAGCCGCTGCGTCGCCCCGGCCGAGGGCGGCAGGCCCAGCGTGACCTCGGGCAGCCCGATATGGGCCTGCGCCGCCGCCAGACGGTAATGCGCCGCCAGCGCCAGTTCGCACCCCGCCCCCAACGCGGTGCCCTGAAGCACGGCGATCACCGGCTTGGGGCACGCCTCGATTCGGGCGCACAGGGTGGTCAGATCAGGGGTATTGGGGGCTACGGCGGCCTCGGTCAGTTCGGCCCCGGCTGGAAAGGTCGGCCCTGCCGCCATCAGCAGGATCGCACGCACCGCCGGATCGGCACAGGCCCGCGCCAAGGCCTGCCCCAACTGCCGACGCAAGACCGGCCCCAGCGCGTTCAGCGGGGGATTGTCCAGCACAAGGCGCGCAATGCCCATCTCATCGACAGCCACACGCACCTGCTCACTCATATCGACAGACCCCTGCCCTGAACCCACCTCGGCCCGCAACACCCATACTGGCCGTCACAACACCGCCCTTGGCACCATTAGTATAGGCGCCAAGGGGAAACGCAACACTTTGATGAAATCATCAGGCGCAGCGCCTGTCAGGCAGACCGTCAGACCGGCATGTTGTCATACATGTCGTCGGCGTCGTCACCTTCCAGCTGCTGTTCGAGCCTCAGGATATCTTCAGGCACCGGCAGTCCCAGCGCGCGCAATTCGCAAATCTTCTCGCGCAACTCCTCTTGCAGGATATGCCGGTCCCCGGGCCGCTTCTCGATCTCGTCCATGATCAGCGTGATCCCTGCTTTCAGTTCTTCGAAGGCCATGACGCCCTCCCAGTTTCAAAGTTTCAGGTGCTGCGCGATCACCCCGCGCAACGGCTGCAAAATGGCGTGGCGGGCAGGATATCCAGCCGCTTTTCGGCGATCTCCTCGCCGCATTTCACGCAAAAACCGTACTCTCCCTCGGCGATCCGCACCAGCGCCGCGCGGATGCGGTCGATCTCTCGCAGCGCGGAACTGCCCATTCCTTCCAGAACTTCGTCCTCTTCGCGCTCGACGGCCAGCTCACCCCAGTCGCGGGACTGATGCGTATCCAACTCGTCCTCGATGTCGTGCACACGGGCATTCAATTCGGCAAGCCTGTTTTCCAGAACTTTTTTACGCTCAGCTATCGTGGCCATCGACACATCCTTCCCTTTGGTATTTGCATGATTGTTACACTGACCGGGTGTATCCGCCTTGATGCACGTCAATTGCACGTCACGTGACTGTTGAAACACATCAACAAAAACGCATATGTTCTTTGAACCCCCAAGGAGGAGTCGCAAGAAATGTCACCCGAAGTGAAGGCCTTCTTCGACGAGGCCACCAATACCGTCTCTTACGTCGTACGCGATCCGATGTCGAAAAAGGCCGCGATCATCGATAGCGTGCTGGATTTCGACTATGCGTCGGGCCACACCGACACCCGCTCGGCCGATGCGATCATCGCCTGGGTCAAGGAGCAAGGGTTCGAGGTCGAATGGATCCTCGAAACCCATGTCCACGCCGACCACCTGTCGGCCGCGCCCTATATCCAGGACGCCGTCGGCGGCAAGATCGGCATCGGCGAAAAGATCAAGGTCGTGCAGGACACGTTCGGCAAGGTCTTCAACGAAGGCACCGCGTTTCAGCGCGACGGCAGCCAGTTCGACCAGTTGTTCAGCCAGGGCGACAGCTTTCACATCGGGCAGCTGCGCGGCGACGTGCTGCACACGCCCGGCCACACCCCCGCCTGCCTGACCTATGTCATCGGCGACGCGGCCTTTGTGGGCGACACGCTGTTCATGCCCGATTTCGGCACGGCCCGCTGCGACTTTCCCGGTGGATCGGCCGAAACGCTGTATGAATCGGTGCAGAAAATCCTGTCGCTGCCGGACGAGACCCGGATCTTCGTCGGTCACGACTACAAGGCGCCGGGCCGCGAGGTCTTTGCCTGGGAAACCACCGTGGGCGAACAGAAGGCGAAGAACATCCATGTCGGCGGCGGCAACGACAAGGGCGATTTCATCAAGATGCGAACCGCGCGTGACGCGACCCTGGGGATGCCGCGGCTGATCGTGCCGTCGCTTCAGGTGAACATGCGCGCCGGCCAGATGCCCGAGCCCGAGGATAACGGCACGGTCTATCTGAAGGTACCGATCAACAAGCTTTGATCAAACGAAGCGCCCCGCGGGGCAAAAAGGGAAACGCGCGAACATGATTGAACCGGATTGGATCTGGGGCTTTGCCGGCGGCTTGCTGATCGGCATTGCAGGGGCTGTGTATCTGCTTTTCAACGGGCGGATCATGGGGGCAAGCGGCATTCTGGGCGGCCTGATCGATGGATCGGGCAGCCGTACCTTCTGGGAAAGGATCGCCTTCGTCGCGGGGGTCGTGCTGATGCCGCTGGTGATTTATCCGTTCTACAAGACGGTCGATACCCACATCACCACGAACTATGCCGTGATCATCGCAGCGGGGCTTCTGGTGGGGGTCGGCACGCGGCTGGCCAATGGCTGCACCTCGGGGCACGGGGTCTGCGGCATTTCGCGGCTGTCGCTGCGCGGCATTTCGGCCACCGTGTTCTATATCCTGGCGGGCGGTGTCACCGTGCTGCTGTTCCGGCACATTCTGGGGGTGATCTGATGCGCAATCTGTTTGCCTTTCTATCCGGCGCGCTGTTCGGCGCGGGGCTGTTCATCTCGGGCATGACCGACACCGCCAAGGTGCAGGGCTGGCTGGACGTGTTCGGCGATTGGGACCCGACGCTGGCCTTCGTGATGGGCGGCGCGATCCTGCCGATGGCGGTGGCCTGGGCGCTGACCAAAAACCGGCGCCCGGTTCTGGGCGGCGATTTCCCCACCCCGCCCGCGCCGAAGATCGGCCGCGATCTGGTGGTCGGCTCGGTCCTGTTCGGCATGGGCTGGGGCCTGGCCGGGCTGTGCCCCGGTCCGGCGCTGGCCTCGCTCGGCTATGGCGGGGTCGGCCACTGGGTCTTTGTGGCGGCGATGCTGGCCGGCATGGTGGCCGCGGTGCCGATCCGGCGCCGGTTTCCGGCCCCGGCCTGACCTAACCGGCCACGGGTTCCGGCCCTTCGGGCGCGTCCGCTTCGGGCGCGCCTTTTTGCTGCGGCGTCGCGGTCGCCCCGTCCAGCCGCACCGCCCGGTCGCCGCGCGTCCGGCCCAGCCGGCCGCTGGCGATCAGCGCCCGCCCGGCGCCTTCCAGCCGCACCGCGCCGATCGAATGACCCGGCAGCGGCAGCACATCGCCGGCCTTCAGCCCGGCAAGCTGCGACAGCGGCAGGCGGATGCGGGCCAGCACCGCCTCGACCGTCAGTTCCGCCGCCAGTACGCTGCCCCGAAGCGCCGCCCCCCATTCGCCCCGATCAGGCGCGGGCGCCGTGCCCGAAGCGGACGGCGGCTCGGGCAAGGCCAGAAACAGCTCGCCCCCCCCGGATGGCAGTTCCAGTTGCATCCGCACGCCGTGATAGCCGGTATCGGCCAGCGCAAACCCCAGCAACCGCGGATCGGTCAGCGCATCGCGAAAACGATAGCCGGTCAGCCAGCCCGCCGCCCCCTGCGGCGCGGCCAGGGCGGTATCGGCCTCGGCCAGGGTGCGGTCGATCAGGTCGCGCGCCATCTCGGCATCGATGCGGGTGGGCGGGCGCGGCGCGGCCTGCGCGGCGGGCATCCGCCCGGTCATGCGCTGCGCCACCACCGCGGCCAGAAAGGGCTGTGACAGGATCGCCAGCCCCACCGCACCGGCCGGACCGTCCAGCAGCACCAGCAGCGCGTGTTCGCCGACCGCCGCGTCCAGCGCCGCCAGATCGGGGCGGCTTTCCTCGACATCCGTCACGCTCAGCGCCAGTTCCAGTTCTTCCTGCGCGGCGCGGGCCAGCGCACGGGCCAGCACATACGCCACGGTCGGCGGCAGCCGCGCCGCCCGACCGTCGGGCACCGGCGGCGCGACCTTGCGTCTGAGCGCGGAATTCATAGTGTCATCCACCGGCAGGGGGCCTTTCTTGGGCACAACGGCTTTGCTTCATCCTGCCCCGGACAGAGTTTATAAAGCGTTAGCGCCCCTGGGCCGCCTGTTCCTGCGCCAACGGCAGCGACACCCGAAAGGCCGCCCCGCCCTGCCCCGGCAGATAGGCGATGCCGCCGCCCAGCTTCAGCATGATCTCGCGGCAGATCGCCAGCCCCAGCCCGGCCCCGCCCGCCGCGTTGCGGTCCGACAGGCGCGAGAATTTCTCGAAGATGATATCCTGGCTCTTCTTCGGGATACCGTTGCCATTGTCGACAAAATCCACCGCCACGTCGCGGCCGCTGCGGCGCACCCGGATGCGCAGTTCGGGCGTTTCGGCGTCGCAGTATTTCTGCGCGTTGGCGATCAGGTTGATGAACACCTGGCTCAGCCGGTCGGTATCGGTGACCAGCGCCAGATCCTCGGATCCGCGGTCGCGCAGGATCCGCAGCCGCCCGCCGCCGCCCGGCGATCCGGTCGCCGCCACCGCCCGGTCGATCAGATCGCGCAGATTGCCGGGCTGGGCGTTCAGATGCACCTGCCCGTTTTCCAGCACCGACAGATCCAGCAGATCGTCCAGCAGCCGGGTCAGGCGGATCGCCTCTTCGTGGATGATCGAGGAATAGCGCGTCAGATCCGCGCCGCTCAGCCCGTCGCCCTCCATCAAAATCTCGGAAAACGCGCGGATCGAGGTCATCGGCGTGCGCAACTCGTGGCTGATCTGGCTCAGAAATGCGTCCTTCTGGATCGACAGCTCGGTCAGCTTCTCGTTCACCTCGCGCAGTTGGCGGGCGGTGCGGGTCAGCTCCTCCGATTTCGCCTCCAGCTGGTTGGAATATTCCATCATCTGCGCGGTCTCGTCCGCGACCGCCATCAGATCCTCGACCGAAACCGACGAGCGCCCGACGATCTGGCCGATCATCGCATGGGCCGTCGCCGCCCCGACCGAACCCGACAGCGCCCGTTCCAGACGTTCCAGAAAGGCCGGCGTCGTATCGGGCAGATAGCCCACCTTGCCCTGCCCGGACGCGGCGTGCTGAAACAGCGCCTGCGCCTCGTCCGCACCCAGAATGCGCTGCGACATCATCAACAGATCCTCGGCCTCGGCGCTGCCCTGGGCCCAGCCGCGCGCCGGGTTGGAATGTTCGAACACATTGACGAATTGCGCGCCCTGCAGCCGTTCCATCGGCGAGGGAAAGCCCGACAGCGACACCGCGAAAAAGGCAAAGCTGTTCAGCGCCATCGACCAGAACATCGCATGGATCAGCGGATCCATCCCGGTCACGCCGAACAGCGCCTGCGGCCGCAGCCAGCCGATCCCCAGCGGCCCCTGGGTCAACAGCGCCTCGCTCATGACCACACCCGCACCGAAACTGGGCAGGAACAGGGTATAAAGCCACAGCGCAAAGCCGGTCAGCAACCCCGCCGCCGCCCCGCGCCGCGTCGCCCCCCGCCAAAAGATGCCACCCAGCAGCGCCGGCAAAACCTGCGACACGCCGGTGAATGAAATCAGCCCGATCGCGGCCAGTGCCTCGGACCCGCCGGTCAGCCGGAAATACAGGTATCCCAGCACCAGAACGCCCGCGATGGAGATCCGCCGCGCCCGCAGCACCAGATCGCGCACATCGCCCGAAATCGTCGCCACGCCCATGCCCTGCCGGTGCAGCCACAGCGGCATCACGATATGGTTCGACACCATGGTAGACAGCGCGATCGCCGCCACGATCACCATCGACGTGGCCGACGAAAACCCGCCCAGAAACGCCAGCAGCGCCAGCCCGCCCTTGTCCATGCTCAGCGGCACCGACAACACGAACAGATCGGGATTGGCGCCTTCAGGCTGGGTCGCCAGGCCGACGACCGCGATCGGCACCACGAACAGGCTCATCAGAAACAGATACAACGGAAACGCCCAGGACGCGGTGGCGAGGTGACGCTCGTCGGCATTTTCGACCACCAGCACCTGAAACATGCGCGGCAACGACAGCAGCGCCGCGCCCGACATGAAGGTCAGCCCGACCCAGCGGCCGGGGCGGAAGCCGACATCGGCGATGGGCGAGGCGGCGATGCGGTCGGCCATCGCGGCCACGCCGCCGGCCACATCCCAGACCACGAAGATGCCCACCGCCAGCAGCGCCACCAGCTTGACCACCGCTTCGACCGCGATGGCGGTGACGACGCCGTGGTGACGCTCGTTCGCATCCAGATTGCGGGTGCCGAACAGCACCGTGAACAGCGCCAGCCCGACCGCGACCCACAGCGCGGTCGCATTCGGATCGGGCGGGCCCCAGCCATGGTCCGAACTGCGCGCGAAAACTGAAAAAGACAGCGTAACCGATTGAAGTTGCAGCGCGATATAAGGCGTCGTGCCAACCACCGCCAGCAGCGTGACGATCACCCCCAGCGTGTTCGACTTGCCATAGCGCGACGAGATCAGATCGGCGATCGAGGTGATGCGCTGGGTCTTGCCGATGCGCACCAGCTTGCGCAGCACCCACCACCAGCCGACCAGCACCAGCGTCGGGCCCAGATAGATCGTCACGAATTCCAGCCCCGACCGCGCCGCATAGCCGACCGCGCCGTAAAACGTCCAGGCGGTGCAATAGACCGACAGCGACAGCGTATAAACCAGCGGCGAGCGCAGCCAGCCCAACCGCCCGGCGCTGGCGCGGCGCTCGGCCGCGAAGGCGATGATGAACAGGAACGCCACATAGGCCAGCCCGACCGCCACCAGAACATTGAACCGGATCACGGCGCGCCCCCGCCACCCCCGGCGCCGTCCGGGTCGGCCACGGCATCCTCGGCCCCGCGCAGCCGCCGCGCCAGCGCCGCGGCCGCCGCGATCAGCGCCAGCCAGACCGAGAACAGATAGACCAGTTGCGCGCTCAGCCCCCCGCCTTCGCCGCCGTCGCCCGATTGCCGCAGCAGCGGCAGCAGGAACAGAAACAGCCCCAGGATCGGCAGCAGCCGGGCCGCATCCATGATCCGGCGGGCGCGGTAACTTTGCCGCGCCAGGAACAGGGGCCGGACCGGCGGTTTCACGAACCCGCCAGTTCGCGCACCGTGGCCAGCACATCGGTGTTGGAAAACGGCTTGGACATGAAGCGGCTGGCGCCCAGGCTGGCGGCCATCTCGCGGTCGCGGGTCTGCCCCTTGGCGGTCAGCATCAGCACCGGCAGCGCCGCCGTGTCCGCGCCCGCGCGGATGTCGCGCAGGATGTCGAACCCGCTGCGCCCCGGCAGCATCACATCCAGGATCACCACGTCGGGCCGCTTGGCCCGCACCGCCGCATAGGCGCTTGTACCATCGGAATGGGTCTGCACACTCCAGCCGTCGCGCGACAGGATGAAGCGGATCGCCTCGATGATATTCGGCTCGTCCTCGATCAAAAGAACATCTCGCCCCATCCGTCTCCCCCCGGTTATGCGGCTGTTCGTTATTATCCGGCGAATATCGCCAAGAACCAGGCCGCTGTCAAAACCCATCCGCCAGGATCGACGGCTCGCGCCGGGCCGGGCAGTCGCGGCGCGGGCAAATCCGGCAGCTTGTACCGATCGGCTGCGCCGGTGTGGCGTTTTCATCGGCCGGGGCGGGCAGGATCAGCATCGACGCCTCCAGCACCAGCGGGCCGTCGAACCCGACCGGGCGTGCCGGCTGGCAAAACGCATAGATCAGAAAGCGTTGCGGCAGGCGGCCCGGCATTTCGACCACGGCGCGGATCGGTGCCATCGGGCGCGACAGCGCCTGATACAGCGGCCAAAGCGGACAGGCCGCGCCGAACCGGGGCAGCGCGAACCCCGCCAGCGGGCGGCGAAAGGTCAGCGTGCCCGATCCGTCGCAGACCACCAGCCCGATATTCACCGGGCGCTGCGCGTCGGGCAAGGTGGCCAGGCGGCGCATCACCTGTGCCGGATCGGTGCCGAACTGCTGCGCCAGGCGGCCCGGCTCCATGTCCAGATCCCGCGCGGCGGCGGCGAACGGGGCCAGCGGCAGCGCGGCGGCATCCCGGGCATAGCGTTCCAGATAGCGGCGCGCCATGTCCCGCGCGGGTGTTGAGGACAGCGCATCCGCCCCCGCGATCAACGCGCCGATATCGCCGGAACCCTGTTCCAGCTCGGGCAGGAAATAGCCGCGCGCCTCCAGGAACGTCTCGACCTCTTCGCGCGGGGCGCTTTGGCGTTCCGCCCCGGCGGCGCTGTCGTCCAGATAGCTGACCAGCGCCTGTGCCCCCTCGGCCAGGCGGCGGCTGTCGTCGCGCAGATTGCGGTGAAAGCGCGCCTGCCAGTCGGGGTCGATGTCGGCGGTATCGGCCAGAATTGCGGCGGTGGACCGGATCGCGGTCACACGCGACAGCACCTCGTGCAGCGAGGCCGACAGGAACGGATCGTGGGTCATCCGGTCGGTCAGCACCTCGACGATGCGCTCCAGTTCGGCCACCCGGCGGTGGCGGTCGGCCAGCAGCTGCGCCCACCCCGGAAACCGGCCGGCGAATTCCTCGATCCGGGGCAATTCGTCGCTGGCGGGTGTGTGCCCGGCGGCGGCGTCGCGCAGCGCCACCAGCAGCGTGGCCTCGGCCCCTTCGGTCAGCGCGCCGGCCTCGACCCCCAACTGGCGCGCGAGGTCGATCAGCAATTTCCCGCCGATTCTGCGCCGGTTGTGTTCGATCAGATTAAGGTAGGAGGGCGAAATCCCGACCGTGCGCGCCAGATCGGCCTGGCGCAGGCCCAGCACCAGGCGCCGTTCCCGGATTCGCGTTCCCGTCAATGCGCTTCGCGGCATTGGAAAAACTCCGCTGTTAACAAGGGCTTTCTGCACCTGCGTGATAAGTCATTTACAATGTACACCATGGCATTGTGTAATTATTTACAAAAAAATCGTTTCAAGAAAAGCAGTTGTTGCGAAATTTTCGAAACACCCCTGATACTGAGCGCACCCTGTAAAAGGGTAGCGACCCGCGCAGAGGAGGCGCGGCCGCGATCAACAACACGGGAGGATTCCATGTCCAAAACGACACTTACCCGTCGTGGCGTGCTCAAAACCGGCGCTGTCGCCGGTGCGGGCGTTGCGCTGCCGACGATCTTCACCGCCAGATCCGCATCGGCCTTTACCAACGATCCGGGCACCGGCGATGTCACGCTCGGCTTCAACGTTCCGCAATCGGGCCCCTATGCGGATGAGGGCGCGGACGAGTTGCGCGCCTATCAGCTGGCGGTCGAGCATCTGAACGGCGAAGGCGATGGCGGTCTGCTGAACACCTTCAGTTCCAAGGCGCTGCAGGGCAACGGCATCAACGGCCACAAGGTGAAATACGTCACCGGCGACACCCAGACCAAATCGGACGCCGCGCGCGCATCGGCCAAGTCGATGATCGAAAAGGACGGCGCCATCATGATCACCGGCGGCTCGTCCTCGGGCGTGGCCGTGGCCGTTCAGGGCCTGTGTCAGGAAGCCGGCGTTATCTTCATGGCCGGTCTGACCCACTCGAACGACACCACCGGCAAGGACAAGAAGGCCAACGGCTTCCGCCACTTCTTCAACGCCTATATGTCGGGCGCCGCGCTGGCCCCGGTGCTGGCGAAGAATTACGGCACCGACCGCCGCGCCTATCACCTGACCGCCGACTACACCTGGGGCTGGACCCAGGAAGAATCGATCGCAGCCGCGACCGAGGCCCTGGGCTGGCAAACCGTCGAGAAGGTGCGCACACCGCTGGCCGCGACCGATTTCTCGTCCTACATCGCGCCGGTTCTGAATTCGGGCGCCGATGTGCTGATCCTGAACCACTACGGCGGCAACATGGTCAACTCGCTGACCAACGCCGTGCAGTTCGGTCTGCGCGACAAGATGGTCAACGGCAAACAGTTCGAAATCGTCGTTCCGCTGTATTCGGAGCTGATGGCGAAGGGCGCCGGCGAGAACATCAAGGGCATCCTGGGCTCGACCAACTGGTCCTGGACATTGCAGGACGAAGGCACCAAGGCTTTCGTCAAGTCGTTCGGCACCAAATATGGCTTTCCGCCGTCGAACGCCGCCCAGACCTGCTATGCGCAGACCCTGCTCTATGCGGATGCGGTGGCCCGTGCCGGGTCGTTCAACCCCTGCGCCGTGGTCGAGGCCCTGGAAGGCTTCGAATTCGACGGTCTGGGCAACGGCCCGACGCTCTATCGCGCCGAAGATCACCAGTGCTTCAAGGACGTGCTCGTGATGCGGGGCAAAGAAAACCCCGCCAACGAGTATGACCTGCTGGAGGTCGTCGATGTGACGCCGCGCGCGCAGGTGGAATATGCGCCGGATCATCCGATGTTCGCAGGCGGAAACCTGGGCGCCTGCAATCCGGGCGCCTGATCGGCCTGAACACGGCCGGCCGCATCTTCGGGTGCGGCCGGTGCTTCGCTGCCCGGGCGCAACCGCCGCGGATACAACTTTCACAACAATAAATACGGGTGGGGACTGATGGACGCGATCCTTCTACAAACCCTCAACGGGCTCGACAAAGGCTCGGCCTATGCGCTGATCGCCCTTGGCCTGACGCTTATCTTCGGCACGCTTGGCGTGGTGAACTTTGCCCATGGGGCGCTGTTCATGCTGGGTGCCTTCTGCACGGTGACGGTGTCCAAGCTGTTCACCCTGTCGTTCGAAACGGTGGATCCCACGCGGCTCGATTTCCTGGGCAATCCGCTGAAGGTGAAAACGCCTTATGTCGAAAGCTGGTTCGGCCCCGATTTCGGCGGCGCGCTGATCGACTGGGCGGTGCCCTTGTCCATCTTCTTTGCCATTCCGGTGATGATCGGTCTGGGTTATGTGATGGAACGCGGGCTGATCAAGCATTTCTACAAGCGCCCCCATGCCGACCAGATCCTGGTGACCTTCGGCCTGGCGATCGTGCTGCAGGAGGTGATCAAGCACTTCTTCGGCGCCAATCCGATTCCGACCCCCGCCCCCGACGCGTTCAAGGGTTCGGCCGATCTGGGCGTGCTGATCGGGATGGAGGCCAACGCGGTGATCTATCCGATCTGGCGCATGATCTATTTCCTGTTCGCCGCGGTGATCATCGGCGCGGTCTTCGCCTTCCTGCAATTCACCACCTTCGGGATGGTGGTGCGCGCGGGCATGGCCGACCGCGAAACCGTGGGCCTGCTGGGAATCAATATCGACAAGCGCTTCACCATCATGTTCGGCATCGCCGCCGCGGTCGCGGGACTGGCCGGCGCGATGTATACCCCGATCAATTCACCCAATTACCACATGGGAATGGATTTCCTGGTGCTCAGCTTCGTCGTGGTCGTCGTCGGCGGCATGGGCAGCCTGCCCGGCGCGGTGCTGGCCGGCTTCCTGCTGGGCGTTCTGGAAAGCTTCGCCTCGATGAACGCGATCAAGGGGATCATCCCCGGCATCGACCAGATCATCATCTATGTGGTCGCAATCGTCATCCTGCTGACCCGGCCACGCGGCCTGATGGGTCGCAAAGGCGTGATGGAGGAATAAGCATATGTTCGGTCTCGAAAAGAAAGACACCACCCTCCTGGCTGTCGTGGCGATCCTGGCCCTGGCCGCGCCCTTCATCCTGAACCCGTTCCCGGCCGGATCGGAACTGGCGCAATTCAACGCGGGCTATCCCGACCTGATGCAGCGCTTCGTGATCTTCGGCATCTTCGCCATCGGCTATAACATCCTGTTCGGCCTGACCGGCTATCTGTCCTTCGGTCATGCGGCGTTTCTGGGCGTGGGCAGCTATTCGGCGGTCTGGATGTTCAAGCTGCTCAGCATGAACGTGATCCCGGCCATCGCGCTGTCGATCATCGTGGCGGGGCTGTTCAGCCTGCTGATCGGCTATGTGTCGCTGCGCCGCTCGGGGATCTACTTTTCCATCCTGACGCTGGCCTTCGCGCAGATGTCGTTCAACTTGGCCTATTCGGTTCTGACCCCGATCACCAATGGCGAAACCGGGCTGCAACTGACGCTGAACGACCCGCGCGTGCTGGGTCAGTCGGCCACCGCCGACGGCTCGATCCCGGTGACCGGCCTGTTCGGCGCCGAGATGCGCGCAACCTATGAGCTGGAGATCGGCAGCTGGCTGTTCCAGTTCAACGTGGGTTACTACCTGTGCGCGGTGATGCTGGTGCTGGCCTTCTATCTGGCGCTGCGCATCTTCCGCTCGCCTTTCGGGCTGATGCTGCGCGCGATCAAGACCAACCAGACCCGGCTGAACTATACCGGGCTGAATTCGCGCCCCTATACGCTGGCGGCCTTCGTAATCTCGGGCATGTATGCCGGGCTTGCGGGCGGGTTGCTGGCCGCGATGGACCCGCTGGCCGGGGCCGAGCGGATGCAGTGGACCGCAAGCGGCGAGGTGGTGATGATGACCATCCTCGGCGGCGCGGGCACCCTGCTGGGCCCGGTTCTGGGCGCGGGTTTCATCAAGTATTTCGAGAATATCTTCTCGAAGATCAACGAGAACGTGCTGCATGACTGGTTTTCGTGGCTGCCCGGCGGGGTGCAGGATCTGGTGGTCTGGATCTTCGCCCGGTTCACCGGCGAGGGCTGGCACCTGACCCTGGGCCTGATGTTCATGGCGGTCGTCATCTTCCTGCCCGGCGGGTTGATGGAAGGCGGCCAGCGCATCGCCAAACGCTTTGGCAGGAAAGACGGCCCCGACGGCCCCGATCCGCAGCATCACCCCAAAGAAGCGCCCCATGTGGCCGAGTAAGGAGAACTGAAAATGGGTATCCTTGAAGTCAAAGGCGTGGGCAAACGCTTCGGCGGTTTGCAGGCGCTGGGAAACGTGAACCTCAGCGTGGCCGAAAACACCGTGCATGCCATCATCGGCCCCAACGGGGCGGGCAAATCCACCCTGCTGAACTGTCTGGTGGGCAAGCTGATCCCCGACACCGGCAGCGTCATGTTCGACGGTCAAAGCGTGCTGGGGCGCAAGCCGCACGAGATCAACCAGATGGGCATCAGCCGGGTGTTTCAGACGCCCGAGATCTTCAGCGACCTGACGGTTCTGGAAAACGTGCTGATCCCCTGTTTCGCCAAGCGCGACGGCGCGTTCCGGATGCATGCGTTCGAAACCGTTTCGGCCGAGCGCGCGATGATGGACAAGGCCATGGCGATGCTTGAGGACGTGAACATGGCCGACAAGCGGCACATGCACGCCGCGTCGTTGTCGCGCGGCGACAAGCGGCGGCTGGAAATGGCGATGTGTCTGGTGCAGGAGCCGAAGCTGCTGCTGCTCGACGAACCCACCGCCGGCATGGCGCGCGCCGACACCAACAACACGATCGACCTGCTGAAGGAGATCAAGCAAAAGCGCGACATCACCATGGCGATCATCGAACACGACATGCATGTGGTGTTTTCGCTGGCCGACCGGATCACGGTTCTGGCCCAGGGCACGCCGCTGGTCGAAGACACGCCGGAAAACATCAAGGGCCACCCCAAGGTGCGCGAAGCCTATCTGGGCGAGGCCGCCTGACATGGCCCGCCGCCCCGATTTTTCGCGGAAAAATCGCCGCAATTCTTCGCAGAAGAATTGGACCCGCAAGGAGCAACAGCGATGAACGTCAAACCCGATTTCAACAAAAACGCCAATCAGGCGGCCACCGCGCCCGCCTTCCTGTCAGTCTGGGACCTGCACGCCTATTATGGCGAAAGCTATATCGTGCAAGGGATCAGCTTCAACGTGCACGAGGGCGAAATCCTGGCGCTGCTGGGCCGCAACGGGGCCGGCAAGACCTCGACCCTGCGCGCGATTGCCCGGCTCGACAGCCCGACCGCCACCCATGGCGAGATCTGGCTCGATCACCAGCCGCTGCATCTGATGAAATCCTACGAGGCCGCCGGCGCCGGCATGGGTCTGGTGCCGGAGGACCGGCGCATCATCCCCGGCCTGACGGTCGAGGAGAACCTGCAACTGGCGCAGATTGCCCCGCCGGTGGGCTGGTCGCTTGACCGGCTTTATGAACTGTTCCCGCGTCTGGGCGAGCGGCGCAAGCAGGAAGGTGTGACCCTGTCGGGCGGCGAGCAGCAGATGCTGGCCATCGCCCGCGCACTGGCCCGCGACATCAAGGTACTGCTGCTGGACGAACCCTATGAGGGGCTGGCCCCGGTGATCGTGGACGAGATCGAAAAGACCCTGACCCACATCAAGGAACAGGGCATCACCACCGTCATCGTCGAACAGAACGCGGTGCGCGCGCTGGAACTGGCCGACCGGGCGGTGATCCTTGACACCGGGCAGATTGTCTTTGACGGTTCCGCCGCCGAAGTGCTGGAAAACGAAGAGCTGCGCGCCGAATATCTGGCCATCTGACTGTTGCGGCCCGGAATGTGCCAATCGTCCGGGCCGACCCTAATGCAAGACGTCCCAAAAGACCGGGGGAGAAAAAGACATGAGCGAAAAGACCTATCCGCCAAGCGCCGAATTCACAGCTTCGGCGCATATCGATGCGGCCAGATACGAAGAGATGTACGCCGCATCCGTCAGCGACCCCGATGCGTTCTGGGGCGAGCATGGCAAACGGCTGGACTGGATCAAGCCCTACAACACGGTCAAGAACACCAATTTCGACTTCGGCAAGGTGTCGATCAAATGGTTCGAGGACGGCACGCTGAACGTCGCCGCCAACTGCATCGACCGCCATCTGGCCACCCGCGCGCTGCAGACCGCGATCATTTTCGAACCCGACGACCCCGATGAGCCCGCCCAGCACATCACCTACAAGGAACTGTCGGACAAGGTGAACCGCTTTGCCAACGTTCTGAAATCCCAGGGCGTGGTAGCGGGCGACCGGGTGGTCATCTACATGCCGATGATCCCCGAAGCGGCCTATGCGATGCTGGCCTGTGCCCGGATTGGCGCGGTTCATTCCATCGTCTTCGCGGGCTTCTCGCCCGACGGGCTGGCCAACCGGATCAACGATTGCGGCGCCAAGGTGGTGATCACCGCCGACCATGCCCCGCGCGGTGGCCGCAAGACCGCGCTCAAATCCAATACCGACGCCGCCCTGCTGCACTGTTCCGACAAGGTGCGCTGCATGGTCGTGAAACGCACCGGCGATCAGACCACCTGGATTCAGGGCCGCGATGTGGACGTTCTGGCGCTGATGGAGCATGCCTCGCCCGATTGCCCCGCGCGCGAGATCGAGGCCGAGCATCCGCTGTTCATCCTCTATACCTCGGGCTCGACCGGCAAACCCAAGGGCGTCGTGCACAGCTCGGGCGGGTATCTGGCCTATGCCGCGATGACCCATGAATATGTCTTCGACTATCACGAAGGCGACGTGTTCTGGTGCTCGGCCGATGTGGGCTGGGTCACGGGCCACAGCTATATCGTCTATGGCCCGCTGGCCAACGGCGCCACCACCCTGATGTTCGAGGGCGTGCCGACCTGGCCCGATGCAGGCCGGTTCTGGGCGATCTGCGAAAAGCACAAGGTCAACCAGTTCTACACCGCGCCCACCGCGATCCGGGCGCTGATCGGTCAGGGCACCGAATGGGTCGAGAAATACGACCTGTCCAGCCTCAAGGTACTGGGCACCGTGGGCGAGCCGATCAACCCCGAGGCCTGGAACTGGTACAACGACAATATCGGCAAGGGCAAATGCCCGATCGTCGATACCTGGTGGCAGACCGAAACCGGCGGCCACCTGCTGACCCCCCTGCCCGGCGCCACGCCGACCAAGCCCGGCTCGGCCACGCGGCCCTTCTTCGGGGTGCAGCCGGTGATCCTGGACCCCACCACCGGCGCCGAACAGACCGAAACCGAGGCCGAGGGCGTGTTGTGCCTGAAAGACAGCTGGCCGGGGCAGATGCGCACCGTTTACGGCGATCACGCGCGGTTTCAGGAAACCTATTTCCAGCAATACAAGGGCTACTACTTTTCGGGCGATGGCTGCCGCCGCGATGCGGATGGCTATTACTGGATTACCGGGCGCGTCGATGACGTGATCAACGTCTCGGGCCACCGGATGGGCACCGCCGAGGTCGAAAGCGCGCTGGTCGCCCATGCCGCCGTGGCCGAGGCCGCCGTGGTGGGCTATCCGCATCCGGTCAAGGGTCAGGGCATCTATGCCTATGTCACCCTGATGAACGATCAGGCGCCCAGCGACGGGCTGCGCAAAGAACTGGAAAAATGGGTCCGGACCGAAATCGGGCCGATCGCCAAGCCCGATCTGATCCAATGGGCGCCGGGCCTGCCGAAGACGCGCTCGGGCAAGATCATGCGCCGCATCCTGCGCAAGATCGCTGAAAACGATTTCGGCGCACTGGGCGACATCTCGACCCTGGCCGATCCGTCTGTTGTCGATGAGCTGATCGAAAACCGGATGAACCGGGCCTGATCCGACCCCGGGCTATGCCGATAAAAAGAAGGGCCGGCCAGATGCCGGCCCTTCTGCGGGCGCTGCCTCAGCACCCCGGCGGGGTCACCGTTGCGGCATGGCTGATCCCGGCCACGCCCGGCTCGCATTCGCCGACCTCCTCTTTCAGCGGCGCGGCGCATCCGGCCACAACCAGCGCCAGCACCAACATGCCAGCCAACCGCGCGCTGCCCTTGATCGTAACGAATTCGGCCTTCATCGGTTTTCCCCTTCTTCCAGGACGCGGGCTTGCCCGCATGGGGTAAATTAGCAGGTGTCGCCGCACCGGGCCTTGATCGGAATCAACCCCGCCGGGGCCCGGATTGCGCCCCGCCGGAAGTTTTCCGCCGATACCCCGCCACCGGCCCCGCGTGGCGGGAACCAACCTGCGGCCCAGCCGTTCCCCTTGCACCGCACACGCAACCGAAGGAGGCCGCTATGACCACGTTCAAGACCATTCTGCTAAGCAGCGCCGCCGCCCTGACGCTGGCCGCCGCCGGCAGTCTTGCGCAGGCGCAAACCACGTCCGGCACCACCACCGGGGGCGAGGGCAGCCTGACCGCCGAGACGCCCGCCACGGGCAACATGAACCAGACCGAAACCGAACTGCCCGGCGCCGATCTGACCCAGGCCGCCGGTACCAAGCTGTCGGCGCTGATCGGCACCAAGGTGAAAGGCGCCGGCGACGAAGTGATCGGCGAGATCGAGGATTTCGCCAAAATCGACGGCGATGTGATGGCGATTGTCGGCGTCGGCGGTCTGCTGGGCCTGGGCGAGCATGACGTCGCGCTGGAACTGGATCAGCTATCCTATGACGGCGACGCCTTCATCGCCTCGGGCTATACCGAAGCGCAACTGAAAACGCTGCCCGTGGTCGACACCGACGCCGCCATTTCCCTTGATGGCGACGTGACGCTGAGCAGCGCGCTGACCATGTAAGCCGTGCCACCAAAACAAGTCGGGCCGCCCGGATCGGGCGGCCCTTGTCGGTGCGCGGCGTGCGTATCGCTTAATCCAGCGCCTTGTCGGTGATCGCATGGGTCCAGGCCCCTTCGGGCATGGCAGTGATCACCGGGTCGGACCCGCCCGACATCAGCGACGCGACCGTGCGTTCGTAATCGGCCACATCCAGCGCGCCATTTGACCCCGCGGTCAGTTTGGCCACCTCGCCCATCATGCGCTTTTGGTGTTTTTCGGTCTGAGCGCCGGTTTCGTCGTATTCCAGCACGATCTCGGCGGCCTCATCCGGGTTTTCCTCGGCGTATTTCCAGCCCTTCATCGAGGCTTTGACGAAGCGCGCCATCTCGTCGACGAAGGCGGGATCGTCAAGCTTGTCTTCCAGCACATAAAGCCCGTCTTCCAGCGTCGCCACGCCCTGATCCTCGTATTTGAAGGTCACCAGATCGTCGGGGGTCAGGCCCGCGTCGATCACCTGCCAATACTCGTTATAGGTCATGGTGGACACGCAATCGGCTTGTTTTTGCAACAGCGGATCGACGTTGAAGCCCTGCTTCAGAACCGTCACGCCGCCCTCGGACCCGTCCGCCGGAATGCCCAGCTGCGACATCCAGCTCAGGAACGGGTATTCGTTGCCGAAGAACCACACGCCCAGCGTCTTGCCGGGGAAATCGGCCGGGCTGGTGATGCCGGTATCCTTGCGGCAGGTCAGCATCATGCCCGACGACTTGAACGGCTGCGCGATATTGACCAGCGGCAGGCCCTTTTCACGGGCGGCCAGCGCGGACGGCATCCAGTCGATCACCACATCTGCGCCGCCGCCGGCGATCACCTGGCTGGGGGCGATGTCGGGACCGCCCGGCTTGATCGTCACATCCAGATCTTCCGCTTCGTAAAAGCCCTTTTCCAGCGCCACGTAATAGCCCGCGAACTGGGCCTGGGTGACCCATTTCAGCTGCAGCGTGACCGCGTCGCTGGCCTGCGCCGCGGTGCCGAGCCCGGCAAGGCCGGTCACCAGGCCCAAGGTTTTCATCATGTTCATGTCACTCTCCTGTTGTCGTTATTCATGTTCAGGGTGTTTCCGACACCCGGACCCTGTTCCGCAAAAAGCGGGTTCCGAAAGGCCAGCCCGAGGGCGGACAAAACTGCGAACTGCACCGCCGACAGCCCGTAAAGCCGTTCAAACAGCCGTTTCAGGGCGCGGTCCCCAGCGCGGCGCGCGCTGCGGATCATCGTCATCTGCACCCGGCGGCGCGGGCCCATGTCCCGGGCCAGGGTTTCGCCCTCCAGACGGCGGCGCCATTTCTCGACCCAGCGATCATAACCCAGCGCATCGAAATGGCCGACATACATCCGCGCCGCGTTGCCCGGCACCGCGTCGGCGCGCACCGTCACCGTCTTGCCGTCGCGCTGGCTGCCGTGAATGCCCACGCGGGAATAGCTGCGCCCGGTGCGCAGGAACTGCTTGCCGGCACTGTGGCCCAGCAGGCCGCGCTCGAACACCCGCGCTGCCCGCCCATAAACGAAAAAGGCCAGAATCCGCGCGCGGGTACGGCTGCGCAGCGGTGTGCGGAACACCGTGGCGCCGAAATCGCGGGCCCTGTCGTCGCCGGGGCCATAGACCGCCTCGGCCGTCACCACGGCGACCGACTCCACCCCGGCGGGCATACCGTCCAGAAAGGCGTTGATCGTCATGTCGCCGAAAACGAATTCGTCCAGATCGACGATCAGCAGCCAGTCGGCCCCGGCGGCTTCGACCACGTGCCGGTAGACCGCCATCTGCCGCTCCTCCAGCCCGTCGGGCCGCGCGCCGGTCAGACCCTGCCAGAACTCCGCATCGCATTGCACAAGGCGCACGCGCGGCATGTCGTCCAGAAAGGCCGGATCGATGGTGCCGTCATAGAACAGAAAGACGGTCTGTGCGCCGCCCGCGCAGTAATATTCGGCAAACCGCCTGATATGCGCGGGGTCCTCCTTCACCAGGGACACCGTTGAATAGCTTGCCATTCCGTCACCGTCCCCCGTTCATCCGATCCCGTGCCTTTGTACCATCCGCTATCACCGCTGCGAAGGATGCCAGAAGGTCACCCCCTTCTCGATCACCGCGATCAGACCGTAAAACGCCGACCCGGCCACGGCCGCCACGGCGATTTCCGCCCAGACCATATCAAGGCCCAGGCGGCCCACCTCGGTCGAAATCCGAAACCCCATGCCGCGGATCGGAGAGCCGAAAAATTCGGCCACGATTGCACCGATCAGCGCCAGGGTTGTTGAAATTTTAAGCCCGTTAAAGATGAATGGCATCGCCGCGGGCAAGCGCAATTTCAGCAGCGTCTGCCAATAGTTGGCCGAATAGGTCTTCATCAGGTCGCGCTGCATGGGGCCGCTGGCGGCCAGCCCCTGGACGGTGTTCACCAGCACCGGGAAAAACACCATCATCACCACGACTGCGGCCTTGGACTGCCAGTCGAACCCGAACCACATCACCAGAATCGGCGCGATGCCGATGATCGGCAGGGCGGCGATGAAATTGCCCACCGGCAGCAGCCCGCGCTGCAAGAACGGCGAACGGTCGATCGCGATCGCCACCAGAACCGCCGCGCCACAGCCGATCAGATAGCCGGTCAGCGCGCCCTTGACGAAGGTCTGCACGAAATCAACCCACAGGATATCGAGGCTGGATCCGATCCGCGCACCGATCTGCGTGGGCGCGGGCAGGATCACGCCGGGCACGTTCAACCCATGCACCAGCCCTTCCCACGCCACCAGGATCGTCAGCCCCAGGATCGCCGGCACCGCCAGCCGCGCGGCGGCGGTATCGGTGGCCTCGCCATTGGCGATGCGTATGTTCACGATGGTCGCCAGGATCACGAAAGCGGCGGCAAAGAACAGCGCGGTCATCGCGAGATCCCCATACGTCTGAGGGTGACGCGCTGGATCAGGCCGACCAGCGCCACCAGCCCCGCCGCCAGAACCGCCGCCGCCAGCAGCGCCGCCCAAATCTGCACCGTCTGCCCGTAATACGACCCGCTCAGAAGTCGCGCGCCCAAGCCCCGCACCGCCCCGGTGGGCAGCTCGCCCACGATGGCGCCGACCAGCGCCGCCGCGATCCCCACCTTCAGCGAGGTAAAGAAATACGGCATGGAACTGGGCAGACGCAGCTTCCAGAACGTGGCCCCACCGCTGGCATTATAGGTCCTGAGCAGGTCAAGCTGCATCGCATCGGGGCTGCGCAGCCCGCTGACCATACCCACCACGACCGGAAAGAACGACAGATAGGCGCTGATGATCGCCTTGGGCACCAGCCCCTGAATACCGATGGAATTCAGCACCACGATGATCATTGGCGCGATAGCCAGAATAGGGATGGTCTGCGATGCGATCGCCCAGGGCATCACGCTCATGTCCATCGCGCGGTTATGCACGATTCCCACGGCCAGAAGAATCCCGCCGATGGTGCCAAAGGCAAAGCCCAGCAGCGTCGCCGACAGCGTGATCCAGCCATGATAGATCAGGCTGCGCTTCGAGGTGATCTTTTTGCCAGCGGTGGTCTTCCACAGCTCGGCGGCCACCTGATGCGGCGCGGGCAGCTTGGGGCGCTCCTGCGCCAGCGTGTCCTTGACGATCGTGCCCACGCTCAGCGTGACCCCGGCCCGTTCGGCCTGATCCCGTGTCCATTGCGCATTCATTGCCACCGCCGCCGCGTACCAGATGCCGATCAGCACCGCGACCACCGTCAGAATGGGGAGGGCCGCGTTACGCATCGTCACCATGCCCCGCGCGCAGCCCCTGACGCACCCGGTGGGCCACCGCCAGAAACTCGGGCGTGTCGCGAATGCCAAGCGGGCGTTCCCTGGGCAGCGGGCTTTCGATCACGTCGGTGATGCGGCCCGGCCGCGGGCTCATCACCACGGTCTTGGTGGACAGATACACCGCCTCGGGGATCGAATGGGTGACAAAGCCGATGGTCTTTTCGGTGCGCGCCCAAAGCGCCAGAAGCTGCTCGTTCAGATGATCGCGCACGATTTCGTCCAGCGCGCCGAAGGGTTCGTCCATCAACAGGATATCCGCGTCAAAGGCCAGGGCCCGCGCGATGCTGGCCCGCTGCTGCATCCCGCCCGAAAGCTGCCAGGGGTATTTCTTGCCGAAACCGCCCAGATCGACCAGCGACAGCACCTTTTCGACGCGCGTGGCCTGTTCGGCCTTGGAAAAGCCCATGATCTCCAGCGGCAGTTTGATATTGCCCGCGATCGTGCGCCACGGATACAGCCCCGCCGCCTGAAACACATAGCCGTAGGCGCGGCTTTGCCGGGCCTCGTTCGGGGTCATGCCGTTGACGGTGATGGTGCCGCCGGTGGGCTGTTCCAGCGCCGCGATCACCCGCAACAGCGTGGTCTTGCCGCAGCCCGACGGGCCGATGAAGCTGACGAAATCGCCCTTGTCGATGGTCAGGTTCACATCGCGCAGCGCCTGAACGGGGCCGTCATTGGTCTGGAAGGTCAGGTCCAGCTTTTCCGCATTGATTACCGGGTCTGTCACCGCTTGTCCCTTGTTATTGGCGCCCCCGCCGGCGGAGGCGCAGTTTTTGCTGTCAGGCCGTCACACGCCGCTGGCGGGAATGCCGCTGCGCTGAACCGGCCGCGGCGCGGTCAGCTCTTTCCAGGTCGAAAGCGCCGCGTTCACCGGGGCGTTCGGGGCGCGTTTGACGAATTCGCCGTGGCCTTCCTCGGTGCGGATTTCACCGTCCTGTACCGCCACCTTGCCACGGGTCAGCGTGAACCGCGGCAGGCCCTTGACCTGCTTGCCCTCGAACACGTTGTAATCGATCGCCGATTGCTGGCTGCCGGCGGTGATGGTCTTTTCCTTTTCCGGGTCCCAGACCACCAGATCGGCATCCGCGCCGACCAGAACCGCACCCTTGCGCGGATAGATGTTCAGGATCTTCGCAATGTTGGTCGAGGTCACGGCGACAAATTCGTTCATCGTCAGCCGCCCGGTGCCCACGCCATACGTCCACAGCATCGGCAGCCGATCTTCGAGCCCGCCGGTGCCGTTGGGGATCTTGGTGAAATCGCCGACGCCGTACCGTTTCTGATCGGTGCTGAAGGCGCAGTGATCGGTGGCGACACATGACAGGCTGCCCGCCTGCAACCCGGCCCACAGGCTGTCCTGATGCTGCTTGTTACGGAAAGGCGGGCTCATCACCCGGCGCGCGGCATGGTCCCAGTCCTGGTTGAAATACTCGCCCTCGTCCAGCGTCAGATGCTGGATCAGCGGCTCGCCATAGACCCGCTTGCCGGCCTGACGCGCCCGGCGGATCGCCTCGTGGCTTTCCTCGCAACTGGTATGCACCACATAAAGCGGCACGCCGGCCATGTCGGCGATCATGATCGCGCGGTTGGTGGCCTCGCCCTCGACCTGCGGCGGGCGGGAATAGGCGTGGGCCTCGGGCCCCACATTCCCCTGGGCCAGCAACTGGGCCGACAGTTCGGCCACCACATCGCCGTTTTCGGCATGGACCAGCGGCAGCGCGCCCAGTTCGGCGCAGCGCTTGAACGAGGAATACATCTCGTCGTCATTCACCATCAGGCTGCCCTTGTAGGCCATGAAATGCTTGAAGGTATTGATGCCCTTTTCCCTGACAACGGCCTCCATCTCGTCGAACACCTGCTTGTCCCACCAGGTGATCGCCATGTGAAAGGAATAGTCGCAATTGGCGCGGGTCGATTTGTTGTCCCACATCTGCAACGCATCCAGCAGCCCCTGGCCGGGACTGGGCAGCGCGAAATCCACCACCATCGTGGTGCCGCCGGCCAGCGCCGCGCGGGTGCCGCTTTCGAAATCGTCCGAGCTGTAGGTGCCCATAAAGGGCATCTCCAGATGGGTATGCGGGTCGATCCCGCCAGGCATGATGTAACAGCCGGTGGCGTCGAGGATTTCATCGCCCGTCAGCCCCGCGCCGATCCCGACGATCTTGCCGCCGTCGATCAGAACGTCGGCTTTATAAGTCAGATCGGCGGTGACGACGGTGCCGTTCTTGATGACAGTGGTCATGGTCTGTCTCCTTGCAACTCGTTGCGGGCATGTTCCCTGCCGCGCCTCTTCTTTTTCGCGCAAATATCCCGGGGGTCCGGGGGCTGGCCCCCGGTCCGCCCGATCGGCTCACCCCACGATCTGCGCCGTTTCCAGCACCGCGTGGAACAACACATCGGCCCCGGCGGCGGCCCATTCCGGCGAAATTTCCTCGGCCTCGTTATGGCTCAGCCCGCCCACGCAGGGGCACATGATCATCGCCGTCGGCGCCACCCGGTTGACCCAGCAGGCATCATGCCCCGCGCCCGAGATGATGTTCATGTGGCTGTAGCCCAGCCGCTGGGCCGCATTCCGCACAGCCTGCACGCAGTCTGCGTCGAATTCCACCGGATCGAAGCCACCGACCTTCTCGAACGCGACCTCCAGCCCCATCTCGTCGCAGATCGCCTTTGCGCCCGCCTTCAGCCGCTCTTCCATATCCGTGATCACCGCCAGATCGGGGCTGCGGAAATCGACGGTGAACACCGCCTTGCCGGGGATCACGTTGCGCGAATTGGGATAGACGTCGATATGGCCCGCCGCGCCCACCGCATGGGGGGCATGGCTCCAGGCGATGTCGTCGACCAGTTCCAGCACCTTGGCCATGCCAAGCCCCGCATTCTTGCGCATCGGCATCGGGGTCGATCCGGTATGCGCTTCGCGGCCGGTGATGGTGACCTGGGTCCAGCTCAGCCCCTGACCATGGGTGACGACACCGATATCCTTGCCCTCTGCCTCCAGGATCGGGCCCTGCTCGATATGCAGCTCGAACATCGCGTGCATCTTGCGCGCGCCGACCTCTTCGTCGCCGACCCAGCCAACGCGCGCCAATTCATCGCCAAAGGTCTTGCCCTCGGCATCTTTGCGCCCATAGGCCCAGTCCTGGGTATGCACACCGGCGAACACCCCCGAGGCCAGCATGGCCGGGGCAAAGCGCGTGCCCTCCTCGTTGGTCCAGTTGGTCAGCACGATCGGGTGCTTGGTCTTGATCCCCAGATCGTTCAGGCTGCGGATCGCCTCCAGCCCACCAAGCACGCCCAGCACCCCATCGTATTTGCCGCCGGTGGGCTGGGTATCCAGATGGCTGCCCATATAGACCGGCAGCGCATCGGGGTCGGTGCCTTCGCGGCGGGCGAACATGTTGCCCATCGTGTCGACGCCCATGGAACAGCCCGCATCCTCGCACCATTTGCGAAACAGCGCGCGCCCCTCGGCATCGGCATCGGTCAGGGTCTGGCGGTTGTTGCCGCCCGCCACGCCGGGGCCGATCCTGGCCATATCCATCAGGCTGTCCCACAGACGTGCGCCGTTGATCTTGAGGTTTTCGCCGGGGGCAGACATGATATTCTCCGTTTTGGTTCAGGTGGTTGCTGAAGATGATTAATCCAAAGCTTCAAGCACATCCCGCAAAGTGCCGATCAGTTGGTCGATATGCTGCTTCTCGATGATCAGCGGCGGCGACATCGCGATGATGTCGCCCGTGGTGCGGATCATGATGCCCTTTTCATAGGCCGCAAGGAACGCCGCGAAGGCGCGCTTGGTCGGCTCGCCCGCGATCGGTTCCAACTCGACCGCGCCGATCAGGCCCATGTTGCGGATGTCGATCACATGGCGCGCATCCTTCAGCGAATGCAGCGCCTCCTGCCAATAGGGGGCCATCTCGGCGGCGCGCGCGAACAGCCCCTCTTCGCGGTAGGTTTCCAGCGTCGCCAGACCAGCGGCCGAGGCGATCGGGTTGCCCGAATAGGTATAGCCGTGGAACAGCTCGATCATATGTTCGGGGCCCTGCATGAAGGCATCGTGAATCGCGCCGGTGGCCAGCACCGCGCCCATCGGGATCACCCCGTTGGTCAGCCCCTTGGCGGTGGTCATCAGATCGGGCATCACGCCGAAATGCTCGGCCGCGAAGGACGCGCCAAGCCGCCCGAACCCGGTGATCACCTCGTCGAAGATCAGCAGGATGCCATGTTTGGTACAGATCGCGCGCAGCCGTTCCAGATAGCCCTTGGGCGGCAGCAGCACGCCGGTGGATCCCGCCATCGGCTCGACGATCACGGCGGCGATGGTTTCGGCGCCGTGCAGGGCGACGATGCGTTCCAGCTCGTCGGCCAGATAGGCGCCCTTTTCGGGCTGGCCCTTGGTAAAGGTGTTCTCGCCCGGCAGATGGGTGTGCGGCAGGTGGTCGACCCCGGTCAGCAGACTGCCGAAAACCTTGCGGTTGGTGACGATGCCGCCCACGGAAATGCCGCCGAAATTGACGCCGTGATAGCCCCGCTCGCGCCCGATCAGACGGGTGCGCGCGCCCTCGCCCCGCGCCCGGTGATAGGCGATGGCGATTTTCAGCGCGGTCTCGACGCTTTCGGACCCGGAATTGGTGAAGAACACATGATCCATGCCCTTGGGCGCCATGTCACGCACGGCGCTGGCCAGTTCGAACGCCTTGGGGTGGCCCATCTGGAAGGCCGGCGCATAGTCCAGCTCGCCCGCCTGCTGGCGGATCGCCTCGACGATCCTGGGGCGGTTGTGGCCCGCGTTGCAGCACCACAGACCCGCAGTGCCATCCAGCACCTCACGGCCATCGGCGGTTTTGTAGAACATGCCGTCCGCCGACACGAGCATCCGCGGCGCCTGTTTGAACTGGCGGTTCGCGGTGAACGGCATCCAGAAGGCGGACAGGTCGTTCGGGACGGGTTTGCGATCAAGCGCCATGGCAGCACCCCCTGCTGGTATGCCGTCCCCGTGCGCATTCGGGGCGGCGGAAATTGTTTGACCAAATGGTCAGGATCACGCTACGCAGTGCATATGAGGCCGTCAAGAAGTAGCAGTTTTGTGACGCCCGCGCGAGACGGAAACCGAAGCAATCAAGGGCAGATGCGGCCCCAGTGTGATGCAATTTTAAGCGACAGATAATAGTCATCTTTTTTCCATCCAAAGCTGGACACGCAACATCCGCAAAATTTAAAGATCACTGCCATGAATGAACAACAGCCCCGCACGCGAATCCAGCAAAAGAATACCCAGGCCATTCTGGAGGCCGCGCTGGAGGTGTTCTCTCAGCACGGGTTTCGCGGATCGACGCTGGACCAGATCGCCCAGGCGGCGGGGCTGTCCAAGCCCAACCTGCTGTATTACTTCCCCTCGAAAGAGGCGATCCACAGCTCCCTTCTGGCGGGGCTGCTGGACATGTGGCTGGACCCGCTGCGCGCGCTTGATGCAAACGGCGAGCCGCTGGACGAAATCCTGGATTACGTCCGCCGCAAGCTGGGCATGAGCCAGGATTTTCCGCATGAAAGCCGGCTGTTCGCCAATGAGATCGTGCAAGGCGGGCCGCGGGTGATGGATGTGCTGGAGGGCGAGTTGAAAACGCTGGTCGACGAAAAGGCCGCCGTGCTGTCGCGCTGGTCGGCCGAGGGGCGGATCGCCGATGTCCACCCCTATCACCTGATCTTTTCGATCTGGTCGCTGACCCAGCATTACGCCGATTTCGACGTGCAGGTGCGCGCGGTTCTGGGCGATCAGACCGACGACCCCTTCCCCGAGGCAGAGCGCTATCTGATCACGCTGTTCACCAGGCTGTTGCGCGTCTGAGCCGGTTTTTCCTGTAAAAAACCCCGGCCCTGCGAACAGGACCGGGGTCAGGGACGAACCCACCCGACGGTTGTGAAACCCCTATTCCGCGGCCTGCACGGACGGATTGTTCGGGTGCATTGTCCAGTTGGCATAGTCCTTCTCGACCGGCTTTCCGGTGCGCGGGTCGACCTCGCCCGGGGCCATGCGTTCCATCGTGATGCACTCCTCGACGGGGCAGACATTGACGCACAGGTTACAGGCCACGCATTCGTCGTCCTTGACGGTGAACACGCGATCCTCGGACATGGCGATGGCCTGATGCGAGGTATCCTCGCACGCGGCATAGCAGCGGCCGCACTGGATGCAGGCATCCTGGTCGATCTTGGCCTTGGTGACGTAATTGAGGTTCAGGAACTGCCAGTCGGTGACATTGGGCACCGCGCGGCCCACGATCTGATCGACCGAGCTATAGCCTTTTTCGTCCATCCAGACCGACAGGCCGGCGGCCATTTCCTGCACCACTCGGAACCCGTACGTCATCGCCGCGGTGCAGACCTGCACATTGCCCGCGCCCAGGCTCAGAAACTCGGCCGCGTCGCGCCAGGTGGTCACGCCGCCGATGCCGCTGATCGGCAGGCCCGCGGTTTCGGCATTGCGGGCGATCTCGGCCACCATGTTCAGCGCGATCGGCTTGACCGCCGGGCCGCAATAACCGCCATGGGTGCCCTTGCCGTCGATCATCGGCTCGGGCGACATGGTATCGAGGTCGACCGACGTGATCGAATTGATCGTGTTGATCAGTGAAACCGCATCCGCGCCGCCGCGTTTGGCGGCCTCGGCCGGGTACAGGATATTGGTGATGTTCGGCGTCAGCTTGACGATCACCGGCATCCGCGTGGTCTGTTTGCACCAGCGCGTGACCATTTCGATATATTCGGGCACCTGGCCCACGGCGCTGCCCATACCGCGCTCGGCCATGCCGTGCGGGCAGCCGAAGTTCAGCTCGATCCCGTCGGCGCCGGTTGCTTCGACCAGCGGCAGGATGCGTTTCCAGGCCTGCTCTTCGCAGGGGACCATCAGCGACACGACCAGCGCCCGGTCGGGATAGTCGCGCTTGACCGCCGTGATCTCGCGCAGGTTCACCTCCAGCGGGCGGTCGGTGATCAGCTCGATATTATTGAGCCCCAGAAGCCGCCGGTCGGCACCCCAGATCGCGCCATAGCGCGGCCCGTTGACGTTGACCACCGGCGGGCCATCCTCGCCCAGGGTTTTCCAGACCACACCGCCCCAGCCCGCCTCATAGGCGCGGCGCACGTTATATTCCTTGTCGGTCGGCGGGGCCGAGGCCAGCCAGAACGGGTTGGGCGATTTGATGCCCACGAATTCGCTTGAGAGATCAGCCATTTGCGTTCTCCTCCTCTCAGCCCATCAGGCTGGCATGAATATCCTCGGCGGCGTCGCGGCCTTCGGCCACCGCCGTCACGGTCAGGTCGTCGCCACCCAGCGCACAGTCGCCCCCGGCCCAGACCCCGGTCAGGTTGGTGCGCCCGGCGCCGGTCACCGCGATCTTGCGGCCCGACAATTGCAGCCCGTCTGGTGTGCCTTCCAGGCTTTGCCCGATCGCCTTGAACACCTGATCGGCCTTCAGCCGGAAGGTTTCATCGGTCAGGACCAGCCCATCCTCGGTTTCGGCGGTATAGGCGAATTCGATCGCCTGCACCGCGCCATTGCCGATGATGCGCAGCGGCGCCGCGCCGGTGATGATCCGCACACCTTTCGACGCCGCGTGGCCCTGTTCGTGCTCCGACGCGCTCATCGCCTCGCGCTCGCGGCGATAGACCATGGTGACATGCTCGGCCCCCAGCAGCTTCGACTGCACCGCGGCATCGACCGCCGTCATGCCGCCGCCGATCACCACCACCTCGCGGCCGATGGCGACCTTGGACAGATCCTCAGCCTGACGCAATTCAGCGATGAAATCGACCGCGTCCTGAACATGGGATTTCTCTTCGCCTTCGGTGCGCAGGGCGTTGACCCCGCCCAGACCGATCGCCAGGAACACCGCGTCATATTCGGCCCGCAGCCCTTCGAGCGACAGCTGGCGCCCCAGCGCCATGCCGGTCTGAATGGTGATTCCCCCGATCTGGGTCAGCCACTCCACCTCTTTCTGGGCGAAATCGTTCACCGTCTTGTAGGTGGCGATGCCGTATTCGTTCAGCCCGCCCGGCTTGTTGCGCGCATCGAACAGCACGACATCATTGCCTTTCATCGCCAGCCGGTGCGCACAGGACAGGCCCGCAGGCCCCGCGCCGACCACCGCGATCCGCTTTCCGGTCTCGGGCGCGCGGCTGAAGGGATGCACGCCGGTGTCCATCACCGTGTCGGTGGCAAACCGCTGCAGACGGCCGATTTCGACCGGCCGGCCCTCGGCCACCTCGCGCACGCAGACCTCTTCGCACAGTTGCTCTGTCGGGCAGACGCGGGCGCACATGCCGCCCAGAATATTCTGGTCGAAGATCGTCCTGGCGGCCGCATCCGGCTTGCCCGTCTGGATCTGGCGGATGAACATCGGAATGTCGATCGAGGTCGGACAGGCCGTCACGCAAGGCGCATCATAGCAAAAATAGCACCGGTCCGCCGCCACTGCGGCCTCATGTGCGTCAAAAGGCGGCTCTTTGTCTGCGAAATTATCGTGGTACTCATTGGCACCCAGACGGCCGGGGACCACCCCGGGGGTCAGATGGCTGTTGGCCAAGTGCAATCTCCCTGTATTCTAATGTCGTTGCTTGCAGAAATCGTGGCATGACCCCGTTATTTTATCAAATGGTAAATTTTATCCGCTACACCGCGCCGGACCACTGATCAAAACCACCCCGGTTTTCCTGCAAATTGCACAAAAAACCGGCACACTCACAGCCGCCGCATTGCGGCAAAGACCCCACAAAAAGACAACTGGCGCTTTTCTCTGGCCGGTGGCTCGCGTATAAGCGGCGCAACGTCAAAGTACAGACCCGCAGTTTCAGCGGGCACAAGTTCACCGATCGAGGACGGTATGACAAAACACACCCACGACGCGGATGTGGCCTTCATCCAGGCGCTGGCCGAATTGCTTCGCGAAAACGACCTCACCGAATTACAGGTGAAACGGGAATATGGTGAGGACGACAGCCTTGATGTGCGGGTTGCCCGCACCGCGCAGGTGGTCACCACCGTGGCTGCACCCGCCGCGCCGGTCGCAGCCGCCGCCGTCCCCGTCGCAGAGGCGCCCGCCGCCATCAGCGACCCCGCCCAACTGCCCGGTGCGGTGACCTCGCCCATGGTCGGCACCGCCTATCTGCAGCCCGAACCCGGCACCAAGCCCTTCGTTTCGGTGGGCGAAACGGTGACCGAGGGTCAAACCCTGCTGATCATCGAGGCGATGAAGACCATGAACCAGATTCCGGCACCGCGTTCGGGCACCGTCAAACGCATCCTGATCGAAGACGGCGCGCCGGTGGAATTCGGCGCACCGCTGATGATTGTCGAATAAGGCCCTGTCCATGTTCGAAAAAATCCTGATTGCGAACCGCGGGGAAATTGCGCTGCGGGTAATCCGCGCCTGCCGCGAAATGGGCATCAAATCGGTCGCGGTGCATTCCACCGCCGATTCCGATGCGATGCATGTGCGCATGGCCGACGAGGCCGTGTGCATCGGCCCGCCCCCCGGAAACCAAAGCTATCTGTCGATCCCGGCCATCGTTTCGGCCTGCGAGATCACCGGCGCCGACGCGATCCATCCGGGCTATGGCTTTTTGTCCGAAAACGCCAATTTCGTGCAGATCGTCGAAGATCACGACATCGCCTTCATCGGCCCCACCGCAGAACATATCCGCATGATGGGTGACAAGATCACCGCCAAGGACACGATGAAGGCCCTGGGCGTGCCCTGCGTGCCCGGCTCGGATGGCGGCGTACCCGACCTGGCCAGCGCCCGCATCGCGGCCGCCAAGATCGGCTATCCGGTCATCATCAAGGCCACCGCCGGCGGCGGCGGGCGCGGCATGAAGCTGGCGAAGACAGAGGATGATCTGGACCATGCGTTCCAGACCGCGCGATCCGAGGCCAAAAGCGCCTTCGGCAATGACGAAGTCTATATCGAGAAATACCTCAGCACCCCGCGCCATATCGAAATTCAGGTTTTCGGCGACGGCAAGGGCGGCGCGGTGCATCTGGGCGAGCGCGACTGCTCGCTTCAGCGCCGCCACCAGAAAGTGTTCGAAGAGGCCCCCGGCCCGGCCATCGATGCCGACATGCGCGCCCGGATCGGCAAGGTCTGTGCCGACGCGGTGGCCAAGATCAACTATATCGGCGCCGGCACGATCGAATTCCTCTACGAAAACGGCGAATTCTATTTCATCGAGATGAACACCCGGCTTCAGGTCGAACATCCGGTGACCGAGGCGATCTTCGGCGTCGATCTGGTGCGCGAACAGATTCGCGTGGCCGAAGGCCTGCCGATGTCGTTCACCCAGGACGATCTGGTGTTGAACGGCCATGCGATCGAGGTGCGGATCAATGCCGAAAAACTGCCAAGCTTTTCGCCCTGCCCCGGCAAGATCACCGCGTTCCACGCCCCCGGCGGGCTTGGCGTACGGATGGATTCGGCGCTGTATGACGGCTATTCGATCCCGCCCTATTACGACAGCCTGATCGGCAAGCTGATCGTGCATGGCCGTGACCGGCGCGAGGCACTGGCCCGTCTGGCCCGCGCCCTGGCCGAGTTGATCGTCGACGGGGTGGATACCACCGTGCCGCTGTTCCACGCCCTGCTGCAAGAGCCCGACATCCAGAGCGGGGATTACGACATCCACTGGCTGGAACGCTGGCTGGAAAGCAACCTTGCCGCCTGAGCGGCATGGCTGACCCCGCGCTGACCCCCGCGCTGCTGCTGAACGCCTATGCGGCGGGGATCTTCCCAATGTCCGAACATCGCGACGACCCGGATGTGTTCTGGGTCGATCCGCGGCATCGGGGCATCCTGCCGCTGGACGGGTTTCATCTGTCGCGCTCGCTGCGCCGCCGAATCCTGCGCACCCCTTTCGCGATTCGCATCGATACCGATTTCGCGGGCGTAGTGCGGGGCTGCGCCGACCGCGAAGAAACCTGGATCAACGATACGATCTTTGGGTTGTATCTGGCGCTGCACCGGGCGGGCTTTGCCCATTCTCTGGAACTATGGGACGGCCCGGCACTGGTCGGCGGTGTCTATGGCGTCGCACTGGGGGGCGCGTTCTTTGGTGAAAGCATGTTCTCGCGCCGCACGGATGCGTCAAAGATCGCGCTGGCCTATCTGGTGGATCGACTGACCCAAGGCGGGTTCAGCCTGCTGGATACCCAGTTTCTGACGCCGCATCTGGCCAGCCTGGGCGGGATCGAAATTCCGCGCGTCACCTATCACGAAATGCTGGAACGCGCGCTGACGCAGCAGGGCGATTTCAGCGGCCCCGACACGCCCAGCCCTCAGGTATTGGTGCAGCGCATCACCCAGACATCATAACGCGGGTGGTCCAGCGCGTTCAGCGCCGGGCTGGAGGCGATCATCCACCCGGCAAAGACCAGGGTCTCTGTTCCGGCGTTGCGGATCGTCAGATAGGCATAAGCGTCCGAGGCCGGGTTGTCGGCCGGAAAGCGGCATTCGCCCAGCGTGATTTCCAGCCGCCCATAGCCGGTGCTCTGCCCCGTGGCCAGCGTCAGGTCGCTCAACGTGCCGGACACCTTGTCCAGCACCCGCACCACGCCGCCGGCGGCGGTTTCGGCGCGTTCCTGAACCGGCTGGCCGAACTGGTCCACCTGCGCGAAGGCCGGCAGCGCAAGGCAGCACAGCGCAACGGAAAGCCTCACTGCGCCCCCTCCTCGCCATCCGAAGAGGGCGAGCCGGAAACGAATTTCATCAGCAGTGTGATCAGGCTGACCGAACCCTGAGTATCCTCGATCTCGTCGCCGGGTTCCAGGTTGATGGGCGAGCCGCCGGGCACGATTTCAATGTAATTGCCGCCCAGAAGCCCCTCGGACGCGATCACGATCGCGCTGTCGTCGGGCAGTTCCAGGCCGTTCTTGATGGAAAAGCGCGCATCGGCGCGGAAGGTGACCGGGTTCAGATCCAGCCCGGTGATGGTACCGACCTTGACGCCCGCCATCTTGACATCGGTGCCCACCGACACCCCCTCGACCGAGCGGAACGAGGCCGTCAGCTCATAGCTGCCGGACACGGTGCTGCCGACGCCCGTGGCATTGGTCAGATAGACCAGAAAACCTATCGCGGCGGCCAGAACCACGCCACCAACCACTACTTCTATCTTGTTTTCAGCCATTTGCGTTTTATTCCGGCTGCCAGGCCTCGTAGTCGCTCCGCGCGGCGGGGTCCGTCCGGCGAATCGAGCCCGGCGGCGCATAGGCCAGCGCGGTGCCTGTGAGGTTTTCGTGATGCGGCTTTTCCCAGGGTTTGTGAACCAGCGGGGTGTCGCCGGGGCGATCGTCGAACGTGTGGTGCAGCCAGCCATGCCAGTCAGGGTTGATGCGGCTGGCCTCGACCTCGCCGTTGAAGATCACCCAGCGCCGCTTGCCGTCGCGGGTTTCGTAATACAGGTTGCCCTGCTCATCCTCACCGACCTTGACGCCTTTGCGCATGGTAAACAACTGGGTGCCCAGCGTCTGGCCGTTCCACCAGGTCACAAGTCGAAGAACGCTGTCGATGATGCCCATGAAACCCTCCGGCGATCCTTCCTTTTCATATGGACCATGCGCGCGCCGAGGTCCAGTGGCAAGGGCATGGCCCCGGCAGGGATCGGCCCATGAAAAAGGCGGGCTGAACGCCCGCCTTGTCGTATCACATCGCGACGCGGCCTTAACCGGCGCTGACGCCCTCTTTGGGCTGGTCGGCATAGATCAGCAGCGGCGCGGCGGCGGCGGTCACGGCCTCTTCGTTGACCACGACCTCCTCGACATTGTCCATGCCGGGCAGTTCGAACATCGTGTTCAGCAGGATGTCTTCCATGATCGAACGCAGTCCGCGCGCGCCGGTCTTGCGCGCGATGGCGCGCTTGGCGATTGCCTTCAGCGCATCTTCGGTGAAGGTCAGCTGCGCGTCTTCCAGCTCGAACAGGCGCTGATACTGTTTCACCAGCGCGTTTTTCGGTGCGGTCAGAATGGTGACCAGCGCGTCCTCGTCCAGATCGGTCAGCGTGGCGATTACCGGCAGACGGCCGACGAATTCCGGGATCAGACCGAATTTCAGCAGATCCTCGGGCTCCAGCTCACCAAACATCTCGCCCACGCCGCGGGTGTCGTTTTCCTTCACATCGGCGCCGAACCCGATGGCCGATCCCTTGCCGCGCTGCGCGATGATCTTCTCAAGCCCCGCAAAGGCACCGCCGCAGATGAACAGGATGTTGGTGGTGTCCACCTGCAGGAATTCCTGCTGCGGATGCTTGCGCCCCCCCTGCGGCGGAACGCTGGCCACGGTGCCTTCCATGATCTTCAGCAGGGCCTGCTGCACGCCCTCGCCCGAAACATCACGGGTGATGCTGGGATTGTCGGATTTGCGGGTGATCTTGTCGACCTCGTCGATATAGACGATGCCGCGCTGCGCGCGTTCGACGTTGTATTCGCTGGCCTGCAGCAGCTTGAGGATGATGTTTTCCACATCCTCGCCCACGTAACCGGCTTCGGTCAGGGTGGTGGCATCGGCCATGGTGAAGGGCACATCCAGAATCCGCGCCAGCGTCTGCGCCAGCAGCGTCTTGCCACAGCCCGTGGGGCCGATCAGCATGATGTTGGATTTCGCCAGCTCGATATCGCTGCCCGCTTTCGCCGCGTGGTTCAGCCGCTTGTAGTGGTTGTGCACCGCCACCGACAGCACGCGCTTCGCATGGGCCTGGCCGATCACGTAATCGTCCAGCACTTCGCAGATTTCCTTGGGCGTGGGCACCCCGTCAGAGGATTTCAGACCGGCGGTCTTGGTCTCCTCGCGGATGATGTCCATACACAGTTCGACGCATTCATCGCAGATGAAAACCGTCGGTCCCGCAATCAGTTTGCGAACCTCATGCTGGCTTTTGCCGCAGAACGAGCAGTAAAGCGTGTTCTTGGAGTCATTGCCTGAGTTGTTCGCCATATTCATCCTCTGAGGCTTCATATCCCGCGGAACGTCCGCGTCTGCCCGGTCTGTTCTTTCCTTCGAAACAGCCTATGGCAGAGAATTTCCGGGCACAACGCCAAAATCCGGCGCTGCGCCCAAACGTAACAGACGGGTTTACGACGCCGCCTCGTCGCCTTTGGCCCGGTTCTCGACGATCTCGTCGATCAGGCCCCAGTCCTTCGCATCCTGCGGCGACATGAAGTTGTCGCGCTCCAGCGCGTCCACGACCGCCTTCATCGTCTGGCCGGTATGCTTGACGTAGATCTCGTTCAGCCGGTCCTTCAGCTTCTGGGTTTCCTGGGCGTGAATCATGATATCCGTCGCCTGCCCCTGATACCCGCCCGAAGGCTGGTGCACCATCACCCGGCTGTTGGGCAACGAGAACCGCATCCCCGCCTCGCCCGCCGCCAGCAGCAGCGAGCCCATCGACGCCGCCTGACCCACCACCAGGGTGGACACCTTGGGCTTGATGTATTGCATCGTGTCATAGATCGACAGGCCCGAAGTCACGACGCCGCCGGGGCTGTTGATATACATCGAGATTTCCTTGGTCGGGTTCTCGGCTTCCAGATGCAGCAACTGCGCCACGATCAGGCTGGACATGCCGTCATGCACCGGGCCGGTGACGAAAATGATCCGCTCCTTCAGCAGGCGCGAGAAAATGTCATAGGCGCGTTCCCCGCGCGAGGTCTGCTCGACCACCATGGGAACGAGCGTGTTCATGTAAGTCTCATATGGATCGTGCATTGTCGCCTGCCTGTTGAACTGTGCCCATCATAGGGCGAAGAAACCTGCCAGAGTCTTAGGCGCGCGTCCGGGTGGCTGCAAGGCCCTGCCCGCCTGTTATCCGGCGGCTTGCGGCGGGTCGGCCCGTCAACCCGCGCCAATTGTTACGAAATTCCGGCGCAATCACACGGTTTTTTGTGTGGCGGCGCCGTGCCATATGCGCTTTTACCTGTGCAAAACATGCTTTGGGAGGATGACCGATGAAACGCCTTGCTGCCGCCTTTGCCCTTGCCGCGCTGACCGCGCCCGCCCTGGCGGATCCCGATCCGGCCGACTGGAACGGGGTTCTGGCCGAGGCCCGCGGCCAGACGGTTTACTGGAACGCCTGGGGCGGATCGACCGCCACCAATGACTTCATCCGATGGGCCGGCGACCGGGTGTCCGAACGCTACGGCGTGACGCTTGAGCATGTGAAACTGGCCGACACCGCCGATGCGGTCAGCCGGGTTCTGGCCGAAAAAACCGCCGGCAAGGACAAGGGCGGCGCGGTCGATCTGATCTGGATCAACGGCGCCAATTTCGCCGCGATGAAACAGGCGGACCTGCTGTTCGGCCCCTGGGCCGAGGCGCTGCCGAACTGGCGTTTCGTCGATGTGGCCGGAAAGCCTGCCGTGACCTCGGACTTCACCGTGCCGACCGAGGGGCTCGAATCCCCCTGGGCGATGGCGCAGGTGGTGTTCTATTATGACACCGCCCGCCTGCCCGCCCCGCCCGACACCATGCCCGCGCTGCGGGACTGGGCCGCTGCCCATCCCGGCCGGTTCACCTTTCCGCAGCCGCCCGATTTTCTGGGCACGACATTCCTGAAACAGGCGCTTTACGGGCTGGTGGACGACCCCGCGCTGCTGCAACAGCCGGTCGAAACGGTCGATTACGGCGCGGTCACCGCGCCGCTTTGGACCTTTCTGGACGACCTGACGCCGCACCTGTGGCGCAAGGGCCGCGCCTATCCGCAGACCGGCCCGCGCCAGTTGCAGCTGATGGCCGATGGCGAAATCGACCTGGCGATTTCCTTTTCCCCGGGCGAGGCCTCGACCGCGATCGCCAACGGCGAACTGCCCGACACCGTGCGGACCTTCGTGATGCAGGGCGGCACGATCGGCAATGCCAGCTTCGTCGCGATCCCCTATAACGCCACCGCCAAGGCGGGCGCGATGGTGCTGGCCGATTTCCTGCTGTCACCGCAGGCGCAGGCCCGCGCGCAGGATCCGGCGGTGCTGGGCTATGGCACCGTACTGGCGATGGACACGCTGAGCGCCGATCAGCGCGCCGCCTTCGACGCGCTGGATCTGGGCATCGCCACCCTGTCCCCCACCGATCTGGGCCCCGCCCTGCCCGAGCCGCACCCAAGCTGGGTCGCAAGAATCAACGCCGACTGGACCGCCCGCCACGGCGTGGCACCCTGAGCGATGCGCCTGGCCCCGGCGCTGACGCTGCTGCTGTTGCTTGGTCCGGTTCTGGCCGGGCTGGCGGGCACGCTGGCCCCCGCGCTGGGGGTTTTCCCGGCCCTGGGCGGCACGCGGCCCAGCCTTGAACCGGCGCGTGCGCTGCTCGACTGGCCCGGCCTGTGGCCCGCCGTGCGGCTGAGTCTGACCACCGGGCTGGTCGCCACCGCCCTGTCGCTGGGCATTACCGCGCTGATCCTGGCGGGCTGGTCGGGCACGCGCAGCTTTCGCTGGATGGAACGGGCGCTGTCGCCGCTGCTGTCGGTGCCCCACGCCGCCGCCGCCTTCGGCATCGCCTTTCTGATCGCGCCTTCGGGCTGGATCGCGCGGGCGCTGTCGCCCTGGGCCACCGGCTGGCACCGCCCGCCCGACCTGCTGATCGTGCAGGACCCCTGGGGCGCGGCGATGGTGCTGGGGCTGGTCGCCAAAGAAGTGCCGTTCTTGCTGTTGATGGCGCTGGCCGCGCTGCCGCAGACCCGGCCGACACGCAGCCTGACCATCGCCCAGTCGCTGGGCTATTGCCGCGTGACCGGCTGGATGAAAGTGCTTTTTGCGCAGGTCTATGCCCGGATCCGGCTGCCGGTCTATGCGGTGCTGGCCTATTCGATGTCGGTGGTGGATGTGGCGATGATCCTTGGGCCGAACACGCCGCCGCCACTGGCGGTGCAGGTGGTGCGCTGGATGGGCGACCCGGATCTGTCGATGCGGTTTCAGGCCGCCGCCGGGGCGATGCTGCAACTGATCCTGGTGCTGGGCGCGCTGGTGCTGTGGCGCGGGGCCGAGGCGGTGGCCGCCCGGCTGGGCCAGCGCTGGATCGCGCGCGGCGGGCGCGGCCGGTTCGACCGGGTGCTGGGACTGGCCGGGCTGCTGGCCGCCGGGCTGACCGCGGGCGCGGTGCTGCTGGGGCTGGCGGGGCTGGTGCTGTGGTCGCTCGCCGGCCCTTGGGCCTTTCCCGGCGCCCTGCCCGACACGCTGAGCCTGCACGCCTGGATGCGCCACGGCCCGGGCCTGGGCGACCCCACCCGCGAAACCCTGCTGATCGCCGCCGCCGCCACCGCAATCGCCCTGACCCTGACCCTGGCCTGCCTGCAGGCAGAGCATCGCTTCGGCCTAACCCCCGGCGCCCGCAGCCTGTGGCTGCTTTACCTGCCGCTGCTGATCCCCCAGGTGGCGTTCCTGCCGGGGCTGCAGACGCTGGCACTGATGGCCGGGGCCGATATGGGGCGCGGTGCGGTGGTGCTGGGGCATGTGGTCTTTGTGCTGCCCTATGTGTTCCTGTCGCTGGGCGATCCGTTCCGCCGCTGGGACACGCGCCATGCCACCATCGCCGCCGCCCTGGGCGCGGGGCCGGGCCGCATCCTGTGGCGCATCCGCCTGCCGATGCTGCTGGCCCCGATCCTGACCGCCGCCGCGGTGGGCTTTTCCGTGTCGGTCGGGCAATACCTGCCCACGCTGCTGATCGGCGCGGGCCGGGTGCAGACCCTGACGACCGAAGCCGTGGCGCTGGCCTCGGGGGGTGACCGCCGGGTGATCGGCCTCTATGCGCTGGCACAGACCGGGGTGGTGGTTCTGGGCTTTGTCGCCGCCCTGGCGGTGCCGCGCCTTGTCTGGACCCGGCGCCGCGCGCTAAGGGGCACGGCATGACCCGGCCCGGCCTGACCCTTGACGCCCTGCGCGTGATCCACGCGGGCGCGCCGCTTGTGGCGCTGGACGCGCATGTGGCGCCGGGCGAGGTGCTGACGGTGATGGGCCCGTCGGGCGTGGGCAAATCCACCCTGCTGGCCGCGATCACCGGCACCCTGCCGCCCGGCTTCCGCGCCGAGGGCCGGGTCGTTCTGAACGGCACGGACATCACCCGCAAAGCCCCCGAACACCGCCATGTGGGCATCCTGTTTCAAGAAGAGCTGCTGTTTCCGCATATGTCGGTCGGCGGCAATCTGGCCTTCGGCCTGCCGCCGACCATCCGGGGCCGCGCCGCGCGCCGCGCGAAACTGGCCGAGGCGCTGGCCGATGTCGGGCTGGACGGCTTCGCCGACCGCGACCCTGCCACCCTGTCCGGCGGACAGAAGGCGCGGGTCGCGCTGATGCGGATGCTGCTGTCAGAGCCGCGCGCGCTGCTGCTGGACGAGGCGTTTTCGCGGCTCGACGCAGCCCTGCGCGATCAGATCCGGCATCTGGTCTTCGCCCGCGCAAAGGCCCGCGCCCTGCCGGTGCTGATGGTCACCCATGACGCCGACGATGCGCGCGCCGCCGGTGGCCGGGTGGTCGACCTGGGCTAAGCGAGCCGGAAAAATCTTCACGAAGATTTTTCAGACAGAAGAATTTTCGTGAAAATTCTTCCTGCCCCGTCATAGATGGCTACAGCGCGCGCCGGTCAAAGGAAATCGCCTTGAGCACCGCAAACACCGGCTGGCCCGCGGCCAAGCCCAGCTGCGCCACGGCGGCCCGCGTCACCCGCGCCCGCACCACCTGTTCGCCCACGGTGACGAATACCTCGGCAAAGGCGGTGTCGGGCTCGGTCAGGATCTCGCGCACCGTACCTGCCAAAATATTCTGCGCGCTCAGCCCCCGGGGCCGTTCGGTGGCCAGCAGTACATCGCGCGCCCGCACCCGAAGCTGCACCGCCGTCCCCGGCGCGATCTGCGCCGCCGGCATCGTCAGCGGCTGGCCGCCCACCGTCAGCCGGGTCAGATGATAGGCCGCGTCCTGCCCGGTAACGCGCGCGGTCAGGATCACGCCCGCCTCGAACCGGCTGCCGCCCGCGACCAGATCAAGCCGCGCGAAGGTTTCGGCCAGCGGACCGGCGGCCACCACCCGGCCGCCGTTCAGCGCGATCATCGCGTCGGCGATGCGCGTCACCTCGTCGATCGCATGGGTGACATACAGAACCGGCAGGCCGAACGCCTGCGGCAGCCGCGCGATATAGGGCAGGATCTGCGCCTTGCGCCGCATATCGAGCCCCGACAACGGCTCGTCCATCAGCATCAGCCGGGGCCGCGCCAGCAGCGCCCGGCCGATGGCGGCGCGCTGCCGCTCGCCCCCCGACAGCGCGGCGGGGCGGCGCGCCAGAAGCGGGGCCAGATCCAGCGCCTCGATCACCGCCGCTTCGGTGATCGCCCCGGCCCCCGCCGAGCGTCGGGCCGCATAACGCAGATTGCCCGCGACGTTGAGATGGGAAAACAGCCGCGCATCCTGAAACACCAGCCCGGCCCCACGCCGGTGCGGCGGCACGAAGACGCGCGCGGCGCTGTCCTGCCACAGCGCGCCGTCGAAACCGACCCGCCCGACCGCGCCGCGCTCCAGCCCCGCGATCACCCGCAGCAACGTGCTTTTGCCCGCGCCCGACGGGCCGAACAGCGCGGTGATGCCCGACAGCCGGGCCTCATGAACAGCGTTCAGGGAAAACCCGCCCTGATCGAGCCGCACATCAAGGGACAACAGCGCCATGCCTAGCCCACCTGCACCGGAAAGCGCCGGTTGACCGAATAGACCAGCAGCAGGATCAGGAAGGAAAACACCAACAGCCCCGCAGACAGTACATGCGCCTGGGCATAGGCGATCGTTTCCACATGTTCATAGATCGCGATCGAGATGACCTTGGTCTTGCCGGGGATATTGCCGCCCACCATCAGCACCACGCCAAATTCGCCGATCGTATGGGCAAAGCTCAGCACCGTTGCGGTCAGATAGCCGCGCGCCGACAGCGGCAGCACCACGGTCAGGAACGCATCCAGCGGCCCCGCGCGCAGGGTGGCGGCGGCCTCCAGCGGGGCACGGCCCAGCGCCTCGAACGCAGCCTGCAGGGGCTGCACCATGAACGGCAGCGAATACAGGCACGACGCCACCACCAAACCGGCAAAGGAAAAGGTCAGGCTTTCGCCGGTCACATCGCGCCAGGCCGCCCCCAGCGGCGCGGCGGGCGACAGAAAGATCAGCAGATAGAACCCCAGCACCGTCGGCGGCAGCACCAGCGGCAGCGCGGTCATCGCCTCGACCACCGGTTTCCAGCGGCCCCGGCCCCGCGCCAGCGCCCAGGCCAGCGGCGTGCCGATCAGCAGCAACAGGCCGGTCGTCACCGCCGCCAGGCGCAGCGTCAGCCACAGGGGCGCAAGATCGGGCAGCACCGTCACGGCCTAGTCCACGCCATAGCCGAACCGGGCCGTGACCGCATGCGCCGCGTCTGTCCCCAGAAACGCCAGAAACGCCACCGCACCCGCATTGTCCGCATCCAGCAAGACCGCATCCTGCCGGATCGGATCATACAGAACCTGCGGCACGTCCCAGCGGCTGCCGGGCTTGGCGTTGCGCGGGCTCAGCGCCGCCGACAACGCGACCAGCCCCATATCGGCATTGCCGGTGGCCACCATCGAAAAAGTCTGGCCGATATTCTGCCCCATCACCAGCTTGTCTTGCAACGCTCCGGCCAGCCCCAGCGCGCCCAGCGCCTGCGCGGCGGCGGCACCGTAAGGCGCCAGTTCCGGGTTGGCCATGGCGATGAACCGCGTTTCCGGCGCGATCATCGCCGCCACGCCATCGGCGCCGATCCGGCCGGGATCGGGGCTCCAGAGTGTGAGCCGGCCCAGCGCATAGGTGAACCGGCTGCCCGCCACTGCGGCCCCCTCCTCCTCCAGTAACGCCGGTCTGGCCTGATCGGCAGCCAGCAACAGATCGAACGGCGCACCCGCCCGGATCTGCGCGTAAAGCTTGCCGGTCGAGCCGGTGACGATCTGCAGATCGGTGCCCGGATACGCCGCTTCGAACAGGGGTTCCAGCGTGGCCACGGTTTCGCTGAAATTGGCGGCGACAGCGGCCAGAACGACCTGCTGCGCCGCCGCGCCGCCGGGCGCCGACAGGCCCAGAACGGCCGCCAGCACCGGCAGCAGGCTTTGGGAAGGGAAAGGACGGATCATGCCTGGCTCCTCGTTATGTCCAGGGAAACATAACGGGCGGCGACCGGGGCGCAAGCGTTATGTTTCACCGGACACAACGCAAAGCATCGCCGCCAGCCGGGCCTGCGCCGCGGCTGTGGCGCGGTCGGCATCGGCCTGCATCCCGCGATACAGCGCCAGCAGTTCCACGCCCAGCTCGGTCAGGCGCGCGCCGCCGCCCTCTGCCCCGCCCCGGCTGGTTTCCACCGCCGCGCCGCGCAGGGCGCTGTTCATCTCTTCGACCAGCGACCAGGCGCGCCGATAGCTCATGCCCATGCCGCGCCCCGCCGCCGAGATCGAGCCGGTTTCGGCAATGCCCTGTAACAGATCGGCCTTTCCCGGTCCCATCGTGAACTGTTCCCCCACGACGACGCGCAGCCGGATCACGGGGTGTGGCGCCCCATCAGCCACCATCGGTCTGCCCCTCGACCTGTTCGGACCGGACCCGGCGCAGGATCTCGACCAGCATCGCGGTATAAAGCCCCATGTTCAGCAGCCCGTTCGCCGCCGTCAGCCCGCCCAGAATGCGCCAGTCATGCGGCAGCAGAATGTCGCCGAAACCCAGCGTGGTGAAGGCCACGATCCCGAAATAGACTGCGGCCTCCCACTGAATGAATATCCCCAGCGCCATGAAGGTCGCGGCCCAGACCCAGACCGAAAGGGTCAGCACCAGCAGCACAAGGATTACCGTGAACATCAGCACCAGCGACAGCTTCACCGCGTGCGGGCGGCGCACCAGCCAGGGGCTTGTCAGCGTCACCAACCCTTCCGCCGCCCAGAATCCCAGCCCGGCGATCGCGACGGTGATCAGGATCAGCCCGGTGCCGATAAAAAGCTGATGAACCATGCCCTCTCCTCCGTTTGGCGATGTTCATCCGCATATGACAAGAGCCGGACCCCGGCTGCAAGTGGGGCATTCAGGCGCGGGCGGACCCGTTTTTGCGCTCCATGGGCACCGTGGCAAGATCCTGCAGGATCGGGCAGTCGGGACGGTGGTCGCCGGCGCAGGCATCGATCAGTCGGGACAGCGTGTTGCGCATCTCGCTCAGTTCAGTCAGCTTGCGGTCGATCTGCGCCAGATGCTGCTGCGCGACCTGTTTCACATCCGCGCTGGCCCGCGACTGATCCGCATAAAGGGTCATCAGCGTCCGGCAATCGTCGATGGTGAATCCAAGCGAACGCGCGCGGCCCAGAAAGGCCAGCTTGTGCAGATCGCTGTCGCGGAACGCGCGATAACCATTGGTTTCGCGCAGCGGCCGGATCAGGCCGATCTCCTCGTAATACCGGATCGTCTTTGCGGGCAGACCGGACAGGCGGGCAACATCGCCGATATTCATTACACGTCTCCTGATTTCATGCGCAGTGCCCCGGTGCAGTCAGAAAAGCCTTGGCTGGGCGATCCCGGCGGCGGACGCCAAACAGGCCCTCCACCGGCATCTTCAAGCTGTTTTGCCGGGTCACGAAAGCCTCACCGAATGGATCATTCGAATAAATCGATAAAGATTCCACCCGCTAGAAGGTCAAGTGGGCAGATAAAAAATGACGGATTTTTTACCCGCCCGGCACCGGCTGCGGATCAGCCCGCCAACGCGGGCCGGGCGGGCGCGCATTTCGGCAGGTCGATGGCAAAGGTCGTCCCGACCCCCTCCTCGCTGGTGAACCCGATCTCGCCGCCATGGCGCTCCACGATGGTTTTGGCGATGCTCAGGCCAAGGCCGGTTCCACCGGCTTGGCGCTGGTTCGCGGAATCGGCCTGGGTGAACCTTTCGAAAATGGAGGCCTGCGCAGTCTTGGGGATGCCGACACCGTAGTCTTTCACCACAAGCCGGATCCCCGCCCCGCGATCCGACACAGCAATCTCGACCTCGCCGCCGCGGGGCGAGAATTTGGCCGCGTTGGACATCAGGTTGGCCAGTACCTGCATCAGCCGATCCTTGTCGCCCTCCAGCACCAGCGGCGCATCGATCCCCGATGCCTTGAAGCGCACGCCATACAGATCGGCATAGCCGTCATTGGCGGCGATCGCCTCGCGCACCAGCGCGGCCAGATCGACATGCCCCAGATGGAAGGTCATCATCCCCGATTCCAGCTTTGCGAAATCCAGAATGTCGTTGATCAGCCGGTGCAGCCGGTCGCTGTTGCCATAGGCGATGTCCAGCATGCTGCGGGCCTTGTCGGGAAGGGTGCCGGCGGCCCCCGCCCGCACCAGCCCCAGCGCCCCCTTGATCGAGGTGAGCGGCGTGCGCAGCTCATGGCTGATGGTGGAGATGAAATCGGACTTCGCTTTCTCGGCCACCTTCTGCCGGGTGATATCCTGCGCGGTGCCGAACGAGCGGAGCGGATTGCCGTCGGCATCGAACACCGTATTGCAGCGCTCGTGCAGCCATTTGACGCCACCGCCCGGCACCACGATCCGATATGTGGCATCATAGGTCACGCGCTTGTCTAGCGCGGTCTTGTAGGCGGTATCGTTCATTTCCCGGTCCTCGGGATGAACATAGGTCAGGAAATCGGCATAGGTCCCGCCGAACGCGCCCGGCGCAACCTCGAAGATCCGGTAAATCTCGTCCGACCAGCGCAGATCGCCGCTCTTTATGTCCAGCTCCCACGAGCCGATCTTGGCAATGCTCTGCGCCTCGGACAGACGGTAATTCTGTGCCCGCAGCGCTTCCAGGGCGTTGTTGCGCGCCAGGGTCGTCGGGCGGATCGCCCAGCAAAAAATCGCCGGGGCAGCCAGCAGCACCGCAAACAGCATATGCACGCCCGTTGTCAGCCAGGTGTTGTGGGCGCCATCGCCTTGAAACGGTTCAAGCAGAACCGGCATGATCACCCGGATCACGCCTTCGGCGACCAGCAGCACCAGCGCGATACGCAGAAAGATCAGCCATCGAAAACAACTGAGGCGGTCTGCACCCGGGTCCAGCCCGCCGGTAGGGGAAAAAGTGGTATCGGCCCGGTTGGTAATCGTCATGGGCAAGATTTGCTCGCTGATTAATGCACAATGATATGAGGGTAAAAGCCTGCCCCCCATTTGCGCAGCCGCTCGGCAGGTTGTCCAGCGTCCGAGGCCGGGCCAGCGCGGCGTGATGTCGCAGGTACGCGCGCCAACCGGGTCGCGCGGGCCTATTGCAGGCGCGGGTCGTCCATCTGCGCAGGCGGCCGGTTGCGGCCGGCGGGCCGCGTCAGGTCGACCGGCGTGACCCGGGACCGCCCCGCGCGTTTCGACGCATAAAGCGCCATATCCGCGTCATGCAGCATCGTTTCGGGATCCGGTGGCGAATAATAGGTGGACAGGGTGGTGCCGATGCTGGCGGAAATCCGACAGGGTTTGCCCTCGAACATGATCGGCTCTTCCAGTCGCGCGATGATGCGCCGGGCCGCGGCGTTCAGGCGCGCCATGTCCATCGGCCCTTCGAAGATCAGCACGAATTCGTCGCCCCCCACCCGCACGGCGGTATCATTGCGGCGGCTTTCCTCGACCAGCACCCGCGCCACCTGCTGCAGCACATGATCCCCGGCAGCGTGGCCATAGGTGTCATTCACGGATTTGAAAAAGTCGAGATCGACATGCATCAGCCCGAAACTCTGGCCGCCGTCGATCAGCCGGCCCATCACATGGTCCAGCGCGCGCCGGTTCTTCAGCCCGGTCAGCGTATCGGTAAAGGCCTGTTCCTCGGCCGCGATCCGGGCGCCCTGCAACCGCTGGTTCAGCTTGCGCGATTCCTCCATCACCGCCGATTTCGCCTCGACCAGATAGAGCATCTCGACCGTCAGATCGGTGGCGGCGAAATCCCCCACCGTCAGGCCGTAATCGGCCACCGCCTCGACCACGGAAATGCCGAAGGACAGATTGATCAGCGCGCCATTCTCGTCGTCCAGCCCGATGATCAGCCCCTTGAGCGAGGTGCAGGGCGGCTGCCGGAAGGCCAGCTGCAGCCGCGCCTCCCCGGCCCGCATCAACCCTTCGATACTGCGCGCGCTGCGTGGGCGGCGCAGTTCGAACACGTCCAGAAACGGGCGCCCGGTCAACAGCACCCGGGGGCGCAGCTTTTGCAGGGTCGGCCCGGTGCGGCGGATCCGGCCACAAGGGGTCAGCCAGACGTGCATCGGCATCAGTCGCGCGACCGCCTGATGCGAAAGTGATATCCGATCCGACATCCCGCCCCCTATCCCGCGCGCATCGCCAGCGCGAAACTGCGCCCTTCCGCGAAGGAGGAATCCAGCAATTCGATCTGCAGGATCTCGCCGTCCTCCCCGGCCCCGCCGAATTCCAGAAACACCAGCGCGCCGTAATCGTCGGCCATCGCCCGCAGCACCCCGGTCATCAAGTGGCAGGCGCCGGGAAACCGACCGCGGGAGATCAGCCGGAACGAGCGCGGCCCGTCATCCAGAATCTCCAGATCCGGCACCTCCAGATCCGGTACCGCCAGCCGCGCGCGCCCGGCCAGATCGTCAAGCGAATGCAGGAATTCCAGAAAGGTCTCGCCACCAAAGCGCAGCAGCCGGCGCAGCGCCTCGAGTTGAGGGTTGGAGACGAGGAAGGTGCCCAGATCCTCCAGCACCGCCTCGCGCGGCTTGTCGAGCCGGGCGGAAACCGCCGTCAGCACCGCCTCGGTCAGCGCATCGTCGTAGCGCAGCATCGTCTCGAACCCGTCGGGGCCGACGCCGGCCTCTTCGGCCACCGCCTGCCACAGCGCGACGCCATAGGTCTCATGCACGAAGCACTGGATGGATCTGTTGATCAGACCATGCATGAAACACACCCTCTTGCCGATTTGGCTTCAGCCTAGGGCGCAGGTGTTAACAAATCCCCAATACCCCTCAGGGGCCGAAGAACAACAACCGCCCGTTCAGCGTCAGCGCCTGCGTCTGCAACGGCACAAAGGTGAACGCCCCGGTGAACAGGCTGTCCAGCGCCGTGCCACCGCCGGTGGCAAGCTGACCGCCCTTCAGGAAGGTCGGATAGCGCCGCTCGTACCCCCGCGCGCTGTCGCCGAACAACGCCGCGATCTGCAACCCGTCATAGGCGGTCAACTGGGCGAGCACCGGCTCGTCCCCCGCGTTGCGCCCCGACAGCTCGGCCAGCAGCAGCGCGCAGCCCGGATTATCCGCCGGCGTGCGGCGCGCACAGGCCGCCAGCAGATCGGTCAGTTCCCATGTCCTGAAATCGTCGAACAGGCCCTGCGGCAACACGGCCCCGGCGGGCAGGACCGGCAGATCGGCCAGCAACTGCGCCAGCAGGGCGGCGCGGCCTTGATCCACCTCCACCTGATCGAACCCCGTGCGGGTCGTCGCGCCCGCCAGCTTTTCCAGCCGCGCGGCCATCTCTTCGGCCTGCGGATGATCCGTCATCGCCGCCAGCCGCGCCAGCCCGGCCTGGCCGGGGCGGCCCCAGTCACGGGCCATTGTCCACAGATCCAGCTTCGCGGCCTCGGTCCGGCCGGACTGAAACCGCGCAATCTGGCTGGCGGTGGCGATCCGCTGCGGATTGAACGCGGGCGTCAGCCACAGCGCCGCCACGGCCAGCGCCACCAGCGCCAGCACGATATTGGCCCGGCGGATCCGTCCGCCCCAATCGTGCCGCAACAGCACCGCCACCGCATAGGTCAGCCCATAGCCCAGCACCAGCGCCGCCAGCGTGGCCGCCGCCAGCCGGTCCGGCGACCAGCCATACTGATTAACCCGCATCCAGATCGCGACCCCGGCCAGCACGCCCAGCGCCGGCAGCACCAGCGCCATCAGTTGCGCCACGACCCGCATCACGGGCGAATCCACCGCCCGCGCGTCGTCGGCATCCAGCGCGGTGGTGATCAACGTCGTCGCCCCCATCGCCATCGCCATCAGCGTGGTCGCGGCCGAGAAGCTGCCGAACAGATGCGACAGCCCGCGAAACGGCAAGGCCGCCAGAAAGACCGCGACCACCGCCAGCACCACCGGCAGCAGCAGCCGCAACAGCCGCAACACCAGATAGGGCGAGACGTAATCCGACAGCTCGTTCACCACCGCCAGCGCCACGCCCAGCGCGATACCGGTCAGCAGGAAGGGCACGACCTCGATCTCCAGCAGGTGCTTGATGATCTCGATCCCCACCAGTTGAAACAGCGCGTCCGACAGCATCACCACGCCCCAGACCACGCCGACAAAGACCCAGGCCGCGGCATAGCGCACCACGATGTCCCAGGAATGGGCGAACAGCGCCGGATAGTCGAACCAGCGCCCTTCGCGCGCGCGCGAAATGGCGAAGGGCAGCGGGATCAGCGTCAGGATCCCCGCCGCGGCCCAGGGGTGCGGCGTTTCGACAAAGGCTTTCACATCGCCGAACCGGGTACTGGCCCACAGCACCAGCAGCGCCACGATCAGCGCCTGCCCCGCCGCGGCGCCGGCGGCGCGTGGCAGGGTCAGCGGCCCGATCAGCGCCAAAAGGGCGATGAAGAAGGTGCCGTAAAAGCCGACCAGAAACAGGAAAAACCGGGGGCTGTCCTGCATCCGGTCGGGCAGCACATCGACCAGCAGCCACAGACACAGCCCAGCCAAAGCGCCCACCGCGCCCAGCATCAGGCGCCCGAAGGCGGGTGAGTGTTGTACAGGTTGCATCTGTGCGGCCCTCCCGTTTCGGGGTCAGCATAGGGCGGCGGGCGCGCGGGCTCCAGTCAGGTTTTCACGGCAGGGCGCCCGCCCTCAGAAATCCGTCGGCGCGCCGCCTTCTGCCTTGCGCTTTGCCACGAAGGCTTCCAGCTCTTCGCGGATGGCCGCGTCCATCGGCGGGGGCTCGAAACGGCCGATGATTTCCTTGAACAGGTGATGGGCGCGCTCGGCGGTCCAGACCCCGCCTTCCTGCGCCCAGCCCTCGTAATTGCGCCAGTCCGACAGGAACGGCTGATAAAACGCCGTGGTATAGCGCGCCTGAGTGTGATCGCAGCCGAAGAAATGACCGCCCGACCCGACCGCGCGGATCGCGTCCAGCGCGATGTCACCGGGGGTGGTGCCCACCAGCTCGGGCTCGAAATAGCGCTGAATCTGCTGCAACACCTCGCAATCCATGATGAACTTCTCTGGGCTGGCGATCAGCCCGCCCTCCAGCCAGCCGGCGGCGTGATAAACCATGTTGCTGCCCGACTGCACCGCCGCCCAAAGCGCGTTCGAGGTTTCCCACATCGCCTGCCCGTCCGGCACATTGGCCGCACACGACCCCGACGACCGCAGCGGCAGGCCATAGAACCGCGCCATCTGGCCGGTCATCTGGGTGGCGCGGATGTATTCGGGCGTCCCGAAGGCGGGCGCGCCGGATTTCATATCGACGTTCGAGGTGAAGGTGCCCAGCGCACAGGGCGCGCCGGGACGCATGTATTGCGCCAGCGCGATCGCGCACAGCGCCTCGGCCAGCGATTGCGCCACAGCGCCCGCCAGCGTCACCGGCGCCATCGCCCCCGCCAGCGTGAACGGCGTGACGATCACCGCCTGCCCGCGCCGCACACAACGCATCCAGCCGTCCAGCATCGGCACATCATGCTTCAGCGGCGAGGTGGAATTGATATTGGTATACATGCGCGGCGTGGCCTCGAACTCCGCATGGCTCAGCCCGCCCGCGATGCGCACCATCTCCATCACGTCCTCGACCCGCTCTTTCCCCAGCGAATAGGCATGGGCCACCTTGTCGGTCAGCGTCAGCTTGTCGAACAGAACGTCCAGATGCCGAACCGAGGCGTGCACATCCACCGGCTCGACCGGATAGCCGCCTGCCACATGGATGCAGTTGAAATACTGGGTCAGCTTCAGCAGGTTGCGGCAATGCGCGCGTGTGCCGGGAACCTTGCCCACCTCCATGTCCCAGTAATTGGGCGGCGACGAGACGTTGACGAACACCATCTTCCGCCCGCCGATCGTGACCTGCCGGTCGGGATTGCGCGGGGTGATGGTAAAGCTGGCGGGCGCCTTGGCGACCATCTCCATCACGAAATCGCGGCCCATGCGCACGGTATGGCCGGCGACGGTGCAGCCCGCCTGTTTCAGGATCGTCAGCGCCTCTTCGTTGAGGAACTCGATCCCGATCTCTTCCAGGATGCGCATCGCGCCGTCGTGAACGGCCTGCACGCCCTCTTCGGATAGCGGGTCGGTGGGCCGGTCGGTATTGACCGGAACGCGCCACGGGCTTTGCTCGATCACCGCGCTGCCGTGGCGCCGTGCATTGCCAGCGTGCCCGCCCGCGCGCCGTCTGCGTTGGGATGTGTCAGCCATTGCGCCCCTCCTCCTGCCATATCGGTCAGCAGACACCGCCACGGCCCCGGGTTCCGCGCCGAAAGCGACCTGCGGGCGTCGTTTTTATTTGTGTGGCTGTTGTTGGCCGGTCAGGCCGGCAGGCCCGTCAGATAGGTCGGCAGGTGGCTGATATCGGGCAGCACCGCATCGGCCAGGTCGGCCAGATCGGCGGCCCGCGCCATCCCGGTCAGAACCCCGACCGTGCCCATGCCCGCCGCCCGGCCCGCGATCAGGTCATGGCGGCTGTCGCCCACCATCAGCACACAGGCCGGGTCCAGCCCGACCGTATCGGCAAAGGCGAAAAGCTGCCCCGGCCCGGGCTTCGCCCCATGGCCGGAATCGAAACCCGCGATGAAATCGAACCGCGCCTCGACCCCCGCCGCGGCCAGATGCGCGCGGGCCGGGGCCTCGGCGTCGTTGGTGGCCACGCCCAGTTTCAGCCCCCGCCCCGCCAGCGCGCTCAGCAGCGGGGCCAGCGGCGTGGCCTCCTGCATCGGGGCATTGGCGGCGGCGGTGTTCATCCGGGTGATCAGCGCGGCCGGCGTCATGCCCGGCAGATGCGGCAGCAGGAACTCTGCCACCTCGCCCGGCGTGCCGGCGATCACCGGGCTGTCGGGGGCAAAGCGCCGCGCGCCATAGTCAAAGCCGATCGCCTCGCCCAGCAGTTGCGCCCGGTCCCGGTCGTCGCAGGCGATCTCGGCCAGAAAGGCCCCGGCCCAGACGCCCCAGGTGGCCTGGAAATCGAACAGGGTGCCGTCCTTGTCGAACAGGATACCGCCAATGCGTGCCATCTCGTGCCGTCCTCCCTGCCCCCGGATATGACGCGTCTGGCCCGCCGGTTCAAGCGTCGTGGGCGGCGCGCGGTCACGTCCAGTTGATCTGGGCCCCGCCGGGCAGCGCCTGACGCGCCCGCAGCGGCGTCTCATAGGGCAGGCCCGCCGCATCGCAGAACGCCACCACCCAGGCATCGTCCATGGTCAGAAAATCCAGCAGCGAGATCAGGAATTCCGGATCGCCGGCGCGGCTGCGCACCTCGTCCGGCGTGGCGCCGCTGGCGCCCAGAAAGACCGGCAACAGATCGTCGTTGCCCACCAGCCAGCCCAGCGCCTTCAGCGCGATCGTCTCTGCCTCGTCCTGCCGCATTTCGCCCCCCGACCGGCCCGCGTTAAAGGGTTTGTTAACACTTCTTCGCCAATACTGAACGCGATAAGAACAAAGTGTCACACAGGCAAGGGAGTAACCTTGATGCCGGGGCGAATCCTCGTCGTCGACGATGTTGCGACGAATCGGATTGTTATGAAAGTGCGTCTGGCCGAAGCCTGTTACGAGGTGCTTCAGGCCGATGGCGGGCGCATGGCGCTGGACCTGGCCCGCCGGGAACGCCCGGATCTGATCCTTCTCGACGTGCTGATGGATGACATGAACGGGATCGACGTGTGCCGCGAACTGAAATCGGATCCCGAAACCGCCGGAATCCCGATCATCATCGTCACCGCCACCCGCCGGACCGAGGAAAAGATGCGCGCGCTGCAGGCCGGCGCCGATGAATTCCTGTCGAAACCGCTGGATGAGCTGACGCTGCTGGCGCGGGTCCGCAGCCTGCTGCGCGCCCGCGAAACCGCGCAGGAACTGGCGCTGCGCGACAGCACCCGCCGCGCGCTGGGTTTTGGCGAGGCGGCGCAGGGCTTTGCCCGCCAGGGCCGGGTGGCGCTGATCGCCGCCCGGCGCGAACAGGCGCTGGCCTGGAAAACCGCGCTGAAGGATCGGCTGGGGGCCGACCTTGTGGTGATGACCCGGGCCGAGGCGCTGGCCCAGCCCGACGCCGCCACCAGCCCCGATCTGTTCGTGATCGCCGCCGATCTGGACCGCCCCGGCGCCGGGCTGCGCCTGCTGAGCGATCTGCGCGCCCGCGCCGCGACCCGCCACGGCGCGGTGCTGATGGTGGTCCCCGACGGCGCACGCGAGGCGGCGGCGATGGCGCTGGATCTGGGGGCCAACGATCTGGTCGGCGCGCCGTTCGATCCGCAGGAAATGGCGCTGCGGCTGGACACCCAGCTGACCCGCAAACATCAGGCCGACCGGCTGCGCGCCTCGGTCAAGGACGGGCTGCGCCTGGCGGTGACCGACCCGCTGACCGGATTGTTCAACCGCCGCTATGCGCTGCCGCATCTGGGGCATATCGCGGACCGCGCTGGCACAACCGGGCGGCCCTATGCGGTGATGCTGCTGGATCTGGACCGGTTCAAACGGATCAACGACCGCCATGGCCACGCCGCCGGCGACAAGGTTCTGGAACAGGTGGCCCGACTGCTAAGCAGCAATCTGCGGCCCGTCGATCTGATCGCGCGCATCGGCGGCGAAGAGTTTCTGGTCGCCCTGCCCGACACCCCCCCCGATCAGGCCCGCGCCACCGCCGAGCGGCTGCGCCAGCAGATCGACGGCGCGCCGATCCTGCTGCCGGGCGGCACCGGCACGCTGCGGATTTCAGCCAGTATCGGCGTGGCAATCTGCGAAGGGGGGGGCTGCGATGTCGATATCCTGCTCGCCCGCGCCGATGCCGCCCTTTACGAAGCCAAGGCCGAAGGCCGCAACAAGGTCACGATCAGCAACACCGCCGCCTGACCCCCCGGGCGCGGTGCCGTTCGCCGTGCTATTCTTCGCGTTGTGTGGCGGCTGAATGGCGCGACGGGCCGCGGCGCAACACCTCTTCCAGACGGTCGGCAAAGGCGGCGCGCTCGGCATCGCTCATCCGCGCGATATGCTCCAGCATCAAGCCGCTCACGTGGCTCACCTGCTGCGCCACCCCGGCCTGCTGCTGCTCCAGCAGCGCCTGCACCGCCGCCGCGTCATAGGGCTGCGCCCGCAGCGCCGCCACAACCTGGTCGAACCCGCGCCGCACCGCGCGGCGGTTGTCGCGCAGATCGGCCGCATCGCGTTTCAAAAGTGCGCGCAGCGCCTTGCGGTCCTCGGGGCTAAACGCGTGGGTATAGGGGCCGTAACTCAGCAGATCGCCCCCCGGCGGCGGCGCGTCGGCCCGCGGGCCGACCCGGTGCAGCACCGCACCCCCCACCAGCCCCAGGAACAGGAAATTCAGCGTCAACGATACCACAAGCGCCGCCCGCCCCCAGCGAAAACCGGGCCCTTGCGCCGTCTTCATCGCCCCGGTCCTGGCTTCATCCATGCTCATGCCCCGCCCTCTGTCAGAAAACCATCCATCGACGGGATCAGATCGACCACGTCATAGCCCGCATCCTCCCCGGGCCAAAGCCCAGCCGTCAGCGGCCCCACCTCGCCCGGCGCGGCATAGCCGATCCAGACCCCCGCCACCGTTGCCGTCGCCAGACCGGCCAGCGCGGGCCAGCCGCCGATCTGCCGCATCAGCCCCGCCAGAAGGCCGGGCCGATCCCGGCGCGGCGCGGCAGCACTGGCCACCTGCATCTGCGCCGCCGCATCGGCCGCAACGCGCGCCATCAACGCCTCGGACGGCATCGGCGCCGCCTGCCGGGCCGCTGCAAAGAAACGCTCCAACTCGCGCTCGGTATCCTGTGTGTCAGCCATCGTCATACCCCAGTTCCTCGCGCCGGTGGCTCAGTGCCGCCGCCAGCGCCCGCTTGCCCCGGGCGGTCAGACTTTCGACCGCCTCGACGCTGATTTCCAATATTCCGGCGATCTCGGGGTTCCCCAACCCTTCGATGTGCCGCAGTACCACGGCCTGCCGCTGCCGGTCCGACAGGGTCTGCAGGGCCTGATCCAGCGCCTGCACCCGCGCCGCGTTCTGCATCCGCTCTTCGGCCCCCGGGGCGTCATCCTCGGGCTCGGCCACGCTGTCGATCGCCACGCCCCGCGCCCGGCGCAGCCGGTCGGTGCACAGATTGGCCACCACCCGGTAAAGCCAGGTGCTGACCTGCGCCTCGCCCTGGCGCCAGTCGGGTGCGATCCGCCACAACCGCAGCATCGCCTCCTGCGCCACGTCCTCGGCCTCGGCCGGATCCTTGAGCATCCGGGTCGCATAGCCCAGCATCCGCGGCGTCAGCCGCATCGCCAAGGCCCGCGCCGCCGCAGAGTCGCCGTTGCCGTACAACACCAGCAACGCCTCGTCCGAAAGTTCGTTCTGTGCGTCGAAGGCCATGCCCATCCCGCAATTGCCCAACCTGCCTCATCCAGTGGTGCGCACCGGCCTTGTTGCCGCCTTGCCCCCGGCACATGATCGGGGGCAAGGCGAGTGCCGTCAATTCGACTGACGGTTTTTGCGGAACTCGGCGAATTCCGCCTTGGCCGCCTCGAATTCATCGCGCGAGATCGACCCGCTCGCATCGGTATCGATCCGGTCGAATATGCGGTCGCTGGCGGGCATCGCCGACAATTCTTCGAAGCTCAGCAGCGCGTCGCCGTTCTGGTCCAGATGTTCCATCATCCGGGCGGCGCGTTCCTCGCGCTGCTGCGGGTTCGGCTCGTGCCAAGCCAGGCGGTCGCCCAGCATGCCGCCGCCAGCCCCGCCCGCGGCGCGGGCGTCCTGCATTTCCTTGACCGACAGCGCACCATCGCCATTGGTGTCGATGGCGGCAAAGCGGGCCTCCATCGGGGCCTGGAATTCCTCTGCGCTCAGCGTGCCGTTGCCGTTCGTGTCCAGTTTCTCGAACGCGGGCATCGCGTTCTGTGCGGCGGCGGGAAGCGCGCTCAGCGCCAGCGCGGCACCGATCGACAGGGCCGTAAGGGGGGTCAGTATGCTCGTGCGTTTCATCTGCGTTTTCTCCTGCTTGTCCGTTTCCTGTATCGACGCGGTGTTTCCCTGCGTCGTGATCCATAAACGGGTCAGGCAGCGGTTTCCGTCGCGTCGAAGTCAAAATTCTTGCGACATCCCGACGCAAGGGGCCTTTGCCCCCCTGTCGGACGCGCCCGAGCCGTATATGTTAAATGCGGCGTGCATGGCGGGATGCGCGCGGGAACAGGGAAACATGTGGAATGACTGAGCCGACTGAACGGCTGGTGCGGCCAGCGCTGTGGCGCGGCTGGCGGCGGCGGTGTCCCAGCTGCGGGGCCGGTCCGATGCTGAACGGATATCTGAAAGTGCGCGAGACCTGCCCGGTCTGCCACGAAGAGTTGCATCATCACCGCGCCGATGACGGCCCGGCCTATCTGACGATCCTGGTCGTCGGTCACCTGATGGCGCCGCTGATCCTGTGGGCCTTCACCGCGTTCCGGCCCGACCCGCTGGTGCTGGCCTCTATCTTCACGGTTGGCTGCGTCGGCCTGTCGCTGTACCTTCTGCCCCGATTGAAAGGCGCACTGGTGGCATTGCAATGGGCGAAACGGATGCACGGATTCGGAGCAAAGGGCTGACCGCCCCCGACAAGACAGCGCTGCGCGACGCGGCGACGGTGATCTTGCTGCGCGACGCGGCGGACGGACCGAAGGTTCTGATGGGACAGCGCGGATCCGCGGCCGCGTTCATGCCCAACAAGTTCGTTTTTCCCGGCGGCGCGGTCGATGACGTCGACGCCGCCGTGCCGCTGTCGCCACCGCTGACGCCTGCCTGCGACGCGCGGCTGAAGGCCCGCGCCGACCCCGACAGGGCCGCCGCCCTGGTCGCCGCCGGCATCCGCGAGGTGTGGGAGGAAACCGGCCTGATCCTGGGCACACCCGGCACCTGGACCAATGATGCACCGCGGGGCTGGCGCGGGTTCGCCGCCTCGGGCCATCTGCCCAGCGCACAAGGGTTCCACTTCATCTTCCGCGCGATCACCCCGCCGGGCCGACCGCGCCGGTTCGATGCGCGGTTCTTTCTGGTCGAAGCCGATCAGGCGGTGGGCGATCTGGACGATTTCTCGCGCGCCGAGGACGAGCTGTCGCATCTGCAATGGATCCCGCTGGCCAAGGTGCGGACCTTCAACCTGCCCTTCATCACCGAGGTCGTCCTGGCCGAGGTCGCGGGCCTGTTGCAGGCCGGGCTATCCCCCGCCAGCGTGCCGTTCTTCAACAACGCCGATGGGCGGGCCGAATTTTTGAGGCTGGGCTGAGACGGGGCCGCCCGGACTCAGGCCAGCAGCACGATCATCAACACCGATCCCGCGATCAGCGCGAAAATGCGGCGCCGCCGGTCGACAGCCCCGCGCCCTTCAGCTGCTTTTGCAGCATGAAGCGAACGGTCTGCACCGCCGCCGCCGCCGCAAGTGTCACGGTGACCCAAAATTCCATGTGCCCTGATGCCATGCGGGGCGGGCCACGTCTAGAACGGCATCGGATGCGCCTTGTGGGCGGCCTCGATATCGGCCAGCACCTCGGGCGACAGGGTCAGATCGGCCGCCCCCAGCACCGTGTCGAGCTGCCGGACAGAGGTCGCGCCGATGATCGGCACCACCGGGATCGGGCGCGACATCACAAAGGCAATCGCCATCTGAACCGGATTCAGCCCATGCGCGTTGGCAATACCCAGATAGGCCGCGACCGCCTCCCACACCCGGGGGGCGACGCGCCCGCCCAGATCGGGGGTGCGCGCGCGGCGGGTGCCTTCGGGGGTGACATCGCCCGCGTATTTTCCGGTCAGCAGCCCTGCCGCCAGCGGTGAATAGGCCAGCAGCGTCAGATCCTCGTTCACCGACAGTTCGGCCATGTCGGTATCGAACAGCCGGCACAGCAGCGAATATTCGTTCTGCACGCTTTGCATCCGCGGCAGGCCCTTTTCCTCGGCCAGACGCAACCATTGCGCGCTGCCCCAGGCGGTTTCGTTCGACAGCCCGACATGGCGCAACTTGCCCGCCTGGATCAGCGCGGCGAAGGTGTCCAGCACGGCCTCCATATTCTCCAGCGTCTCGGCCCGGTTCTGCGCGGACGGATCATAGGACCAGTATTGCCGGAAATGATACGAGCCGCGATTGGGCCAGTGCAGCTGATACAGATCGATCACATCGGTCTTCAGCCGGGTCAACGAACTGTCGACCGCCGCCCGCACCGTTTCGGGGGTGATGCCCGCACCGTCGCGCACGAACCCGCCATTGGGGCCGCTGATCTTGGTGGCCAGCACCAGATCGTCGCGGCGGCCGGTCCTGGCGAACCATTCGCCGATGATCTCTTCCGTGCGGCCCACGGTTTCGGCGCTGACCGGGTTGACCGGGTACATCTCGGCGGTGTCGATAAAGTTCACGCCGCGGTCCAGCGCCATGTCGATCTGCGCATGGCCTTCGTCCATCGTGTTCTGCGTGCCCCAGGTCATCGACCCAAGGCAGATCTCGGAAACCTCAAGACCGCTGCGGCCCAGTGTCGTCTTTCGCATCTCTGCCCCCTATTCCCGGCTGTCGGACGCAACACTTATCGCTCGCCGTCCCAAGGGCAACCCCCGGTTTCGCGATTGCAGAAAATCACGCCACCCGCGCGACGCGCACGCCCTGCCTTTGACCACCCCGCGACAAACGACAGATGGTGCCGCGAACGGGCTGGTCTGGCGCGGGGCGATCGGCTAGCCAAGGGGAATGCGCGTTCTGATCTCCTTCGCCGCCCTTTTGCTGTCGGTCACCCTTTTGCAACTGTCCTCGGGCGGGGTCGGGCCGCTGGATGCCCTGTCGGGCCTTGCGTTGGGCTTTACCCGCGCCGAGGTCGGCCTGCTGGGCTCGGCCCATTTCGTGGGCTTCTTCATCGGCTGCTGGTGGGCGCCGCGGCTGATGGGCTCGGTCGGGCATTCGCGCGCCTTCGCGGCCTTTACCGCCGCAGGGGCAATCGGGCTGCTGGCACATATGATGGTGGTCGATCCGCTGGCCTGGGCGCTGATGCGGGTGGCGTCCGGCCTGTGCGTGGCCGGCTGTTTCACGGTGATCGAGGCCTGGCTGCAAGCCAAGGTCAGCAACGAGACCCGCGGCCGCACCCTGGGCGCCTATCGGGTCGTCGACATGGGCGCCTCGCTGGTCGCGCAACTGCTGATCGGCGTGCTGGAGCCCGGCGCCTATGTCTCCTACAATCTGCTGGCGATCATCTGCTGCGCCGCACTGCTGCCGCTGACCCTGACCACGGTGCGCCAGCCCGAAACCCCCGATGCCCCGCGCCTGCGGCCACGCCTGGCGGTGGACCGCTCGCCGCTGGCCGCCGCCGGGGTAATGGTCGCGGGCCTGTCCAGCGCCGCCTTCCGCATGGTCGGCCCGGTCTACGGGCAGGAGGTCGGGCTGCGCGCCGATCAGATCGGTTATTTCCTGGCGGCCTTCGTGCTGGGCGGCGCGGTGGCGCAATACCCGGTGGGCTGGCTGGCCGACAAATACGACCGCCGCTGGGTGCTGATCTGGATGTCGGTGGCGGCGATGCTGTCCTGTGCAGTCACGGTGTCGGCCAGCGGCACCGGCACGGTGGGCGTGCTGCTGACGGCGGGGTTCTTCGGGCTGACCACCTTTCCGATCTATTCGGTCGCCGCCGCCCATGCCCATGACTTCGCCGAGGCGCATGAACGGGTCGAGCTGTCCGCCGCCCTGATGTTCTTCTTCGCGCTCGGGGCCATTGCCTCGCCGCTGGTGGCGTCGGCGCTGATCGACTGGTTCGGCCCTGCCGCGCTGTTCGTGCTGATCGCGGCGGGTCATGCGCTGCTGGTGGTGTTCGGCCTGGCCCGGATGCGGGTGCGGCCGACCCGCGTCCGGCGCACCCGCTATGTCTGGTCGCCGCGCACCTCGTTCATGGTCGGGCGCCTGATGAAAGGCAGCCGCGACAACCGGCGCGAGCCCTGATCCCGCGCGATGGGGGCCATGCAGCAGTTTGCCTTGCCGCCGCCCCGCGACCGGCCCATGTTCGATGTGGACGCGCATACTTGATGGAGAGCAATGATGGATATCCGCTTCGACGGCAAAACCGCAATTGTAACCGGAGGAGGGTCCGGGATCGGCGCAGCCATCGCGCAAGAGCTTGCCGCCTCGGGCGCGACGGTGATCGTCGCCGATCTGAACGCGGCGCATGCCGATGAAATCGCCGACGGCATCACGTCCGCCGGCGGCACGGCGCTGTCGGTGGCGGTGGATGTCGCCGACCCCGCATCGGTCGAGGCGATGATCGCCTTCGCCGTAGAGCAGACCGGCGCGCTGCATCATCTGGTGAACAATGCCGGGATTGGCGGGCCGGCAGAACTGATGGCGGAATATCCGCTCGATGGCTGGCACAAGGTGATCGACATCAACCTGAACGGCATCTTCTACGGGCTGCGCTTCGGCCTGCCAGCGATCGAGGCGGCCGGCGGCGGGGCCGTGGTCAACATCGCCTCGATCCTGGGCAGCGTGGGCTTTGCCACCGCCGGCGCCTATGTCGCCGCCAAGCACGGTGTCGTCGGCCTGACGAAAAACGCGGCCATCGAATATGCGCCCAGGGGCATCCGGGTCAACGCGGTCGGTCCGGCCTTCATCCACACCCCGATGGTCGATGACACCATGTCCCCCGAACAGCTGACCGCGCTGGCAGGAATGCACCCGGCCGGGCGGCTGGGAACCCCTGAAGAGGTGGCCGGGCTGGTTGCCTTCCTGCTGTCGGACAGGGCCAGCTTCGTCACCGGCAGCTATCATCTGGTCGACGGCGGCTATACCGCGCAGTAAGCCTGCGCGCGTGAGGGGGCCCGGGGGCACACGCCCCAGCCCTTTGCAGTAAATGGTGTAGATCGCATGATTGAGGCTTGCGGTGAAGGGGCCCCGAGCGCATGAAGCTCCCGAAGAAATCTTCGGGCGCTCTGGATCGAGTTGTTTGTTGGACCGTTCCTATGACCGCTCTGCGGGACATTGCGGCTGTTGGAATTGGGCAAATGAGTGACTGGTTCGGTTGCTATGCGGCCTTTTCTGTTCGCGCCAATAGGAATGCTGCTATCCCCATCAAACCGGCAGAAGCGCGATTGATAATGCGCCGCCTTATTGGCGTCAGTGCATGGGTACCGACCAGCGTTCCTGCCGTGACCCAAAGAAGTGCAGCCGCCCCTTCAACGACAAGGTAAATCGCCCCCAAGGTGAACAATTGCGGCATCAGCGGTGCAGCATCGGTTACGAACTGCGGCAAGAACGCTGTGAGAAGCAGATAAGCCTTTGGGTTTCCCATGAGGGTCAGAAACTCGCGCTGCATCAGTGTCGAGACCTCGGGTGCCTCAATCTCGGTGCTGACGTCTGCCTTCCAAAACTGCCATGCGAGGCAGAAGAGATAAGCGACGCCTACCCACTTGAGCACCACGAAAGTAAACTCTGACGTGCGCAACAGTGCATCCAGGCCCAGCGAGACGAGAACAACTAATACCGCCCAAGCTGCGAGACGGCCGATGATGCTTTTTGCCGTTTTGAACCAGCCCGCCTTAGTCGCGGAAATGAAGGCAAGAAGATTGTTCGCGCCGGGTGATGCCCCAAGCAGAAACGCTGCGGGAAGAAAGATCAGAAGCTGTTGTATCGTCACTGACGTATCCTTTTCAGCGACCATACCAGCATCGCAGCTTGAGCGCTATTGCGGGAAAGCTGTCGTTCATTCGCTTCGCAGCATCGGTAGGTCTGGGCTCCGACCGGACATTCACTGCCCTTTGCACCATTTACTGCAAGGGGCTGGGCACACGCCCTCTGGCCCTTTTTGCATCGCGGCGTTAAACGGGACGGCAAACCGGGACAAAGGCATACCCCACATGGCACGCATCCTCATCACCTCGGCCCTGCCCTATATCAATGGCATCAAGCATCTGGGCAATCTGGTCGGCTCACAGCTTCCGGCCGATCTCTATGCCCGCTACATGCGGCAGCGCGGCCATGAGGTGATGTTCATCTGCGCCACCGACGAACACGGTACCCCCGCCGAACTGGCCGCCGCCAAGACGGGCGAGGATGTGGCCGACTATTGCGCCCGGATGCACGATGTGCAGGCCGAACTGGCCGAGGGCTTCCGCCTGTCGTTCGATCACTACGGGCGCTCGTCATCGGCGCGCAACCACGCGCTGACCCAGCATTTCGCCGGCAAGCTGGCCGAAAACGGGTTCATCGAGGAGGTCAGCGAAAAGCAGGTCTATTCCCACGCCGACGGCCGCTTTCTGCCCGACCGTTATATCGAAGGCACCTGCCCGAATTGCGGCTATGAGCGGGCCCGCGGCGACCAGTGCGAGGAATGCACCAAGCAGCTGGACCCGACCGACCTGATCAACCCGCGCAGCGCCATTTCCGGCTCGACCGATCTGGAGGTGCGCGAGACCAAGCATCTCTACCTGCGTCAGTCGCTGCTGAAGGACGAGATCGACCAGTGGATCGACAGCCAGAAGAACTGGCCGATCCTGACGACCTCCATCGCCAAGAAATGGCTGCATGACGGCGACGGGCTTCAGGATCGCGGCATCACCCGCGATCTGGACTGGGGCGTGCCGGTTAAAAAGGGCGACGCGGACTGGCCCGGCATGGAAGGCAAGGTGTTCTATGTCTGGTTCGACGCGCCGATCGAATATATCGGCGCCACCGCCGAATGGGCCGATGCGAACGGCAAATCCGATGCCGATTGGCAGCGCTGGTGGCGCACCGACAAGGGCGCGGACGATGTGCGCTATGTCCAGTTCATGGGCAAGGATAACGTGCCCTTCCACACGCTGTCCTTCCCGGCCACGATCATGGGCGCGCGCGAGCCGTGGAAGCTGGTCGATTACATCAAGTCGTTCAACTATCTGAATTATGACGGCGGCCAGTTCTCCACCAGTCAGGGGCGCGGCGTGTTCATGGATCAGGCGCTGGCGATCCTGCCCGCTGATTACTGGCGCTGGTGGCTGCTCAGCCACGCGCCGGAAAATTCCGACAGCGAATTCACCTGGGAAAACTTCCAGGCCAGCGTGAACAAGGATCTGGCCGATGTGCTGGGCAATTTCGTGTCCCGCGTTACCAAGTTCTGCCGCTCCAAATTCAGCGAGGCAGTGCCCGAGGGCGGCACGTTCGGCCCGGCCGAAGACACGCTGATCGCCGACCTGACCACCCGCATCCGCGCCTATGAGGCGCATATGGAAGCGATGGAGATCCGCAAGGCCGCGGGCGAACTGCGCGCGATCTGGGTCGCGGGCAACGAATATCTGCAGTCGGCGGCACCCTGGTCCACCTTCAAGACCGACCCCGAAACCGCCGCCGCGCAGATCCGTCTGGCCCTGAACCTGATCCGGCTTTACGCGGTGCTGTCGCGCCCCTTCATCCCCGACGCCGCCGCGTCGATGCTGGCGGCGATGCAGACCCGGGATGACAACTGGCCCGACGATGTGGCGGCCGCACTGGCCACCCTGCCCGCCGGCCACGCCTTTACCGTGCCCGATGTGCTGTTCCGCAAGATCGGCGATGACGAACGCGAAGGTTGGCACGACCAGTTCGCGGGCCAGCGCGGCTGATCTGCCGCTTCTTCTTGGCGAAAATACTCCCGCCGGAGGCATGAAATCTCTTGCCCCCGGCGGTGGCGGAAAGAACCGTCAGGCCCGCGAAGCCGCCGGTGCGCGCACCACATAGACCGAACAGCTGGAATGACGCACCACCCGCGCCGCGTTGGGTCCCAGCAGATAGTCGCTGAGTTCCGGCTTGTGCGACCCGATCACGATCAGATCGGTTCCCGCAGCGCGGGCGGCATGCAGGATCTCCGCATAGGCCTTGCCGGTGGCCACAATGTGGCGCACGCCCGTATTGGCCTCGGCGCCGATGGTTTCCTCGACGAACGCGTTCAGCAGTCCGCGGCTTTCGGCCACGGCCCGTTCGTGAAAGCTTTTGTCGAAATAGCCGCTCACGACGCTCATCCCGAAATCGGGCACCACGGTGATCACATCCAGCCGGGCATTGTCCAGCTTCGCCAGTTTATGCGCCGTCTGAAGAACCTGACGGTCCACCTCGGGCTGGCTGATGTCGACGGCGCACAGAATGCTCTCGCTCATGCCATGGCTCCTTCTTCGCGGCGCGCGCGCGCCCTTTGCACGAAAGCGATGCCCGCCAGAAGCAGCAGCGCCGGAATGAAGATCAGCTCTTTCAGCGGCTGATCGCTGGCCGCCTGAACCTGGGTTACGGTCACCGCCGTGTCGCCGTAGAAGTCGAAATTGTTCATCTTGTCGAAATACGGCGTACCGGGGAAGGGTTCGTCCAGCTTCAGCGCACCATTCTCTTCGATCACCGCCAGCCCCAGGGCCTGCAGCCGCGCAGCGCCGGTGCCCGGATCGCCGGCCGGCACGATTAGCGTGGTCTGCTTGATCTCGCCAGTGTCGAAATCGGGCCCCGAGACCACCAGCCGCAGTTCCTGCTCCGGCTCCATCCCGCCCAGAACCTGGGTCAGTTCGGTCGGCGCGATGCTGTGGAACGGCGGCACGATCTGGTTCATCATGAAATCGGGCCTGAACAGCATGAAGGCGATCAACACCAGCGCCACGCTTTCATAAATCCGGCTGCGGGCCATGAAATACCCCATCGTGCCCGCCGTGAAGACCAGAATGGCAACGGTCGCCACGATGAACACCACGATGCCCCGAAACCAACCCACGTCGATCAGCAGCAGATCGGTGTTGAAGATGAACATGAACGGCAACGCCACGGTGCGCAGGCTGTAGAAGAAGGCAATGAAGCCGGTCTTGATCGCATCCCCGCCCGACACGGCGGCGGCGGCGAAACTGGCCAGCCCCACAGGTGGCGTCACATCCGCCATGATCCCGAAGTAGAACACGAACAGATGCACCGCGATCAACGGCACGATCAGCCCCGATTGCGCGCCCAGTTCGACCACCACACCGGCCATCAGCGAACTGACGACGATATAGTTCGCCGTGGTCGGCAGGCCCATGCCCAGAACCAAGCTCAGCAGCCCGACCATGACCAGCATCAAGATCAGGTTGCCGCCCGACAGGAACTCGACCAGGTCGGCCATCACCTGCCCCACCCCTGTCAGGGTGACGGTGCCCACGATCACCCCTGCGGTGGCGGTGGCCAGGCCGATGCCGATCATGTTGCGCGCCCCGTCGATCAGCCCCTGGATCAGATCGACAAGCCCCTCGCGGGCCGCGTTGGCCGCGTCGTTTTCACCCCGGAACAGCGCCTTCAGCGGGCGTTGCGTCAGCAGGATCGCGAACAGCAGCATCGTGGCCCAGAACGCCGACAGGCCCGGCGATTTCTGCTCGATCATCAGGAAATAGACCAGCACGATGATCGGCAGCAGGTAGTAAAGCCCGGCCTTGTAAATCTCGCCCACCACCGGCAGTTCGACCTGCTCGGCATTGGGGTCGTCGGGTTCCAGATCGGGCACCTGCGCGGCCAGCCACAGCAGCACGGCATAGGCCGCGAAGACCAGCGCCGCCAGCAGCCAGCCAGCCCCGGCAGGCACCAGCCCCGCGATCCAGCGCACCGGATATTGCACCCCGTAGCACAGCAGGGCAAAGCCCGCGAAGAACAGGAACATCCCGCCCACGGTCTTGCCAAGCGAGGTCGCGCGGCTGCCCAGCGTCGGCATGTTCCGCTTCACCGCCTCCAGATGCACGATATAGACCAGCGCGATGTACGAAATGATCGCGGGCAGGAAGGCGTGGGTGATCACCTCGACATAGGAAATGCCGACATATTCCACCATCAAAAAGGCCGCGGCCCCCATCACCGGCGGCATGATCTGGCCGTTGACGGACGACGCCACCTCGACCGAGCCGGCCTGTTCGGGGGTAAAGCCCACCCGCTTCATCAGCGGGATGGTGAAGGTGCCGGTGGTCACCACATTGGCGATGCTCGACCCCGAAATCAGGCCGGTCGCGGCAGAGCCCACAACAGCGGCCTTGGCCGGGCCGCCACGCAGGTGGCCCAGCGCGCCGAACGCCATCTTGATGAAATAGTTGCCCGCGCCCGCCTTGTCCAAAAGCGCGCCGAACAGCACGAACAGGAACACGAATTTGGTGGATACGCCCAGCGCGATGCCGAACACCCCTTCCGATGTGATCCACATATGGCTCATCGCCTTTTTCAGCGACGCGCCTTTCCAGCGGATCACCTCTGGCACAACATCGGACGAGCCGAAGAACACATAGGCCATGAAGATGATGGCGATGATCGCCATGGCGGGACCAAGCGTGCGGCGCGCGGCCTCGAACAGCAGGATCAGCCCGACAAGCGCCACCCATTTGTCGACGTTGTCAGCAAGCCCGCCGGAATTGACGATCTTTTCGTAGAAGAAATAGCCGTAAAGCGCGATGAAGGCGCCCAGAACCCCGAGGATCCAGTCCTGGACCGGGATATGATCGCGCGGGCTGGATTTCAGTGCGGGATAGGCGGCGAAGGCCAGGAAAATCGCGAAAGCCAGATGAAGCTGGCGCGAATTGTTGATCAGATCGCCCGGCAGGATGATGTTCGACACCGGCGAGGCCAGAAGCACCTGATAGACCGACCAGATGACAGCGACCGCCGCCAGGAACAGCCCGACCGGACCGGCCGGGTTACGCGCGCCTGAATCGCTTGCCGCGACCAGTTCCTGAAGTTCCTCTTCCGAAAGTGCGCGGCCATTGCTCGGCGACTTGTCCGTCATGTCCCAGGTTCCCCGTTGGGCCGCGCATCTGCGGCAATCATTATACGCCGGCCCTTTGCGGGTCCGTCTCCGGGCGCGGGCGGTTCATCCGCCCGTCGGTTCGAAGATGCCGGGGGCGGCATGCGCCCCCGGCCCTGTCGTCATAGTGTCACAGTTGGTTATTCAATCCAGCCCATTTCCTTGTAATATTTCGCGGCACCGGGGTGCAGCGGGGCGGAAAGGCCGGCCGTGGCCATTTCCTCGGGCTTCAGAATGGCGAAGGCCGGGTGCAGCTTCTTGAAATCCTCGAAGTTTTCGAACACCGATTTCACCACCGTGTACACGGCCTCTTCCGACACCGCATCAGAGGACACGAAAGTGGCGCCCACACCGAAGGTTTTCACATCCTCATCCGAGCCGCGATACATCCCGCCGGGGATGGTGGCCGAACGGTAGAACGCGTTTTCGGAAATCAGCTTGTCGATCTCGGCGCCTTCGACCGCCACGATGACGGAATCGCATGCGGTGGTTGCTTCCTGGATGGTGCCCGAGGGATGGCCGACGGTAAAGACGATCGCATCCACCTGATTGTCACACAGCGCCGCGGCCTGCTCTGCCGGTTTGAGCTCGGCGGCCAGCGCGAAGTCATCGGTGGTCCAGCCCTTTTCGGCCATCACCACCTCGAAGGTGCCGCGCGCGCCCGAGCCGGGGTTGCCCAGGTTCACCCGCTTACCCTTCAGGTCGTCGAAGGTCTTGATGCCGCTGTCGGCGCGGGCGACCACGGTGAAGGGCTCGGGGTGCACCGAGAAGACGGCGCGCAGGCCTTCGAACGGGCCGGCCTCTTCGAATTTCGAGGTACCGTGATAGGCGTGGTACTGCCAGTCGGACTGGGCCACGCCGAATTCCAGCTCGCCCTCGCGGATGGTGTTGATGTTATAGACCGAGCCGCCGGTGGATTCGACCGAGCAGCGGATGCCATGCTCTTTGCGGCCCTTGTTGACCAGACGGCAGATCGCGCCGCCGGTGGGGTAGTACACCCCGGTCACACCGCCGGTGCCGATGGTGATGAACTCTTCGGCCTGTGCCATCGGCGCGGCCATCAGGCCCACCGCCATGGCGGCGGCTGTGAATTTCAGATTGGCAAACATCGTGAACTCCCGTTGTTGGATGTTGGTTTTTGGTTCGGATTACACGCGCCAGAATTCATCCAGGCGGTGATTTCGGGCTTCGACCTCTTCGATCCGCGCCTGGGCGTCGGGGCCCGCGCGGGCGACCAGCATGCCGATGATGGTTTCCATCAGCACCAGCGTGGCCGCGTAGGACGAAAAGAATTGCGGGCTGTCCGAGGGCAGGATGAATCCCGCCGAGGCATGGCGCAATGCCGGACAGACATGGGTGTCGGTGATGACCACCACATAGGCGCCCCGTTCCGCCGCCATTTCGGCAGCCAGCACGGATCGGCGCGCGAAAGGTGGCTTGGTGACCACGATCAGCGCATCCTCTGCCGACAGATCGGCCATGGCCGTGGCCAGAGAGGCCCCCATCCGCCCGGCAATCGACCAGTTCGCGGCAAAGTAATTGCCGATATAGGCCATGTATTCAACAATGCCGGTCGATCCCAGCGCGCCGAACAAAACCACGTTGCGGGCCTTGTCCAACCGCTCGACCGCCGCTTCCAGCCGGGCGGGGTCGATCAGCCGCGTGGCGGCCTCTATGTTGGCGACGCAGGCGGCGGCCTGGCGCTGAAAGAAAGGCGGCTGCGGCCCGGTCGCGGTTTCGGCCTGCAGCCGGCTGGCCTTTTCGGAAAAGCTGACCATGCGGCGACCCACGGCATAGCGCGACAGCTCGCGCAGTTCTTCGTAGCTGTCGAAACCCAGCGCCCGCGCCAGCCGCGAAAACGTCGCCGGGGCCAGCCCGCTGGAGGCCGAGATCGACCGCAAGGATCGGGTCGCCACATCCACCGGGTGGGCCGCAACGAAATCGGCGGCATCCCTGAGCTTGGCGCTCAGGCCACTGTATTGGGCCGCAATCTTGTCTTCAATCGACACAGAGCCGGGCATGCACCCCCCGAGGATTCGTTGAAACAAAACGTTTCATGCGTATTATTTCTTGTCAACGATTGAAACGTATGTTTCAGAAAAAGCGGGGCGGCAGTTGTGCCGCCCGGGATTCGCGCGAAAGGATCGCCCCATGTCCCATATCTTTCCCCGCCATACCAAAGCCGACCTGCCCATGGTTGCGCGCGGCGCCGGCGTTTACCTGTATGACCAGTCCGGCAAGCAGTATTTCGACGGCTCCGGCGGCGCGGCGGTGTCCTGTCTGGGCCATGACGATGCGGCGGTGAACGCCGCGATCAAGGCGCAGCTCGATCAGGTCGCCTTTGCCCATACCGGCTTTTTCACCTCTGCCCCAGCCGAGGCGCTGGCCGACAAGCTGATCGCCCATGCGCCTGCGGGGCTCGACCGGGTCTATCTGGTGTCCGGCGGGTCCGAGGCGATGGAGGCTGCGCTGAAACTGGCGCGGCAGTATTATCTGGAAATCGGTCAGCCCACCCGCCACCGCATCATCGCGCGGCGGCAAAGCTATCACGGCAACACGCTGGGCGCGCTGGCCACCGGCGGCAACATGTGGCGCCGCGAACCCTTTGCGCCGATGATGATCGAAACCACCCATATCGCGCCCTGCTATGCCTATCGCGGGCAGGAAGCGGGCGAAAGCGCGTTCGACTATGGCCAGCGCATGGCCAACGAGCTGGAGGCCGAAATCCTGCGCCTTGGCCCGGACAGCGTGATGGCCTTCGTGGCCGAACCGGTGGTCGGCGCCACGCTGGGCGCGGTGGCCCCCGTAGCGGGCTATTTCAAGCGTATCCGCGAGATTTGCAACCAATACGACGTTTTGCTGATATTGGACGAGGTGATGTGCGGGATGGGCCGCACCGGCACCCTGTTCGCCTGCGAACAGGACGGCGTGGCCCCCGACATCACCGCGATCGCCAAAGGTCTGGGCGCGGGCTATCAGCCGGTCGGCGCGATGCTGTGTTCCGCCGCGATCTACAAGGCGGTCGAGGATGGGTCGGGCTTTTTCCAGCATGGGCACACCTATATGGGCCATCCGGTCGCGGCCGCCGCGGCACTGGCGGTGCTGACGCGGCTGTCCGATGACGGGCTGGTCACGCGCGCGCAAGTGATGGGCGAGCGGCTGCACACCGCGCTCAAGGCCGCCTTCGGCCAGCATCCGCATGTGGGCGATATCCGCGGCCGGGGCCTGTTTCGCGGCATCGAACTGGTGGAGGACCGCGAGACGAAAACGCCCTTCGCGCCGGAACGCGCCGTGCACAAGGCGCTGAAAAAGGCCGCGTTCGAGGCCGGGCTGATCTGCTATCCGATGGGCGGCACGATCGACGGGCGCCAAGGGGATCACGTCCTGCTGGCCCCGCCCTTCATTCTGGAAGACAACCATATCGACGAAATCGTCGGCAAACTGTCCACGGCGCTCACCACGGTTCTGTGAGCGCCCCCGCGTTCTGACGTCAAAAAGCCCCGGTGATCAACCATGTGTTGAACCGGATCATCGAATTGCGCGCCAAGCTGATGGAATGGGTCAAGCCTCAGGGAATTGCCGGCAGCCCCCGCAGAACGCCTATATTGGGCTACAACCCCTACGGTCCGGCCGGCGTCGGGCTGGCCTGTACGTCCTTGCTCAGGGCAGCTTTTCCGGCGCCAACAGGCCACCCGTATAGAGATCGGCGAAAGTTCTGGCCACGTCCTCGGGTGACAGGGGGCCGTCGTGATCATACCAACTGGCCAGACCATTGAACCCGCTGAGAATGGCAAAGGCGGTCAGGCGTGGATTGCACGCCCGGATCGATCCATCCTCGATGCCGCACTGGATGATGTTCATCATCGTATCGTCCAGTTGTCGGGCGAAGATTTCCAGTTTTTCGCGGCTTTGAGGCTTCAGGGGCGCCAACCCGGTCTTCAGCAGGCATGTGCCGAATTCGCTGGTGATCATCTTCGCCAAATGCGGCAGGAAAGCCTGCAATTTTTCCAGCCCCGGCGCGTCGCTTTGTTCCGCGTCACGGATCGCGGGTTCGATCATCATGAAGGCGTGGCGCTGACATTCGAACAGGATTTCGTCCTTGTCCTTGATGTAATGGTACAGCGTCGGCTTGGTCACGTTCAGCAGCCGCGCAAGCGCATCGACCGAGGTGGTGTAATACCCTTTGCGGCTGAATTCGCGCGCGGCGGTCCGCACCAGCGCTTCGCGGCGCAATTCGAACTGCGTATCGCGATCAAGCGCTTCGTCGCTCCAGCGGTAGTCTTTCCGGGGGCGACCGCGCAATCGTTTTGCTGGGGCGGGTTTCTCTACCAATCTTCGGCCTCGGCTCTGCTTATGTCGGTTCGGGGAAAACTGACAGCGTCGCCGTCCCGGTCGCAACGAGTTTTCCTGCGCTATCATGCATCGCGCCATGTGTAAAACCAACCGTCCGCCCCAGCCGATCGGCCGATGCGCGCACGATCGCGACCCCCGGCAGTGCCGGACGCAGGAAGGATACGTTCAGGTTCGTCGTGGCCAGCGTATTATCCGCAGCCAGCAGCGGAAACGGGCATAATCCCAACGCGAAATCAAGAACCGAGGCCACGATACCGCCCTGAATTACCCCCAGCCCTGCGTATAGTCGGCACCGATATCGAACTCCATCACGATGCGTCCCTTCAGGTCCACCTCGATAAGACGGGCGTTCAGCGAACGCGCAAAAGGGGTGCTGTCAAACGCTGTCGGCAAGGTGCCGGTCTTCAGGGCCTCAAGCACCAGCGTCTGATCCGGGTTCTGTGGTTGCGTCATCTGTTCCCTTCCGCCTTGCGCGGATTTTGGCACCCCCACCCGCGTATATAATTCGATTTATATACCAGCGGGTATAGATGTCACGTCAAGAGGCAACTCCGCATTAGCGTTCGTTATGAACGGCTTTACAGATATCGATATTGACACCTCCGCCCACCGCGTAATAAATATACCTATGAGTCGATAAAAAGAACGATAGGTAATACACTGTCGTTCTTTGTCCAGGGAGGGATCATTGAACTCGATCGATTACTTTGACCAGGGATGGTCAATGAACCCGCATGGCGTGTGCATGACGGATGTCAGCAATGGCATCGAAATGACCTATGACGAGGTCCGCAGCTTCACCCTGCGCTGCGCGCATCGGCTCGCGCCCGCGAATGTGGGCGTTGGCCAGAAGGCGGCGGTGCTGAGCTATAACAATGCCCTGGCCTATGCCACGGTCCTGTCCGTCCTGCGCAGCGGGGCTACATGGCTGCCGATCAATCCGCGCAACGTCGCGACCGACGTTGCCAACATCCTGGCGTCCTTCGACTGCGACGTTCTGTTCTATCTCGGCTCGTTCTCCGAGATGATCCAGACCTTTCGCGATCAGGTGCCCAGCATCCGCCACTATGTCTGTATCGACCGGCGCGACGGCGATACACCTTCGCTGGCGGAATGGATAGCTGACAGCCCCGCGGCCCCCTTTTGACACCCCGCACGACCCCGAGCGCGTCTTTGCCATCCAGCCCACCGGCGGCACCACCGGACGTTCCAAGGGGGTGATGATCCCCAACCGGTCGCTGGAAATCACGGTGGCCAGCTTTGTCTATTGCATGCCGCCCAAATCCCGCCCCGTCTTTCTGGCCGTGGCGCCGCTGACCCATGCCGCCGGCATGATCGCACAAAGCGTTCTGGTCTATGGCGGCCAGTTGGTGATCTACAAAGGGGTGGACAAGCAGGACCTGCTGAACGCCATTCCCGAATACGGCATCACCCAAACTTTCCTGCCGCCCACGGTGATCTATGAACTGCTGCACGAAGCCAATGTGCGCGACGTCGACTATTCATCGCTGCAATACCTGATCTACGGCGCCGCCCTGATGGCGCCCGACCGGCTGCGCGATGCGCTGGGGGTGTTCGGCCCGGTGATGTGCCAGATCTACAGCCAGACCGAAATGGCGGTCCCCGCCACCTTCCTGCCGCCGCAGGACCATTATGTGAACGGCGAAATCGCCCCGCGCGAACGGCTGTCCAGTTGTGGCCGGGCGTCGGCCTTTATCAAGGTCGCGGTCATGGATGGCGCGGGCAATGTGCTGCCCGATGGCGAAATGGGCGAGATCTGCATGTACAGCATTGGCGGGATGCTGGGCTATTACAAGCAGGACGATGCCACCTCTGAGGCCTTCCGCGATGGCTGGCTGCGCACCGGCGACATGGGCCTGCGCGACGCCGAGGGGATACACCCCTTCTTTACCTTCTGGCGGTGATCATAACCGTGCGCCTGCGCCCCGATCAGGCGCCCCCCGTCACCGAAGCCGCCAAGATGAGCCCGCGCGACACCGTCGGCGTCCTTTCGACGATCGCGCTGTTTGCCTTCATCATGATCGGCATCTACGGCGGCTTTTTCACCCCGATCGAGGCGGCCGGCATGGAGGCGATCTTCGCGCTTGTCCTGACGCTCGGCCTGAGAACCCTGACATTTTCCGGCTTCCGGCAGGCCGTTTTCGAAACCATCATTTCCTCGGCGATGATCTTCGCGATCATCATCGGCGCTGAAATTTTCTCGGCCTTCGTGAACTTTGCCGGGCTGCCTGACGGGTTGGTGGACCTTGTCTATGGCTGGGACCTTTCCGCCTGGATGGTCATCGCCGTGATCGTGTGCATCTATCTTGTCCTGGGCTGCGTGTTCGAAAGCCTGTCGATGATCCTGCTGACCGTTCCGGTCTTCTATCCGGTGATCGAACAGCTCGACTTCGGCACCGGCATCCTGGGCGATCCCGACCTGGTATTGATCTGGTTCGCCGTGGTCGTCGTGGTGGTGACCGAAATAAGCCTGATCACACCGCCAGTCGGCATGAACGTCTTCGTCCTGCGCTCGGTCCTGCGGGATATTTCGCTCGGCACGATTTTTCGCGGCGTTTTGCCATTCTGGCTGGCCGATATCGTCAGGCTCGCGCTGATCATCGGGGTGCCCTGGCTGTCCCTGGTCCTCGTCCGCTGATAGACATGCCCCCCCGTGCCCGCATAACAACCGCAGGCACGGGGGGGCACCATTGTCAGAAAGGCAAGCCCACGTCGTTTTCAGCCATGGCGGCCTGAGCCGATGGCGAATGCGCCAGATAGTCCAGCTCGGTTTCCTGAATGTGTTGGTCAAAATCGGTCTGATCCGGAAAGCGGTGCATCAACGTGGTCATCCACCAACTGAACCGCGTTGCCTTCCAGACCCGCGCCAGCGCAACGTCGGAATAGCTGTCCAGCCCCGATGCGTCCCCCGCCTGATAGAACGCCTTCAGCCCTTCGAACAGATAATGCACGTCAGAGGCCGCAAGGTTCAGACCCTTGGCGCCGGTCGGCGGCACGATATGCGCCGAATCCCCACACAGGAACAGCCGGCCCCAGCGCATCGGTTCGCTGACGAAACTGCGCAGCGGCGCGTTGGATTTTTCGACCGAAGGGCCGGTGACCATGCCCGCGGCCACCTCTTTGGGCAGGCGGCTTTTCAGCTCGGCCCAGAACGCATTATCCGACCAGTCCTCGACCTTGTCGGTCAGCGGCACCTGAATGTAATAGCGCGTCAGGTTCGGGTTGCGCATCGAGGCCAGCGCGAACCCGCGCGGGTGGTTGGCATAGATCAGCTCATCCGCGCAGGGCGGGGTTTCGGCCAGAACGCCCAGCCAGCCGAAGGGATAGACGCGCTCATATTCCTTGCGGATGCTTTCGGGGATGGTCGGGCGGCTGACACCGTGGAATCCGTCGCACCCGGCGATGTAGTCGCAATCGACCCGATGCTCGGCGCCATCCCTGGTATAGGTCACATAGGGCGCATCGCCGTCTGCGCCATGCAGCGCGACATCCTCGGCCCCGTGAATCACGGTCGCGCCGATGGCCTCTTGCGCATCGTACAGATCCCGGGTGACCTCGGTCTGGCCATAGATCATCACCTGCTTGCCGACGCGTTCCTTGAAATCGACATGGAACATGCCCGTCGCGGTCGACAGATAGCAGCCGTCATGCACGATGCCCTCGCGGTCCATGCGTTCGCCGACGCCCGCAGCGCGCAACAGTTCGACCGTGCTCCATTCCAGCACGCCCGCGCGGATACGCGACAGCACATAATCCCGCGTCCGCCGTTCCAGAACGACCGTACCGATCCCCGCCTTGTTCAGAAGTTGAGACAGCAAAAGCCCCGAAGGCCCGCCACCGATGATTGCAACCTGAGTACGCATGTTTCCTCCATTTTCGGTATAACTAGAACATCGGCCACGGCTCTGAATGGACCTAACCGCCGGAAGATGGTACTTTCGGAACATGTCTCAGGTTCTTGTCACATCCGGCGAAACTGGCGCCGCGGCCCGCAGCGCCATTCCGGCCTATGGCCTGTACGGCGAGCGGCAGGCCTTCCCCGACATCCTGCATTGCGAACGGATCATCGACCGCACCGCCCTGCACGACTGGCACATCGCGCCGCACCGGCATCCGCACCTGCATCAGTTTTTCCTGATCCAAAGCGGCGCAATCCGGATCAGCGTGGACGGCAGGTCGCACGACCTGACACCCCCGGTCCTGATCAGCATTCCGCGCCTGACCGTGCATGGCTTCCGCTTTGCCAAGGGGACGGAAGGCTATGTGCTGACCATCCCCGTGGCTGAACTGCCAGAGGCGTTTGCCGGCGATGCCACCCTGTCCGCGACGCTGGAAACCTGGGGCCATTGCCCGCCCCCCGAAAAGGTCATCCCACTTTTCGACGCGGTCCTGTCAGAGCATCGCGGGGCAGACCCGGGCCGGGTTCCGCTGTTGCGGGCAATCGCAATGCAGATCAGCTGCCTGATGGTGCGCGGGCTGTATAACCGGCAAGTCGGTCTTCCCGCCCGGGGGCACGACCCGCGCATCGCCCAGTTCGAGGCGCTTGTGCATCGGAACTTCCGGCATCGTTGGCGGGTGGCCGATTACGCACAGGCCCTGTCGATGACGCCGACCCATCTGAACCGGCTCTGCCAGCAGGCGACCGGCCTGCCCGCGTCGAAATTCGTCGAAACCATGCTGTTTCAAGAGGCTTGCCGCCAATTGGCCTATACCCGGATCACCGTGGCCGAAATCGGCTATCAGCTGGGGTTCGAGGATCCGGCCTATTTCTCGCGCGCGTTTCAGCGCAATATCGGCCTGTCGCCCACCCAATACCGCAAGCAGCTGGATGGCTGACGCGCGGGGCTCAGCCCTGCGGCGCGCTGCGGGACCAGCCCGCGAAAATGCGATCGGCCATCGCCTTTGACGGGGCGATGGCGGTTTCCGGGCGCATGACCTCGGGCCAGTTCACCGGGGCATCCGTTACCCGGGCCAGAACCTCGGCCAGGGTCTGGCCGGTTTCGCGCGCCGTGGCGAAGGCCTGCTTGACGATGCCCTGCGCCTGCGACCGGGGCATATGCGCGGTCAGTGCGAATGTCGCCGCCTCGGACATCACGCTGCCGTTTCCAAGCGCCAGCGCCGCGCGCATGTTGTCGGGGTTGGCCTCGATCGTGCCGGCGATGCTGCGGGCATGGTTCAGCGCGGCCCCCGTCGCCACAAGGATCTGCGGCAGGATCAGCCATTCCAGCGACCAGCGTGCACCGTCGCGTTCCTCGGCTGGGGCGGCGGCCAGCACCATGCCCGGCTGCAAGGTCGCCACGAACCCGGCCAGCGTGACAATCGCCTCGGACTGCACCGGGTTGGCCTTTTGCGGCATGGTGGACGACCCGCCGCCCGCGCCTGCGCGCACTTCGTCACTTTCGGAACGGCCCATCAGCACCAGATCCTGCGCCATCTTGGCCAGCGCCGCGCACAGGCGCGCGCACCACGCGGAAAGCCCGGCAATGCCGGATCGGTCCACATGCCAGGCCGGGCTGTCGGCCAGCCCCAGTTCCCTGGCCAATGCCGCCGAAACCCCGGCGCCGTTCGGGGCGACGGCGGTATTGGCGCCGCTGGCGCCGCCGAATTGTACGCGCAGCAGCCCGGCCTTCAGCGCGGGCAATTCACCGGCAAGCGCGATCAGCGGCTGCGCCCATTGCGCGATGCGCAGGCCAAAGGTGATCGGCGTCGCGATCTGGCTGCGGGTGCGCGCCGCCATGACCTGTTCCGACTGTGCCTGGCTGGCTGTTTGCAGCGCCGCGATCAGCGCCTCCAGCCGGGGCACGATCAGCGCCAGTACATCGCGCAACTGCAACACCAGCGCGGTATCGATGATATCCTGACTGGTCGCGCCCCAATGAACAAAACCGCCATGCGCGTCGCCCACAGCCTTGCGCAGCGCGGCCACCAGCCCGATCACCGGCACGCCCGACCCGGCTGTCCCCGCCCCCAGCGATGCGGGGTCGATCCGGACCGTCGCCAGAAGTTCCGAAATCACCTGCGCAGAGTCCGCCGGGATCACGCCACACTGCCCTTCGGCCCGCGCCAGCGCGGCCTCTACCGTGATCATCTGGCGCAGCTTGGCGCTGTCATCCAGAAGCGCCGCCAGTTCGGGGTCGCCAAACAGCCCGCCGAAAACCGGGCTTTCAAGGGCACAGATTGTCATTGCGGGGCTCCTGCATTCTGGGCGCGTGCTTGTTCACATCTTCTTATCGCCTCGGACGAGGACTGTCGCCCAGCTTTGTACCGGCGCAAGCGGGGCGACGGTGACGCCGCGCCCCGCTTGCAGGTTCACATATCCAGAAACACGGTTTCGCCCGGGCCTTGCAGACGGATGTCGAAGCGGTACTGCCCCTCGCCGGTTTTCCTGGCGATCAGCGTGTCGACGCGCGGGCGCTGTTCGATGCGGGCCAGCAGCGGGTCTGTGCTGTTATCCTCATCCTCGAAATAGATCCGGGTCTGCAACCCGATGTTGATGCCCCGCGCCACGATCCATAGCGCGATATGCGGCGCCTGCATCTTGCCGCCACGCGCCGGAACGGGGCCGGGCTTGACCGTGCGCAGGGTAAACGTGCCGCTGATCGCATCGGCGGCAAAGCGGCAATGGCCGGTGACCGCCGGATCGGCGCCGTCCTGCCCCGGAAACTTGCCCGCGGCATCGGCCTGCCAGCTTTCGATCAGCGCGTCGCGCAGCGCCCAGCCGGTGCCATCGAACACTTCGCCGGTGATCTCGATGATCTCTCCCTGCGCCCCTTCGGCGATGGGCGAGGTTCCGATTTCCTGATCGTAATAGCCGGGGTTGCCCGCATAGGTCGGCATCAGGCCGATATGGACATAGGGACCGGCCGTTTGCGACGGGGTTTCATTCAGGGTTTCAAGGTTCTGAACCATCTCTCACATCCCTTCCAGCTTGTTCTCGAACATGGTCTGGCGCCGGCCGCGCAGCACGATGTCGAACTTGTAGGCCAGGAAATCCAGCGGCCGCGAGTTCGACATATCCAGCGGCGCCACCAGCCGGTCGAGCTGACCGCGATCCTTGATCGTCGCCGCGATCGGGCATCGGTCGATCAGCGGGTCGCCCTCGAAATACATCTGTGTGATCAGGCGCTGGCCGAAACTGTGGCCATAGACCGAGACGTGGATGTGCATCGGGCGCCAGTCATTGCCCCGGTTCGGCCAAGGATAGGCGCCGGGGCGGACCGTCAGGAACTGATAGCGCCCCTCCGCGTCGGTCAGCGTGCGCCCGCAGCCGCCGAAATTCGGGTCGAGCGGGGCCAGATAACCGTCCTTCTTGTGGCGATAGCGCCCGCCGGCATTGGCCTGCCAGATCTCGATCAACGTGTTGGGCACCGGGCGCGCGTTTTCGTCGATCACCTGGCCATGCATCAGGATGCGTTCGCCAACGGCGGGGGCCGCGCCCTTGGTCCAGTTCAGGATCAGGTTGTTGTCCAGCGCCCCGATCGGCGCGTGGCCGAAGGTCGGCCCGGTCTCTTCCGAGGGGGTCGATTCCATCGACAACAGCGGCAAAGAGGGCGAGCGCGCGACGCTGGTCTTGTAGGCGGGGTCGTACGGGTCCGGGTGCATGTCCCGGTTGCGGGGAATCAGGGGTCCAAGGTCAGTCATCACATGCCTCCTCCATCTCGGCATAGGTTTGCTTGGCAAGCTTGAGCGCATGGTTCGCCTTGGGCACGCCTGCATAGATCGCGACGTGCTGGAACGCTTCCATGACATCCGATTTGCTGGCGCCGGTATTGGCGGTGGCGCGAATGTGCATCGGGATTTCCTCGAAATTTCCGGTCGCGGCCAACAGCGCCAGGGTCAGCATGGACCGTTCGCGCAGCGTCAGCCCGTCGGATGCCCAGACCGTGCCCCAGGCGCTTTCGGTGATCAGCGTCTGGAACGGTTCGTCAAAGGCGGTCTTGGCGGCTTCGGCACGGTCCACATGGGCATCGCCCAGAACCTTGCGGCGGGTTGTCATGCCGGTGTCGAAACGGTCGGACATAGGCGTGTTCCTCCTGAACTGCGGCGATCCGCCGGGCGGGCGCAAAAAACCGGGTGAAGGGCCGTTCCATCCTTTGAAAAGGCCCGCATGACTTGCGCCTGCCAATGCTGGATTGCATATTTTTGCGCGATGATAAATTATCAATTCCGACAAAAAACATAACCCACAGGTTATCAAATGGACCCCCGCATTCGCCTGCGTCATATTCGGTGTTTTCTGGAAACCGCGCGCATCGGCAGCCTTGGCGCCGCCGCCGAAGCCTTGCATATCAGCCAGCCCGCCGCCTCCAAAACCCTGCGCGAACTGGAAGAACTGCTTGGCGCCGCCCTGTTCGACCGGGTCGGTCGCAGGCTGGTGCTGAACCCTGCGGGGCGCATCTTTCAGCACCATGCCGGGGCGGCGCTGGTCGAGTTGAACCGCGCGCAGGATCTGGTGCGCAAAAGCGCCGTGCGCAAATCGCGCGTCTCGGTCGGCGTTCTGCCCTCGGTCGGAACCGATCTGTTTCCGCGCACCGCATTGCGGTTTCGTGACACCAACCCCGATTGCATCCTGCGGGTATCCACCGGGCCGAACTGGATGCTGCTGTCGCAATTACGCGACGGGGGGCTTGATATGGTCGTTGGCCGCATGGCCCAGCCAGACACGATGGCGGGCCTGTCGTTCCGGCAGCTTTATACCGAACAGGTGGCGCTGATCACACGCCCGGACCATCCGTTGACCGGCCAGCCGTTTTCGGCCGAGGCCCTGTCGCGGTTCCCGCTGATGCTGCCGCCCAAGGGCGCGCTGATCAGCCCGGTCGTGCGGGCCTTTCTGATGACCGTGGGGTTGCAGCACAGCGAACCCGCGTTTGAAAATGTCTCGCTCGCCTTCGGGCGCAAGGTGGTGCAGATGTCCGATGTGGTCTGGTTCATCTCGCGCGGGGTGGTCCGGGACGAGATCGCCAGCGGCGCCCTGTCCCAAATCGCCCTGAACAGCGATATTCTGGCCGGGCCAATCGGCGTCAGCGTGCGCGAGAACGCCGTCATGTCAGCCGAGCAGCGGTGCCTGACCGATCTTCTGATCGATCAGGCGGGTGCCCTGTCGGTGGGTGATTCGCGCTAGACGGGCCGTTTCAGACGGATTCGAGCGCGATCGAGATCCCCTGCCCCACACCGATGCACATGGTCGCCAGCGCGCGCTTGCCGCCGGTTTTCGACAGTTCAAGCGCGGCTGATCCGGTGATCCGCGCGCCGGACATGCCCAGCGGATGCCCCAGTGCAATCGCGCCGCCGTTCGGGTTCACATGATCTGCGGCCTCATCGATCCCCAACGCGCGCAGCACGGCAATGCCCTGGCTCGCGAAGGCTTCGTTCAACTCGACCACATCGAAATCAGTGGGAATCAGGCCAAGCCGCGCGCACAGTTTCTGCGTCGCAGGCGCCGGACCGAACCCCATGATGCGCGGCGCCACACCGGCAGACGCGCCGCCGGTGATCCGCGCGATAGGGGTCAGCCCATGTGCCTTGACCGCCGCCCCGGATGCGACGATCAACGCCGCGGCGCCGTCATTGACGCCCGACGCATTACCCGCGGTCACGCTGCCCCCTTTGCGGAACGGCGTGCCCAAAGCCGCCAGTTTCTCAAGCGAGGTCTGGCGCGGGTGTTCGTCGCGATCCACCACAACCGGATCGCCCTTGCGCTGGGGAATGGTCACCGGGGTGATTTCCTGCGCCAGACGGCCGTTCGCCTGCGCGGCCGCCGCCTTTTCCTGACTGCGCATCGCAAAGGCGTCCTGGTCTTCGCGGCTGATGTTGAAATCCTCGGCCACGTTTTCACCGGTTTCGGGCATGGAATCCACGCCGTATTGCGCCTTCATCAACGGGTTGATGAACCGCCAGCCGATGGTGGTATCGTGGACCTCGTTGCTGCGCGAAAACGCCGCTGTGGCCTTGGGCATCACAAAGGGCGCGCGGCTCATGCTTTCGACGCCGCCGGCGACGATCAGCTCGCATTCGCCGGCCTTGATCGCGCGGGCGGCGGTGATGACCGCATCCATACCCGACCCGCACAGACGGTTCATGGTGGTGCCCGGCACGGTCTCGGGCAGCCCGGCCAGAAGCGAGGACATGCGCGCCACGTTACGGTTGTCTTCGCCCGCCTGGTTGGCGCAGCCAAAGATGACCTCGTCCACCGCGGCCCAGTCGACGCCAGCGTTGCGCGCCATCAAGGCCTTCAGCGGGATCGCGCCCAGATCATCGGCGCGGACCGACGACAGCGCGCCCCCGAACCGGCCGATGGGGGTGCGGATGTAATCGCAGATGAATACGTCGCGGGTCATGCGGCCGCTCCTTTCTTGCCTTCATGCGCAGCTTTCGTGCGCGCCTTGAGATCGCGCAGAACTTGCAGCTCCTCGGCGGTCGGCGCGGGTGTGACCGCCAGGTCGTCCGCGAATTTCACGGTCCAGCCGACGGTGTCCTGCACCTGTTCGCGGGTCACGCCGGGGTGCAGCGACACCACGGTGAATTCCTTGGTCACGGGGTCGGGTTTCCAGATCGCCAGATCGGTGATCAGCAGCGCCGGACCCTCGGTCGTGATGCCCAGACGCTGGCGGTGATCGCCGCCGTCGCCATGGCCGAAGGAGGTGTAGAAATCGATCTTGTCCACAAAACCACGCTTGGACTGTTTCATGGTGATATAGATCTTCTGGCTCGACGACGCGATTTCAGGCGCGCCGCCGCCGCCCGGAAGCCGGGTTTTGGGGTTCTCGTAATCGCCGACAACGGTGGTGTTGATATTGCCGAACTTGTCGATTTGCGCCGCGCCAAGAAACCCGATGGTGACCCAGCCGCCCTGCAGCCAATAGCGGAACATTTCCGGCACGGCGACGGTGGTCAGCGCGGTATCGCACAGCTCGCCATCCCCGATCGACAGGGGCAGAACATCGGGCGTGGTGCCGATCGTGCCGCTTTCATAGATCAGCGTGATGTCCGGCGAATGGGTCAGCCGCGCCACGTTGCACGCGGCCGAGGGCGCGCCGATGCCCACGAAACACACGTCGTCGTCGGTCAGCACGCGGCTGGCGGCGATGGTCATCATCTCGTCGGGGGTAAAGCCAAGCTTGCTCATGCCGCACTCCTCAGGTCTGTGACGCGAGTGTTGAAATCCTCGGGCGTTGCGTCCAGCACGTTTTCCTTCATCCAGGCCAGAAACACATCGCGGTCCGCCGCGATCTTGTCCCAGGCCAGATATTCCGCGTTGTCGCGGTCGTAGTAACCATGGGCATAGGACGGATGCGCGCCGCCCGGCACCACGGCAATCGCGGTGATGGTCCAATGCGGCAGCACAGTCGCGTTGGGGTGGTTTTCAAGGTCATCGACCACCTCTTCCACCGTCACGACGGCACGTCTGGCGCAAAGCACGGCCTCTTTCTGAACGCCAACGATACCTTCGATTAGCACATTGCCTTTGCGGTCGGCCTTTTGCGCATGAATGAAAGACACATCCGGGTTGTGCGCGGGCACGGCGGCCAGCTTTTCGCCGGTAAAGGGACAGATCACCGATTTGATATTCGGGTTCACCTGCGCCAGGCCAGCCCCCAGATAGCCGCGGAAAATGGCACAGGGCAAACCCGCCGCCCCGGCCTCATAGGCGTTGGCCATGGCTGCATGGGAATGCTCTTCGATCTCGGGGCGGTTGGGCCAGTTGTTTTCGACCGCGTCGCGCAGACGCCGCAGCAGGCCCACGCCCGGATTGCCCGCATAGGAAAAGATCAGCCGCCTAGCCATGCCCATGCCGATCATCTGGTCATAGACAACATCCGGCGTCATCCGCACCAATGTCAGATCCTTGAACCCCTGCCGGATCGCCTCATGCGCGGCGGCATGGGGGATCAGGTGAGTAAAACCCTCGAAGGCGGCGGTATCGCCATCTTTCAGGTTGTCCGCGACCGCGTCGTGCAGGCTGGTGAACTTGGCCAATGCTATTCTCCCCAAGTACTGGAATTCGCCGTTGTGCGCATTGCGCACTTTTGTTCGCTATGATAGGCATCGATAGTCCAAAGCCCCCCGATCTGTCAAGAATGTGCCATGACACCCGATGCCTCTGCCCCACATGACCGCAACCGCGTTCAATCCGTCGACCACGCGCTGCGCGTGATCGAACTGCTGTCCACCCAGCCACAGGGTCTTAGCCTGACCGAGGTGGCCGAGCAGACCGGGCTGACCCGCGCGGGCGCCCGACGCTATCTGCTGACGCTGGTCGCCAACGGCTATGCGGTGCAGCAGGGGCGGCATTTCATGCTGTCGTCCAGAATTGTGGGGATTGCGCGCCAATGGCTGGCCGCCGCGCCATTCTGGTCGCTGGCCCAGCCCTATCTGCGTGCCGTGACCGAGGCACTGGATGAAAGCTGTTCTGCCGCGGTGCTGAACGGGCTGGATGTCGTCTATGTGGCGCGCTCTGCATCACGTCACAGGGTCATGGCCGTGCAGATTGCCGTCGGCACCCACCTGCCTGCCTATTGCACGTCCATGGGGCAGGTCCTGCTGGCCCATCTGCCGCAGACGGCCCTCGCCGGCTATCTGAACGCTGTTCATCTTGTGCCCCGGACTGACACCACATTGACCGATCGCGCGGCGCTGATCGCACGGCTGTCCGAGGTGCGCGAGCAGGGCTATGCCGTGGTGGAAGGAGAACTGGAATCAGGCCTGTGTTCAATCGCCGTTCCGATTGTCAGACCCGACGGAGAGATCGAAGCGGCGCTGAACATGTCTGCCCCGAGCGCCCGGATGCCGGCGGCAAGGCTGGTGGAACGCGCACTGCCGGAACTGGTGCGTGCGCGCAAGGGTGTAGAGGCCTTGTTTTTGCTCTGATCGCGTGGGGCCATCCCCCGTTTTCAACGAGGCATGGCCGCAGCACCAGGCAGCCATTTTCAGGTTTTGGGCAGGTGTGATGCCGCCGATACCCATGCCCGGACGGACGTTGTTATGAGTCCAGAGCCACCGTGTGGCGAAATACGGCGCCTTCTCAATGCTGCTGCATGATATATTGGCCAGCCATTCAAGCCTGACCGTGCGGTTGTCACGCTTGGTATAGGCGTTCAGGGGCGTCGAGAAACAGGCATATCGCCCTGCGCTGGACCGTGCTCAAACTCTCCTTCACAGACCGCATCGAACATATCTGGCACCAGAATCCCAATAGTATCTTTAAGATTCAAGGCATTAGAGAGGACACACAGAGCAGAGTTAGCTGTGGTGCGGGCGGTGGGACTCGAACCCACACGGGGAAATCCCCTTCAGATTTTAAGTCTGATATGTCTACCATTCCATCACGCCCGCAACTGGCGCTATCTTCAGATTTCAGCTTCGGACCCACTTTGGACCCCAAAGCCCCCTCCTCGCAACATCCTGTTCCGTATATGCCTGACCCTACAGGCCCAAGGGTTTTAAGCCTCTGCATCTGCCATTTCACCACGCGGTCCCGCAGGTGCGGCGACAATAGGCATTGGCGGGCCAGAGTAAAGCAGGCGCAGCCCCGGCCCGAACGGTTTTCCGATTCCCCCCTTGCAGTCGGGGCCTCGGCGTCATCAACTGCAACAGGCGCCAGAAAACGGAGCAGCACCATGACCGAGGATCTTCTGCGCAACCGGATCGAGGCCGACACCTATGCCGACGAAGGCACAGTTCTGGCCCGCCTGATCGACGAGGCCGCCCTTACCCCCGCCGACCGCGCCCGCATCTGCGACCGCGCGGCCGCGCTGGTGCGCGACATCCGCAGCAGCGCCCGCCCCGGATTGATGGAGGTGTTCCTGGCCGAATATGGCCTGTCGACCGACGAAGGCGTGGCGCTGATGTGCCTGGCCGAGGCGCTGTTGCGCGTGCCCGATGCGGGCACCATGGACGCGCTGATCGAAGACAAGATCGCCGCCTCGGACTGGGGCCGGCATCTGGGCCATTCCTCGTCGCCGCTGGTCAATGCCTCGACCTGGGGGCTGCTTCTGACCGGCAAGGTGCTGGAAGAGACCGGGCCGGGCGTGGCCGGCGCGCTGCGCGGCACGGTGAAACGGATGGGCGAGCCGGTGATCCGCCGCGCCGTAACCCGCGCCATGCGCGAAATGGGGCGCCAGTTCGTGCTGGGCGAAGACATCGGCGCCGCGATGGCCCGCGCCGCCGGGATGGAGGCGAAAGGCTATACCTATTCCTATGACATGCTGGGCGAGGCCGCGCGCACCGATGCGGATGCCGACCGCTATCTGCGCGCCTATTCCGACGCGATCGAGGTGATCGCCGGGGCCTGCAACAGCGACGACGTGCGGCGCAACCCCGGTATCTCGGTCAAGCTGTCGGCGCTGCATCCGCGTTATGAGGTGGCTCAGGCGGACCGGATGAAGGCAGACCTGGTGCTGCGCGTCACCCATCTGGCGGTGCAGGCGAAAACCGCCGGGATGGGGTTCAACATCGACGCGGAAGAGGCCAACCGCCTGGCCCTGTCGCTGGATGTGATCGAAGCCGTGGCCGGCGACGACCGGCTGGCGGGCTGGGACGGGTTCGGCGTGGTGGTGCAGGCCTATGGCCCCCGCGCGGGACGGGTTCTGGACTGGATCCATACGCTGGCGGATCGGCTGGACCGGCGGTTCATGGTGCGGCTGGTCAAGGGCGCCTATTGGGACAGCGAGATCAAGCAGGCGCAGGTGATCGGGGTTGACGGCTTCCCGGTCTTCACCCGCAAACCGGCGACCGATGTCAGCTATATCGCCAATGCGCGCAAGCTGCTGGGGATGACCGACCGGATTTATCCGCAATTCGCCACCCATAACGCCCATACCGTCGCCGCGGTCCTGGAAATGGGCACCGACCGCGACAGGTTCGAATTCCAGCGCCTGCACGGCATGGGCGAGCGGCTGTATGACATCGTCAGGGCACAGGAAGCGGGCGCGCGCTGCCGCATCTACGCGCCGGTGGGGGCGCATCGCGACCTGCTGGCCTATCTGGTGCGGCGGCTGCTGGAAAACGGCGCCAACAGCAGCTTCGTCAATCAGATCGTGGATCAGGACGTGCCGCCCGAAACGGTCGCCGCCGATCCCTTCGCCGAGGTGCTGGCCAATCTCGACGCGCCGCAAAACCCGGTGCTGCGAACCGGCCCGGCCCTGTTCGGCCCCGACCGGCGCAATGCGCGCGGCTGGGATTTGGCGCATGGCCCGACGCTGACGGCGATCGACGCGGCCCGCGCGCCCCATCGTGCCACCCAGTTCGAGGCCGGGCCGTTGACCGCCGTCAACGTGCTGCCGGGCAAATCGCATCCGACCCTGAACCCCGCCGATCCGGGCGACGTGGTGGGCCATGTCCATCTGGCGACCGGCGATGTGATCCACGCCGCGCTGGCCGCCGCCCGCCCGTGGGACGCCCTGCCCGATCAGCGCGCCGCGGTGCTGCGCCGCGCCGCCGATCTGTATGAGGAAAACCACGGCCGTTTCTTCGCCATTCTGGCACGCGAGGCGGGCAAGACCCTGCCCGACGCGGTGGGCGAGTTGCGCGAGGCGGTGGATTTCCTGCGCTACTATGCCGGTCAGATCGACACGCTGGATGCCCCCGCGCGCGGGGTTTTCACCTGTATCAGCCCGTGGAACTTTCCGCTGGCGATCTTCACCGGCCAGATTGCGGCGGCGCTGGCGGCGGGCAACGGGGCGCTGGCCAAACCGGCCGAGCAGACCCCGCTGATCGCGCATGAGGCCGTGCGCCTGCTGCACGCGGCGGGGGTTCCGCGCGACGTGCTGCAATACCTGCCCGGCGACGGGGCCACGGTGGGGGCCGCGCTGACCAGCGATCCGCGGGTGGCCGGGGTGGCCTTTACCGGCTCGACCGCGACCGCACGGGTGATCCGCCGTGCCATGGCCGCGCATTTGGCCCCCGGCGCGCCGCTGATCGCCGAAACCGGCGGGCTGAACGCGATGATCGTCGACAGCACCGCCCTGCCCGAACAGGCGGTGCGCGATGTGCTGCAATCGGCGTTCCAGTCGGCGGGCCAGCGCTGTTCGGCGCTGCGCTGCCTGTATGTGCAGGACGATATCGCCGACGGGTTCGAGGCGATGCTGTTCGGCGCGATGGCGACGTTGACCATGGGCGACCCCTGGCCGCTGTCGACCGATGCCGGCCCGCTGATCGACGCCGCCGCCCATGCCGGAATCGCCGCCTATGTCGCGCAGGCGCGCGCCGACGGGCGGCTGCTGTGGGAACGGGATGCGCCCGGGCCGGGGCATTTCCTGTCGCCGGTGGCGATTCGCGTCCCCGGCATCGCCGCCCTGACGCACGAGGTGTTCGGCCCGGTCCTGCATATCGCGCGGTTCCGGGCCGGCGAGCTGGCCAAGGTGATCAGCGCCATCAATGACACCGGCTATGGCCTGACCTTCGGGCTGCACAGCCGGATCGACGACCGGGTGCAGCAGGTGGCCGAGCAGGTGCGCGCCGGCAACCTTTACGTCAACCGCAACCAGATCGGCGCCATTGTCGGCAGCCAGCCCTTCGGCGGCGAGGGTCTGTCGGGCACCGGCCCGAAGGCGGGCGGGCCGCAATACCTGCCGCGTTTTACCTTCACCGGCCGCGTCGACGCGCCCGACAGCCCCGACACCGTCCCCGAGGCCGACGTGCTGCACGCGCTGGAACAGGCCCGCCCCGGCGCGCGGCTCTCCTCCATCGCCCTGCCCGGCCCCACCGGCGAATCCAATCTTCTGTCCAGCTATCAGCGCGCGCCGCTTTTGTGCCTTGGCCCCGGCGCCGCCTTTGCCGACCGTCAGGTGCAGGCCGTGCAGGGGCTGGGCGGGCTGGCCATCGCCGCCCCCGGCCTGTCCCCGCAGGCGCTGGCCACCTTGCCGGACTTCGGCGGCGCGATCTATTGGGGCCCGGACGAGGCCGCCCGCGCCTATGAGCGGGTACTGGCGGCGCGCGACGGGCCGATCCTGCCGCTGGTTACCGGGGTGCCGGATGCGGGCCATGTGCTGCTGGAGCGGCACCTGTGCGTCGATACCACGGCCTCGGGCGGGAATGCGGCCTTGCTGGCCGAGGCTGCTTTGGCTTGACGCGCGCGGCGGGCCGGGTAGCGTGGCGGCATGTTTCCAATCCGCGATCACAACCCGTCGAGCCGGACACCCTATGTCACCTACGGGCTGATTGCGGTGAACGTTCTGGTCTTCCTGTCCTACTGGCCGCTTTTCGCGGAACCGGCGCGGCTGGAACGCTTCTTTTATGACTGGGCGCTGATCCCGGCGGCGGTGTCCGACGGGGTGCTGCTGCACGGCTTTCTGACCTCGATGTTCCTGCATGGCGGATTGATGCATCTGGCGGGCAACATGCTGTTCTTGTGGATCTTCGGCGACAATCTGGAGGATGAGCTGGGCCACGCCCCGTTCCTGGGCTTCTATCTGACCAGCGGCGTGGCCGCCGGGCTGGCGCAATATCTGGCGGCGCCCGATTCCATTGCGCCGATGGTGGGCGCATCGGGCGCCATTGCCGGGGTAATGGGCGGTTATATGCTGATGTTCCCCCGGGCGCGGGTCGATGTATTGTTCATCTTCATCATCTTCTTTCGCATCTTCGCGCTGCCGGCCTGGATCATCCTGGGGGTCTGGTTCACCATTCAGCTGTTCAGCGGCGCGTCCATGCCCATGGATGGCGGCGGCGTGGCCTATCTGGCCCATGCGGGCGGGTTCGTCGCCGGGCTGGCGATGATGCTGCCGGTCTGGCTGCGGCGCGGCGGCACGGCGTTCTGGCACCGCACCGCGGGCCACCCGCCACATCCCGACACCCGCTATCGCGGCACGTCCATCCCCATTGTCCGGAGGCGCCGATGAGCGACACCTACAAACTGACCTGTCATTGCGGCGCGATCGAGCTGGAGGTGCGGCTGAGCGACGGTTTCAACACCGCCGGGCGCTGTAACTGCTCGTTCTGCCGCCGGCGCGGGGCGATTGCGGTCTCGGCCCCGCTGGACGGGGTGCGCATCGTCCGGGGTGCCGATCACATCGCGTTGTATCAATGGAACACAATGACGGCGAAGCATTACTTCTGCCCGACCTGCGGCATCTACACCCATCACCAGCGCCGCTCAAACCCGAACGAATACGGGGTCAATCTGGGCGCGTTGGAAGGAGTCGACCCAAGTACGCTGGGCGACGTGCCCTGGAGCGACGGCGTCAATCATTCCTCTGATCGGGCATAAGCCCGCCGCGCGCTCAGGCGCCGCGGATCACCTTGGCGAAACTGTCGAAGATGGATCCGTTGGCGGCGATCATCTCGCCATCCTCCAGAATGTCGCCATCGACGCGGATCGGCGCGATCAGCCCGCCCGCCTCGCGCACCAGCAGCAGACCGGCAGCGATGTCCCAGGGATTCAGGCCCCGTTCCCAAAAGCCGTCATAGCGGCCCGCCGCCACATAGGCCAGATCGAGCGCGGCCGCGCCCCAGCGCCGCACCCCGGCGCATCGCGGCAGCAGCCGGGCCAGATCCTGCAAGGTTTCCGGCAGATCCGCGCGCCCGCCGAACGGCAGGCCGGTGGCATAGATCGTCTCGATCATCTTGTGGCGGCCCGACACCCGCAGCCGGGTTTCGTTCATCCAGGCGCCCGCACCTTTTTCGGATACGAACATTTCGTCCTTGGCGGCATCGAACACCACGCCGGCCACGATCTCGCCCTTATGCTCCAGCGCGATGGACACCGCCCAATGCGGCAACCCGTGCAGAAAGTTGGTGGTCCCGTCCAGCGGATCGACAAGCCAGCGCCGGGTCGGATCGGCGCCTTCCACCGGCGCGCTTTCCTCGCCCACCCAGCCGTAATTCGGGCGCGCCTCCATCAACTCGTCGCGAATGATCTTTTCGGCGGCGATATCCGCGCGGCTGACGAAATCCCCCGCCCCTTTCATCGAAACCTGAAGGTTCTCGACCTCGCGGAAGTCCTTCACCAGGCTGCGACCGGCCTTGCGGGCGGCCTTGATCATGATGTTGAGATTTGCGCTGCCTTGCATGACGGGGCTCCTTTGTCAGGCCGCGCGTATACGCCGAAGCGGCGCAATTGCCAAGGGCTGCGCGCCGCGCCCGCCCTTCGCCGATTATCGCCTCGGGTTTTCGCAGAAAATTCGCATCATTGTCGCTGCAGCTTTACCGGCTCGGTCCGGGCCAGACGGATGAAATGCGCCATGAAGGGTTTGGTCGCGTCCTCTTCGCGCGCGGCGGCATACATCCGGCGGGTCACGCCATCCTTGGTCAGGGGCCGGGTGATGTAATCGGCGCTGTATTTCGCATCGCGCACCACCCAGTCGGGCAGCACCGCCACCCCGCGCCCCGAGGCCACCAGCATCAGGATCACCGCCGTCAGTTCGACCTGACGGGTGGCGCGCGGTTCGACCTTCGCCGGGGCCAGCAGTTCGGTGAACACGTCCAGCCGGCTGCGGTCCACCGGATAGGTGATCAGCAACTCGTCGCGGAAATCCTCGGGCTCGATATAAGGTTTGTCGGCCAGCCGGTGCCCGGCAGCGGCCACGAAGACCGGCGCATAGTCGAAAAGCGGCAGGAAGGTGATGCCTTCGATCACCTCGGGGTCGGACGAGATCACCAGATCGACCTCCTCGCGCGCCAGGGCGGGCAGCGCACCGAAGGACAGGCCGGGGCGGATGTCCACATCCACGTCGGGCCAGGCCTTGCGGAACTCCTCCAGCACCGGCAGCAGCCAGTCGAAACAGGCATGGCATTCGATGGCGATATGCAGCCGCCCCGATTTCCCGGAATGAAGCGAGCGGAACTCCTCTTCGGTCGCGGCGACCTCGGGCAGCACACGTTCGGCCAGGCGCAGCAGCTTCATCCCCGCCGCCGACAGTTTCAGCGGCTTGGAGCGGCGCACGAACAGCTCCATCCCCACCTGATCCTCCAACCCCTTGACCTGATGCGACAGGGCCGACTGGGTCATATTCAGCTGATCGGCGGCCCGGGCCAGCCCGCCCGCTTCATGAATCGCGCGAATTGTGCGAAGATGCCTCAGCTCCAGGTGCATATTGTCGCCATTTTCATATTGTTCTTGAGAATTATGAATTTGTTTCACATGTCGTGCCGTGCGACAAGATGCAAACCCGAAACCCAGATTGGATGGTCCGATGCCTGCCGCCGCCGCCGCGCCCCGCGTTTCCTTCGAATTCTTTCCCCCGCAATCGCTGGAGGCAAGTTTCCGGCTGTGGGACACCGTGCAGACGCTGGCGCCGCTAAACCCCGGCTTCGTGTCGGTCACCTATGGCGCGGGCGGAACGACCCGCAAGCTGACCCATGATGCGGTAACGACGATCCACAGGAATTACGGGCTGAACGTGGCCGCACATCTGACCTGCGTCGATGCCACACGGGCCGAAACGATGGAGATCGTGAACGCCTATGCCGAGGCCGGCGTGACCGAGATCGTGGCGCTGCGCGGCGATCCGCCCAAGGGTCAGGGCCATTTCACCCCGCATCCCGACGGTTTCGCCAATGCGGCCGAACTGGTCACGGCATTGGCCGAAACCGGCAAGTTCAACATCCGCGTCGGTGCCTATCCCGACCCCCACCCCGAGGCGCGCGGCGACGGTGCCGATGTGGCCTGGCTGAGACACAAGATCGACGCGGGCGCCAATTCGGCGATCACCCAGTTCTTTTTCGAGGCCGACACCTTCTTCCGGTTCCGCGATGCCTGCGCCAAGGCGGGGATCGACGCGCCGGTCATCCCCGGCATCCTGCCGATCGAGAACTGGGCCGGCGTGCGCAAGTTCGCCGCCCGCTGCGGTGCCTATATCCCGGCCTGGTTGGACGAAGCGTTTGACGCCGCCAAACGCGACGGGCGCGAAGAGCTGCTGGCCACCGCGCTGGCCACCGAGCTGTGCAGCGAGTTGATCGCCGGCGGGGTCGAGGATCTGCATTTCTACACCCTCAACAAACCGCACCTGACGCGCGACATCTGCCACGCCCTGGGCGTACAGCCCGAAACCTCGCTCGAAAAAGTGGCCTGACCCCGCCGTCAGGCGCGTTCGGGTTCATAGTCCGGCAGGCTGCCCGCCTGCGGCGGCGCGGCATGGGCCGTCGGATGCAGAATTTCCGACGGATCGCGCCCGATCTCGCGCCGTTTACGCGCCAGCAACAGCTTGCCCCAGCTTCGGAAACTGCCGACCGACGGCGCCTGTGGGTCGCAGGGGAACCGGCCGAGCCAATCCTGTGGCAGGGCGACATCGCAGGCTTCCAGCTTGCTCAGCATCCAGACCAGCGGAATATTGGCCAGCGGGCGGGCGGGTTCGAACCCGCCAAGCTGGCCACCGATATCGCCGTGGCAGCCGCGAAACCAGACCTGCTCGACCCGGCCGTTCCAGTCGGGCGGACATTCCCACAGCACCGGCGCGAAGATCTGGCGCGTCTCGTCCATCGCCAGCGCGTGATAGCCGCGCCGCACCATCGGCCCCAGCGTATGGTTGTGGAATGCATGATCCCGTTCGGTCAGCTTCCACAGCACCGGCAGGCGCACCCCCAGCGCCTTGACCGTGTCCCAGACGCCCAGCATTTCGACCTCGGCCCCGTCATGGCAATAGGCGGCCCCGAAAGCGCGGCTGGCGTTGCCACCGGCCCCGGCCTGATAGTGGCGATAGGCCTGGCGGACATTGCGCTCGGTCGCGTGCTCCGATCGCAACAGCCCGACCCGGTCGATCACCCCCGCCAGCGAACGCACCGCGAAGGCGCCGCGCGAATAACCCATCAGGATGATCCGGTCGCCCGGATGATAGCGTGACGCCAGATAGCCATAGGCGCGGCGGATCTGGCGGTTGATGCCGCGTCCGGTGATCACATGATGGGCGCGGCGCCAGTCCTGCCACTGAATCCCGGCCTCGTAATACAGCGAGACCTGCACGGCCGGCACTTCACGCAGCAGCTTATAGGTGATCCCGGCATGGGTTTCACAGCCCGGTGCAAGCGACGACATGGTGCCGTCAAGGATCACCACATGGGTGATCGGCTGGCGCGTAAACGCGGGGCGCCGGGCCCGGGTCGGGCCAAGACCGCGCAGCCAGCCCCAGACCTGCTCAACCCATGCCACCTGCGGCCTCGCTCAGCATGATCCAGACCCACAGCGCATCCAGCAGGCCGGGAACGCGGTTCGATCCCCTGGCGCAAACGGCGCCATCCTCGAACCGCATCACCGTCTGGCTTTTTCCGAACTCGCTCATGATGTCTCCGCACCGGCCCTTTAGCGGAGAGTAGCCCGCCGCCCGGCGCTGTCCACCCCGTCAGCCGCGCAGCGACAGCACCATGGCCTGTTCGAGCCCGCCATAGCCGTTGAACCGGGTCACGGTGGCGGTGGAATAGGCGCCCAGCCCGTGGAACAGCAGATAGTCGCCCTCCTCCACGTCCGATGGCAGGCGGATCGTGCCGGGCAATTGATCGAGGCTGTCGCAGGTCGGGCCGAACACGACCCGCTCGCACGGTGTGCCCCGGCGCGGGGCGCCGCTGGCGTCGAAGACCTCGATCCGGTCGGTATTGCCCATCAGCGGCGCCTCGGCCAGCCCGCCATAGATACCGTCATTCAGGAACACATGATCCCCGTCGCGGATCGCCTTGATCCGGGTGCACAGGGTAAATGCCTCGGCCACCATGGCGCGGCCGGGCTCGCATACCAGCGCGGGGTGATCGTCGCCGAACGCCGCGCGCGCGGTGCGGCCGATGGCGTTGAAAATCGCATCAAGCTGCGGCAGATCGGCGGCGCGCCGGTGTGACGGGAACCCGCCGCCCACATTCAGCCGCGCCAGCGGAACACCGGCCAGATGGGCAATCTGCGCCGCTGTGAAAATATAGGCCTCCCACGCGGCGGGATCGGTGCATTGCGTGCCCGGATGAAAGGTCAGGGCCGGGGTCATCCCCAGCGCGGCGACCTGCTGCAACAGCCCCACCGCCTGATCCACCGTCGCGCCGAATTTCGACCCGAAATCATAGGCCGCCCCCGCCACCGGCAACTTGAACCGCACCGAAACCTCGGTGCCGCCGGGCAGCAGGCGCGCCAGCTTGTCCAGCTCGCTTTGCGCATCCACCGAATAGGAGGTCACCCCCAGCGCCACCGCCGCCGCGATCTCATCCATCGAGCGCACGGGGTTGTTGTAATGCATCACGGCCCCCGGTGCCGTGCGGTGCACCAGTGCCATTTCATGCGGCGATGCCACGTCGAACGCGGTGATCCCGGCGGCCGAAAGATTGGCCAGCACCGTTTCTGCGGGGTTGGCCTTGACCGCATAGGTCACAAGGCCGGGAAAGCCGGCCAGAAACTCATGCGCGCTGGTCTGCAACCGGCCGGGCGCGATATAGATGATCGGGTGATCGGGCCGTGTCAGCCGCAGATGCTCGGCCGGGTTGGCCCAGATATCCTGTGTCAGGCCCATTGGCCCACCTCCTGTTTTGCGCGTATTCCCAACAGGATGCGCTAAACTGCGTGCGATTTCTGCGGACAGATATGGTAATTTGTCGCAGATACCCGTCAAATCGACGAAACAACGGGCGAAATGACATGGACGATCTGGACAAACGCATTCTGGCGCTTCTGGCGGGCGACGCGCGCATGTCGGTCGCGGTGCTGGCGCGCCGGCTGTCGGTGGCACGCTCGACCGTGCAGGCGCGGCTGGAGCGGCTGGAAACCAGCGGCGTGATCGCGGGCTATACCCTGCGGCTGGGCACGACGGTACAGCGCGCCCGGATCTGCGCCACCGTACTGCTGGGGGTCGAGCCGCGCGCCCAGGCCGCAGTGATGACCCGGCTGAAGGCAATCAGCGAAGTGGAAAGCGCGCATACCACCTCTGGCCGGTTCGATCTGCTGCTGGGGGTCGCTGCGGAAACCACCGCCGCGCTGGACCGCGTGCTGGACGCGATCGGCGAAATCCCCGGCGTGAAATCGTCCGAAAGCCTGATTCACCTGTCAACCAAGATCGACCGCACGTTCTGAGGGGTTGGCCTTGGCGCGCCCATTCGCTAGATCAGCGGTCAACCGACTTTTGATGTGGGACGCAGCCTGATGCCGATGGAAAAGACCTTTGACGCAGCCGAAGCCGAAGCGCGGCTGTATAACGCCTGGGAAAAGGCGGGCTGTTTCACCGCCGGGGCCAATGCAAAGCCCGGCGCGGAAACCTTCTGCATCATGATCCCGCCGCCCAACGTCACCGGCAGCTTGCATATGGGCCACGCCTTCAACAACACGTTGCAGGACATTCTGGTGCGCTGGCACCGGATGCGCGGGTTCGACACGCTGTGGCAGCCGGGTCAGGACCACGCCGGCATCGCCACCCAGATGGTCGTGGAACGCGAACTGGCCAGGGACAAATCCAACGCCACCCGCCGCGAAATGGGGCGCGAGGCGTTTTTGGAAAAAGTCTGGGAGTGGAAGGAAGAATCCGGCGGCACGATCGTCAATCAGCTCAAGCGCCTCGGCGCGTCGTGCGACTGGTCGCGCAACCGCTTTACCATGGACGAAGGTTTCCATGACGCGGTGCTGAAAGTCTTTGTCGACATGTATCACAAGGGCCTGATCTATCGCGGCAAGCGGCTGGTGAACTGGGACCCGCATTTTGAAACCGCGATCTCGGATCTCGAAGTGGAAAACATCGAGGTCGCCGGCCACATGTGGCATTTCAAATACCCGCTGGCGGACGGGGAGACCTATGAATACGTCGAAAAGGACGCCGACGGAAACGTCACCCTGCGCGAGATGCGCGATTACATCGCCATCGCCACCACCCGGCCCGAAACCATGCTGGGCGACGGTGCCGTCGCCGTGCATCCCAGCGATGAGCGGTACGCCCCCATCGTCGGCAAACTGTGCGAAATCCCGGTGGGCCCCAAGAAACACCGCCGCCTGATCCCGATCATCACCGACGACTATCCCGACAAGGATTTCGGCTCGGGCGCGGTCAAGATCACCGGCGCGCATGATTTCAACGACTATCAGGTGGCCAAACGCGGCGGCATCCCGATGTACCGGCTGATGGACACCCGCGGCACCATGCGCGACGATGGCCCCGCCTATGCCGATTGCGCCACCTGCGCGCAGGACATCGCCAATGGCGACAGCACCTTTACCGAAACCGAGATCGACGCGCTGAACCTTGTCCCAGACGAGTATCGCGGCCTTGATCGGTTCGAAGCCCGCAAAAAGGTTGTCGCCGACATCACCGCCGAAGGTCTGGCCGTGATGATCCCCAACCCCAAGGCGGGCGAAGAGGGTCAGCCGGACCTCATCCCATATGTCGAGTCGAAGCCGATCATGCAGCCCTTCGGCGACCGCTCGAAGGTGGTCATCGAACCGATGCTGACCGATCAGTGGTTCGTCGATACCGCGCAGATCGTGCAGCCCGCGATTGATGCGGTGCGGAACGGTGACACCCAGATCCTGCCGAAAGCCGACGAGAGGGTCTATTTCCACTGGCTGGAAAACATCGAACCCTGGTGCATTTCCCGCCAGCTGTGGTGGGGGCATCAGATTCCGGTTTGGTATGGGCTTGACCTGTCGGCCCCCAATTTCCGTGATGACGAGGGCGACGGCGCGCTGGACGAGGTGGAACTGGGCCGCCTGCTTTTGAATGGGATGGTCCATCTGGGCGATGTCCATCACTGCGCCGCCGATTTGGGCGCGGTCGAGGATGCCTTCCGCGATGAGATCGCCGATATTCCGACGCCGCTCAATCATGCCCGCATCATCGAAGTGGCCGACAAGCACGCAGCAATAGAGGCGCTGGCCGCAAGCCTGGCCGAATATAACGTCGATCAGGACCCGACCAAGCTGATCTATCCGGTCTGGCGCGATCCCGACGTGCTCGACACCTGGTTTTCGTCGGGCCTGTGGCCCATCGGCACGCTGGGCTGGCCCGAACAGACGCCCGAGCTGGAAAAATACTTCCCTACCGATGTGCTGATCACCGGCTTCGACATCATCTTTTTCTGGGTCGCCCGGATGATGATGATGCAGCTTGCCGTGGTCGATCAGGTGCCGTTCCACACGGTCTATGTCCATGCCCTCGTCCGCGACGAGAAGGGCAAGAAGATGTCGAAATCGCTGGGCAACGTCCTCGACCCGCTGGATCTGATCGACGAGTACGGCGCCGATGCGGTGCGTTTTACCCTGACCGCCATGGCCGCCATGGGCCGCGACCTGAAGCTGTCGACGCAACGCATTGCGGGCTATCGCAATTTCGGCACCAAGCTGTGGAATGCCGCACGGTTCGCAGAAATGAACGGGGTGTTCGAAAACTACACGCCCGACGGCACGATCCCCCGGCCGAGCGAGACCGTGAACAAGTGGATCATCGGCGAAACCGCCCGCGTCCGCGAAGCCACCGACGAGGCGCTGGCCGCCTACCGATTCAACGACGCCGCCAACGGGCTGTATGCCTTTGTCTGGGGCAAGGTCTGTGACTGGTATGTGGAATTTTCCAAGCCGCTGCTGCTGGATGGCGACGACGCCACCAAGGCGGAAACCCGCGCCACCATGGCCTGGGTCATCGACCAATGCCTGATCCTGCTGCACCCGATCATGCCCTATGTCACCGAAGAGCTGTGGGGCACGTCGGGCGACCGGCAAAAGATGCTGATCCATGCCGACTGGCCCACCTATGGCGCCGATCTGGCCGATGCCGCCGCCGACCGCGAAATGACCTGGGTGATCGGGTTGATCGAGGAAATCCGCTCCGTCCGGACCCAGATGCATGTGCCGGTGGGGCTGAAACTGCCGATGCTGCAACTGGAGCTGGACGCCGCCGGGCAGGCCGCATGGGACCGCAACGAGACGCTGATCAAGCGGTTGGCCCGGATCGAAAGCCTGACGCCGGTGGACGCGCTGCCCAAGGGCTGCATCACCATCGCGGTCGAAGGCGGCACATTCGCCCTGCCGCTGGCCGACGTGATCGACGTGGCCGAGGAAAAGGCCCGGCTGGACAAGGTGCTGCAAAAGCTGGGCAAGGAACTGGGCGGGCTGCAAGGCCGGCTGAAGAACCCGAAATTCATCGAAAGCGCGCCCGACGATGTGGTCGAAGAGACCCGCGAACTGGTCGCCGTCAAGCTTGAGGAAACCGAAAAGCTGAACGCCGCGCTGGCGCGGCTGGCGGCGCTGGCCTAAGCCGCGCTTTGCGTTGACTTTGCACCGGATCGGGGCCACATAGGCCCCGATATATAACCCGCAACCGGGCGTTCCGTGGGCGCCAAACCGACGAGGAGAGCCAGATCATGGCGCAAGTTTCCCTCACCTTTCCCGATGGCAATGCACGCGACTACGCGGCCGGTGTAACCCCCGCCCAAGTCGCCGCCGACATTTCCACCTCTCTGGCGAAAAAGGCGATCTCCGCCACCGTCAACGGCGCGCATTGGGATCTGCAGTGGCCGATCGCCCAGGATGCCTCGATCGCCATCAACACGATGAAAGACGACGCCCCCGCGCTGGAACTGATCCGCCACGACCTGGCCCATATCATGGCCCGCGCGGTGCAGGAGCTGTGGCCGGATGTGAAGGTCACCATCGGCCCGGTGATCGAAAACGGCTGGTATTACGATTTCGACCGCGAAGAGCCCTTCACCCCCGAGGATCTGGGCGAGATCGAAAAGAAGATGAAGGAAATCATCAACCGCCGCGATCCCGTCACCACCGAGATCTGGGACCGCGACCGCGCGGTGAAATTCTATGAGGCCAATAACGAACCCTACAAGGTCGAACTGATCGAGGCCATTCCCGGCACCGAACCGCTGCGCATGTACTGGCACGGCCATTGGCAGGATCTGTGCCGCGGCCCGCATCTTCAGCATACCGGCCAGGTGCCCGCCGACGCGTTCAAACTGATGAGCGTGGCCGGGGCCTATTGGCGCGGCGACAGCGACCGGGCGATGCTGCAGCGCATCTATGGCGTGGCCTTCAAGAACAAGGAAGACCTGAAGGCGCATCTGCACATGCTGGAAGAGGCCGCCAAGCGCGACCACCGCAAGCTGGGCCGCGAGATGGACCTGTTCCACATGCAAGAAGTGGCGCCGGGCCAGATTTTCTGGCACCCCAACGGCTGGCGCATCTACACCACGCTGCAAGATTACATGCGCCGCCGCCAGAATGCGGGCGGCTATGTCGAGGTGAACACGCCGCAGGTGGTGGACCGCAAGCTGTGGGAAGCTTCGGGCCACTGGGAAAAGTATCAGGAAAACATGTTCATCGTCGAAGTGGACGAAGAGCACGCCCGCGAAAAATCGGTCAACGCGCTGAAACCGATGAACTGCCCCTGCCATGTGGAGATTTTCAAACAGGGGCTGAAATCCTATCGCGACCTGCCGCTGCGCATGGCTGAATTCGGGTCGTGCAACCGCTATGAACCCTCGGGCGCGCTGCATGGCATCATGCGGGTGCGCGGGTTCACCCAGGACGATGCGCATATCTTCTGCACCGAGGATCAGATCGAAAGCGAGACCAAGGAATTCATCGCGTTCCTGTCCGGGATCTATCGCGATCTGGGTTTTGACACGTTCAAGGTCAAATTCTCGGACCGGCCCGACATGCGCGCCGGGTCGGACGAAGTCTGGGACCGGGCCGAGGCCGCGCTGCTGCACGCCACCCGTGCCGCCGGGATCGAGCCCGAACTGAACCCCGGCGAGGGCGCCTTCTATGGCCCCAAGCTGGAATTTGTGCTGACCGACGCGATCGGGCGCGACTGGCAATGCGGCACCCATCAGGTGGATTTCGTGCTCCCCGAACGGCTGGACGCGCATTACATCGGCGCCGATGGCGCCAAGCACCGCCCGGTGATGCTGCACCGCGCCACGCTGGGCAGCTTCGAGCGGTTCATCGGCATCCTGATCGAGGAACACGCCGGCAAGCTGCCGTTCTGGCTGGCGCCGCGTCAGGTGGTCGTGGCCTCTATCGTGTCGGATGCGGATGACTTCGTGCACGAGGTCGTGGCCGCGCTGAAGGCCGTCGGCGTCCACGCCGAAGCCGACACCCGCAACGAAAAAATCAACTACAAGGTGCGCGAACATTCGGTCGGCAAGGTGCCGGTGATCCTGGCCGTGGGCATGAAAGAGGTCGAAACCCGCGCGGTCACCCTGCGGCGGCTGGGCGAGAAGCAGACCAAGGTTGTAACATTGGACGAAATCGTGGCCGAACTGGTACGCGAAGCCACCCCGCCCGACCTGATCTGAACGCCCGTTCAGTTCCCATGAAAAGCGCCGGTTTTCCGGCGCTTTTTGCGTTTTTCAGCCCGGTTCACATTCCGATTTTTCAATTGTTTCAATCCATAACGCCCGCGTGCAACACACCCATGTGAGTAGCAGTTGATCGGCCATCCGCCCTAGCTCTGTCCCTGTCGCATCCCGCGACGCATTGGAAAAACCGAACAAGGGAAGATACCATGTCTTATCACGTCAAAACGCTGGCCGTTGCCGGTGCCGTTGCCGCCGCACTGACCGCCTACACCGCCCCGGCCCAAGCTCAGGAAATGGAAAAATGCTTCGGTGTGGCCCTGGCCGGTCATAACGATTGCGCCGCCGGCCCCGGCACCACCTGTGCGGGCACCGCAAGCGTCGACTATCAGGGCAACGCCTGGAAGCTGGTCCCCGCCGGCACCTGCGCAACCATGGAGCTGCCCGAAGGCCGCATGGGCTCGCTGACCGCGCTGGAGCGTGACCTGCCCGCATAAGGGCCCCCGCCCCTTTACCCCCGGCCCCGCGCCGGGGGTATTCCCCACCAAAGGAAACCTCGGATGTTTGATACCGCCGCCCGCCACTTCGACCACCTGCCCGACCGCCCCGGTGTGGGCTACAAGCCGCAGCATTTCGCCGCCATCACCGCCGATTCCGGCCCGGTGGACTGGTTCGAAATCCACGCCGAAAATTACATGGGCAATGGTGGCCGCCCGCTGGCGCAGCTGCGCAACCTAGCCGAACGGTTCGCGATTTCGGTGCATGGCGTGGGTCTGTCGATCGGCGGCGAGGCACCGCTGGATACCGATCATCTGGCCCGGCTGAACCACCTGCTGACCTGGCTGCAACCGGCCAGTTTTTCCGAGCATCTGGCCTGGTCCACCCATCACAGCCACTTCCTGAACGATCTTCTGCCGCTGCCCTATACCGCCGCCACGCTGGCCCGCGTCTGCGACCATATCGATCAGGTCCAGACGGTGCTGGGCCGCCGAATGCTGCTGGAAAACCCCTCCAGCTATCTTGCCTTCGCGGAAACCGAGATGGACGAGACCGCATTTCTGACCGAAATCGCGCGACGCACCGGCTGCGGCCTGCTGCTGGATGTCAACAACGTCTTCATATCCGCCACCAATCAACAGACCGACCCGCAAGCCTATATCGACGCCTTCCCGCTGGATGCGGTGGGCGAAATCCATCTGGGCGGTCATGATACCGATGCCGACGATCACGGCGCGCCGCTGCTGATCGACAGCCACGGCGCGGCGGTGGTCGATCCGGTCTGGGCGCTTTACGCCTATACCATCGGCAAGGCCGGACCGCGCCCCACCTTGATCGAATGGGACACCGACGTGCCCGACTGGCCCGTTCTGGCCGCCGAGGCCGCACGCGCCGCCACCGTGCTGGATCGGGTGTTCGCATGACCGGCCAGATCGATTTTGCCTCCGCGCTGCTGGACCCCGCCGCCGCTGTGCCGCGCGGGCTGATCGGCCCCGACGGCGCCCCGGCGGGCAAGCGCTTTGCCGTTTACCGCAACAATGTGGCCGTGGGTCTGAGCGACGCGCTGGAAGCCGCCTTTCCGGTGCTGCGGGCCCTGGTGGGCGACGATTTCTTCCGCGCCATGGCGGGCGTCTTTCTGCGCGCCCATCCGCCTGAAACCCCGCTGATGATGTTCTATGGCGCGGCGATGCCCGCGTTCCTGGGCCGCTTTGCGCCGGCGCGCCACCTGCCCTATCTGCCCGATATCGCCCGGCTGGAACTGGCCTTGCGCGAAAGTTACCACGCCGCCGACGCCACCCCGCTTGCGCCCGAGGCGCTGACCGGTCTGCCGCCCGAACGGCTGATGCAGGCGCGGCTGGTGCTGGCCCCGGCGCTGCGACTGATCCGGTCGCCCTATCCGGTTGCGGGGATCTGGCTGGCACATCAGGGCGCCGAGGCACCGAAGCCGCAGATGCGGGCCGAGGATGCACTGATCGCCCGCCCCGGCTTCGACCCCACGGTCACCTGTCTGCCCCCGGGCGGCGGGGCCTTCATTCGGGCGTTGCAGGCCGGAAAACCGCTGGGTGCGGCGATCGTTCTGGCCGAGACAGAGTTTACGGTTTTCAACCTGACGGACGTATTGGGCCTGCTCATTCAGAACGGCGGACTTATTGATATAAAACATGAGGTATTGGCATGAACCATTTGATTAACATACATGATTCATTTTTTGAATCTGTTGACGCCCGGCTGTCTGACTGGCTGCTTCCAACGCTGGCACGTTTCACTTTTGCTGCGACACTGCTGTTTTATTTCTGGAACTCGGCCCTGACCAAACTGGGCAACGGCATCGGCGGCATCGTCACCCCGTCGCTGGGCGCCTATGCCCAGATCTTTCCGAAAACGATGGCGGCCGTGGGCTATGATGTCAGCCAGCTTGGCCTTCTGCACCGGCTGGTGGTCGTGGCCGGAACCTGGGCCGAATTCCTGCTGCCGCTGCTGATCGTTCTGGGCCTGGCGACCCGATTGGCCGCGCTGGGGATGATCGGGTTCATCGTGCTGCAGACGCTGACCGATCTTTTCGGCCACGGCGCCATCGCACAACCCGGCACGCTGGGCGCCTGGTTCGACGGCGCACCCGACGGCGTGATCCTGGACCAGCGACTGTTCTGGGTCGCGACCCTGATCCTGCTGGTGCTGAAAGGCGCGGGGCCGCTGTCATTGGACCGGGTGCTGCGCACTCAGACCGCGTCGGGTTGACGTGCCAGCGGGGCGGTATCGCGCATGAAACCGCTCCTTGCCTGCCGAAATCCGATGGGGGGCGATGCCCCCCTATCCAAGAAGGGCGGCCTGAACATCCTTGTCCCACCCCAGCCAAAGCGCGCCGTCGGCCTCGATCACCGGGCGTTTCATCAGCGCCGGATGCGCCGCCAACAGCGCCAAGGGATCGGCGGCGCGTTCGTCTTCGGACAGCCTGCGCCAGGTGGTCGAGCGCCGATTCACCAGATCCGCGCCGAACTCGGCAAGAAACCGCTGCAGATCTGCCTGCGTCAATCCGTCGGCGCGCACATCGGTAAAGCGGACCGTGTGACCGGCAGATGCCAATGCTTTCAGCGCCTTGCGACACGTATCGCAGTTTTTCAGCCCATAAAGGTGCATGATGCCTCCATTTTGCGCGCAGTATAGCGCCTGTGTCGGCAGTGACGAGACTTCACCCTTGATTTTGACCCGATTCGCCCCCCATCATTTTGGTGTGACGACAGAGTTTCTATGACGACCGCTCCTCCTTCAGGGGCAGCCGGAAGACTTGGAAGACCCTGGCTGTGACCTGCCCGAGCAATACCGCGGACGGGCCTTTAAACGAAGGAGAGACGGCAATGCCCACCGGCACCGTAAAATGGTTCAACACGACCAAAGGCTTTGGCTTCATTGCACCCGATGATGGCGGCAAGGACGTATTCGTGCATATCTCTGCGGTCGAGCGCGCCGGCATGACCGGCCTCGCCGACAACCAGAAGATTGCCTATGAGATGATCGAAGGCCGCGACGGACGCCAGTCCGCCGGCGATCTGCGGGCGATCTGAACCGCACCGGCAGGGCCGCTTTTTGAATATTGAACGGCCAGCCGCAGGGATCGGTTGGCCGTTTTACGTTTCAATGCCAGACATGGCCGCCCCGCGCGGACGATCACCGCGCGGGGCCCAACCGATCAACCGTTCTGGTTGTTGTTCTGGTTTTGATTGTTGTTGCGGTTCTGGTTATTGCCCGGCTCATCCGGGACCACGGGCTCGTCCGGAACCACAGGCTCGGTCGGCGTGGCCGTTCCAACAGGGCTGGATGCGACACCATCGCTGTCAACGGGCAGGCCCGCAGCCGTCACCATTTGCCCGCCAATCACCTCGCATAGCGCCAGATCAGCGGTATAAACGCCCCCGATCGGCATATCCGGCGGCCGGCAGGACGGATTGCCGTATTTGTCGAAAACGGGTTCAGCATAGATCGGCCCCGGCGCCGTGCTGTCGGCACAGGCCCCCAACAGTGCAATAAGCCCAAGGCCGATGGCAGCTTTCATATGCGTCTTCATTTTCATCTCCCGATGTTCTGGACCGCAGCCCAGTGACTTATCCTTCGTTACCCGATCCCGACATGACCCCGGTCAAGAATGACCTGAACACGCCCGGCAGATGAAATGAAGGATAGGCCGAACCCGGAAGACATTCCTTGATCACCGTCAAACACTGCTGCGTTTCACCAGATGCATCACCGGCCGCCCTGTTGCCCGCATCAGGGCGCCCTCGCCGCGCTTACCCGGCTGAAGGGTCACGCCGGATCGTGGACAGGGCGCAGATCCGCCCAGTTTTCACCCATGGCGACGATACAGCTTTTGCCGTCGGCATAGGTCATAAGCAGCGTCCAGTCGCCCGAGCGCTCCGAGGTCCAGACCTCGACCATGCTTTCGGGGCCGCGCATGCCAATGCCGTTTCGGACATGGCCATACTGCCCCGACAATCGCTGTGCCATCTCGTCACGCGGGGCACAGATGATTTCGGCGATGGGAGAGGCCGCATCGGCCGGAAGGGCGAACACCGCCAAGGCGACGGCAAGGCGCGGGAAGGTCACGTTACACTCGGTCCCTGTTGTTATTGGCTCGGAACGGAGTGTAACAGATTTATGAAGCCCTGTGGATAACCCTTTCGTGTCTGTGGCGGCTTACCAGTCGAATTCCTGATAGCCCGCGCCCACATGGCGCCCGATCACGAACACCCGGCTGGCCCCCGGGGGCACATCGGCAAGGCTGCTTACCTGAACAAAGCGGCCGGTGACGGTGCCGCCGCAATAGACATCATGACCCGAAGTCATCGGCGTGGTCGAGGGTGGGCAGTAATGCGCGCCGGCGACGGGCCGCGGCGGGATGGAATTCGGATTGGCCGGGGCGGTATCCGTCCAGGCCAGGCTAGCTGTGGCAGAGAGCGTAAAAAGCGCCGCCGCAATGGCGGTGTGTCGAGTGGTAAACATGTGATCCCCAATCAAAATGTTGCACCGCTCGAAATGCCTTATTCTGGACATAAATTGCCTTATTGTTGCCGCAATCGTTAACGCACTGCAGGCGGGAGTCAAAGCGAGTTCGTTGGAAACAGAGTGTTTCGGGGAAAGTCGAAGGGCTCTGCGCCTTAGGCGTTGCCCAGTGCGGTCAGGGTCAGCGGACAGGGGTTTCCACTGTAAAACGTGTCAAGAATCGCCTGAAATTCCGGCCCGCCGCCGGCCGCGCGAAACAGCGTGGCGCAGGACCGCAGCTTGAGCGCGTCAATATGCCCCAGCATCGCCTCGGCCTGCCGGTCCGGATGGGACAGCATCGCCTGGGCCGCGCCGATCAGACGGGGGCCCAGAACCGGATCGGCCAGATAGGCGCGGGCCGCATCCAGATCATCGATGCCAAAGCGTTTGGCGGTGGCCGAACGGCCCAGCGCGGTAAGCTGGGGAAAGATGAACCACATCCAGTGGCTCAGCTTGCGACCCTGTTTCAGTTCCGTCAGGGCCGTGGCGTAGGTACCCGATTGGGCGATGTGGAAACGAGAGAGGTCGGGCATGGGGCGTGCGGCCTACGCTTTGCTCAGGTGTCCACTTAACCTTACTCCAAAACCCCCTCAAACTCCCGCCATTCGCCCTTGCTCATGCCGGAATTTTCCTGCGTCACCTCTTCGCCCTTCAGCATCCGGCGCAGGCAGTCGATCGCCTTGGCCGACAGGGTGACGCCGCCCATCCGGTAATCCTCGAACGCGGCAAACGCCGCCGGCACCCAATCGGCCACCACATTGCAGATCGCATCGGCATAGACCCGGATTTCATATTGCGCATGCGCGTCGGCGCGCAGCCGCAAGAAGTGAAACAGGTTATGCAAATCCACCTTCCAGTACCATTGGGTATAAATGTTGGCGGGCAGGTTCATCCGGGCCAGTTCACGCGCAAGACCCTGTTGATCGTCCTGCGAAATCATCGCCTCGTAATGGTCATAGGCGCGGTTGCAGTCGGATTTCAGGATCTCCAGCACCCGCGCGGCTTCGGCCCCTTCCAGCACCGCGCCGCGACCCTGGTTGTTGACGGTGGACTGCGCGGCCAGCGCGCCCGCCTCGGGGATATAGAATTCACGGTCGAGGATCGAATAACGGGCCGAGTATTCGTTGACGTTGGCGGTGCGATGCCGGATCCACTGACGCGCCACAAAGACCGGCAGTTTGACATGCAGCTTGATCTCGCACATCTCGAACGGGGTCGAATGCCAGTGGCGCATCAGATAGCGGATCAGGCCTTCGTCATTGGTGACCGATTTGGTGCCCTTGCCATAGGACACGCGCGCCGCCTGACAGATCGCCGCGTCGTCCCCCATATAGTCAATCACCCGCACGAACCCGTGGTCCAGCACCGGGATCGCCTTGTAAAGATGCGCCTCCATCCCTTCGGACACCGCCCGCAGGGTGGGTTTGGGGGCGGCGCGCAGCGCGTCGATCTCGGCCTGTTGCTCGGGGCTCAGCGGCATGGGTTTGATCCTTCTTGGTCCGGTATGAGTCGCGACCCACTATATCTATGGGGCGCCCCTCACGGAACCGCGATATCGGGTGGGACGCATGGAAATGCCTGCGCCCCTCGCCCCGTGGTCCGGATGTGCTAGGTTATGCCCCGAACCGACAGGAGACTCACCATGCAGATCAAATATCTTCACACCATGGTCCGGGTAAAGGACCTGGAGAAATCCATGGCCTTCTACAGCCTTCTGGGCCTCGAACAGACCCGCCGGATTGACAGCGAGGCCGGGCGGTTTTCGCTGATCTTCATGGCACCCCCGGGGCAGGAGGAATGCCCGGTCGAACTGACCTGGAACTGGGACGGCGATGACGGGCTGCCCTCGGACAGCCGGCATTTCGGCCATCTGGCCTATGAGGTCGCGGATATCTACGCCATGTGCCAGCACCTGATGGACAATGGCGTGACGATCAACCGCCCGCCACGCGACGGGCACATGGCGTTCGTGCGCAGCCCCGACAATATCTCGGTCGAACTGTTGCAGGCCGGCGATGCGCTGGCCCCGGCCGAGCCCTGGGTCAGCATGGAAAACACGGGCCATTGGTAAGGGTGCTGGCGCTTCTGGCGGCGCTGGTCGCGGGGCCGGCGCAGGCCGGTTGCCGGCTGGCGCTGCTTCTGGCGCTTGATATTTCGTCGTCGGTGGACGATGCCGAGGACCGGCTGCAGCGCGACGGGCTGGCCGCCGCCCTGCTGTCGCCCGAGGTGCAGGCCGCATTGCTGGCCACGCCCGAGGCACCCGTGGCGCTGGCGGTTTATCAGTGGAGCGGACGCCAGCAGCAGCAAACGGTGCTGGGCTGGACGCTGTTGTCGGGACCGGACGCCGTCCTTGGCGCCGCGCGCGCCATTCGCGACAGCCGGCGCAGCGACACCGATTTCCCCACCGCGATGGGCTATGCTCTGGGCCATGCTGCGACGCTGTTTCGCGCGGCGCCCGACTGTCTGTTCCGCACAATCGACATCTCGGGCGACGGCGTGAACAATGACGGGTTCGGCCCGGCGCTGGCCTATCGGAACTTTCCGCTGGGCGGGGTCACTGTGAACGGGCTGGCGGTGGGTGGCGCGGCGCAAAACGATGCGGAGCTGATCGCATTCTATCGCAACCATGTGATCCGCGGCCCCGGCGCCTTTGTCGAGACCGCCGTGGATTTTCAGGATTTCGAACGGGCCATGCGGCGCAAGCTGGAACGTGAGGTCGGTTCGCGTATCGTCGGGCGCGCCGCGCCCGGTGGCGGCTGACCCATGCGCGGCACCCGCTTTGCCCTGATGCTGGCCTTGCTGGCGCCGGACCCGGCGCTGGCCGATCCCGCCTGCCGTCAGGCGCTGGCGATCGGGCTGGATGTATCGGGCTCGGTCGATGCACGCGAATACCAACTGCAACTGGACGGGCTGGCCGCCGCGCTGCTGTCGCCCGAGGTCAGCGCGGCCCTGCTGCAGATGCCACAGGCCCCCGCCGCGCTGTCGGTCTATGAATGGAGCGGCGCGCGCGATCAGCGCCAGATTCTGCCCTGGACACGAATCGACAGCACCCGCGCCCTGGCCGATGCGGCCCGCGCGTTGCGCCAGGTCGAACGCCGGTTGCAAAGCCCGGAAACCGCGCTTGGGGCGGCAATGATGCAGGGCGGCGCGCTGCTGGCCGGGATGCCCGGCTGCTGGACCCGGACGCTGGACATCTCGGGAGACGGCGAATCGAACGAAGGCCCCCGCCCCCGCGATGTGGGCGACGATCCACGCTTTGCCGACATCACCATCAACGCGCTGGTCGTCGGCAGCGCCGGTCAGGACGAAGCCGCCGCCCTGACCGCCTATTTCCGGGCCGAGGTGATCCGCGGCCCCGGCGCCTTTGTCGAGGTGGCGCTGGGGTTCGAGGATTATCAGGCCGCCATGACCCGCAAGCTGCTGCGCGAGTTGTCGGGGCTGAATGTCGCCCGGCTGGCCCCTCAATAGATATAGCGGATCTGGTCCGACCAGTACCGCTCCATCCGGCGCAGCGAGGTGGTGATATCCTCCAGCCCCGCGTGCCCGATCACGCCCTTGGTTTCCAGCCCTTCGGCATGGCGGGTGAACAGATCGGCCACCACATCGCGCACCTCGCGCCCCCGGGCGGTCAGCCGCACCCGGACCGAGCGGCGGTCGATTTCGCATCGCTGGTGATGCATATAGCCCAGCTCGACCAGTTTCTTGAGGTTGTAGGACACATTCGAGCCCTGATAATAGCCGCGGCTTTTCAACTCGCCCGCCGTCACCTCGTTATCGCCGACGTTGAACAGCAGCAGCGCCTGCACCGGGTTGATCTCCAGCATTCCGACGCGCTCGAATTCGTCCTTGATGACATCCAGCAGCAGACGGTGCAGCCGTTCCACCAAGGCCAGCGCCTCCATATAGCCGGTGATGAAACCTTGCCGCAGGGGCGCCGTCAGGGGGGCCTGGATGCTCATGCTGTACTCCGTCCGTCATTCGATGGGGACAGGGATAGGCGGTGAGTCTCCAATATTCGGTTAATGCGGGAAAAAATGCGCCGAAGGTCAGGCGCGGGTATCCTTGGGCGAGCCCATCACCACATAGGAGGTGATCGCGTTGACCTGCGGCAGCGTGCCCAGAACATCGGTGTGAAACACCTTGTAGGCCGCCAGATCGGGCACCTCGACGCGCAGGATATATTCGATGGCGCCGGTCACGTTATGGCATTCGCGCACCTCGGGCGCCCGCGCGATGGCGCGCTCGAACGCCTCTTGCGACGCCTTGGAATGCTCGGACAGGCCGACCGTGATATAAGCGGTGAAGCCGCCGCCCAGCGCGGATGGGTCCAGAACCGCGCGATAGCCCCGGATCACGCCGCTGCGTTCCAGCTCCTGCACCCGGCGCAGACAGGCAGAGGCGGACAGGCCGACGCGGTCGGCCAGCTCGACATTGCTGATGCGGCCGTCACGCGTGAGTTCACGCAATATGCTTTGATTAATCCGGTCAATATCCGTCATTAATTGTGAAAATAGTTTCAAGATCCACCATATTGCAATTAAATTTCGCAATCCTTCGCAGATAATTGCACAATGACATATGACCTGATCACCGCCCTTGCGGCCTTCGCCTTCGTCTCGTCGATCACGCCGGGGCCGAACAACCTGATGCTGATGGCCTCGGGGGCGAATTTCGGCTTCCGCCGTTCGATTCCGCATATGCTGGGCATCGCGATCGGGTTCACCGTCATGGTGGTTCTGGTCGGCATCGGGCTGGCGCAGATTTTCGATGCGGTGCCGGTCAGCTACACGCTGCTCAGGATTTTCAGCGTGGCCTATCTTTTGTATCTGGCCTGGAAGATCGCGAATGCGGGCGCGCCCGAGGCGGCCCGCACCACCGGCCGCCCCTTCACCTTCCTGCAGGCCGCGCTGTTTCAGTGGGTCAACCCGAAAGCCTGGGCCATGGCCTTGACCGCGATCAGCGTTTATGCGCCGGCGCAGGATCTGCGCGCGGTCACGCTGGTGGCGCTGACCTTCGGGCTGATCAACCTGCCCTCGGTCAGCACATGGACCATTCTGGGCCAGCAGATGCGCCGGTTTCTGACCGGGCCGCTGCGGTTGCGGCTGTTCAACGTCACCATGGCCCTGCTGCTGGTCGCGTCGCTGTATCCGGTGCTGTTTCCTTGACGCAGCTCAGCGCGCCCCGGCATGGGCGGCGATACGGTCGACCAGCCCGGAAAACGCATCCGGCGTGGGACTCTGGCCGGTGACCCACTGATACAGGTCCTGATCGTTTTCCTCCATCAGCGCGTCAAGCGCGTCCAGTTCGGTCGGGCTCATCCCCGCCAGCATCGCGTCGGCATAGTTGCCCAGGATGATGTCCATCTCCTTGGTGCCACGATGCCAGGCGCGCATCTTCATGCGCTTCAGGCGGGTCTCGGTCGTTTCGGTCATCATGCGCCTTCCTTCAGCGTGGCCCGCAGACGCTTTTCCAGCACCCCCAGGCGATCGGCCATCTGGCCCATTTCGGTCTTCACCTGACGGATTTCCGCCAGCATCGCGCTGACATCGGCGGCCAGCGGCAGCGCGCCGCCGGGGGCGTCCAGCCCGTCGCCCTCGCCCGTCAGCAGCCACATGATCGAGACGTTCAGAACCCCCGCCAACATCTGCAGCTTGTTGGCGCGCGGCTCATTCAGGTCTTCCTCCCAGGCGCGCACGGTCTTGAGCTTGACGCCCAGCCGCTTGGCCAATTCGGCCTGGCTCCAGCCCAGCGCCTCGCGCGCACCGACCATCCTGTCGCCGAACGTGGCGGTCTGCTCGGAATACCAGTCCGCGTCATCGGGTGTTTCAGGTGTCATTGCCCTGCCTTTCCGCCGAACCTGCTTGAACGGCTTTCGCACGCACCCTATGAGAGATACATGCCGTTTTCAAACAGGAGGCGTCCGATGTCCTTTCTTTCCGAAACCCTCGCCCGTGTGAAACCCTCGCCCACCATCGCGGTGACCAACAAGGCGCGCGAGTTGAAGGCCGCCGGGAAAGACGTGATCGGGCTGGGCGCGGGCGAACCGGATTTCGACACGCCGGACAATATCAAAGAGGCCGCCAAGGCCGCCATCGACGCGGGCAAGACGAAATACACCGCCGTGGACGGCATCCCCGAACTGAAAGAGGCGATCTGCGCCAAGTTCAAACGCGACAACGGGCTGGACTATACCCCGGCGCAGGTTTCTGTCGGGACCGGCGGCAAGCAGATCCTTTATAACGCGCTGGTGGCCACGCTGAACCCCGGCGACGAGGTGCTGATCCCTGCGCCCTATTGGGTCAGCTATCCCGACATGGTGCTGCTGGCCGGCGGCGAGCCGGTGGCGGTCGAGGCCAGCCTGGAAACCAATTTCAAGATCACCCCCGAGCAGCTTGAGGCCGCGATCACGCCCAAGACCAAGTGGTTCATCTTCAACTCGCCGTCGAACCCGACCGGCGCGGGCTATACCTGGGATGAATTGAAGGGCCTGACCGATGTGCTGATGCGCCATCCGCATGTCTGGATCATGACCGACGACATGTACGAGCATCTGGTGTTCGACGATTTCAAGTTCTGCACCCCCGCCGAGGTCGAGCCGGGCCTTTACGACCGCACGCTGACCTGCAACGGCGTGTCCAAGGCCTATGCGATGACCGGCTGGCGGATCGGCTATGCCGCGGGTCCGGTCGAACTGATCGGCGCGATGCGCAAGATCCAGTCGCAAAGCACCTCCAACCCCTGCTCGATCAGCCAGTGGGCCGCGGTCGAGGCGCTGAACGGGCCGCAGGATTTCATCGCCGCGAACAACAAGACCTTCGTGCGCCGCCGCGACATGGTGGTGGCCATGCTGAACGCGGCCGACGGCATCACCTGCCCGGTTCCCGAAGGCGCGTTCTATGTCTATCCGTCGATTGCGGGCTGTATCGGCAAGACCTCGCCCGCAGGCGTGAAGATCACCGATGACGCGGTCTTCGCCACCGCCCTGCTGGAGGAGAAGGGCGTGGCCGTCGTGTTCGGCGCGGCCTTCGGCCTGTCGCCGAATTTCCGGGTCAGCTATGCCACCTCGGACGAGGCGCTGAAAGAGGCCTGCACGCGCATTCAGGACTTCTGCGCCTCTCTGACCTGAGGGGTCCGCATGGCCGGCGATCTGCCCGAATATTTCTTCCGCGTCCGCGAAAACGGGGCGCTGGTGTTCCGGCTCGATACCGAGAACCGCCAGCGCCGCATCGACATGGACCAGATCGCGGTGGTGAACGTCAAGAACGGCGAGATCAAGCCGCATGGCGGGCGCAAGCTGACGCCCGCCGACATGGAAACCATCCTGACCTGGCTCAAGGATCGCCGCGCCCTGCTGGCCGAACGCGACGTGGACGACATCCTGCGCGCCGTGGATCACCTGAACCTGACCGCGCAATGGGCGCAGTCCAAGGCAACCGACGCACAGCTTGAAGAAATCACCGATGTGCTGCTGCTGGCGATGCACGACCTGCGCACGGTGCTGGTGCGCAAGAAGGCCGACCGGATCATGAAATCCGACAAGGACGCGCAGGGTTAGCCCACGCGCTTGACCGCAAAGCCCCAGAACCGCGCCATCATCAGCACCGCCGCCAGCGCCAGGCCGCTGGCCAGGCCCAGCCAGATGCCGACCCCGCCCCAGTTCAGGTAAAAACCCAGCGCATAGCCCACCGGCATCCCCACCAGCCAATAGCTGACCGCCGCGATCACCATCGGCACCCGCGTATCCTGCACCCCGCGCAGCACGCCCAGCACCGTCACCTGCGCCGCGTCGGCCATCTGAAACAGCGCCGCCGCCGCCAGCAGCCCGGTACCAATGGCGATGACCGCCGACCGGTCCGGCGCGGCCGGGTCCAGAAACAGCCCCAACAGCGGCTCGGGGAAGGCCAGAAGCACCGCCACCGTCGCCACGGCCACCGCCAGCGACAGCGCGATCACCACCACCGCCCCGCGCCGCAGCCCTTCGGCATCCTTTCTGCCATAGGCCCCCCCGGCACGGATCGTACCCGCGCCCGACAGGCCCAGATGGACCATGAACACCACCGACGCGATCTGAAGCGCGATCCCGTGCGCGGCCAGTTGCAACACACCCAGCCAGCCCATCATCACCGACGAGGCCGCGAACAGCCCGACCTCGGCCAGACTGGTCAGCCCGATCGGCCAGCCCAGCCGGAACACCGCGCCGAACGCCTCCCAGTCCGGGCGCCAGAACCGCTGGAACAGCGCATGTTCCGGCGTCGCGCGGATCGCATAACCGATCAGCCCCAGACCCATCGCCATATGCACCGCGACCGAGGCAATGGCCGCCCCCCGGATGCCCAGTTCGGGCGCGCCCCAGTTGCCGAAGATCAGCGCGTAATTCACCACCGCGTTCACCGCCACGGCGCCCAGCGTGACCCACAGCACGACGCGGGTGCGTTCAAGCGCCGCCAGATAGCTTTTCAGCACCATCACCAGCAGCGCGGGCAGGATCGCCCAGCCGCTGATCGCCAGATATTGCGCCGCCAGATCCGACACGCCCGGTGCCTGCCCCGCCGCCCGCAGGATCGGCCCGGCGAACAGAAAGACCGGCAGCGTCAGCAGGGCAAAAGCGGTGGAAATCCATATCCCCATCCGGGTGACGCGCCGCACCTGCCGGTCCTCGCCCGACGCGGCGGCGGTGGCGACCATCGGCATCACCGCAAAGGCAAAGCCCGACCCCATGATGAACAGGACGAAAAACAGCGTACTGCCCAGAACCTCGCCCGCCAGCGCCTCGACATCGTACCAGCCCAGCATGATCGCGTCGGTCAGCGAAATGGCGAACTGCGCCAGATGGCTGCCGATCAGCGGCAGGCCAAGCGCCAGCGTGGCGCGGGCATGTTGGGCATATGTCTGCGGGGTGGGTGTCATGCCTTCCGCCTTAGGCCAGCCATGCCGCCGCGTCCAGCCCGATCACAGCGCCGTGCGCAGAAGCTCCCAGGCCACCAGCGCGACCAGCCCGCCGGCCGCCAGTTCCAGCGCCGGCACCATATAGCGCAGGGCGCGGGTCTCGGTCAGGGCGGCCAGGGTGCCGCCGCGCAACCCCACCGCCAGCACCGCCACCAGCACCGTGACCGACGCGGTGCCCAGCCCCATCGCATAGGCCCCGGCAACGCCCGCACCGCCGATCCCCATCCGCCAGGTCAGGATCAGCAGGAACAGCGCCCCGGTGCAGGGCCGCAGCGCGATCCCGCCGATCAGCAGCGCCGCGTCGCGCAGCCCGTGCAACTGCGCCACCTGCGCGGGCGTGGGGCCGTGGGCATGGCCACAGCCGCAATCGGCCCCGTGATCGTGGCCGTCGTGATGCGCGGCCCCGCGCCCCTGCCGCCACAGACGCCGCCCGCCGCGCCACAACAGCCACAGCCCGATCAACCCGATCGCGCCATAGCTCAGCGGCGCCATCACCTGTTCGGTCACCCCGACCATCTGTTCGCGGGTCCAGTCGAACAACAGCACCCCGGCATAGACCAGCGCCACCGCGCTGGTGGCCTGCGCCAGCGACGCGGCCAGCGCGATTGCCGCCAGCCGCACCATCCCCACCTGCCGCCCGACCCCATAGCCGCCGATCAGCACCTTGCCGTGCCCCGGCCCCGCCGCGTGGAAAAACCCATAGGCAAAGGCGATCCCCATCAGCGCGGCCCAGGCGCCGGGCTGGCCGCCGCGCAGCGCGCGCAGACTGCGGGCCATGGCGTTTTGAAACTCGCGCTGCCCCTGGCCCGCCCAGCGCGTCAGATCGTCGAAGCCGCCAAGCCCCCAGAACGCGGCCAGCGCCGCCACCGCCAGCGCGGGCGCGATCAGAAGGACGGGGCGCATGTCAGCCGGACCTCTTCAGCGAAATTCGCACCCACCGCCGGATAGCCCATCTCTTCGGCGTCGTCGGTGGGCCCCAGTTCGGCCAGCGCATCCTCAAGCGCCTGATAGGCCGCGTCCAGATCGGGGGCAAAGACCTGCGCGGCACAGCCCGCGCGCCCCTCGACCCGGGGCGGCAGGCTGATCTCGTAGGCGGTATAGAACCCGGGGTCGTACACCTGAAAGATCACCGGACCCGTGCCAACCTCCAGCCGCGGTTCCAGGGCCCGCAGATGGGTCGTGATGATCCGCCCGTCCCGGAACGCCACATCCGGGTCCAGCGGCCCGCTCAGACGCTGTTCGCGCCCGTCCGCCAGCACGAACAGATCGCCGGCATAACCTTCGGTCCAGTCCATGTCGAACCCACGCAGCCTGGCCAGTTCTTCGTCGGTCAGGACGCCGTCATAATCGCCGTCCAGTTCCATATCCTGCAGGATCAGCAGCGAAAACAGCTCGTCATAGACCCAGGCCACCCGCACCGCGGCCAGCCTGCCGTCGCGGTCGAAGATCAGCGTCAGCCCCGCATCGATGAAGACATGCGGATGCGCGCCCGCGCCCCCCGGCAGGGCAAGACAGCACAAAACGGCAAACAACAGGCGGCGCATGGCAGGGATCCCCGAAAACCATGCCCAGGATACCGCCCGCCCCTTCGCGCGGCTAGGGCGCTTTCGTCGCAATCAGATCGATCAGCGCCGAAGTGCCGGAATGCGCCGTGCCCTCGGCCAGTTCGGCATCGTAATCGGCCAGCCGGTGAATGTCGTAACCCGCGAACCGCGCCGCCAGCAGATCCGTGGTATACATGTTCTCGACCATGGGTGGCCCGCCGGTGCCATAACCGACCTGGCGCGGGGCATAGCCATGCAGCAGCAGCAGGCCGCCTGGCTTCAGCGCCCGGTCCAGCCCGGCGAAGATGCGGTCGCGCAGCGCAGGGCCCGCGAACTGGATGAACACCGCCACCACCACGTCATATTGCACGGCGCCCCAGTCCCATTCGGCGATGTCGCCCACCTGGAAATCGACCGACACATCCCGGGCGGCGGCCAGCGCGCGCGCCTTGGCCACCGCGTTGGGCGCGCCGTCCATCGCCGTCACGCGCAACCCCTGCTGCGCCAGCCAGACCGAATTGCGCCCCTCGCCATCCGCGACCGAAAGCGCGGTCTGACCCGGCACCAGCCACGGCCCGGCCCGGCGCAAAAACGCCGCCGGTTCGGTGCCAAAGACATAGCCCTGCCCCGCAAACCGTTCATTCCACATTGCAGCACCCCCTCGCGCGCGACCATGACATGGGGAAAGATAGACCCGCGCCACGCCGGGGCAACCGGCCCCGCGCGCCGCCGGTCACGGGCCGTTGTGGCCCCGCAGCCTGCGCTGATCGGGATGCAGCGAATTGCCCAGGATATGGTCGGCCTTGTGGATCACATGCTCGGCCCGGCCCACGATCAGCGGGTCCGGCGCATGGGCGATCCGCGCGTCCTTGTCCGGATAGTCGATCGAGCTGAGGAAATGGCGCATGCATTCCAGCCGGGCACGTTTCTTGTCGTTCGACTTGACGATGGTCCAGGGCGCATCGGCGGTGTCGGTGTAAAAGAACATCGCCTCCTTGGCTTCGGTGTAATCGTCCCACTTGTCCAGGCTGGCCTTGTCGATCGGCGACAGTTTCCAGCGTTTCAGCGGGTCGGTCTCGCGCGCCTTGAACCGCGCGCGCTGTTCTTCCTGCGTGACCGAGAACCAGTATTTGTACAGCTGCACCCCCGAGCGCACGAGCATCTTTTCCAGATCGGGCGTCTGGCGCATGAATTCCAGATATTCGTTGGGCGAGCAAAAGCCCATCACCCGCTCGACCCCGGCGCGGTTGTACCACGAGCGGTCGTAGAACACCATTTCGCCCACGGTGGGCAGTTCACTGATATAGCGCTGAAAGAACCACTGGCCCTTTTCTTCCCATGTCGGCTTGTTCAACGCCACCACGCGGGCCTGGCGCGGGTTCAGATGTTCCATGAACCGCTTGATCGTGCCGCCCTTGCCGGCCGCGTCGCGCCCCTCGAACAGGATAACGAATTTCTGCTCGGTCTCCTGCACCCAGATCTGCAGCTTCAGCAATTCGGCCTGCAGCTTGGCCTTCTGGGCCTCATAGGCGCGGCGCGACAGTTTCTCGGTATAGGGGTATTCGCCCGACTCGAACGCATGGGCGATCGTGGCCGGCGTCGGTTTCGCGGCTTTCGGACGGCCGGGGGCTTTTTGCACAGGGGTGGCAGGCACGGCGGCGCCGTTCGGCGCGGTCGGGGTGTCGGGCATCTGGGACTCCTTGAACTGGCAGGCGTCATGTAACCGATTTATGAACTTCCCGCTTTGATGGATGTCAAATGCCCGGCTCAGGTATCGGAATTGGCGAAAATCAGGCATTGACCACCGCCTATGCGGGAAAATACTGTGAACTGACGTAACGTAACTTTTGGGTCCCTCACCCCGAAGGTTTGTTTTCATAACATCAGAACTGCGGGATGGCGGGATGGTTGATACACGGTTCTGCACAGCGGGCAGAAACCAGGATGGTGTCTGGTTCATCGCGTGCAAGGAGCCCCCGCATGACAGCCGGACCATTCTGCGCGCACGGTGTTTCACCGAGTCGCTTTCGGCCCCGCCCGACCAGCCCTATGATCTGGCCGCCCGCCATATCCGCGCGCAGGGCGGGCTGTTCTGGGCCACGAACGCGCCGGACGAATACACCACGATCATCGGGATCCCCAGGGTGACGCGGGACGGCTAGACATTGCGCATCTGCGCCACTTCCCCCGCTGCGCCAAACCTGCTCTAATACGTGCCCAAGCAAAGCATCAAAACACGAGCAGCACACATGGCCGACGACCTCCTCTCCGGGGCCTCTCCCGATCAGTATGACGCCTCCTCCATCGAGGTGCTGGAGGGGCTGGAGCCCGTGCGCAAGCGGCCCGGCATGTATATCGGCGGCACTGACGAACGCGCGCTGCACCATCTGGTGGCCGAGGTGCTGGACAACTCGATGGACGAGGCCGTGGCCGGCCATGCCAACCGGATCGAGGTCGAGCTGCACGCCGATCATTCAGTCACGATCCGCGACAACGGCCGCGGCATCCCGATTGATCCACACCCGAAATTCCCCGGCAAATCCGCGCTTGAGGTGATCCTGTGTACGCTGCACGCGGGCGGCAAGTTCGGCGGCAAGGCCTATGAGACCTCGGGCGGCTTGCACGGCGTCGGCATTTCGGTCGTCAACGCGCTGTCCGATCATGTCCGGGTCGAGGTGGCGCGCAACCGCGAACTGTTCGCGCAGGAATTTTCGCGCGGCATCCCGCAAGGGCCGGTGCAGGCGGTCGGCGCGGCCCCCAACCGGCGCGGCACATCGGTGACGTTCCACCCCGACGCGCAGATCTTCGGAACGCTGAAATTCAAACCCGCCCGGCTGCTGAAAATGGTCCGCTCCAAGGCCTATCTGTTCTCGGGCGTGGAAATCCGCTGGAAATCGGCGATCGACGACGGCGAAACCCCCACCGAGGCCACGTTCCACTTTCCCGGCGGGCTGGCCGACTATCTGACCGAAACGCTGGGCAAGGCGGCCACCTATTCCGACCGGCCCTTTGCCGGCAAGGTCAGCTTTCAGGAAAAGTTCAATCAGCCCGGATCGGTGGAATGGGCGATCAACTGGACGCCGTCGCGCGACGGCTTCATCCAGTCCTACTGCAACACCGTCCCCACCCCCGAGGGCGGCACACATGAGGCCGGGTTCTGGGCCGCCGTGCTGAAGGGCATCCGCGCTTACGGCGAGCTGGTGAACAACCGCAAGGCCGCGTCGATCACCCGCGACGATCTGGTCACCGGCGGCTGCGCGCTGGTATCGTGTTTCATCCGCGAGCCCGAATTCGTCGGCCAGACCAAGGATCGCCTGGCCACGACCGAGGCCGCCCGCCTGGTTGAAGGCGCGGTGCGCGACCATTTCGACAACTGGCTGGCCGCCGATACCAAGGCCGCCGGCGCGATCCTCGATTATCTGGTGCTGAAGGCCGAGGAACGCCTGCGCCGCCGGGCCGAAAAGGAAACCGCGCGCAAGACCGCCACGAAAAAGCTGCGCCTGCCCGGCAAGCTGGTCGATTGCTCTAGTGCCAACCGCGAAGGCACCGAACTGTTCATCGTCGAGGGCGACAGCGCCGGCGGCTCGGCCAAGATGGCGCGCGAGCGCAAGAACCAGGCGCTGCTGCCGTTGCGGGGCAAGATCCTGAACGTGCTGGGCGCGGCCAGTTCCAAGCTGGGCACCAATGCCGAAATCAGCGACCTGTGTCAGGCACTGGGCGTCGGCATGGGCACCAAATTCAACGTCGATGACCTGCGCTATGACAAGGTCATCATCATGACCGACGCCGATGTGGACGGCGCGCATATCGCCAGCCTGTTGATGACCTTCTTCTTCACCCAGATGCGCCCGATGATTGATCAGGGGCACCTGTACCTGGCCTGCCCGCCGCTGTTCCGGCTGACCCAGGGCGCCAAGCGCGTCTATTGCCTGGACGAGGCGGAGCGCGACGAATGGCTGGCCAAGGGGCTGGGCGGCAAGGGCAAGATCGACGTCTCGCGCTTCAAGGGTCTGGGCGAGATGGACGCCAAGGACCTGAAGGACACGACGATGAACCCCGAGACGCGCAAGCTGATCCGGGTCAGCATCGACGAGGACGAACCGGGCGAGACCGCCGATCTGGTCGAACGGCTGATGGGCAAGAAACCCGAGAAGCGGTTCGAGTATATTCAGGCAAACGCGCAGTTCGTGGAGGAGTTGGATGTTTGAAGCGTCAACGAACGAAAGGAAATGAAAAGCGAAAGCACCATTTTGTTCCCATTGCCTATCTAAAAGGTTTTACGAGCACAGATGGAAAGCTGCACGTTTACTTGAAGGATGAGCCTGAAAAACTAATATGCCAGACTCCCGAGAACGTAGGATTTCGAAAATATTACTATTCCCAGCCAAAACTTGATGGAGGCTGGGATAACAATATCCTTGACGACCATTTCGCCGAATATGAAGCTAAATGGCCAGGGTTTGTGAAAACTCTGCGCGACAGTGGAGATGTAAGTGAAGAACTGGACTATTTCTTCCAATTTTTAATGCTTCAAATGAGCCGCACTCCCGCGACCCGAGAGATGGTAGAGCTTGTACTTTCCGAACAAATCAAATTAACCGCAAAGCTCATGGACAAACTCGGCATGTTGCCATCAAAACCTGGGGGACTTGAAGATATCCTGAAAAAGGTAATCGTGACTATTGATCCTCACATGTCGATAGGGACTATCCTGAATTTTGTGCCCTGACGTGGTAACTGCTCGAAGAGGAGACCCACGTATGAGCATCGATAAAGACATCTTGGACCGATTGATGGAAGGCCGCGCGCCTGGTGATTTGTTT
>NZ_JBPWNX010000008.1:0-123278 GCF_054954595.1 Actibacterium sp. D185-2
AACAAATCACCAGGCGCGCGGCCTTCCATCAATCGGTCCAAGATGTCTTTATCGATGCTCATACGTGGGTCTCCTCTTCGAGCAGTTACCACGTCAGGGCACAAAATTCAGGATAGTCCCTGTCTTTCCAAAAAACTTCCATGGTCGCGTCGCAAGTTGCCATGCCCTGACATGTTCTGGCGGGTCCAGCCAGACCAGAGCATCTGCCTTTTCAACTGCTTGAAACAAAAGACTTGGACCGCCTTCAAGAATCCACATGGGTTTTCCGATTTCGATAGCAAGGGCAGCATCTATTTCTGCACGTGGCCTTTGTTCCCAGCCAGTTGTGAGTTTAATAGAATCGAATGAAAGCACCGGAACATCTGGGCGCACCGAAGCAAGCCTTGCCGCGAAGTGACTTTTGCCAACCCCATTTGCACCCGTGACTATAACCTTGTCCAAATCGCGCCCACTACCTTACTTCAATCCAGAGTAGAGTGCCTGAAATTACGTCTGGTGCCAATGACGGCTTTGTCCGCTTAGCGGACGTTTCCCTTCAAACCCAGCCCGCCACTTTTCCGACCTCACCCGTAATCGTCGTAATCATCCGCCACCGCGCGCAGCATGTCGGTCATCAGCGCCGAATCCGCGGATTGCACGCGGCTCCAGGTCGGGATGAACGGGCTGTCGGCGGGGCTGTCGAGGAAGATCTGACCGGCCGTCACGATGTTCTGGGCAAACAGCTCGATCATCTTTTCCTCCTGGTGGCGGTCGATATACAGGCCGTTCATCCGCGCGTCGCTGTTGTAGCATTCCAGCAGATCCAGCGCCGAGCGGTAGTAGGTGGCCTTGAGCGAGCGAAAGATTTCCTCGGAAAACACGGTGCCGTCGGTGGCCAGCTTGCGGTAGATCGACTTGGCGATGTCGATCGACATGCGCGACAGGCCCTTGCTGGCGTCCTCTTCCGATACGATCTGATGCTTGTGGTCGTAATTGTCCGAAATCTCGACCTGACAGACCGATTTCGGCGCCAGGTTGCGCCAGGCTTCGGACAGCACGCCGACCTCGAGCCCCCAGTCGGACGGGATGCGCAAATCGGCCAGCGGCGCGACGCGCATGGCGAATTCACCCGATAGCGGATAGCGGAAGGCCCGCAGAAAATCGAGATAGTCGCGATCCCCGACCACCTTCTTCAGCGCGATCAGAAGCGGGCTGACCAGCAGGCGGCTGACACGGCCGTTCAGCTTGCCCTCGCCGACGCGGGCATAATAGCCCTTGGCCAGCTGATAGGGGAAATTCGGATTGGCCAGCGGGTAAACCAGCCGGGCCAGCATGTCGCGGTGATAGGTGATGATGTCGCAGTCATGCAGGGCCACAACGGCGCTGTCCTTGCAGGCCAGGGTATAGCCCAGGCAGAACCAGACATTGCGGCCCTTGCCGGGTTCGCCGGCGTCCAGGCCCATATTGTCCAGCCGCTGATGAATGGCCTTCATGCGCGGGCTGTCGTTCCAGATCACCACATGATCCTGCGGCAGCCTGGCGAAGAATTCGCGCGCGTGGCGGTATTGTGCCTCGTCTGCGCGGTCCAGCCCGATCACGATCCGGTGCAGATAGGGCACCTGCGCCAGTTCCTCCAGGATGTTCGGAAGCGCCTCACCCTCCAGCTCGGAATAGAGCGAGGGCAGGATCAGGCTGATCTTGCGCGTTTGCGCGAAGGTGACCAGTTCATGCGACAGGGCCTCGGGGGTGGTGGTGCGCAGGTTATGCAGCGTCGCCACGTTTCCGTTTTGATGAAAATCCGCCAAGCTCTTCTCTCCTGCTTATAGCCCGTGTTCGACAATGATTGCCGACATGGCTTGGTTCCAACCTATCGGGCCGGGGGCCGTGGTGCGCCGTATTCGGCCCGCGCTTTCCCCCGCCAGTTCGGGCAGGGGCGCGCGGTGCGGATTGGCGACTATGACGCCAAGATCGGCCCGTTCCAGCATTTCCACGTCATTTGGCGCATCGCCCAGCGCGACCGAGAACGGGTTGCCGAAGCGCGCCAGCACCGCATCCATCTGCCCGGCCTTGGTGCCGCCGAAGGAAAGCGTCAGAAACCGGCCGCCTTCGCGCGCGTGAATGCCGCTTTTTTTCAGCGCGGCCAGAAACGCCTGTTTGCGGTCAGGGGGACCGGTCCACAGGCCCGGCTCTGAATACAGGCGCTGCGCGGCCAGCGCCGCGGTGTCGGGCGGCAGGCCGGTCTGTTCGGCGATCCCGTCCGGCCCCCAGTCGCCAAAGCCCTGATAGCCCTGCCGCAGCTCGGGCGGCAAAGCGTCCAGCGCGGCGCGCAGCGCGCCATAACGCCCGCCGGTCGTCGGCGCATCCGCACCGGCGTCCAGCAGGCCTGCGCCGTTTTCGACGATGGCGGGCACATGGGCAAAGCCAAGTGCGGCGCGCAGCGGCGCGATTTCGGCGGCGGTTTTCGAGCTGGCCAGAATCACGGGGACGCCAGCGGCGCGCAAACGGGCCAGTGCGGGACCGGCGGCGGCGTGGCTATAACTGTCATGATCCAGCAAGGTGCCGTCGAGATCGGTAAAGACGATCATGGGCGGACTGGGCATGGGCGACGATTCTCTGGCGTTCATTCCCGCCAGACTGCCACGGTTTTGGGCGGGGTGCACCCTATGGATGCGCAATTCCCGCTCTTGTTTCTGCGGGCGCGAAAAAACCAGATAGTCTGGGGGTGAATTTTGTGGAAGGTTGACGCCATCCAGAAAGGTCATCCTGCACATGTCGATCAAAGCCGCGATCCATCATCTGACGCATTACAAATACGACCGCCCCGTCACCCTGGGGCCACAGGTAATCCGGCTGCGTCCGGCGGCGCATAGCCGTACGCGGGTGATCTCGCATTCGCTGAAGGTCAGCCCGGCGGATCACTTCGTGAACTATCAGCAGGATCCCTATGGCAACTGGCTGGCGCGCTATGTGTTCCCCGAACCGGTGCGCGAACTGAAGATCGAGGTCGATCTGGTCGCGGACATGTCGGTCTACAACCCGTTCGATTTCTTTGTCGAAGACAGCGCCGAGCATTGGCCGTTCGACTATGCCAACGACATCCTGCCGGATCTGTCGATCTATCGCACCCCCGAACCCGCCGGTCTGGCGTTGCAGGCGTTTGTGGACTCGATCGACCGGAGCGAGCAGCGAACGGTGGATTTCCTGGTCGGTCTGAACGCGCGGATCGCGGATGAGACGGGTTATGTCATCCGGATGGAACCGGGCGTGCAGTCCCCGGACGAGACCCTGCATATCGGCAAGGGATCGTGCCGCGACTCTAGCTGGCTTTTGGTGCAGGTGCTGCGCCATCTGGGGATCGCCGCGCGCTTTGTGTCGGGTTATCTGATCCAGTTGAAACCCGACCTTGTCTCGCTCGACGGTCCGCCGGGCACCGATCACGATTTCACCGATCTGCATGCCTGGTGCGAGGCTTATGTCCCCGGCGCGGGCTGGATCGGGCTGGACCCGACCAGCGGCCTGTTGACCGGCGAAAGCCATATCCCGCTGGCCGCCACACCGCATTACCGCAATGCCGCCCCGATCTCGGGGCTGGCCAGCCCGGCCGAGGTCAGCTTCGACTTCGACATGACCGTGACCCGGGTGGCCGAGCATCCGCGCATCACCAAGCCGTTTTCCGACGACGCCTGGGACGCGCTGGACGCGCTGGGCCACAAGGTGGACAAGGCGCTGGCCGAGGGCGACGTGCGCCTGACCATGGGCGGCGAGCCGACCTTCGTATCGATCGACGATTTCGAGGCGGAGGAATGGAACACCGCCGCCGTCGGGCCGACCAAGCGGGACCGCGCCGATGTGCTGATCCGCCGTCTGCGCGAACGGTTCGCGCCGGGCGGGTTTCTGCATTACGGGCAGGGCAAGTGGTATCCGGGCGAAAGCCTGCCGCGCTGGACCTTCTCGCTGTACTGGCGCAAGGATGGTAAGCCGATCTGGAACAACCCCGATCTTGTCGCCCAGGAAGGTCAGCAGACGGGCGCCGATGCCGACAAGGCCGAAATGCTGATGCAGGACATCGCAGGCGAGCTGGGGCTGGCGCCGGACTATGTGGTTCCCGCATTCGAGGATCCGGCCGAATGGATCATCAAGGAAGGCAACCTGCCCGAAAACGTGACGCCCGAGAATTCCAAGCTGAAAGACCCCGAGGAACGGCACCGGATCGCGCGGGTCTTTGCGCGCGGGCTGACCGAGCCTTCGGGCTTTGTGCTGCCGGTGCAAAGCTGGCAGGCGCGGGCCAGCGGTCGGCGCTGGCGCTCGGAAAAATGGAAACTGCGGCGCGGGCATATTTTTCTGGTGCCGGGTGACAGCCCCGTGGGTTATCGTCTGCCGCTGGGTACGCTGCCGCATGTGCCTGCGTCCGAGTATCCCTATACCAACATCGCCGATCCGACCGAATCGCGCGGGCCGCTGCCCGACTTCAAGCCCGAAGAATTCGGCGGCCCGGAGATTTCCGCGGACCACACCCAGCGGGTGACCAAGGTTGAAGACGCCGAAGGCACCGCGCCGCAGGATGTGGTCGAGCAGGAGATCGGCATCATCGGCGGCGCAGTGCGCACCGCGATTTCCGTCGAGCCGCGCGACGGCCGGCTGTGCGTCTTCATGCCCCCGGTCGAGCGTATCGAGGATTATCTGGAACTGGTCGCCGCGGCCGAGGCGGCAGCCGCCCGGCAGGGCCTGCCGGTGCATATCGAAGGCTATTCGCCGCCGCATGATCCGCGCCTCAACGTGATCCGTGTGGCGCCCGACCCCGGTGTGATCGAGGTGAACATCCACCCCGCCGCCAACTGGGAAGAATGCAAGGCCACCACCGAAGCTGTGTACGAAGAGGCCCGCCAGTCGCGCCTTGGCGCCGACAAGTTCATGATCGACGGTCGCCATACCGGCACCGGGGGCGGCAACCATGTGGTGGTCGGCGGGGCCACGACGCTGGACAGCCCGATCCTGCGCCGCCCCGATCTGCTCAAAAGCCTGATCCTGCACTGGCAGCGGCACCCGTCGCTGTCCTATCTGTTTTCGGGCCTGTTCATCGGTCCGACCAGTCAGGCGCCGCGCCTCGACGAGGCCCGTCATGACAGCCTCTATGAACTGGAAATCGCCCTGGCGCAGATTCCCACACCACAGCAGGGCGTGCCGCCGATGCCGTGGCTGGTGGACCGGCTGCTGCGCAATATCCTGATCGACGTCACCGGCAACACCCACCGTGCCGAGATCTGCATCGACAAGCTGTATTCCCCCGACGGCCCCACCGGCCGGCTGGGCCTGATCGAGTTCCGCGGTTTCGAGATGCCGCCGAACCCGCGCATGAGCCTGGCGCAGCAGGTGCTGATCCGGGCGCTGATCGCGCGGATGTGGCAAAACCCGGTGCAGGGCCACCCGATCCGTTGGGGCACACGCCTGCATGACCGGTTCATGCTGCCGCATTTCATCTGGGAGGATTTCCTGGACGTGTTGCGCAACCTCAAGGAGCACGGGTTCGACCTGTCACCCGACTGGTTCAAGGCGCAGGCCGAGTTCCGCTTTCCGTTCTGCGGCGAGGTGGAATATGAAGGGGTGCATCTGGAAATCCGTCAGGCGCTGGAACCCTGGCATGTGCTGGGTGAAACCGGCGCGATCGGCGGCACGGTGCGCTATACCGACAGTTCGGTGGAACGGTTGCAGGTGCAACTTACCACCACCGACCCGGAACGCTATGTCGTGGCCTGCAACCAGCGCCGCGTGCCGCTGCAAAAGACCGAAACCGGCGGCGTGTCGGTGGGGGCGGTGCGGTTCAAGGCCTGGCAACCGCCCGAGGCACTGCACCCGGTTCTGCCGGTCAATGCGCCGCTGACCTTTGACATTTTCGACACCTGGACCGGCCATGCGCTGGGCGGTTGCGTCTATCATGTGGCCCATCCCGGCGGGCGCAGCTATGATACCTTCCCGGTCAATGGCAACGAGGCCGAGGCCCGCCGCCTGGCCCGGTTCGAGGCGCGCGGCCACACGCCGGGCACCTATCTGCCGCCCGCAGAGCAGCCGCATCGCGAGTTTCCGATGACGCTGGATCTGCGGCGCATGCCGGGGATCTGAGCCGGTGGAGGCGCGCGGCACGGATCGGGCGGGGGAGGCGCTGGCGACATTCCTGAAGGGATATCGCCCGCCAAAGGGCGTACCGGACGAGTTGATGCGCCCGGACGGGCAGGTGCGCCCGGTCTGGGCCGCCTTCATGCAGCGGCTGGCGCAGATCAGCGGCGAAGAGATGGCCCGCCGGATGGCGCGCGGCGATCAATATCTGCGCGATGCCGGTGTGTTCTATCGCCGCTACGGGCCGCAGGATACCGGCGGGCGGGCCTGGCCGCTCAGCCATATGCCGGTGCTGATCGACAAGGCCGAATGGCGCGAAATCGCCGCCGGCCTGTCCGAGCGCGCCGATCTGCTGGAAGCGGTGGCCGCCGATCTTTATGGCGACAACCGGCTGGTGGCCGAGGGGCACCTGCCGCCCGCGCTGGTCGCGCAGAACGCCGAATGGCTGCGCCCGCTGGTCGGGGTGCGGCCGCGGTCGGGGCATTTCCTGCATTTCATGGCCTTCGATATCGGGCGCGGGCCGCGCGGCGAATGGTGGGTGCTTGGCGACCGCACACAGGCCCCGTCGGGGGCGGGCTTTGCGCTGGAAAACCGGATCGCCACGGCGCGGGTCTATTCGGGGCTTTACGACAATGCCAATGTTACCCGGCTGGCCGGTTTCTTCCGCACCTTTCGCGACACGCTTCAGGGGCTGCGCGCGGATGAAAACAGCCGCGTCGGCATCCTGACGCCCGGCCCGATGAACGAGACGTATTTCGAGCATGCCTATATCGCCCGCTATCTGGGCTTCATGCTGCTGGAGGGCGAGGATCTGGCGGTGCGCAACGGCCAGCTCATGGTGCGCACCATCGACGGATTGCAGCCGATCACCGTGCTGTGGCGGCGGTTGGATGCGTCCTGGGCCGATCCGCTGGAATTGAACGAAGGCTCGCGGCTGGGGACGCCGGGGTTGTTGCGGGCGGTGCGCGACGGCAATGTGACCATGATCAACGCGCTGGGCGCGGGCGTGCTGGAAACCCGCGCCTTTCTGGCCTTCATGCCGCGCCTGTCCGAGGCGCTGATGGGGCGGCGGCTGCGGATGCCCAACATCGCCACCTGGTGGTGCGGCGGCGCCGAGGAGCGGGCCCATGTCGCGCGCAATGCCGACAGCATGACGATCAGCGCGGCCTATTCCACCGGGCTGGCCTTCGCCCCCGAGGATATGTTGGCCGGCGATCTGTCGCCGGATCAGATCGCCGACAGGATCGCGCGGGACGGCGCGCAATTGGTGGGGCAGCAGCAGGTGCAGCTATCGACCACCCCGGCCTTCGTGAACGGCAAGCTGCAGCCGCGCCCGATGAGCCTGCGGGTGTTCCTGGCGCGCACCCGCGACGGCTGGCAGGTGATGCCCGGCGGCTTTGCCCGGATCGGGCTGTCGGATGCCTCGACCGGGGTGGCGATGCAGAAGGGCGGGCTGGTGTCGGATGTCTGGGTCATCGGCGGCGCCACGTCCGACAGCGAAACCATGCTGCCGCGCGAGACCGAGCTGTTCGAGCGCGCCCAGCCCGGCGCGCTGCCCAGCCGGGCGGCGGACAATCTGTTCTGGCTGGGCCGTTATGTCGAGCGCACAGAGAACCTGCTGCGGCTGCTGCGCGCCTATCACGCCCGCCTGGCCGAAGCGGTCCGGCCCGACACGCCGCTTCTGGTGGCGCTGACCGGGCACATGGATGTGCGCGGCATCGACCCCGACATGCCGATCCCCGACGCCCTGACCGCGGCCATGTCGGCGGCGACCGGCAGCGCGGCCCATGTCAGCGACCGGTTTTCGGTCGACGGCTCGATGGCGCTGGGCGAGCTGATGGAAACCCTGCGCAGCCTTGAAGACAGCCTGCAGCCGGGCGACGATGCGGCCCGCGCCATGGGGCAGCTTTTGCGCAAGGTGTCGGGATTTTCGGGGCTGGTGCAGGACAACATGTACCGCTTTAACGGCTGGCGCTTTCTGTCGATCGGCCGGGCGCTGGAACGCGCGGGCAGCATGACCTCCAGCCTGCTGGCCTTCACCGGCGCGGAGGCGCCCGAGGGTGCGCAGGATCTGCTGCTGGAACTGGGCGACAGCACGATGAGCCACCGGCGCCGCTATTCGGTGACGGCGAACCGCGCCACGGTGCTGGATCTGATGGCGCTGGACGGGCTGAACCCGCGTTCCGTGCTGGCGCAGCTCAATGATATACAGGAGCATCTGCGCTTTCTGCCCGGCCCGGCGGATCACGGCCGGCTGTCGCCGCTGCAGCGCACCGTGCTGCGCATCCATACCGACCTTGCGCTGCAAAGCCCCGAAGAGATCGACACCGCGTTTCTGGAAAATCTGGGGGCGGGGATCGCCGATATGTCGGACCGGCTGGCCCAGGCGTATCTGAGGTAGGACAGCATGCTTTACGACATCCTGATGGAGATCGAATACAGCTATGGCAGCCCGGCCGCGTCGGGGCGGCATCTGTTGCGGCTGGTGCCTGCCGATCTGCCGGGCGAGCAGCGCCTGATCTCGGCCAGCCTGAAGATCGAGCCGCAGCCGGATGAATGGTTCGGGGACACCGATTTCTTTGCCAACAGCACCAACGAGGTGGCCTTTGCCGCGCCGCACAAGACCACGCTGTTTCAGGTTCAGGCCCGGGTCGATCTGATCGCACAGGGCCGGTTGCTGGACATGTCGCCCCGGCTGTCCGACCTGGGGCACGAGGTCGAGGCGTTTCACGGGCTGGACCCGATCGCGCCGCATCATTTTCTGGGGCCCTCGCCCCGGATCGTGCCCGATGCACCGATGGCCGAGTATGCGCAGGCCGAAACCGCGCAGGCGGTCACCTCGCTCGAGGTGGTCGAGGCGCTGGGCCTGGCCCTGCACCGCGACATGGCCTTCGACGCCGATGCCACCACGGTCGACACCTCGGCGCGCGAGGCTTTCGAGAACCGGCACGGCGTCTGTCAGGATTTCACCCATGTGATGATCACCTGCCTGCGCAGCCTGGGCGTTCCCGCCGGCTATGTCAGCGGCTTTCTGCGGACCGTCCCGCCCGAGGGCAAGCCGCGGCTGGAAGGGGCGGATGCGATGCATGCCTGGGTGCGTGCCTGGTGCGGGTTCGAAATGGGCTGGGTCGAATACGACCCCACCAATGCGGTCTTCGCCACCACCGATCACATCGTGATCGCGCGCGGCCGCGACTATGCGGACGTGGCGCCGGTGAAGGGCGTACTGCGCACCTCGGGGGCGCATACCAGCCGACAATCCGTGGATGTGGTGCCGCTGGGCTGATCAGCCCTTTTGTGAAAACGGGTCAGCCGGGGTGTGCAGCCGCAGGTGCCGCATGAAGGCCCGCGCGATGCGGGGCAGGGGGCGCTGATCCGAAACCGCGAAATAGCTGCGATACTGGATCGGCGAGGCGAAGGGCCGGAACACCATGTCGCGGGCGCGGTAGTGATAGACCGGAAACGGGTTCGCGACGGTCAGGCCCAGCCCTTCCTTTGCCAGATCGATCGCCGCGAAAGAGGTGGAAACCTCGGCCACGATCTCGGGCCGCGCGCCGGCCTCGTGCAGCAGCTTGTCAAGCTGCGCGCGCCGGGCGTGGCGGTGGGTATTGGCCACCAGCCGTTGATCATGCAGATCGGCGGGGTGGATTACCGCGTTGCCGGCCAGCGGATGATCGACGTTCATCGCACAGACCGCGGTGGACACCCGGTAAGGGATCAGGCGCACGCCCGAGCGCGACAGTTCCACCCCGATCAGACCCAGATCGAAGCGATCCTCCAGAATGCCGCGGATCACCTCGTCCGAGGTGTTGACCTCGAAGCTGACGAAGAAATGCGGATTGGCCTGCAGAAAGCCGGTCACCATCGACACCAGAAAGCGGTGCGCATAGGTGGGCGGCGCGATCAGGCGCAGGCTTTCGCGCACCGGCGCGGCCGGGCCGTCGATCCGGTCAAGCGCGTCGAACAGCGGATCCAGCCGGCTGTTCAGGCGCACCGCGTCCTCGGTCGGGCGCAGACGGCCGGACTCGCGCTCGAACAGGGTGCGCCCGGTCCGGGCCTCCAGCGTGCCGATGGCGCGGCTGATCGCCGATTGGGTCAGGCCCAGCCGGCGCGCGGCCGCGGTGGTCGTGCCGCCCTCCATCAACGCGCGCAGCGCCTGATATTCCGACAGGCTGTGCCCCGATTTCCGTGCCATTTCGCCCTGTCAATTTTTGTTCATACACAAATGAGTAATAATCATGGATTTTCGACTCGTCCATGAGGCTTTTTGCAGTAGCATTCTGGTCAGGCTTTGTGCCCTTTCCAAAAGATTCCGTCACATGAGGTCAACATGACCGGACCGACCGCCCCCGCCATCTTTGATGGTCACAACGATGTGTTGTCGAAACTTTACCGCGCCGGTGGTGTCGGGCAGGCCGAAACCTTCCTGACCGGGCGCGGCGGGCATATCGACGGTGAGAAATCCCGCGCCGGTGGCTTCGGCGGCGGTTTCTTCGCGATCTATATTCCGTCGCCCATCGATCTTGCCCTCAAGTTCGATGAAATGACCAAGTCGCAATACGACCTGCCGCTGCCCGAACCGATCGAATGGGAAGACGCGCTGCCGGTGGCACTGACCCAGGCCGCGACGCTGTTCCGCTTGCAGGAACTGGGCGCGCTGAAGGTCTGCCGCACCGCCGCCGATATCCGCGCCTGTCTGGACAGCGACACCATCGCCGCGATCCTGCATATCGAAGGGGCCGAGGCGATCGATCCCGATCTGCATACGCTGGAGCTGCTGTATCAGGCCGGGCTGCGTTCGCTCGGGCCGGTCTGGAGCCGCCCGACGATTTTCGGCCATGGCGTGCCGTTCCGTTTTCCCAGCACCGGCGATATCGGCACCGGGCTGACCGATCACGGGGTCCGGCTGGTGCGGCGCTGCAACGAGCTGGGCATCATGCTGGATCTGTCGCATCTGAACGAGGCCGGGTTTTGGGACGTGGCGCGCCACAGCACGGCGCCGCTGGTGGCGACCCATTCGAACGCCTATGCGATTTGTCCGCATTCGCGTAACCTGACCGACAAACAGCTTGCTGCCATAAAAGACAGCGATGGCATGGTCGGATTGAATTTCGCGGTGGCCTTTCTGCGCGATGACGGCCGGATGCTGGACACGGGCCTTGACCAGATGCTGCGGCATCTGGACCATCTGATCGAGCATCTGGGCGAAGATCGTGTCGGTCTGGGATCCGATTTCGACGGGGCCGAGATCCCGTCGCAAATCGGGACCGCGGCAGGGTTGCCCGCCCTCAGACAGGCAATGGCGGAGCATGGGTATGACGATACGCTGATCACCAAGCTGTGCCACGCGAACTGGTTGCGCGTACTGGAAAAAACCTGGGGGGCATAAGACCCCATACCGCGCGGCTGAATAATTGAACCAACAGGAGAGACAGAGAGACATGACTATGATCACCAAGCTTCTTTCAGGGGCCGCGATCGGCCTTGCTCTGGGCATGACGGCCCTGCCGGTGCTGGCGGAAACGCCGGACAACATGCTGGTCATCGCCAACCGGCTTGACGACATCACCACGCTGGACCCGGCCGAAAGCTTCGAATTCGCCGGTGCAGATGTCAGCCGCAATGTCTATGGCAAGCTGGTCAATTTCGATCCGATGGATCTGGACGCGGGCTATGGCCCCGATCTGGCCGAAAGCTGGACCGTGTCCGAGGATGGCAAGACCATCACCTTCACCATGCGCGACGGTGTGAAGTTCCATTCGGGCAACCCGGTCACCGCCGAGGACGCCGAGTTTTCGCTGCGTCGCGCGGTGACCCTGAACAAGACGCCCAGCTTCATCCTGACGCAGTTCGGCTTTACCCCCGAGAATGTGGAAGAAACCATCGTCGCCGATGGCAACACCCTGACCATCACCACCAACAAGCGCTATGCCACCTCGTTTGTGCTGAACTGTCTGACCGCCACCATCGGTGGCATCGTCGACAAGAAGCTGGTGATGGAGAACGAGGTCGACGGCGATTTGGGCAACACCTGGCTGAAGACCAACACCGCCGGTTCGGGCGCCTACAAGCTGCAAAGCTGGAAGCCGAATGAATCGGTCACGCTGGTGTCCAACCCCGATTTCTATCTGGGCGCCCCGGCGATGGAGCGCGTGATCGTGCGCCATGTGCAGGAAAGTGCCACCCAGCGGCTGATGCTGGAAAAAGGCGATATCGACGTGGCCCGCAACCTGAACCCCGAAGACATCAAGGGGATCACCGGCGCCGACGATATCGAGGTGGCAAGCGAGTTGCGCGGCCGTTTGATGTATTTCTCGGCCAACATGAAGCACCCGGTACTGTCAAAGCCCGAAGTGCTGACCGCGCTGAAATATCTGGTCGATTACGAAGGCATGCAAGACAGCTTCCTGACGGGCCAGTGGACGGTGCATCAGAACTTCCTGCCGGCGACCTATCTGGGGGCCATCGACGATGCGCCCTATTCGCTGAATGTCGAAAAGGCCAAGGAACTGCTGGCCTCGGCCGGTGTGGAAAACCTGGAAATCACCGCCGGTGTGCGTGAAGCGCAGGAGCGCCTGGAAATCGCGCAGACGCTGCAGAACACCTTTGCCCAGGCCGGGATCACGCTGAACCTGGAGATCGGTACCGGCAAGCAGATCCTCAGCAAATACCGCGCGCGCGAACTGGACCTCTATATCGGCGCCTGGGGCCCGGACTATCCCGATCCGCAAACCAATGCCGGCACCTTCGCCTATAATCCCGACAACTCGGACGAGGCAGGCGCGACCGGCCTTCTGGCCTGGCGCAACGCCTGGGACACCGGCGGGCTGACCGAAAAGGTCGAGGCCGCCGTGGTCGAAGGTGACCTTGAGGCGCGCAAGGCGATGTATGAGGACATGCAGCGCGAATTCCTCAAAATCTCGCCCTTCGGCATCATGTTCCAGAAGATCGAGCAGATGGGCATGAACGACGACGTCGAGCATCTGAACCTCGGCGGCGCGATCACGGCCGTATCCTACTGGCCCGTGACCAAGTAATGGCGCTGAGCGAAAACCAAGGGGAGGGGCGGCAGCGGCTGCCTCTTCCGACCTGGCTGAAGTCGCTGCTGGTTACGCTGGCCTCTGTCGCGATGACGATGCTGGGCCTGCTGTTCGTGACCTTTGTCATCGGGCGGGTCATGCCGATCGACCCGGTGCTGTCAATCGTGGGCGAAAGCGCGACCAAGGCCACCTATGACGACGCGCGCGCGGCGATGGGTCTGGACAAGCCGCTGATCGTGCAGTTCGGCTATTACCTTTGGGACGTGCTGCATGGCGATTTCGGCAACTCGCTGCTGACGTCGCGGCCGGTGTCGGACGATATCAGGCGGGTGTTTCCCGCCACGCTTGAACTTGCCACGCTGGGGACGCTGATCGGGATTTTCCTGGGCGTACCGTTGGGCGTGCTGGCCGCGGTCAAGCGCGGCTCGTGGATCGACCAGATCGCCCGCGTCGTGGCGCTGGTGGGCTATTCGATGCCGATTTTCTGGCTTGGCCTTATGGGGCTGCTGATCTTTTATGGAATTCTGGGTTGGGTCGGCGGGCCGGGGCGGCTGGATATCTTCTATGAGGATGTCGTGCCCACCCGCACCGGCATGATCCTGCTGGACAGCGCGATCGCCGGTGACTGGTCGGTGTTTCGCAACGCGCTGAGCCATATCATCCTGCCCGCGTCGCTGCTGGGCTATTACAGTCTGGCCTATATCAGCCGCATGACACGGTCATTCATGCTGGAACAGATGAGCGCCGAGTACATCACCACCGCGCGGGTCAAGGGCCTGTCCGAACGCGCCGTGATCTGGCGCCATGCCTTCGGCAACATCCTGGTGCAGCTGATCACCGTGATCGCCCTGAGTTATGCCAACCTGCTGGAAGGGTCCGTTCTGACCGAAATCATCTTTTCGTGGCCGGGGATCGGCTCGTACATCACCACGGCGCTGTTATCGGCGGATATGAACGCCGTTCTGGGCGGCACCGTCACGGTTGGGCTGATCTTCGTTCTGCTGAACGTGTTTTCCGATCTGCTTTACCGCTTCTTCGACCCGAGGGCCAAATGAGCGAGACATATCCGACATTGCGCGACTGGCTTTTGACAGATTCGCCCACCTCGCGCCGTCATGCGCGGCTGGCCTCTGCCTATCAGGGCTGGCTGGCGTTTCGCGGCAACCCGATGGCGATGTTCGGGCTGGCGATCCTGGTGTTCTTGCTGCTGGTCGCGGCCTTCGCGCCGCTGCTGGCGCCGCAGGATCCGTTCGTGCAGAACCTGGCCAACCGCCTGAAACCGATCGGCGCCGAGGGGCATGTGCTGGGCACGGATTCGCTGGGCCGGGATCTGCTGTCGCGGCTGATCTATGGATCGCGGATCACGCTTTATATCGTGGCGCTGGTGGCGCTGATCGCGCCGCTGGTGGGGCTGCTGATGGGCACGGTTTCGGGCTATGCCGGCGGCTGGATCGACATGATCCTGATGCGGATCACCGATATCTTTCTGGCGTTTCCGCGGCTGGTTCTGGCGTTGGCCTTCGTCGCCGCGCTGGGTGCGGGGATCGAGAACGCGGTGCTGGCGATTTCGCTGACCGCCTGGCCGCCCTATGCGCGGATCGCGCGGGCCGAAACCCTGACCATCCGCAATTCCGACTATATCAGCGCGGTGCGCCTGCAGGGCGCCAGGCCGCTGCGGATCATCACAAAGCATATATGGCCGCTGTGCATCTCGTCGCTGATCGTGCGGGTGACGCTGGACATGGCCGGGATCATTCTGGCCGCCGCCGGGCTTGGCTTTCTGGGGCTCGGCGCGCAGCCGCCCAGCCCGGAATGGGGCGCGATGATTTCCGAGGGGCGCCGGTTTATCCTGGATCACTGGTGGGTGGCCACCGTGCCGGGGCTGGCGATCTTTACCGTATCGCTGGCGTTCAACCTGCTGGGCGATGGCCTGCGCGACGTGCTTGACCCGAAGGACGAGAAATGACCAACCTTCTGGAAGTTGAAAACCTTTGGGTCCGCTTTCCCACCCGCAACGGCGTGTTCGACGCGGTGCGCGGTGTGTCGTTCAATCTGGGGCGCGAGCGGCTGGGCATCGTCGGCGAAAGCGGGTCGGGCAAGTCGATGACCGGCCGGGCGATCCTGCGGCTGATCCGCCCGCCGGGGCAGGTGACGGCCGACCGGATCGCACTGGCCGGTGAGGATCTGCTGGCCAAATCCGAGCGCGAGATGCGCGCGGTGCGCGGCCAGCGGATTTCGATGGTGATGCAGGACCCCAAATTCTCGCTCAACCCGGTGATGACCGTGGGCGACCAGATCATGGAGGCCTATCAGCTGCATTCGCGCGCGGGCCGCGCCCAGGCGCGCCAAAAGGCGCTGGAAATGCTGGAGGCCGTGTCGATCCGCGATCCCGAACGGGTGATGCGCGCCTATCCGCACGAGATGTCAGGCGGCATGGGCCAGCGCATCATGATCGCGATGATGCTGATCCCGGATCCCGAAATCCTGATCGCGGACGAACCCACCTCGGCGCTGGATGTGTCGGTACAGGGCCAGGTTCTGCAGATCATGGACAAGCTGGTGCAGGAACGCGGCATGGGGCTGATCTTCATCAGCCACGACCTGAATCTGGTGGCGCAGTTCTGTGACCGGGTGCTGATCATGTATGCGGGCCGCGTGGTGGAAACCTGCGACGCCGCCAAGCTGCACGAGGCGACGCACCCCTATACCCGCGGGCTGCTGAATTCGCTGCCGCGGCTGGATGCGCCAAAACGCCGGCTGGACGTGCTGCAGCGCGATCCGGCCTGGGCCGCGGCGCCCAGCGTGGGGCCGGCGGCATGAGCGCGCTGAGTTTCGAGAACCTGAATGTCTGGTTCGGCGCGGGCCGCGACCGGGTGAATGCCGTCAAGGGCGCGACCTTCGAGGTGGCGACCGGCGAAAGTTTCGGCCTGGTCGGCGAAAGTGGGTCCGGCAAATCGACCATCATGCGCGCGCTGACCGGGCTTGCGCCGAACTGGTCGGGCCGGATGGAGGTCAATGGCCGCCCCGTCGGCCGCACCCGCGACAAGTCTTTTTACAAGACTGTGCAGATGGTGTTTCAGGATCCCTATGCCTCGCTCCATCCGCGTCATTCGGTGGATCAGGTGTTAAGCGAAACGCTGTATCTGCATGGTTTCACCGATGTGGAAAGCCGGATCGAGCGACTGCTGACGGATGTCGGGCTTGGCCCGTCGTTCCGGTTCCGCTATCCGCATCAGTTGTCGGGCGGGCAGCGTCAGCGGGTGGCGATCGCGCGGGCCCTGGCGCCGGAACCCTCGATCCTGCTGCTGGACGAACCCACCTCGGCGCTGGACGTGTCGGTGCAGGCCGAGATTCTGAATCTGCTGACCGATCTGCGTACCGAACACAATCTGACCTTCCTGATGGTGTCGCATGACCTGTCGGTGGTGGGCCATATGTGCGAACGCATCGCGGTGATGAAGGACGGCGAGATCGTCGAGGTGATGAGCGTCGAGGACATGCGCGCGATGTCGCCGCAGCACCCCTATACGCAGCATCTGCTGAAGGCCTCGCTGGGCTATTACCGGGACGAGCCGGTGGCCGCGCTTTAGATCGCGGCCGCGGTCACCTCGACCTCGACCTTGAACTCGGGTCGGGTGAATCCCGACACGATCACCAGGGTCGAGGCCGGCGGGTCCGCCGCCTGCGCCAGCCAGGCATCGCGGGCCTGCATATACCCCGCCATATGCGCCCGGTCGGTGACGAAGGCATTGATGCGGATCACATCCGCCGGGCCCATTCCGGCCTCGGCCAGGATCGCCGCGATGTTTTCGAAACATTGTTCAGCCTGCGCCTGCGCGCCCTCGGCCACGGTGTCGTCGGGGCGCACCCCAAGCTGCCCCGAGGTGACCACCAACCGCGCCCCGGCGGGGACCTCGACGCCATGGGAATAGCGCGCGAAAGGGGGCCGGATCGAGGTGGGGGAAAGGGGGGGCATGGGAATCTCCTGCAGTACGTTACCGGCCGATGGTGCAGGGGCTGTGGGGCGGCTGTAAATCCCGCCAGCCGCGTCTGCGCCGCAACGAACAACAACTGCGCGTCTTCCGGGAAAACCCGCCGCATTTTTGAGCAATTGATCAAAATATGAGTCTGCGAGTGCATGTTGACTGGCGAAGCGATCGCCCCGAACACTAGCGTCTAGACGCGGCATTATGAATGGAGGCTCCCATGACCCTGAAACGCACGGTGGCGACCGTCGCCCTGGCCCTGTCCGCCACGGCGGCAACGGCCAACGAGAAAGTCACGTTTGGCACCAACTGGGTGCCGGAGGCAGAACATGGCGGCTATTATCAGGCTGCGGCGGATGGAACGTACGAAGCGTGCGGTCTGGACGTGACCATCGTGCCCGGCGGCCCGCAGGTGAATAACCGCGCGCTGCTGATGGCGGGCAAGCTTGACTTCAACATGTCGGGCAACCTTCTGCTACCGTTCGCGGCGGTGCAGCAAGGCATCCCGCTGAAGGTCGTCGCCGCCCATTTCCAAAAAGAGCCGCAGGTTCTGATGACCCATCCGGGCCGCGTGAACAGCTTCGAAGAGCTGAAAACCCTGCCCAAGCTTTTGATCGGGGATAACGGGTTTCAGTCCTACTTTCAGTGGATGATCACCGAGTTCGGCTTCTCCGCGGAACAGCGCGTGCCCTATACGTTCAACTCGGCGCCCTTCATTGCCGACCCCGACGCCGCCCAGCAGGGATATGTGACGTCCGAGCCTTTCGCGATCAAGCGCGAGGGCGGCTTTGACCCGGATATCTATGTCATCGCCGACGAAGGGTTCAACACCTACGCCACGCTGGTCGAAACCATGCAGGCCACGATCGATGAAAAGCCGGACGCGGTGAAATGTTTCGTCGAAGGGTCGTCGATCGGCTGGGCGAATTACCTTTACGGCGATCCGACGTTGGGCAATGCGCTGATCCAGTCGCAAAACCCGGATATGAGCGACGAGCAACTGGCCTATTCGATCGAAGCGATGAAGAAATACGGCATCGTCGACAGCGGCATTGCGCTGGAACTGGGGATCGGGGCAATGTCCGCGGAAACCATCGAAGATTTCTATGACAAGATGGTCGCGTCAAAGGTGATCGAGCCGGGTCTGGATCTGTCCAGTGTGTATACGCTGGACTTTTCGAACACCGGCGCCGCACTTCCGGTCAAGAAAAAGCTTCTGGGCGAATAATTGGCAATACCAGCGAAACGGGCCCCGAATGGTGTGGCCCGTTTCGTCATCTAAGGACGGAGATCCCGATGGCAACTGCGCCCGCGCCGCTTCCGCTTGGCCAACGGCCCAAAGTTTTGGAAATGGTCAATGTGGATAAGGTATTTGGTGGCGATGTTGTCGCGTTGAAGGATATGGCCCTGACCGTCAATCAGGGCGATTTCATTTCCCTGCTGGGGCCGTCCGGCTGTGGCAAATCCACCGCGCTGCGGCTGATCGCCGGGCTGATGCGCCCGACCACGGGCGCGATCCGCTGGGAAGGCGGGCAGGGGCAGGGCGATCTGGGCGTGGTGTTTCAGGAACCGACCCTGATGCCCTGGGCCACGGTGGCGCAGAATGTCTGGCTGCCGTTCCGTCTGCGCGGCAAGACCTATAACGCGGTCCGCGACGAGGTGCTTGAGGCGCTGCGCCTGGTCGGGCTGGAGAAGTTCCTGAATTCCTATCCGCGCGAGTTGTCGGGCGGCATGAAGATGCGGGTTTCGATTGCCCGCGCGCTGGTGACCCGGCCCCGGCTGATCCTGATGGATGAACCCTTTGCCGCGCTGGACGAAATCACCCGGCAAAAGCTGAACAACGATCTGCTGGACCTGAAGGCCAAGATCGGCTGCACGGTGATCTTCGTGACCCATTCGGTGTTCGAAAGCGTCTTTCTGTCCGACCGCATCGTGGTGATGGCGGCGCGGCCGGGCCGGGTCAGCAGCGAGATGTCCATCGACGTGCCCTATCCGCGCAATGAGTCGTTCCGCACCTCGGCCGGCTATGCCGCGCTGTGCCGCGATACCTCGGACGCACTGGTGACCGCGATCGGAGAGCACGCATGAGTGTGACGGAGATAGAAGTGCCCGTCCCGGTGACCGTGGACGAGGAAGAGCTGCGCCACGCCCGTGCCCGCCGGTTCGAGACCGTGGGGAAATGGCTGCTGCCGATGCTGGTGCTGATCGGCGCGGTCGGCCTGTGGGACCGCATCGTGGTGTGGAACGAGATCCCGCATTACATCCTGCCCGGCCCGGGTCTGGTGCTGGAAACCCTGATCAAGGATTGGCCGATCCTGTTCGATTCACTTCTGGTGACCTTGCAGATCACCCTGATGGCGCTGGCCGTGGCGGTGATCGGCGGGGTCGGGCTGGCGGTGCTGTTCACCCAAAGCCGCCTGGTCGAGATGTCGTTCTATCCGTTCGCGGTGATCTTGCAGGTCACGCCGGTGGTGTCGATCGCGCCGCTGATCTTCATCTATGTCGATAACCGGATGGCGGGGCTGTTGTTGTGCGCGTGGATCGTGGCCTTCTTTCCGATCCTGTCGAACACTACGCTGGGGTTGAATTCGACCGACCACAACCTGCGCGACCTATACAAGATCTACGGCGCCACGCGCTGGCAGCGGCTGCGCTTTTTGCAGTTGCCGACCGCGCTGCCCTATTTTCTGGGTGGGTTGCGGATCGCGGGTGGCCTGTCGCTGATCGGGGCGGTGGTGGCGGAATACGTGGCCGGCACCGGCGGCATCGGTTCCGGCCTGGCATTCCGCATTCTGGAGGCAGGCTACCGGCTGAACATCCCACGCATGTTCGCGGCACTTTTGCTGATCGCCGGGTCGGGCGTGGTGATCTTTGCGGGCCTGTCATTTCTCAGCCATATGCTGCTGCGAAAATGGCATGAAAGTGCACTCAAAAGGGAGGGTTGATGGATTTTCGCGTTCTGCCCAGCGGCGCTGTGACACTAAAGAACCTCAAGACCCCCGCCTGCCTGCTGGGACAACACGAAGACCTCATACCCCTTGATCTGACGATCGAAGACGGGCGCATCACCGACAGCGGCGCCGGCGATGCGGTGGACATGGGCGGCGCCATCGTCTTTCCCGCCTTCGTCGATATGCACACCCATCTGGACAAGGGCCATATCTGGGACCGCGCGCCCAACCCCGACGGCACCTTCATGGGGGCGCTGGCCACGGTGGCCGAAGACCGCGCCGCCAACTGGTCGGCCGACGATGTGCGCCGCCGGATGGATTTCGCGCTGCGCTGCGCCTGGGCGCATGGCACCGGCGCGATCCGCACCCATCTGGACAGCCTCGCGCCGCAGGATGAAATCAGTTTCCCCATCTTCCGCGAATTGCGGGAAGACTGGGCCGGGCGCATCGCGCTGCAGGCGTCGTGCCTGGTGTCGATCGAGAACGTGGCCGAGGATAATTTCTTTGCCCGCACCGCCGATATCGTGGCGCAAAGCGGGGCCACCTTGGGCATGGTCAGCTATCCGGTTCCCGATCTGAAGGCGCGCATCCAGACCTTCTTTCGCATGGCCGCCGCGCGCGGGCTGGACACCGACATGCATGTGGACGAAAGCATTGACCCCTCGGTGTCCACGCTGCGGGTGATCGCCGAGACCAAGCTGGAAATGGGCTTCGACGCGCCGCTGACCGTGGGGCACTGCTGTTCGCTGTCGGTGCAGGACACGGCCGAGGCGCTGCATACGCTTGATCTGGTCGCCAAGGCGGGGATCAACGTGGTCAGCCTGCCGATGTGCAACATGTATTTGCAGGACCGCGTGCCGGGCCGCACGCCGCGGCTGCGCGGGGTCACATTGGTGCATGAGATGAAGGCGCGCGGGATCAATGTGTCCTTCGCGTCGGACAACACCCGCGATCCGTTCTATGCCTATGGCGATCTCGACATGATCGAGGTGATGCGCCAGGCCACGCGGATCAGCCATCTGGATCATTCCGATCCCGACTGGCCTGCGGCGTTCCTGACCAACCCGGCCCGCGCCTGCGGCTTCGATCTGCCCTCGCTCGCGCCGGGGGCGCCCGCCGATCTGGTGATCTGCAAGGCCCGCAGTTGGACCGAACTGTTCGCCCGCCCGCAATCCGACCGCATCGTGCTGCGCGCGGGCCGCGCGATCGACCGCACATTGCCCGATTATTCCGAACTCGACGATCTGATGAGGTGAGCCATGAAACCCAATGTTGCCGCCGCAAAGGCCGCGCTGTCGCATATCGAGATGGACGAAAGCCCCAACGCGATCCGTGCCAAAAGCCGGGATTTCTTTTGGTATTCGCCGGTGCTGAAGGCGCGGCTGGATCACGTTCTGGCCGATTTCGTGGTGATCCCGAAATCAGAGGCCGAAGTGATCGAGGTGCTGAAGATCTGCTATGCCCATGACGTGCCGGTTACGGTGCGCGGCGCGGGCACAGGCAATTACGGCCAGGCGATGCCGCTGGCCGGCGGTTGCGTCATCCACATGAAGAATTTCGCATCGGTCAAGGAAATTCACCCCGGCCGCGTGGTGGCCGAACCGGGCTGCATCATCAAGGATCTGGATGCCGAGACAAAGGCCAAGTCGGGGCAGGAACTGCGCATGATGCCCTCGACCGCCGCCACCGCCACCATCGGCGGGTTCATCGCCGGTGGCTCGGGCGGGGTCGGGTCGGTCAAATGGGGCGCGCTGCGCGATCTGGGCAATATCATCCGCCTGCGCGTGGTCACGATGGAGGCAGAGCCGCGCGTGCTGGACTTCCGGGGCGAGGAACTGGCCCGCGTCAGCCATGCCTACGGCACCAACGGCATCATCACCGAAATCGAGATGCCGCTGGCCCCGGCCTATGACTGGGTCGACATGTTCGTGGCTTTCGATGCCTTTCCCGATGCCGCCCAATATGCCGCCGATCTGGCCAATGAGGACGGAATCGTGATCAAGCTGGCCTCGGTCTATGAGGCGCCGATCGCGCATTCCTATTTCCAGCGGGTGAAGCCGCATGTCACGCCGGGCGATCATCTGGTCGGGTTGATGGTGGCGCCGCATTCACTGGATGCATTCGACACGTTCACCGCCCGTCGCCCGGCGGCGCGGGTCATTTTCCGGTCCGATGACAACGACTGGCCGCGCGACCCCGGCCCGGTGTTCGAGCATGGCTGGAACCACACCACCCTGCGCGCGCTGAAATTCAAACCCTCGGTGACCTATCTTCAGGTGCGCTATTCCTTCCCCCGGCATCTGGAGCTGGTGGAAAAGGTGCGCGCGACCTTCGGGGCCGAGGTTTTGCAGCATCTGGAGGTGATGCGCGAGAACGGCAAGGTGATGTTCGCGGGCCTGCCGATCGTTGAATATACCAGCGACGAACGGCTGGAAGAGATCGTGAAGCTGCACGAGGATATGGGCTGTATGATCTTCAACCCGCACCGCTATACGCTGGAGGAAGGCGGGCGCCAGTCCACGGATGCCCGGCAGTTGAATTTCAAGCGCGAGGCCGACCCCAAGGGCCTGCTGAATCCCGGCAAGATGATCGCCTGGGACGATCCCGACTGGGACTATGCCGGGATTTATGATTACCCCGGACTGCAGGTGGCCGAATGACCCGCGCGCTGATCCTGTATGCCCATCCCTGCCCGGAAAGCTATAACGCCGCCGTGCACAAGGTCGTGGTCGAAACGCTGTTGGCCAAGGGGTGGGAGGTCGACGATTGCGACCTGAACGCCGAAGGGTTTCAGGCGGTTCTGACCGAAGAGGAACGGCGCGGCTATCACGACGAGCCCGACAATATCGAACCCGTCCGGGACTATGTCGAACGGCTGCGGGCGGCGGATGCGCTGGTGATGGTCTTTCCGGTGTGGAACTTCGGCTATCCCGCGATCCTGAAGGGGTTTCTGGACCGGGTGTTCCTGCCGGGCGTGTCGTTCAAGCTGATTGACGGTAAGGTGAAACCGAACCTGACCCATATCCGCAAGCTGGCGGCGGCCACCACCTATGGCGGCACAAGGCTGCGGGCCTTTATGGCGGGCGATCCGCCGCGCAAATGCGTCACCCGCGCGGTCTGGCATGTCTGCCGTCCCGACAAGATGCGCTATCTTGCGCTGTACGATCTGAACCGCGCCACGGATGCGGACCGCGCCCGCCATCTGGACCGCGTGAAACGGGAAATGGAGGCACTTTGAGATGCGAGCCCTGGTCATCTATTGCCACCCGCGCCCCGACAGTTTCACCGCCGCCGTGCGCGACGTGGTGCTGGAACGGCTGCGCGCCGCAGGCGCCGAAATCCGGCTGAGCGATCTTTATGCGCGCGCGTTTCCCCCGGCGATGTCGGGGGACGAGCATTCGGGCTATCTGGACGTGCCCGCCAACCGCGCGCCGGTGGAACAGGACTGCCGCGATCTGGAATGGGCCGATACGCTGATCTTTGTCTATCCGACCTGGTGGTACGGGCTGCCCGCGATGCTGAAGGGCTGGCTGGACCGGTCATTGCTGCCCGATCTGGCCTTCATCATGCCCAAGGCCGAGGGCGAGACGATCCGCCCCGGCCTGACCCATATCACCAAGCTGGGCGTGTTCACCACCTGCGGTGCCAGCCGGTTGCTGACGTGGTTCGTGGGCGCGCCGGGGCGGCGGACCCTGCTGCGCGGTGTCGGGCTGATCTGTGCGCCGCGCCGGCGCACCGCCTTTGCCGCGCATTACCTGATGGACAGCTCGACCCCCGCAAGTCGCGCGCGGCATCTGTCGCTGGTCGCCCGGCGGGTGGACCGGCTGATCGCGGCCCGCCCGCCCAAAGGTGCGCCTGTGCGCGCGTTGGCGGCATGATCCCGGTTCTGGATTGGCAGCGTTTCGCGGGCGGCGCTGACCGCGCGGGCTTTGTCGCCGATCTGGGGCACGCCTGCCGCGAGACCGGGTTTTTCCTGCTGTCGGGCCACGGCGTGCCCGAGGCGCTGATCGCCGATGTGTTCGCACAGGCGGATGCGTTCTTTGCACAGCCTGTGGCAGCCAAGGCGCCGCTTGATATCCGCCGCAGCCCGCACAACCGGGGCTGGGCCGCGCAAGGGTCCGAGGCACTGGACGAGGCCAGCGGCCAGATCGACCAGAAAGAGGCGTTCAACGTGGGGCTGGACCTGCCTGCCGACGACCCGCGCGTACTGGCTGGTGCGCCGTTCCGGGGCGTCAATGTCTGGCCCGACCTGCCGGGGTTCCGCGACACGATGCTGGCTTATTACGATGCGGTCTGGAAACTGGGCGTGGATCTGCACGCGGCGTTCGAGGATGAACTGGGCCTGCCCTCGGGTTTCTTCGCCCCGCATTTCAGCGCGCCGATGGCCACGCTGCGGGTGCTGCACTATCCGCCCGCCACCGGCGGGATCGGGGCCGGGGCGCATAGCGATTACGGCTCGGTCACACTGCTACTGACCGACGGGGTGGCGGGGCTTCAGGTGAAACCGCGCGGCGGCGACTGGATGGATGTGCCGCATGTGCCCGGTGCCTTTGTCGTCAATATCGGTGATTGCCTGATGCGCTGGACCAATGACATCTATGTCTCTACCCCGCACCGGGTGCTGCCGCCCAGGACCCAGCGCCGATCGGTCGCCTTTTTCCTGGACCCCAATCCTGATAGTATCATTGCAGCCCTGCCCGGCACGGGGGCGGCGAAATATCCCGCCATTTCCGGTGCCGATTATCTGCGCGCGCGGCTTGACGCCACCTATTCGCCGGAGACATCCCCATGAAACGCCTCGACTGGGCCCAGTACCGCACGACCGAATTCGCGGACATGGATCCCGCCAAGACCATTGCCATCCTGCCCACCGCCGCGATCGAGCAGCACGGCCCGCATCTGCCCACCGGCACCGACACGATGATCGCCAACGGCATGTTGGCGCAGTTGCGGGACACCTGCCCGGACGATCTGGATATCCTGATCCTGCCGGTGCAGGCGGTCGGCAAATCGAACGAGCATATCCATGCCCCCGGCACCCTGACGCTGTCGGCCGAAACCGCGCTGAAAGCCTGGGTCGAGATCGGGTTGTCGGTGGCGCGGGCGGGCCTGCGCAAGATCGTGATCGTCAACAGCCATGGCGGTAACCTTGACCTGATTTCGATCCTGTCGCGCGAATTGCGGGTGCGGGCGGGGATGCTGGCGGTGAAATGCCAATGGGGCGCGTTCGGGCATCCCGCGGATATGTATAGCGATCATGAGCGCGCCTTCGGCATTCATGGCGGCGATGTGGAAACCTCGCTGATGCTGGCCTTTTGCCCCGACTGTGTGGACATGCTCGAGGCGCGGAATTTCGGCTCCACCGCCGAGGGCGCGCCGATCCCGCCCATCGGGCCGGTGTCCTATGGCTGGGTGTCCAGCGATCTGAACCCGGCGGGCACGGTCGGCGATGCCACGATCGCCACGGCGGCCAAGGGACATGCGACCTGCGCCCATCAGGTGGCCGGGTTCGTCGATCTGCTGCGCAAGATGCGCGACCTGCCGCTGGACAGCTTCGCACCCACCGCCCGCTAAAGCGGCAAGGCCGCCCGGCGGCTGCACACAGAGTGGTCAAAGCGGCCTTTTGGTGGCCGTTGCGGGGGCAGGTCCTTGGCGTCCGGCACGCCTTTGGGTATTTCTGGCCACGAGTAGAAGCCGGAGGCGCGCCCGCGTCAGACATTGCTCATTGGTTTGACACTGCCGCAAGGCGAACCGATGCGCGCTTCTTCACCGTCTCCTTTGCGCTCTGTTTGCCCCGGCATCCCAGGATGGAGACTGAGCATGACCTATGGAATGAAAGAACTGAACCAAGAGACGAAGATCGGCGGCAAGGGCGCCGAGGTTGACCGCGACATCCCCCGCATCGACATGTCGGATTTCTTTGCCCGCAAGGCTGAAATCACCGAGGCATTGTGGCAGGCCGCCACCGGTATCGGGTTCTTCCAGCTTGAAAATCACGGCATTCCGCAATCGCTGATCGACGACGCCTTCGCCCTGTCCGAGCGGTTCTTTGGCCTTGGCGCGGATACCAAGGCGCAATATCCGCTGAAGCCCGGCACCAATGCGGGCTGGGAATACAAGGCGCAGGTGCGGCCCTCCACCGGGACGGCGGATCAGAAGGAAAGCTATCAGATCACCCTGCCGCGCATGTCGGGTCTGTGGCCCACGGGGGCCGAGCTGCCCGGCTTCAAGGCGACGGTGCTGGCGTTCGAGCGGGCGAACTGGGCGCTGGGCATGAAGGTGCTGTCGTGCTTTGCGGACAAGCTGGGCTTTGGCCCGGATTTCTTTACCGATGGCCATGACCCGCTGGTACCTGAATACCAATCCACCCTGCGGTTGATTCACTATCTGGAAATGGAGGGCGCCAAGCCCGAGGATTTCGAATTCTGGCGCGCCGGCGCCCATACCGATTTCGACTGTCTGACGCTGCTGCATCAGCGCGCGGGGCAGGGCGGGCTGCAACTGTGCCCTGGCAAGGAGGCGGACGCGCTGGCCTGGACCGACGTGCCGCCGCTGCCCGGTATCGTGACCTGCAATATCGGCGATATGCTGATGCGCTGGTCCGACGACAAGCTGCTGTCGACCCTGCACCGGGTGCGGATGCCGAAACCGGGCGAATATATGGGCCCGCGCTATTCCATCGCGTTTTTCTGCCAGGGCAACACCGACACGGTGATCGAAGGGCCCGAGGGGCGCTATGCGCCGATCACCGCAAAGGATTACATCCTGGAACGGCTGGGCGCGAATTTCAAAAAATAGGCGCGGCTATTCCTTTATATAGGGTTTGCCGTCCGCGGCCGGCGCCCTGCTGCGGCCAACCAGTCCGGCCACCACGATGATCGTGGCGATATAGGGCGACATCGCCAGAAACTCGGACGGGATCGGGGTTTGCAGCAGCGCCAGCTTTTGCTGAAGCGAATCCGTGAACCCGAAGATCAGCGCGGCCATCAGCGCGCCCACAGGGTGCCAGCGCCCGAAGATCATCGCGGCCAGCCCGATATAGCCGCGCCCGCCGGTCATGTTTTCGTCGAACCGCCCGACCGACCCCAGCGTGAACCACGCCCCGCCAAAGCCCGCGACCATGCCGCCCAGAATGACGTTGATATAGCGGATCCGGTACACATTGATGCCCAGCGTGTCGGCGGCGCGCGGATGCTCGCCCACAGCGCGGGCGCGCAGCCCGCTGCGCGTATAGAACAGGTAATAAGTCGCCACGGCGACCATGACCAAGGTGCCATAGACAAAGATGTTCTGGTTGAAGAACATCGGCCCGATCACCGGGATATCGCCCAGAACCGGGATCTTGATGGACCGGAACACGGCGGCGTTGTTCAGATAGCGATGCTCCTGAAACACCTGACTGCTGACGTAACTGGTCACCCCCGCGACGAACAAGTTTATCACCACCCCCGCGATGATCTGATCCATCCGATAAGTCACCACCAGCGCGGCGAGGATAAAGCCGAAAATGCCGCCGATCACCACCGCCGACAACAGCCCGCCCCAGCCGCCGATCAGCGATCCCATCAGCGCCCCGGTAAAGGCGCCGGCCAGCAGCATCCCCTCGATCGCGATATTGGTCACGGCCACGCGTTCGCACAACACCCCGGCCAGCCCGCCCAGTGCGATCGGCACTGCCCGCACCATGGTGGCCTGCAGCATCCCGGTCAGCGAAAACGACTTGTCCGCCGTCGCCCAGACCAGAAACGCCGCCACCGCCAGCGCCAGCCCGAAACCAAGCGACAGCGCGGTCCAGCGCCCGCCGCCGCGCAGGAACTGACGCGCGCCAAGAAAGCCCAGCAGCGCCGCGACGACATAGGTGAAGGGGGCCGCCGGAACCACCAGATTGGGCACCACGATCGGATCGGTGGCGCGCGACAGGCGGAAGGTGGCATCGCCGGTGGTGCCCATGCCGAATACGAAGGCCACGAAGATCGCAAGGGCGATAAGAACGACGCCCGTGACCCGCGCCCGTCTTTGCGCGGCGGTGTCGACCTTGCGGTCCTCAAGGGGCATGGTTTCAGTCGTGCTGGTCATTTCCGGCCTCCCTCACGCGTACCTGCCCGGCGAAAGCCCCATGGAAAGAGCGACCGCACCAGCAGGGGTGCCGCGATGAACACGATAATCAGCGCCTGAATGATGCCGATCAGGTCGATGCTGACGCCCGCATCCACCTGCATCTGCCGCCCGCCGGCCTCCAGCGCGCCAAAAAGCAGCCCGGCGAACAGCACCCCCAACGGGTGCGACCGGCCCAGCAGCGCCACCGCAAGCGCGTCGAACCCGATCCCGGCGGAAAAGCCGGGCGTGGCGCGGCCCAGCACGCCCAGCACCTGATTGGCCCCGGCCAGCCCGGCCAGCGCACCCGCCGACGCCATGGCGAACACGATCAGAACGCCCGACCGCATCCCGGCATAGCGCGCGGCCTCGGGGCTTTCGCCGCTGGCGCGGAATTCGAACCCGAGCTTGGTGCGAAACAGGATCCAGTACACCACCGCCACCGCGATCAGCATCAGGAAGACACCGGCATGAACCCGCAGGTTCGGATCGAGCCAGTCCAGCAGGCGCGGCAATTCGGCATGGGGCGGCACCGATTTCGAGATCGGATCGGCGCGGCCTTCTTTCTGAATCACCGGCAGTCGCAGCATATAGTCGATCAGCCGATAGGAAATCAGGTTCAGCATGATGGTCGAGATCACCTCATGCGCGCCGGTCGTCGCCCGCAGCCACCCCGCGATCGAGGCATAAAGCCCCCCCGCCAGCGCCCCGGCCAACAGGCAGGACGGCATCAGAATGGCAAACGGTAGCCCCGGAAAGCTGAACCCCATGATCACCGCAGCCATGCCACCCATCAGGATCTGGCCCTCGGCCCCGATATTGAACAGCCCGGCCCGGAACCCCAGCGCCAGGCCCAGACCGGCCAGAACCAGCGGCGTGGCCGAGGTCAGGGTTTCGGAAATCGCGTTGAGCGATCCAAGCGAGCCTACGACCAGGGCGATATAGGACCGGCCGATCGTCGCGATATCGACATTGGTCGCCAGCATCGTCAACGCGCCCAGGATCAGGGCCGCGATCACCGCGATGATCGGCACCAGGATCAGTTCTTCGAATTCGGCACGCCCCGGCGCGGCCTTTTCAAGCAGCTTGCGGCTGGTGTCGTCCAGGGATGTCTGATCGCTCATGCCGCCGCTCCTGCCATGGCAAGGCCGATGGCGGATTTGTCCGCCGGGCCATGCGTTGCGTCGAATTCGGCCACGATGCGGCCCTTGTACATCACCAGAATCCGGTCAGAAAGCGCCATGATCTCGTCCAGTTCGGACGACACGATCAGCACACCGTCACCTTCGGCCCGCGCATCCATCAGCCGTTTGTGGATATATTCGATCGACCCGACATCAAGCCCCCGGGTCGGCTGCGCGGCGATTGCGAACTTGGTGTCGCGCGACAGTTCGCGCGCGACGATCAGCTTTTGCTGGTTGCCGCCCGAAAGCGTTCCCGCCGGGGCAAAGACCGACGGCGTGCGCACGTCGAATTCGGTCGCGGAGCGGGCCGCGCTTTCATTCACCTTCTGCCACAGAATATGCGGCCCCGAGGAAAACCGGTCGTCGTAATACGTATCCAGCACCATGTTCTCGGCCACCGAAAAGTTGGGGATCAGGCCCATGAGCTGACGGTCTTCGGGGATATGGGCAATGCCCATGCGGTGCCGTGCGCGGACGGATGCGTGGGTGATGTCGCGGTCCAGGAACCGGATTTCACCATGTGCCACCCGCCGCAGCCCGGTCAGCGCCTCGATCAGCGCGGACTGGCCGTTGCCCTGCACCCCGGCGATGCCGACCACCTCGCCGCTTCTGACAGACAGGCTTATGTGATCGACCGCGACGTCGTCGTTTTCGTGCAGCACGGTCAGGTCACGCACGTCCAGCAGGGTGGGGCCAGGCACAGACGGCGTTTTGGTCACGCCCAGGCTGACGGCGCGTCCGACCATCATTTCGGCCAGTTCGGCCGGTTTCACCTGTTTGGGGTCGCCTTCGCCGACGATCTGGCCGCCGCGCAGCACACTGATACGGTCGGAGATTTCCAGAATCTCGTTCAGCTTGTGGGTGATGAAGATCAGCGCCTTGCCCGCGTCGCGCAGCGATTTGACGATCTCGAAAAACTCGGTCACCTCCTGCGGGGTCAGCACGGCGGTCGGCTCGTCCAGGATCAGCACATCGGCCGAGCGGAACAGAACCTTGATGATCTCGACCCGCTGCTGCACCCCGACCGGCAGGGTTTCGACCAGCGCGTCCGGGTCCACCTCCAGCCCATATTTTTCCTTGATCTCGCGCACCTGTTTGCGCGCGGTCTGCAGGTCCAGAAAATCCAGCCGGCCGGTGGGTTCCACCCCCAGGATGACGTTTTCGGCCACCGTGAACACCGGCACCAGCATGAAATGCTGGTGTACCATGCCGATCCCCGCCGCATTCGCATCGCCCGGCCCGTTGAACGTGACCGGCGTGCCGTCGATCACGATCTCGCCCTCGTCCGGGCGGTAGAGGCCGCACAGCACATTCATCAGCGTCGATTTCCCGGCGCCATTCTCGCCCAGAAGGCCCAGAACCTCGCCGCCGCGGATTGTCAGGTTCACACCCGAATTGGCGACGACCTCGCCGAAGCGTTTGGTGATACCGCGCAGCTCGACATCCATGGGAAGGCTCCGTTGATATATGGAACAGGAAAGGCTTCCCTGAACCGGGAAGCCTTGGGGCCGGGGGTTATTCGCCGATCTTGATCGACCCGTCGATCAGCCCGGCGCGGATCACGGCAAGCTCTTGCTTCAGCTCGTCGGACACGAAGCGATCCATGTCATGGAAGGGCGCCAGATCGACGCCGCCATTGTCAAGCGTCCCGACGATATTGCCGCCTTCGAACGTGCCGTCCATCGCGCGCTTGATCACATCCATCACGGTGGCGTCCATGCGCTTGGTGATCGAGGTCAGATAGACATGCTGCTTTTCCGGGTCGGTCAGATAGAGGTCGGCATCCACGCCGACGATCTTCAGCCTTTCCGGTCCCAGTTCGTCGGCCAGCGCCGCCGACCCCAGGCCGACCGGCCCGGCCACCGGAAGCACGATATCCGCGCCTTCGTCATACAGGTTCTGCGCAAAGGCGCGCCCGTCATCGAGCGAGTCGAAATTGTTGGTGAACAACCCCTCGCCGGCGGCAGGGTTCCAGCCCAGAACGGTCACATCGGTGCCCTTCTGCTGGTTGTAATACTCTGCCCCGTAATAGAACCCGTCCATGAAGATCGTGACGGTCGGGATGTTGATCCCGCCGAAGACACCCAGAACGCCGGTTTCGGACACGCCTGCCGCCAGATAGCCGGCCAGAAAGGCGGCCTCGTCGGTGGCATAAATCTGGCCCATGATGTTGGGCACGACCGGATCATAGGAATAGTCGACGATCGAGAATTTCTGATCCGGGTTCGCCTCGGCCGCGTTCCGGGTTGCGTCACCCAGCAGGAAGCCCACGGTGATGATCACATCGCACTGGCCGCCCAGAAGCGAATTGATATTGGCCTCGTAATCGGTTTCGGCCTGCGATTCCAGAAAGCGCCCGTCGATGCCAAGCTCCTGCTGCGCGTCCAGAACGCCTTTCCATGCGGTCTGGTTGAAGCTGTTGTCGTCGATCCCGCCGGTATCGGTGACCTGACACGCGGTGAAGGCCGCAGCGGTCGCAACCGACGCCAAAAGCATCGCCGGCGCGATGGCAAACCCCGAGGTAATTTCGTTGAGCCGTTTCACAGTGACCTCCTGATTGTCTGTTCCGCCGAAATTCTGAAAAAGCATCTGTTCCCCGCAGCTCTATCGCGCGGCGGAACCTGCGCACCTTTCCCCGACGCTAGCTGCGGGGTCAGGTCGCGGATATGATCTGTATCAAGAACTGCGTTTGGCGGGCGGTGGAAAACACATGCACCTTGCCCGGGTCAAGCGTGGCTTTGACGATATGTGGGAAGGCTGCGATAGCGGAGGCCCGCTTGGACACAAACCCCATCGGCGGCCGCTTTGTATCGTAGTTGTTTTGCGAAAGGGTCATCGTGGTGCCACATCCGGTTCAACGCCCGTGTCCGCCGAGTATCCGGGACGCATGGTGCTGGGCGATTTTCCAACCCTGATCGGTTTCTACGAGGCAGAAAGTAATTCTGTAATTCTGAAGTTCGATCTCTCCGTTGTAAAACACGGTGAAATCGACATAGGAGGATGCGAGGATCACGCCCTCCGCCACGAACCGGGCCTGCCGCTCGAAGAAATCGGCCTTGCGCAGATAGCCTTCGGGAACCTCGTCGAAATAGTGCCTGATATTCTCGCGGCCGACATGGAGGTGCGGGGTGGACCCAAAGAAGAACGCGTCTTCGGTATAGATATCGAGCGTGCGTTCGGTCGACCCCGAGGCGACGCGCCCGGTCCAGTCGATTTCCATCGCTTGTAGAATTTCCAGGGCCCGGCTGTTGTCAGGCGCTTGGGCGGGCGGGGCGCTGCGTGATTCAGGTTGCCGGGTCATGGTGATGCAAAACTCCACCCGCCACAGACAAGCAAGGTCTGCCCGGTCGTATAGGCCGCCCCCGGCGACAGGAAATAGCCGACGGCGGCGGCAACCTCGGCCGGGGTGCCGGTTCTGCCCATCGGAACGGCGGCCTCCAGCGTCCGCCGCGGGGCGCTGCCGGGCGGGTTGTTGGCGCTCAGCATCTCGGTTTCGATAGCGCCGGGCGCCACGGTATTGGCGGTGATGCCGTGATCCGCAAGTTCCAGTGCCCAGCATTTCGTCATCGCAGCCAGCGCTGCCTTCGCGCCGGCATAGGTGGCAAAGCCCTGCCGGCCGGTGATCGCCTTGCTGCTGATCGAGACGATCCGCCCATGGCCGCGCGCGATCATTGTGGGCAGGCAGAGGCTTACGCATTGCGCTGCGGCCCGCACGTTGAGATCGAAAGTGCGGCGAAACAAGTCGGCCGAGAAATCCGTGCAGGCTTCTCGGGTGCTGCTGCCGGCGTTGTTGACCAGCCCGCCGATGGGGAATTCGGTCAGGATACGGCGGATCACCCGCGCGGTATTTCCCTCGTCCGACAGATCGGCGTGAAAAAGCGGTGCGGGATAGGCGGGATCGTCACGCCGGGCGATGCCCACCACGCGGTGACCGGCTGCAAGAAGGTCGTCGGTGATGGCGCGCCCTATGCCGCGGGTGGCGCCGGTGACAAGGATATGGGGGATGACGTCTTCCATCGGCCTCGCGTCGCCCCGCTGTTTGCCGGTCTCAAGATGATCGGGCGCGTATTTGCGCATGGTATCGGACATATTCGCGCCCATGTAGCTTTCCGTATGTGCCCTGCACGACGCCTTGTGCGCTGGAATGGGGGCGGGCGAAGGCCAAGCCTCCTCTGGCAGCGGTGTCTGCTTTTGGGCACTAACCTATATACTGTAAAAATTTATAAATATAAAAACAAGAGCCATGCGGTGGGCTGCTGATGCGGGTCTGAAATCCTCAGGTATCGTGGGGCAGAACATTCGCGCTTCGCCGTGCCCTGGAGAGGCGTTCTGCCTGCAATATGTCCCAAAATGCGGGCCTGTTTAATAATTTTACGCAAAATAGACATCCTGTTTTGATGTTTTAAAATACAATTAATGCGTCAAATTTATATTTACATGTTGGAGCTGATAACATTACTGGTGGACTCATCACTTTTCGCCGTCGTTGCCGGATCGGCATCGCGGCAGGAGATGAGAGGAGGCGCTCGCAGCCTTTCTTCGGGTCGCGCCTGTCGAACGAACAGGCCGCCGAGCGTGCGCATCAGGGAGGAGTGAAGATGTTAAGGCTGACTCGGATTGCCTTGATCGCTGCCCTGGGGCTTTGCCTGACCTTCGGCGGCGGTACGGGCGCGGCCGCGGCTGACGACACGGCCGCGATTGTGGAGAACGTCCTTGAGGCGTGGTCAGGCGCAAATGTCGGCTCAAGGTCAGAAGAGCTTGCCGGCATGTATGCCCCGAATGCCCTGTTCTACGGCTCGGCGCCCGACCTTTTTGCGGGGCAGGCGGGCGTTCTGGCCTATTTCCAGGCCGTGCCGAAAGGCGGCGTGAAAGAGGCTGTTTTCTTCGACACGCAAAGCGCCCGCATCGCCGAAAATGTGATCGTGGTCGGGTCGTTCGTCGACTTCCACGTGAACTTTGCGGGCGCGGCAAAAGTCCTGAATTACCGCATCATGCTCACGCTCGTGCGTGGTGAGGATGGCAGCTGGATGATCGCCGGCCACCATGCGGCCCCGAGGCTCTGACCCCGGCGGCTTTAAAAACAAAAAGTCAGATAAAAGGGAGGAATGAAATGGGATTTACCAGGAGGGCGATAATCGCCTCGGCCGCCGCGATGTCGCTGTTGCTGGGTCATCCGGCCGCGGCGCAGGACAAAGACCACGTTACCGTCGGGGTTCTGACCGACATGTCGGGCATCTTTTCCGACATTACCGGCGAAGGTTCGGTGCTGGCCGCGAAAATGGCAATCGATGCGTTCGGCGGCGAAGTCGCTGGCCGACCGATCCGGTTGCTGGTGGGCGATCATCTGCACAAACCCGAGGTGGGCAGCAACATCGCGCGTCAGTGGATTGACGAAGAGAACATCGACGCCATCGTCGATCTGCCGAATTCCAGCGTGTTGTTGGCGGTCGTCGAGGTTGCGCGCGATAAGGGCCATGCCGTTATTCTGGCTGCGGGCGGCCAGACCTCGCGCTTTGCCAACGAGGCCTGTTCGTCGTTCGGCTTTCAGTGGGTGACGAACAGCTATGCCACGGCGCACGGCCTGGCGGGGCTGGCGACCGAGGAAGGGGCCAGGAAATGGTTCCTGATCCAGCCGGACTACGCCTATGGCGACGCGGTCGCCAAGGATATCTCGGCGGCCGTTACGGATGTGGGCGGCGAAATCGTCGGCCTGATCAAGCATCCGCTGAACACCAGCGACTATGCCTCTTACATCCTTCAGGCGCAGGCTTCGGGTGCCGATGTCATTGCGCTGCTGAATTCGGGCGCCGATCTTGTCAATGCGCTCAAGCAGACCGCGGAATTCGGCGTCACGCAAAAGCTTGTCACCTCGAACCTGTATCCGATCACGGCCCGGGCGGTCGGGCTGGATACGGTCAAGGGGCTGATTTCCTCTGACGGCTACTATTGGAACCAGAGCGAGGAGGCCGCGAAATGGTCTGCCGAATTCATGTCGCGCCACAGCAAGGGCCAGGCGCCGAGCGCGGTGCAGATCGGTGTCTATTCCGCCGTGACGCATTTCCTCAAGGCGTTCGAAGCGGCCGAGACCAAGGATCGCGACGGGATCTCGAACGCGATGCGGGCGCTGCCGGTCAACGATCAGTTCGTGTCTGACGGCATCGCGCGTGCCGATGGGCTCATGGTTCACGACATGCTGCTGATGCAGGCCAAGGCACCGGACGAAGCGGCCTCGGGCTGGGACGTTTTCAACATTCTGCGGCGCATCCCCGGCGATCAGGCTTATGCCGATCTGTCGACCAGCCTCTGTCCGTTGGTGAAGTAACTTTTCGAGAGCGTCAGGAAGGCGTCGTAACGGTGCCTTCCTGCATTTGTCCCGCCCTGTGCGGTTGCGGTGCCCGTCCTGGCCTGGGTGGCGTGACGTGCCGCAGCCAGAGGGCAAGGGGACGGCAGAGCGAGGACCGAAAAGTTGGAAAGCACGGACGTGAAACAATCAGATGAAGTCATGATTGCCGGGGGGAATGCCGAAACGCTTTTGGAGGCAGCCGGCCTGACCAAGCGTTTCGGGGGCATCGTCGCCGTCAACAATGTGAACCTGAAGGTTCGCCGCGGCACAATCCACGCCCTGATCGGGCCGAACGGGGCCGGAAAGACCACCTGTTTCAATCTGCTGACGAAATTCATGCAACCAAGCGCCGGAACGATCACGTTCAAGGGGGCGGATATCACCCGTCTGTCGCCGGTTGCTGTCGCCCATCGCGGGCTTGCGCGTTCGTTCCAGATATCTTCGGTTTTCCCCCGCATGACGGCGCTTGAAAACGTCCGTATCGCGCTTCAGCGCGAACGCGGGGATTCGTTCTATTTCTGGAAGTCGGCAAAATCGCTCGATGTCATGAACGCGCGGGCGATGGAGATGCTGCATCGCGTCGGGCTGGCCGACTATGCCGGCACCACCGCGGCCGAACTGCCCTATGGCCGCAAGCGCGCGCTGGAGATTGCCACGACGCTGGCGCTGGACCCTGACATGCTGTTGCTGGACGAACCGATGGCGGGCATGGCCAGCGCCGATATCGGCCTGATCAGCGAATTGATACACAGCCTCGGGCGGAGCCATACGATCCTGATGGTCGAGCACAATCTGCGCGTCGTGGCCGATATCTGCGACGCGATCACCGTTCTGGCCAGGGGCGAGGTGCTTGCCGAAGGACCGTACGAGACAGTGTCGGCGGACCCTCGGGTGCAGCAGGCCTATATGGGGGTGGAGCATGACTGATCCGACGCAGGCGCAGAACGCGGGCGCAAATCGACTTGTCCTTGAAGATGTCCATGCCTGGTACGGCGAATCCCATGCGCTGCAGGGTGTGAACCTGGAAATCGTCGAAGGCGAGATCGTCACCCTGCTCGGGCGTAACGGGGCGGGCAAGACGACGACGCTGAAATCCATCATCGGGCTGATGGACCGCACCGGCGGTTCGATCAGCCTGCGCGGTCGCGAACTTCTGGGGCGCAAGCCCGAAGAGATCGCGCGCGCCGGCATCGCCTATTGCCCGGAGGAACGCGGCATATTCTCCAGCCTTTCCGTGCTTGAAAATCTGCTGCTCCCGCCGGTGATCGGGCCGGGCGGGCTGGGCCTTGACCGCATCTATGATCTGTTCCCGAACCTTCTGGAACGCCGGTCGAGCCCCGGCACCAAATTGTCGGGCGGCGAACAGCAGATGCTGGCGATCGCGCGGATCCTGCGGACGGGGGCGCATCTGTTGCTGCTGGACGAACCGACCGAAGGGCTTGCGCCGGTGATCATCCAGGAAATCGGCGCGCTGATCCGTTCGCTGAAAGAAGAGGGTTTCACGATCCTTCTGGTCGAGCAGAACTTCCGCTTCGCGGCAACCGTTTCCGATCGCTACTACGTGATGGAGAGGGGCAAAGTGATCGACGAACTGGGCAAGGAAACCATCGGCGCCCACGCCGACCGGCTGGTGGAGTATCTTGGGGTATGACCACACGACACAAACCGAACAAAGCCGCGCAGGGCATGTCTGCCAACCGGGCGGCCCGTGCCGAAACTCCGATCTGCGGGGGGATGATCCATGAATAACCTTTTCGACTATCCGATTCAGGTGATCTACGGGCAGCTGTTCCTCGGGCTTATCAACGGGGCGTTCTATGCGCTGATGAGCCTTGGGCTTGCCGTGATCTTCGGGATGCTCAACCTGATCAACTTCACCCATGGCGCGCAATATATGCTGGGCGCCTTCGCGGCCTATTTCCTGCTGGACTGGTTCAATATCGGGTACTGGCCGTCACTCTTTCTGGTGCCGCTGATCGTCGGCGCGCTCGGGATCGTGATCGAGGTGGTTTTTCTGCGCCGTCTCTACAAGCTGGAGCATATCTACGGGCTGCTTCTGACGCTCGGGCTCGCGATTGTGATCGAGGGCGTGTTCCGCGCGCTCTATGGGTCGTCCGGTCTGCCTTACAATGTCCCCCAGGCACTGAGCGGTTCGGTCGATATCGGGTTCATGCGCCTGCCGATTTATCGCGGGTGGGTGATCGTGCTGTCGCTTGGGGTCTGCCTTGTGACCTGGCTGGCGATCGAACACACTAGGCTGGGCGTCTATCTGCGCGCGGCGACGGAAAACCCGAAACTGGTGCGCACCTTCGGGATCAACGTGCCGCGCATTATCACGCTGACCTACGGGTTCGGCGTGGCGCTTGCGGCCATCGCCGGTGTGCTTGCGGCGCCGATTTACAGCGTCAGCCCGCAGATGGGGACAGATCTGATCGTCGTCATCTTCGCGATTGTCGTGATCGGCGGTATGGGATCCATCCTGGGGGCAATCGCCACCGGGTTCGGCCTGGGCGTCGTGCAGGGGTTGACCAAACTCGTGCTGCCGGTCGCGTCGGAAACCGTGATCTTCATCGTGATGGCGATCGTCCTGCTGTTGCGCCCGAACGGGCTGTTCGGAAAATCCGCGGACATTGTCCATGCCCCCGGGTCCGAGGCCGCGCCGGTCGATCGCCGCCGCAATGGCCGGCTGGACATGATGCTCTTTCTTCTGATGGCAGCCGCCTTTATCGTCGCGCCGCTGTTTGTCTATCCCGTCATCATGATGAAGATCATGTGTTTCGGGCTGCTGGTGCTCGGGTTCAATCAGTTGCTGGGCTATACCGGGCTGATCTCTTTCGGCCATGCGATGTTCCTTGGCTGGGGCGGTTATGTGGCTGCGGTCGCCGCCAAGTCATGGGGTTTTCCGCCAGAGGCCTGCCTTCTGGTCGGCGGCGTGGTCGGCGCCATGCTCGGGCTTGGTGTCGGGGCGCTGGCGATCCGGCGGCAGGGCATCTATTTCGCGATGATCACCCTGGCTTTTGCGCAGATGTTCTATTTCTTTGCCGTGCAGGCGCCCTTTACCGGCGGCGAGGACGGGATTCAGGCGGTGCCGCGCGGCCGGCTGTTCGGTGTGATCGACCTTTCCGATACGACGGCGATGTACGGCTTCGTACTCGTAACCTTCCTGCTGGGTTTTCTTGCGATTTACCGGATTATCCATTCGCCCTTCGGCGAGATCCTGGTGGCGATCCGCGAGAATGAGCAACGTGCCATATCGCTGGGATACAATGTCGATCTTTACAAACTTCTGGCCTTTGTCCTGTCCGCCTCGGTCGCGGGCGTCGCCGGGGCGCTGAAGGTTCTGGTGTTCCAACTGGCGTCGCTGTCGGATGTCCACTGGTCAATGTCGGGTGAAATCCTGCTGATGACGCTTGTCGGCGGCGTGGGCACCATTTTCGGGCCGGTTCTCGGCGCGGCCGTGATCGTCAGCCTGCAGAACTTCCTGTCCGGTTTCGGGGCCTGGGTGCCGGTTGTGCAGGGTGTGGTCTTTGTCGCGACGGTGCTGCTGTTCCGGCAGGGTCTCGCCGGCGGGCTGGGGCGGCTGGCGGATCGGCTGCGCGGAAAATCCGCGACCGCTGGAAAAGAGTGAGCGGCGGATCTGAGCCTCGCAGACGCCGCGCGGCGTCTGCGGTATGTCCGCTGCGCCCCCGCCCGCCGAATGGCTATCGCAAGCCGCATGATGATCTGCGCGGCCCGGGCGTGTCCTGCGCCGGGAACCGTGTGGGCGTCTGACCGACGTGGCAGACACACAGCCCAGACCGGCCACAAGCACCGCCCCGGGCGCCCGGGCGGCAAACCTGCTGGTCGCTGACAACACGTTGGATCGGCGGTTCCGCGTGGATGCGCCAGGCAGGTGTGACTGGGTCAGTCACCAAAACTTCACGCAACCGTCAACCACCTGAAACAGGCGCCCTCCATTCATCCGGATGAATTTCCAACGGAGGGTGTCATGAAGTTCAAAACGATACTGGCGAGCCTTGGCGTCGTGGCGTTGTCCGCCACGGCCGCAATGGCCGAGACATGGAAGCTGGCCGTGACCGATGTCGAGGGCATGGAGCGTCTGCAGGTCGAATGGGGCCCGTTCAAGGAGGCGCTCGAAACGGCAACCGGCGATACGTTCGAGTTTTACCCGGTCAACTCCCGCACCGCGGCCGCCGAAGCATTGCGCGGCCAGTCGGTGGATTTCGTGGTGTCCGGCCCGGCGGAATATGTCGTGATCAACAAGCTGACCGACGCCACGCCGCTGATCGGCTTGGGTCGGCCCGACTACCATTGCGCCATTATCGTGCGTGCCGATAGCGGCATCAACGTGCCGGCGGACCTCAAGGGCAAGAGCGTGGCTTTCGGCGACATCGGCTCGACCTCGAACATGCTCTGCCCGATGCAGCTTCTGGCGGATTACGGCGTCGATCCGGTCAACGACATCAACAAGATCCATACCAGCCGCAACATCGCGCATGAAGCCCTGAAGGCCGGCGACGTGGATGCCATCGGCTCGAATGGCGGCAGCTGGCTGAACGTGCGCAACAAGGAAACCGAGCTGCCTTATGGTTTCTTCAAGATGATCGCGCGCTCGGGCGATCTGCCCAACGACATGATCATGGTCGGCACGCATGTGCCCGCCGAGGCCGCAGGCGCCGTGCGTGACGCGATCCTCGACCACAAAGCCGAGATCATCGCCGGCATCACGGCTCATGAAGAGAATGACAAATATGTCGGCATGGACCTCGTGGCGATCGAGGATAGCGCCTATGACTACGTGCGCTCCATGTACAGTAATGCGGGCTATCCGCAGTTCGACAGCTTTATCGGTGACTGATCTGTCGACACGAACCTCGGCACGTACCAGCCGATCGGAACAGACCGGGGCGCCAGACGCCCCGGTTTCATCCGCTATCATGCCGGCGATCGATGCCGAAGCCGTGCGCCTAGCCAAGTCTTATGGCGAGGCGCGCATTTTCTCCGACATCAGCTTTCGTCTGGTCTGCGGTGAAGCCGTGGCACTGGTCGGCGCGAACGGCACCGGGAAATCGACCCTTTTGCGCTGTCTTCTCGGGCTTGTCCCGCCTTCTGCAGGCGATGTGCGGCTGCTGGGGCAATCGGTTCATCAGGCGACGCCGTCGGCCCTGCGCAGCTTGCGGGCCAAGACCGGGCTTGTGGCGCAGAAACACAACTTGGTTCCGCGCCTGTCTGTGCTTTCCAACGTGGTGCATGGCCTTTTGGGTCACAAACGGGGCCCCCGCCTGTGGTCACAGGTTTCTGCACCAATCGAGGCGCGACAGGCCGCGATGGCGGCGCTGCACGCTGTCGGGCTGGACCACCTGGCGCTGCGCCGGGCTGATCGGCTTTCGGGCGGGCAGTCGCAGCGCGTGGCCATCGCCCGCGCCCTTGTCGGCAAACCCAGGCTGCTGATCGCGGACGAACCCTGCGCCTCGCTCGATCCGTCCGCAGGCGAGGAGGTCATGGAGTTGTTCTTTCGCCTCGCGCGGCAAGAGGGGGTGACGGTTGTCTTCACCTCGCACAACATTGAACACGCGCTGCGCTATGGCGACCGGATTCTGGGCCTGGCGGACGGGGATATGAAACTCGACGCAACCGCAGCATCCCTGTCCCGAACGGATCTGAGAGGACTCTATGCTTGAAACGAGCAAGGTGCCCGCGCGCTTCGAACGTCCCTCGGCAATAGCTTTCGTCGGCTACGCCATTGGTCTTGCGATCCTTGTCTGGGCCTTTGAGGGCGCAGGCTGGTCGAGCGAGAAAATCCTGCGTGCCCCGCCAGCGCTGGCCGACTTCCTGTCGCGGGCCTGGCCGCCGGCCACCGGATCGCTGGAGCGGCTGGGCTGGAAAATGGTCGAGACGCTGCAGATCGCCTTTTCCGGTGCGGTCCTCGGGGTGCTCCTGTCTTTGCCCATCGCGTTTTTGGCCGCGCGCGGCCTTGGGGCAGGCCGCCTTGTCAATACGGTGACGCGCACGGTGCTGGGCTTCATCCGGGCGGTACCAGACATCGCATGGGCGCTGATCTTCGTCGTGGCCGTGGGGCTTGGCCCCTTTGCCGGGATGCTGGCCATCATGGTCGACACGGTCGGCTTTTGCGGCCGTTTCTTCGCGGATGACATGGAGGCGGTGGACAAGGGGCCGCAAGAGGCCCTGATCGCGACGGGCGCCAGCAAGCTGGACGTGGTGGCCTGCGCCGCCGTGCCTGCCGCGATGCCGGCCTTCGTGTCGACCTCGCTGTACGCGTTGGAAAAGGCCGTGCGATCGTCGACCATCCTGGGGTTCGTCGGTGCGGGCGGCATCGGAATAGAATTGAAGGTCGGTTTCGACCTGTTCGACTATCCGACAGCCATGACGGTGATCCTGATGATCGCCGCTGTCGTGATTGGTATTGAGGCACTCAGCGGCTGGGCCCGCAAGAAAATCATCGGAACGGACAAATGAAGACAGATACCGCGGATCAGCACTGGAACGCCCAATGGGCGGGCATCGAGGCCGACAGCAAATGGCTGTCCCCCGAAGAAGACGTGAAGGTCTGGGCGGCCGGACTGGAACCGGGCGCGCGTATCCTCGACCTGGGTGCCGGGGTGGGGCGGCACGCGCTCTGGCTGGCCCGCGAGGGTTTCGATGTGACCGCGCTTGATGCCGCGTCCGAGGGGCTGGCTGCCATCGACGCGGCGGGCGGTGTCACGACCGTGCACGCCCGGATGCACGATCTGCCCTTCGAGGACGGCAGCTTTGACCATGTGCTGAGCTGGAATGTCATCTACCATGGCGACGAAGACATCCTGCTGCGCACCATAGGCGAGATCCGGCGCGTGCTGAAACCCGGCGGCAGCTATCTGGGCACGATGCTGTCGGCGCGCCGCCTGCCGCATGAACGCGCCAAAGCGGAGGGGCGCGAAATTTCGCGCAACACCTGGGTTTTCGACAGCCCCGATAGCGACAAGAACCACCCACATTACTATTGCACCGCCGCTGAATTGCTGGCGTTGTTTTCCGGCTTTGAAGTGCAGTGGCTGGAGGATCGGGAACACGAAAAGCCCGGCTCCTATCACTGGCACCTGATCATGGAGCGGCTCTGACGATGAATGTGCAGACCTTCGAGGGCGCGACCGTCTTTCTGCCGGGGGAGATCGTGGAAACCACCGTCACCGTCACCGTCGCGGATGGCCGGATCGCCGAAATCGGCGGGCCGGTGCAGGGCGAAGTGATCGACGCACGGGGCCGCATCCTTGCCCCGGCAATGATCGACGTGCACGGCGATGCGTTCGAGCGCCAGTTGATGCCACGCCCGAACGTCTATTTTCCGCTTGAAGCGGCGGTGCTGGAGACTGACCGGCAGTTGGCCGCCAATGGCATCGCCACGGCATATCACGCGATCACGCTGGGTTGGGAGCCGGGGCTGCGCGACGTGGGCCGTGGGCGCGACCTGATGCAGGTGATCCGCGATCTGGCGCCGCGCCTGACGGTCGAGAACCGGGTGCAATTGCGTTGGGAAACCTTCGCCTTCGAAGCGCTTGATGTGATCGAGTGGGCGCTGGCAGGGCCGCTTCTGCCGTCGATTGCCTTCAACGACCATACCTCGATGACCATGCGCGCCTACGATGTGCCAATTCAGGACCGGGCGTTCGAGTTGTCGCCGGATTTTTCCATCGCCGCTTTGGATGATGACCGAATGAAAAAGCGCACGGCCTCAAAGGCGCATCGCGCCGGGCTGAATGAAGAAGATTACATTAAGCTGCTGGGCCAGGTTTGGGATCGCCGCCCGCAGGTGGCGGATGTCGTCAAGCGCGTGGCCGCGGCGGGACGCAAGGCAGGGGCGCCGATGCTCAGCCATGACGACACGCGCGCCGAGACCCGTGCGTGGTTTCACGACCTCGGCGCCACGGTCGCGGAGTTCCCGATGGTCATGGAAGCGGCCGAAGCCGCGCGCGCCAATGGCAATCCGGTCATCTTTGGCGCCCCGAACGCGGCGCGGGGGGGCAGCCACATCGGCTCGCTGAGCGCGGGCGATATGGTGGAGGCCGGGCTGTGCGATGCGCTGGCCTCGGACTATTTCTATCCGTCCCTGCTGGCCGCCATCGACCGGTTGGACCGCGAAAAACGCGCTGACCGCGGCACGCTGTGGTCGCTCGTTGCGGCGGGGCCGGCGGGGGCGATGAATTTGGCCGACCGGGGTGAGATCGCAACGGACCGCCGGGCGGATCTGGTTCTGGTGGACTGGCCCGATGGACACCCCCCGGCCATTCGCGGCACATGGGTGGATGGGCGCTGCGCGTACCGCGCGCTTCCTGCGGGATGAGACGGCCCTGCGGCACCTATCTGTCAGCGGCCGGGCCGGGGAACGCACGGGTCTAGGCTACGGGGGCCTTGATGTATGCCGGTGCAGTGCTGTTGCCACTGCTGGCCTGGGAACCGGGCCCGTCCACGATGTTGCACCGGCGCGGTTCGGGCAGCGGATCAGCCACGGTATTTTTCAATGAAAGCATTGATGTCCAGCGCGCGTATATCCGGCAAAGCTGCCTTGTATCTATCGCGCGGCCAGTCCCATACGGCAATTTCCATCAGCGTCTCGGCCTGCGCCACGGAAAACCGCCGCTTGATGACCCGCGCCGGCACGCCGCCCACAACCGTATAGGGTGCCACGTCCCGCGTCACCACGGCCCCCGCCCCGATCACCGCGCCCGTGCCGATGGTCACGCCCGCCGTCACCGTCACGCCATGCCCGATCCAGACATCATGGCCGACGGTCACCCAGTGATCCTTGCGCCATTCGAAGAAATCGTGGTCATCCTCGCCCAACCCGTAAGCCTGGGCCCGATAAACAGAATGATGCTGTACGGCCCTCCATGTCGGGTGATTGCCGGGGTTGATCCGGGTTGCATTGGCGATGGAGCAGAACTTGCCGATGGTGGTCCAGACCACATGGCAGTTCTGTGTGATATAGGAATAGTCCCCCATCTGCGAGGACTTCATCATCGTGCCCCGGCCCACCTCGGTCCAAGCGCCCAGTTGGCAATCCTCGACCTGGGCCTCCGGGTGGATGGTGGGGGCCTCGCTCAGGCGTTGTTTCGATCCTGCGCCGCTCATTTTTTGCCCTCAGCGTGCCAATTCGGTTTTGCCGATCAGCCGCTGGCGAAGCAAACCAGACAACCAGTCGATCAGATAGACCATTGCTATGATCAGAAAGATGATCGACCACGCCTCGTCCCAGCGATAGGCCGAGATCCGGTCAGACAGCAGGAACCCGATGCCGCCTGCGCCGACAATACCGAGGATCGTGCCAGAGCGAACGTTGGATTCGAAATTGTAGAGCAGAATCGACAGGATCACCGGATTGACCTGCGGCGTGATCCCGAAGCGGATCTGCTGAAGCCGCGACCCACCCGAGGCTTTGATCCCTTCAACCGGTTTGTTGGAGGTGTTTTCGATGGTTTCCGAGAAAAGCTTGGCAAAAGTGCCGATCTCGCTCACGGCGATGGCCAGGATGCCGGGCAGTGGACCCAGCCCAAAGGCGCGGATGAAGATCAACGCCAGGATCAGCGTCTCGAAAGCGCGGATAATGTCATAGCCGCGGCGGGCGCTCAGGCGCAGAAAGTTCAGGCGGTTGATATTCTTGGCACCCAGGAACGAGATCGGAAAGGCAAAGATCGCGCCAAGAAGCGTGCCGAGGAAGGCCATCGACAGGGTTTCGCCCAGCCCTTTGGCGATCTCGGTGAATTCCGCCCAGCTTTTCCAGACATAGGGCGGGAACATGAAGTTGAGCACGTCGCTGAACCGCCCGATCCCCGTCCAGATACGCGCGGGAGAGAAGTTGAAAGCGATCAGGCAGTAGACGAAAAGACCGACGAACACCGCCCAGATTGCAGCACGCCGAAGGCGCACGAACAAAGGCGCGCGAAAGGCGAATGGATGGGCGGCTTTCGCGGCGTCGATGCGGGCCTGGTTCATGTGTTACGCTCCCCCAAACCAATGACGCGGTGGCGCAACCGCTCTGAGCCGTAGTCGATCACGATGACGGTGGCGAGAAGGATAAGAAACAGCGCCGAGAGGTCGGTGTATTCCTGAAACGACATCGCGGTGCGGATTTCCTGACCCAGACCGCCCGCACCGACGTAACCGATGATCGAGGAGGAGCGCACGTTGATTTCGAAGCGCAGGAGCGTGTAGCTGATGATATTGGGCAGCACCTGCGGCACCGCACCGTAGCGGATCTGATCGAACCAGGTGCCGCCCGCGGCCTTCACACCCTCAAGCGGGGCCATGTCGATGTTCTCGTTTACCTCGGAGTAGAGCTTGCCCAGTGCGCCGGTGGCATGAAGCCCGACCGCAAGCACGCCGGCCATCGGGCCGACAGAAAAGCAGAAGACGAAGATCAGCGCCCAGACAAGCTCTGGCACGGTTCGCGCGATTTCGAGATAGCGCCGGCAAATCCACAGCACCCCTTTGTTGGGCGAAAGGTTGCGCGCGGCGGGGAAGGACAAGAGAAACCCGCCGATGACGCCGAAGGTGGTGGCCATGAAGGCAATGAGGACAGTCTCCAGAAGCAGGCGCAGCCAGACCCTCCACCGCCAAAACCATTCGGCAAGATCGGTCCAGAAGCTGTCCCAGCGCAGCACCGGCAGGGTCTGGGCGACATATTCGCCGAGCCGCGGAATGCCGGCGGGGATCACCCAGCGCCAATCGCGCGAGCCGTCGCGCAACGTGACCTGCGTCACCTTGAAGAAATCGCCAAGCCAGGACGTCACAGCGAAAAGGACAATGAAAATGGTGACCCCGATGACCCAGTTCACCCGTGCGCTCCGGCGCTTCGCCGCGTAGTCGCGTTCGAAAGCGGCGATGGCGGATGGCCCGGAGAGGGGCGGATTTTCGACGAGTTCGGCGGTGAGGGTCATGGGGGAGCCTTGGGGCGTTGGAGCGGGGCCAATGCGGCCCCGCCCCGTTGAGTCTCAGGAGCCGCGACGGTGCTCTTTGATCCAGTCGCGCATGTCGACGATCCACTGGTAGCGGTCGGTGTTCACGCGGGTGTACCCAACTTCGGGGTTGGGATCGGTTTCGTCGAAGGAAGAAAAGAGCGCGTAACCTTCGGGGTCTTCCGTCGGGAAAGCCTCGATGGCGGTGGTGACTTCCTCGATCATCTCGGCGGGCAGATTGTTACGGAAGGTCCAGGGGCCGGAGGTGATTTCCGGGCTTTCCCAGATCTTGCAGACCTGGCCGGACTCGATCATGCCCTTGGTTTCCATGCGCTGGTAGATGCCGTCCAGGTCGTTGTTCTGATAGGTGGAGGCGGTGTCGAAGGTGCCGTTGACAACGCCCTGCACGCCCGCTTCGTGGGAGCCGGAGAAGGGCACGGAAGCGAAGTATTCCTCGGGCTTGAAGCCTTCCTTCGTGACCATGTTGAAGTAGGGGACCGCATAGCCGGAGGTGGAATCCGGATCGGCGAAGGCGTGAACCTTGCCCTTGGCGTCGGCAAGCGAGGCGATGCCGCTGTCGCAGCGGGTTACGACGATCGAGCGATAGCCGGTATTGCCGTTCTTCTTGATCGTGGTGAGAGCCGGCACGACACCGCCGTTCGTGGCGGTATAGGCAGCGGCGTAGGAGGAAGAGCCGAACCGGGCGATCTCGATCTGGTCGGCGGCGATGGCCTGGATCACGCCGTCATAGTTCCCGGCGGTGAAGATCTCTACCTCGACGCCAAGTTTGTTTTCGAGGAAGGCGCGCAGCGGTTCGGTGCGCATCAGGCGGTCTTTTTCGTTCTCTCCCGACAGGACGCCGAATTTGACGACCTGATAGTCGTCCTTCCAGCCCTCGGCGAGGGCGGGGGCCGCGATGAGCGCCACGAGGGCGGCAGTGCTGAGCAGTTTCATGGGTCTCTCTCCGTGGGTTGAGCAGTGTTGAAACGGGTATTCAGGCGGGGACGGGTTTGGCCTTTCCCCCTGCCGGAATGGAGGTGGAGGTGACGGCCTCGTTGAATTCGGCCAGCCCCTCGGAGCCATAGATGTCGCGCACAACGTCGTCGGTAAGCTGCGCGGCGACGCCGTCGAACATCACGCGGCCCTCGCGCATGGCGACGATCCGGTGGCAATAGGCGCGCGCCGTGTCGAGCGTGTGCAGATTGACCAGAACGGTCAGCCCGTCTTCTTCGTTGATGCGTTTGAGTGCGTCCATCACCCGGGTTGCGTTGCCCGGATCGAGCGAGGCGATGGGCTCGTCGGCGAGCATGATGCGCGGGTTCTGCACCAATGCGCGGGCAATGGCGACGCGCTGCTGCTGGCCACCAGAAAGCGTACCGGCGCGTTGCAGCGCTTTCGGCGCCATGTCGAGACGGTCGAGCGCCTCGATGGCCATGGTGCGCTCTTCGTCGGAGAACCGCATCGCCATGGAATGAAGGAATCCCGTGCCCGCCAGCCGACCGACCAATACGTTGGTCAGCACGTCAAGGCGGTCGACCAGATTGAACTGCTGAAAGATCATCGCGCAGTCGCGGCGCCACGCGCGCAGGTCCCGGCCCCTCAGCGCGGTAACCTCGCGGCCCTCAAACGAAATCGATCCCGACGTGGGATCGATCAGGCGGTTGATCAGGCGCAACAGGGTCGATTTACCGGCGCCGGAGCGCCCGATCACACCGACGAACTGGCCGGCCTCGATGTTGAGTGACACCAAGTCGACGGCCTTTGTCTGGCCAAAGTCGCGAGAGACCCCCGAGAGGCTGAGTACACCGGTCATGGCAATTCATCCGAACAAATTCTGCCTCCTCGGGATAAGTGGCGGGCATGACGGTCGGGCAACCGGTCCGTGACAATTCAGTGAAAACCTCAGGCCACCGCGCGCGCCGCTTTGGACAAGCCTTCCAGCGTGCCGTTCGAATAGATCACGGCCCCGGCCCGAAGTGTGCAGGCGACACGGTCATGGGAATCGACCACGATCAGATCGGCAGACTTGCCGGGCGCGATTTCGCCACGGTCGGTCAACCCCAGCGCCTTGGCCGGGTTGGCCGTGGCCAGCCGCACCGCACCGGGCAGCCCGTCGGGATCATGTTCGGCCAGAGCGCGGATCGCCGGCAAAAGCGCCGCCGGGTGATAGTCGGCCGCCAGAATGTGCAAAAGCCCCGCGGCATGGGCGTCGCGCGCGGACAGGTTGCCCGAATAGCTCTTGCCGCGCATGGCATTCGGTGCGCCCATCGCGGTCATCAGCCCCTTTGACGCGACGGCCCGGGCAGCTTCCAGCGTCACCGGGAACTCGCTGATGACGGCACCAAGATCGGCCATCAGATGAACTTTGTCGACCGTGTCGTCATCGTGGCTGGCCAAGGCGACGCCATGTTCGCGGCAAAGCCGGGCGACCGCCTGCATATTGGCCAGCAGAACCTCCTGCGGGCGCGTCCGTTCGGCGATGGCGGTCGCCACCATCTGCCGCGCTTCGGTTTCGGAGATGCCGTTATGTGCCGCTTTGTTCTTGATGTGAATTTCGAGATTTCGATACTGTCCCTGCCCGGGCGTGTGATCCATGATCGAGACCAAATCCACCTGCCTATCCTGCAAGAGCGCCTCCAGCACGCCGACGGCATTGTCGAAGGTGATGTCGAACCGCGCATGAACGCGGTGATCGACCCGGCAAGTCATACGCGCCGCGTGGATGGCCCGGATTGTGCGGCTGGTATGCGCAAATGACCGCCGTTCGCCATCCCGCGCCCCGCGCGAAAAGGACACCGACGCATAGGCCGTCGTCACCCCCGCCGCCGCCAGCCGGGCGTCAAGATGGTTCAGCGCAACCTCCACCGGGAAATCAACACGGGCGCGCGGCTCCAGTTCGGTTTCGATCATGTCGCCATGCATGTCGATGAAACCGGGGAAAACCTCTGCCCCGTTGCCGTCAATGCCACCGGCCACCGGATGGTCGCAGATTTCGGCAATCACGCCGTCCTCGATCAGCAGCGATCCGCGTGGAATGATCTGGCCGGGCAAAACCAGAGAGACATTAGAGAGCCACATCTTCACGCTCCTCGCGGGTTGGGGCATCCGGGGTCAAGTCGATGATGCGGTCGATTAAATGCGCGACATCGTCCGGGTGGTGAAACACGCCGATCATCGTGGTGCCCGCCGCCTTGAGATCGGCCAGCCGGGCCACCAGCGCGGCCCGCGCAGTGGCATCGAGTGAGGCGGTCGGTTCATCCAGCAGCAAAAGCTTCTGCGGCAGGATCAGCGCCCGGGCAAGGTTGACCTTCTGCTGCTCACCGCCGGAAAAGGTGGTGGGATAGGCCTGCCAGAGCGCACGCTTGACGCCGAAAGTGTCCAGCCAGCGCCGCGCCTCGTCCAGTGCCTGTGCCTTTGAGTGTCCGGCCAGGCGAAGCGGCTCGGCCACCAGCGCCTCGGCGGAGACGCGCGGCCGCGCCACGAGGAACTGCGTGACGAACCCGATTTCTGTCCGCCGCAGGTGGGCGATATCCACGTCCGCTGCGCGCACCAGATCGATCACCCCGTGGCGGGAATGAAACAGCACCTCGCCCGCCTGCGCCAGATAACTGCGATACAGCGTGCGCAGCAGGGTGGATTTGCCCGCGCCGTTGGCCCCCTTCAGCAGCACGAACTCGCCCGCATCGGCGGTAAAGGAAACATCCCGGAACGCGCCGAGCGTGCTGCCCAGATGGTGCATGGTAAAGCCCTTGGTCAGGCCGCGAATGTCAAGAACCCGTGTCATAGCTTTGCGTGCACCAGTTGCTGGGTATAGGCGTGCTGGGGGTCTTGGAATATCTGGTCGGCAAGCCCCGCCTCGACCACTTCGCCGCGCCGCATGACCATCACGCGGTCGGCCAGCGTCCGGATGACGCCCAAATCGTGGCTGACGATCACCATCGTGATATGGCGTTCCTGTTGCAGCCGTTTCAACGTGTCCAGCACCAGGGCCTGCACAGACACATCGAGCCCCGTCGTCGGTTCGTCCAATAGCAAAAGCGCGGGCTCCAGCGCGATGGCCTTGGCCAATTGCACCCGCTGCTGCATCCCCCCCGACAGCTCGATCGGCGGCGCATCCAAGCGGTCGAGCGGGAATTCCGAGGCCGCCAGCGCCTCTGACGCCTTGGCGCGCAGGGTGGCAAAGCTGCGCTCGCCTGCGGTCAGCAGGCGTTCGGCCACGTTGCCCGACGACGAATGCTTCATCAGAAGGCCCAGATGCGGGTTCTGGTAGACGATCCCGATCCGCGTGGCGCAGAGCATCCTGCGGGCAAAGCGGTCCAGTTCAAACAGATTACCCGGCGCGTCCGGCAGATCGAGCGTATAGCTGCCCTCATCCGGCATCTCTTCGAGGTTCATCATGCGCAGAAGCGTTGACTTGCCCGACCCGCTTTCGCCGACGATGCCCAGCACCTCGCCCGGATAGGCCGTGGCCGACACATCGCGCAGGGCTGTCACGGTGCCATAGGTCTTGAACACATTGTGCACCTCGACCAGCGGCTTTGCGGTGACGATGCGGGGGGCCTCCAGCGCGACGGTCATTTGCGCATCTCCCCATTCGTGTACCAGGTTTCGCCGATCGCTACGGCGTCACCTTCGGACCGGCGGATTGTTTTGACCCCGAATTCGCTGTCCGACAGCTCATAGGTCGAACCGCCGTCCTCTTGGGGGATCTCGTTCATGAAAAAGCCCTTGGCGCCGGAGCGGGAACAGACCAGCCGGGCGTGTTCCTCGACCCTGTAAGGCACATCGTCAAAGACCAGCGGTTCGACCCGCGTAAAGGGCGGCACGGCGAAGATACGCTTTTCGCGGCCCGCCGACAGGATCGTCAGGTGCTTGGCCATGTGCAGCTTGGGCACGTCCCAGCGCGGGATCGGCGATGGGGTCATCACATGACGGCCATTGACCATGGACGGATAGCTTGCCCCCTGCATCACCCGGCCCGCGCGCACGATCTGTTCATACAGTTGCAGCCACATGCGCCCGTAATCGGCATCGGCGTGCATTTGCCGCGCGACGGACATGTCGGGCTGTACCGGGCGCAGCGGTTCGGGGTTGGGCACCTGCAGGACCAACACCTGATCGTCGCGCAGGATTTCCTCGGGGATGCGGTGGCGCGATTGGATCAGATCGGCCTTGAGCGTATCCAATGTGGTCGGCGCGCCAGAGACCCGCGCCAGAAAACGCCGGATCGAGGCGGCGTTCACACTGTCATCGGCGCCTTGGTCGATCACCTTGACGCATTTGTCGGGGGTGATCAGCGTCAGCGACGCCTGCAACCCGCCCGTGCCCCAGCCCCGCGCCATCGGCACTTCGCGGCTGGCATAGGGCATCTGGCAGCCCGGCACCGCCACGGCCTTTAGCATCTTGCGGCGCATCTCGCGTTTGGCAGAGCCGTCGAGAAAGCCATAGCTCATCGGCGCCCAATCCTTGGTCAGGTCCTTCAGGTTCATTCCGCGGGCTCCGTTTTCGTGCCCCCGGCGCGGGCCTTTCTGGCCCTGGCATCGCGCATGGCGTCGAGTGAGGACTGGAAGGTGACGTAGTGGGGCAGCTTGAAGTGGATGCAGAAGCCCGAACTCTCGACACCTTCGGTGTGATAGAGGAAAAATTCCTCTTCGGTCGCCGCGCCTTTCGGCGCACCCTTGGCGTTCAGATCGAGCGTGGCCGCGGCGATGCACTTGACCTCGTTCCAGCCCAGCGTCGCGGCGAAGCCAAGGCCCAGCTTCTCGCCTTTCTTGGAGACAACCTCGGCCTGGCTGACCTTGACCCGACCCGCGGAAAAGGTCGTCCCGCGCGGATGCGTGACGATGACTTCGGCCTCGGCCAGCCGCAATTCGTTCACGGTTGGATGCGCCTGCCCGTAGCCGCGCATGGCCGCGTATCCCAACGCCAGTGCGCCGCCGGTTTCCGCCCGCGCCAGGCTTTGCAGCCGGTGCGCGCGCTTGGCCGGGAACAACAGCGGCTCTCGCGTCAGATCGGGAATGTCGTTGCCCTGCGTCTGGTCCGGCTCCGGCAGGTCGACAAGGTCATTTTCAGACTGCCACGCGCTGACCGAGGCTTGGCGGGGCGTTGCGGGTGTGGCGGCGGGTGTGACCTCGGGCGGGGTAAACGTGGCACCCTGCAGCACCTCGGTCGCCAGAATGCGGTGCGCATAGTCCAGCGTCGGCCCAAGAACCTGCCCGCCGGGGATGTCCTTGAAAGCTGCGGAAATCCGGCGGTGGGTGAAGAGGTCGGGTTGCCGGACCGGTTTGGCCACACACAGACGCGGCTGCGTGGATCGCCACGCCCGCAAAAGCAGAACCGCCTCGTAAAGCTCCCCGCCGGTCTGGGCCAGCGCCAGCGCGGCAAGGTCTTCATCGTAAAGCGAGGCTTCCCCCATGACACGATCCACGAGATAGGGCAGGGCGCGTTTCACCTCCGCGACGCGGCCCGGGTCGATCGCCCCCATCTCGGAGCGAAACAGGCGTTCGGCCTGCTCTATGGCGCGCTCTCCGCCACGGGTTGCCACATAGGCCATCAGAGCACCTCCACGCAGGTCGATCGCGGAACGCCCATCACGGACGCGCCGTCGGTCAGCAACAAATCGAACCCCATCGGATAGCGGATCAGCTCCGCCCGGCGCTGCCAGAAGCCGTCGGGAAGCCCGCCGACATTTATCGTGGCCGCGCCATCGATCCCCGGCCCGGTCAGGCGCAGCGCAGCACCGTCACCAAGCCGTGCCTGGACAATCACCGTGGCACCCGCATCAGGATATAGATCCGAGCCTGTGGCGAGTTCGGCCAAGGGCGCGAGGTCGCTCAGTGTGCCCAGAAACGCATGGTCGGCCTGCGCCAGATCGGCCACCAGCGCGCCGGTCCGCAGGATCTGTGGCATCAGGCGCGGATCGGCGGAATAGGACCTGCACTCGCGGTCCAGCAGCGCGTTGATGATCGGTGCCTCATCCGCAGCAGGCATGACGCACAGGGTGCCGGGCCGCGACAGCGCGCGCAAAAGGGCGTCGAAGGTCGCATTGTCTTGTGCCTCTTCAACGGAAAAAGCCGGAGGTACCTGCATCAGAAAGTTTCCATATCGACGCGGGTGGCCTCGACCCGCCGCAGCGTCTCGGTCTCCCGTGCCGCCTGCGCCTCGGCCTGCGCGCGGCAAAAGGACATGCAAATGCTTTCCGACACCCCCCTGGCCACCGCAAGATCCACCACGGCCATAGCCATAGCCGCTTCAAGATCGTGCCCTTTGCGCATGCCATAACCCACCGTGCCGTCGGACAAGATATGTGCCTCGCTCACCAGCACCTCGCCCAGATGAAAGGCGGTGCCGCCTGCCGTGTCCTGCATCGGCAGCATCACCAACCCGGTGCGGTTTTGCACAACCTCGATCTCCCCCAGCCGGTCGATCAGCGTCTCGGCAAGGGCCTTCAGCGGCGCCGGGTCCGCTTTGGCAAGCACATCCAACAGCGCACCGTGCGACATGGGCTGCATCCTATCCTCCGAGGAACGTGAACTTGACACGCGGCGCCGACCAGACCACGCGGGAAAACGAAATCGGTGTGCCATCCATCAGCGTGTCGACGGCACAGATCACAGTGACGGTCAGTTCTTTATGTTGCCGCAAGAGCCGCGCCTCTTCGGGCTTGGCCTGGCGGCTGTAAAGCGTTGTCGCGCCCCTGAGATAGTCGTCGATGCCGTAGGATTTGTAGGTTTCCGTGACCGAACCCAGTACTTCGCGCCGTTCAAGATAGCCGGGAAAGCGATCTGCGGGATGATAGATTTCGCCCACAGCGATAGGTACGTTGTCGGCAAAAGTGAGCCGCCGGCCGGCCGATACAAGCGTGCCTGGGAGAAGCTTCAGGGCTTCGGCGACGCGGTTCGGCGCGGCAATGACACGAGCGTCCAGACGTTCGCGCCGCAGATCGATCCCCTGGCTGGCCAGATTGTCCCGCAGGCGCGTCCTGCGGCTTAGTTCGTAGGTGATGATGGGCGCGCGCGCGACAAAGGTGCCACGCCCCTGTTCGGCGCTGAGCAATCCCTTTTTCGCCAGATCGGCCACGGCGCGCCGTACAGAATGGCGGCCCACGTCATGTTGCTCGACGAGCTTTTGCTCTGTCGGCAATCTGTCCCCGGCTTTCAAACGACCCGTCTGGATGTCTTGTTCGATCGTGTCTCTGACGGTTTCCCAAGTCTTGTCCTGCATCGTGGGCCCTATTCATTCGAATGAATATGCCCTTAACGGGTGCAGATCACAGGCACATGACGGTACAGAGCTTTCGACGGTTTGGAAACGTCTGCAGCCGAGGATGCGGCAAAGCCCGTTTCAAAAACAGTTTGATAGATTTTGGTGGGGTTTTCCAGATGGAGGGTCAAGAAACCCGGCTACCCCGGCGCCACCCTGAAACCGGTTTTCCAATCGGCCCAAAGACCCCCGCAGGAGAAAGTCACTGATCTATTAGGAGGGTGATGGTAGCGGAGGAGGGACTTGAACCCCCGACACGCGGATTATGATTCCGCTGCTCTAACCAACTGAGCTACTCCGCCATGAGCGAGGGGCTAGGTAAGCGAGGCGCGGGGGGGCGTCAAGGGATAATTTCCGCGCCCGGCACCCAAACCGCAAAATCGCAGATCCCGCCCATGAACCGGCATTTGTCCTGCGCGGGCGCACCTGTTCTGGGGGCGATATCCGTTTGGGACAGCAAGGGATTCCGGTGGCCGGTTCGGAGCCCGGGGGCGTTTCAGGCCGCGCGACACTGCGCGCGCCGACCGGAAATGGCGATCCCACGAGGACTCGAACCCCGAACCTGCTGATTAGAAGTCAGCTGCTCTATCCAGTTGAGCTATGGGACCGCTGCGACAGGTTTTGCGGGAGCCGCCCCGGAAAGGCAAGTCTTCAGTGGGTCCAGGTGGCGCGCCGGTCGGGGGCGAAATTGTCGCCATAGCCGCGCGGGCGGATGTTGAACTTGCGCGGCTTGGGGTCCAGCACGATCGCGTCGATGCCGTGCTCGCGCGCATAGTCCAGCGCGGCCTCTTTGCTGTCGAAGCGCAGCCGGACCTGGCTTTGCGTGTCCGAAGAACTGGTCCAGCCCATCAGCGGATCCACGTCGCGCGGGCTGGCGGGGGCGTAATCCAGAATCCAGTGGTGGGTCTTGGCGGTGCCGGACTGCATTGCCGTCTTGGCGGGCTGATAGATGCGGGCGCGCATGGGCTTCTCCATCGGACTTCCTGTTCCTTATGGGAAAAACCGGCGCGCGGCGCAAGGGCCCTGCACACAGGAGCTAGCCCACGAATGCTTTTTCGACGACATATTCGCCGGGGTCTGAATTGGCGCCCTCGCGCAGGCCGAAGCCTTCCAGGATGTCCTTGATGTCCAGGTTGAACTGCAACGATCCGCAGACCATGCCGCGGTCGGTTTCGGGCGTGATCGGCGGCACGCCCAGATCGGCGAACACCTTGCCCGAGCGCAGGTTGTCGGTGACCCGGCCCATGAGCGGCCCGGGCTCGCGGGTTGTCGTGGGGTAATAGCGCAGCTTGCCGGCCACGACCTCGCCGATCAGCGGATCGTCGGGCAGGCTCTCGACCAGCGCGCGGCCATAGGCCAGCTCGGCCTGTTCGCGGCAGGTGTGCATCATGATGACCTCGTCGTAGCGCTCATAGGTCTCGGGGTCGCGCATCAGGCTGGCGAAGGGGGCGATGCCGGTGCCGGTGGCGAAGAACCACAGCCGCTTGCCGGGCAGCAGCGCGTCCAGCACCAGGGTGCCGACGGGTTTGGGGCGCAGGATGATCTGATCGCCGGGCCGGATATGCTGCAGGCGGCTGGTCAGCGGGCCGTCGGGCACCTTGATCGAGTAGAATTCGAGCTCTTCGTCCCAGTTGGGCGAGGCGATGGAATAGGCGCGCATCACCGGGCGGTCGTTTTCGCCGGGCAGGCCGATCATGACGAACTCGCCCGACCGGAACCGCAAGCTGCGCGGCCGGGTGACGCGGAACGAAAACAGCCGGTCCGTCCAGTGATGGACAGAGGTCACGGTTTGCGCGTCGGGAAGGGTGGCCACGGGTTTTGCCTGCGTGGCGGAGACGGGGCTTGTATCATTCATCGGTCAAATCCTCGGATAGCGGGCGGCGTTCAGACCGCGCCGCGCAAACGGTTCTGATAATCATGCGACTGCCAGGCGGCGCGCGCCTGCCAGTGCGGCCAGGGTTGGCGTTCGGCCAGATCGGGCGCGATTTCGACCTCGTCGAACCCGGCGCGCCGTGCCATCGCATATTGATCGGCAATGACATGACCGCGCGCGCGCAGACGGCCCTGGAACCCCATCAGCCGCAACCGCCGCGCCAGGGTAAAGCCGCGCCCGTCGGAAAAGGCCGGAAAATCGACGCGGATCATGTCGATCCCGTCCAGGTGCCCGGCCAGCGGGGCCAGATCGGCGTCAGAGGCCAGATCGAGCGCGACCGCGGGGGCGCCGGCCAGCCTGTCCAGATCTGCCACCGTGTTGATGCCATGCGTCCAGTCATCGGCGGCAAAGCCGGTATCGGTGACAATCACGTTCATCGGAGGTTCCTCTTGTTTCAGCGGGCCGCGCACCAGTTTTCCGTCAACGAAATGAATGCCGCATTCATCTTTGCCCTGATCGCGCCAGCGCCCGGCGCGCGGGTCTTCGCCCGGTGCCACGCGGCTGGTGCAGGGGGCGCAGCCGATCGACGGATAGCCGCGCGCCACCAGCGGATGGCGCGGCAGGCGGTTGTTGACGATATAATCCTGCACGTCCGCCGGTGCCCAATGGGCCAGCGGGTTGACCTTGATCCGCATATCGCCTTCGTTTTCGAAGAAATCGAGGGCGGCACGGGTCTGGCCCTGAAACCGCTTGCGCCCGGTGATCCAGGCGTCGAACGGCGCCAATGCGCGGTCCAGCGGCTCGACCTTGCGCAGTGCGCAGCAGGCGTCGGTATCGGATTCGTGCAGCACGCCGTCGGGATCGCGGGCGGCCAGGGATTCGGGCCGGGCGCGGATCATGCGCACATCGGTCAGGCCCAGTGCCGCCGCGACCTCGGCCTGATAGGCGATGGTTTCCTCGAACAGCATCTGGGTGTCGATGAACAACACCGGCGTGGCGCGATCCAGCACCGACAGCATGTGCAGCAGCACCACTGATTCCGCCCCGAAGGACGACACCAGCGCGATCCGGCCGACGCTGTCATCGCGCAGCGCACGTTCCAGCACCGCGATCGCCGCGTGATGGCGGTAGCGGGTGTTCAGATGCGCCACACGCTCGGCCACGGGAAGCAGGGGGGTGTCAGGCCGCATGGCGCCGGTCCTTGGCATCGCCGGGGTACAGCGCCGCCTTGAACGGGTCGGGTCCCAGCCGGCGATAGGCCGCAAGGAAGGTTTCCCCGGCATCCGCCCGCAGATCGAGATAGGCCAGCAGCAGCCGCTCGATCGCGGGTACGATCGCATCGGCGGCAAAGCCGGGTCCGGCCCGTTCGCCGATCACCGTGGTTTCGGTGCCGTCGCCGCCCAGCGTGATCTGGTAATTCTCGACCCCGGCGCGGTCGAGGCCGAGGATCCCGATATGCCCCACATGGTGATGGCCGCAGGCGTTGATGCAGCCCGAGATCTTGATCTTCAGCGGGCCGATTTCATGTTCCAGCTTCAGCTCATCGAACCGGGTCGCGATGTCTTGCGCGATGGGGATCGAACGCGCGGTGGCCAGCGCGCAGTAATCCATGCCGGGGCAGGCGATGATATCGGACACCAGCCCGACATTGGCCGTGGCCAGCCCCGCCGCCAGCAGGCGGGCATGCAGCGCGGGCAGGTATGATTTGTGCACATGCGGCAGCACGATGTTCTGCTCGTGGCTGACGCGCAGCTCGTCATGGCCGAATTCTTCGGCCAGATCGGCCATCACCCGCATCTGATCCGAACTGGCGTCGCCCGGCGTCGCGCCGTGGGCCTTGAGCGAGATCGTGACAATGGCATAGCCGGGCGCGCGATGCTCGGCCAGATTGGTGTCGGCCCAGGCGCGGAATACCGGATCGGCGGTGCGGGCCGTGTCGAACCCTTCGGTGGGGGCGGTGACAAAGGCCGGGGGCGCGAAGGCCGGTGCGATTTCGGCCAGCAACGCCTGATCGGCGCCGTTGAACAGCGCGCGGCGGGCGATGAATTCACGCTCGACCAGATCACGGATATGGTCGAGCCCGTTTTCATGCACGGTGATCTTGATGCGCGCCTTGTATTTGTTGTCGCGCCGGCCCAGCAGGTTGTAGACGCTCACGATCGCCTCGAGATAGGGCAGAAGATCGGATTTGGGCAGGAAATCACGGATCACCTGGCCCACCATCGGGGTGCGGCCCAGACCGCCGCCCACGATCACCTCGAACCCGGCCTCGCCGTCGCGCGTGACCATCCGCAGCCCGATGTCGTGGGCGCGGGTCACGGCGCGGTCATTGGGGCTGCCGGTGACGGCGACCTTGAACTTGCGCGGCAGGAACTGGAATTCCGGGTGGTCGGTGGACCATTGCCGGATCAATTCGGCCCAGGCGCGGGGGTCTTCGATCTCATCCGCGGCGGCGCCTGCGAAATGGTCGGCGGTCACGTTACGGATCGTGTTGCCGCTGGTCTGGATCGCGTGCATTTCAACATCGGCCAGCGCGGCCAGCATGTCGGGCACATCGCGCAGTTTCGGCCAGTTATACTGGATGTTCTGGCGCGTGGTGAAATGGCCATAGCCCTTGTCCCAGCGATCCGCGATCATCGCCAGCTGGCGCATCTGGCGGCTGGAAAGCGTGCCGTAGGGCACCGCCACCCGCAGCATATAGGCGTGCAGTTGCAGGTAAAGCCCGTTCATCAGGCGCAGCGGGCGGAATTCGTCCTCGGACAGCGCGCCGTCAAGGCGGCGCGCGACCTGGCCGCGAAACTGGGCCACCCGTTCGCGCACGAAGGCCTCGTCGAAGGTGTTGTACTTATACATCGGGGGTCTCCACCTGCTTGCCATGGGCATAGTTCGACGGCCCGCGGGTGCGGAACGCCTCGCGGAAATGCACGGGCTCGGGGCCGTCTGGCCCCGGTCTGGCATCGGCCAGATAGGCACCGACGACGATATGCTGCTGGCTGTCGGCCTCGATCATGCGGATCTGGGCGTGGGCTTCGTCCTCGATCAGCTCGGCTTCGGTCATCCGCCGCGCCCAGCGGTTGTCGGCGGTCAGCCAGACGGCGTCGCCATCCAGCAGGTCATTGGCGGTGACGACCTTGGGGGTGAAACGGCGGCTCATAGGGCCTGCTCCTTCAACTCTGAAATCATGGCGGCGGCGGCGCGGGGGGCCAGCCCCAGCAACAGGACGGCGGGGCCGTCGATCCCCGCCAGCGCGGCGGGCAGATCGCCCAGCGTGGCCGCGCGCACCCGGCTGTCAGGGCGCGAGGCGTTTTCGACGATGCAGACCGGCGTGGCCGGGTCCGCGCCATGCATCAAAAGCCGCCCTTGCAGGAACCGCGCACTGCGCTTGCCCATGTAAATCCCGGCGACCTCGCCCCTACGGGCCAGCGCGCGCCAGTCCTGCTCGGCAAAGCCCTTGATGTCATGCCCGGTCAGCAGCCGGACCGCACCGTTGCGCCCGCGCCGGGTGAAGGATTGGCCGATCTGGGCCACGGCGGCGGTGGCCGCGGTGATGCCCGGCACGATGCGCCATTCGATGCCCGCGTCGGCCAGCGCGTCCAGCTCTTCGTCAAGGCGGCCAAAGACGCCCGGATCGCCGGCCTTCAGCCGCACCACACGGGCACCGCCGCGCGCATGGGCGATCATCAGCGCGTTGATCTCATCTTGCGGCATCGAGGGGCCAAAGCCGGTCTTTCCGGCCTCGACGATCAGCGCCTCGCGCCGGGCCAGTTCCAGGATTTCCGGCGCGACAAGGCGATCGTGGATTACCACATCGGCCTCGTCCAGCAGGCGGCGGGCCTTGAGGGTCAGCAACTCGGGGTCGCCCGGCCCGGCACCGACCAGATCGACATGGCCGGGGCGGGCCTGCGTGCCCAGATGCTGGCCCAGCAGCGTTTCCAGCGTGCCGGTCAGCGCCGCCGCGCCGTCGGCGTTCAGCGCGGCGGGACCGGCCCGGAAATAATACTCGGCCCAGAAGGCGCGGCGCGCGCGGCCCATCGGCAGGCGTTCGGCCATCGGGCGAAATGCCTTGCCCACCCGCGCCAGCAGGCCGGTCGATTGCGGCAGCGTCTCCTCCAGCCGGGTCTTGATCGCACGGGCCAGCACCGGTGCTGCGCCTTCGGTGCCGATGGCGACGGTAACCGGGTTGCGGTCCACGATGGCGGGGGTCAGAAAAGCGCTGTCGTGCAGGTTGTCGACGATATTGGTCAGCACGCCCGCCGCCGCGCCCAGCCGGGCGACATCGCCGTCCAGCGCCGCATCGCCATGTGCCGCGTACAGCAGCACGGCCCTGTCCAGATCGGCCCGCGTCACCGCGCGGTGCACAAGGGCCAGCCGCCCCTGCGCGGCCCAGTCGCGGATTTGCGGCACCGGGTCTTCGGCAAACACCACGGCCTGCGCGTCGGTCTTCAGGATCAGCCGCAGCTTGGCCACGGCCGCATCACCGCCGCCCGCCACAAGGATGCGGCGGTTACTGACAGACAGGAAGATCGGGAAATGCTTCATAGGTCCGGGCTCCAATGCACATGCAGAAAGTAGACCATTTTCCCGGTATTTCGCTATACGGATGGGTCGAAAAGGAGTTTTCTGGGGAAAACCCTTGACGGGGTGGAATACTGTTCCACCGATGCGGGTTTGCATGGTCCGCCTTCTTGCCCGGCGTGGCGGGGGTGGCATTTCCTTCCGTGGCCCGCCGCACGCCTGTGCCGGACGATCCTGCCAATTGGGGGCTTCGGCGGCGACTCGGGTGCCCGGTCAGCCGCCGATGCTGGTCGCAAGCAGGCGGCTGATTTCGGACATCGAGCGGCCCGACGCTGCGCGCCAGTCGTTGAATGCCGCCTGCACCGCAGCCATGTCGCTCTTCGACGATGGGGGTTTGTCCACCACGCCTTCGGCGATCAGCCGCGCGGTGACATCAGCGGACAGCATGAAGCTGTCCTTGCCCATCATCCGCAACACCCGTTGCCCGGTCACACCGCCCAGCCGCGCGCCGCGCTTTTTCATCAGGTCCAGCAGGCCGACCAGATCGTCGTCCGGCCAGTCGGCAAAGAACCGCGCGGCGGTGCCGTGGTCGCGCGCCAGATCGGTCAGGAAAATCGCGTTTTCGATGACGGCGCTGATCTTTGCCGCGTTGCGCACGATCCGTGCGTCGGCCAGCAGCCGGTCCATGTCGTCGTCATTATACAGGGCGACGCGACCGGGCAGGAACCCGTCGAACGCCTCTTCGAAGCCGGGCCATTTGGCGGCGATCACTTTCCAGTTGAACCCGGCCTGAAAAAGGCATTTCGCCATGGCCGACAGCCAGCGGTCATCGGGCTGGGCGGCCAGCGCGTCGGACGGCAGCGGCTTTTCCAGCAGCGCCTCAAGCGCGTCGGCGCCGCCCTTGCGCCCGGCGGCGATCTGGTAAATCTCTTCAATGCTGCGCATGAGCGGTCTCCTCATACAGGCCGAGCCCTTTCAGCGTGGCGGCGGCCACGGCCCAAAGCTTGGTCTCACTATGAACGATTTTGCTCAGCACGCTCAACCCCAGGATCAGGCTTTGCACCGACAGGGCCAGCGTGTGCAGATCGGCGGTTTCGTCGATTTCACCGCCGGTCGCGGCCCAGCCGAGGACCTGCTCGATCCGGGCGGTGCTGCCCAGGATGGCCTCTGCCAGCAGGCCGCCGAGGTTCTGATGGGTCGCGCACAGTTCTGCCACGCAGTTAACCGTCAGACAGCCGCGCGCCTCGGGGTCCAGGGCGCGGGTGCGGCAGATTTCGCGCAGGATATTCGTCAGCAGCGGTTTGATCGGGGTTTGCGGCGTGGCCGTGCCCAGGGGGCGGTCGGGGGTCTGTTCGAAATACTTCGCCAGCACCTCCCGGAACATCGCTTCGCGCGTGCCGAAGGCGTTGTAAAAGCTTGACCGGGTGATGCCCAGACGTTCCGACAGGGCCTTGACCGACGACGCCTCATAGCCATTGCGCCAGATCTCGTTCATCACGATTTCCAGCGCCGCGTCACGGTCGAATTTCGAAGGTCTTGCCAAGGTCTGCGTCCTCATCCGCCTGTGATCTAAAAGTTTTATACACCTATGGACAAATCATTTTGCCTATGTTTTGTTCATATGTGATCAAAACGTGTCGAGTCAAGAAAAGGAACGACCATGACAGCTTTTGCGATCGCGACCATTCGCGTGAAAGACCCCGAAAAACTGGCGGAATACTCCAGCAAGGCTGGCCCGACAATCGCCGCTTTCGGGGGCGAGATGGTGATGCGTGGCGGCTTTGGCGCCGCCCTGCTGGGCGAGACCACGCCGCATGGAACCGGGGTGATCCGCTTTCCCGATATGGCGGCCCTTGAGGGTTGGTTCGCCTCGGACGCCTATCAGGCGCTGGCCCCGATCCGCGACGCCGGCTGCGACATGACCCTGACCGCCTATCAGATCCCGGCCTGACCGCTGCCCGACATTTCCACCCGGCGGCACGGCAAGAGGTCCGATGCGGCCGGGTGACTCAGCCGCCGGACAGGTCGCGCCATGCCTCGGGGTCGACCTGTCTGAGCTTGGCAAGGGCGGCCTCGGCCTCGGCGCGCAGGCTGCTGCGGCGCTCGGCTTTCTCGGCCTCGACCCGGGCCACCAGATCGGTGATCGCGGGCAGATCGGTGCCGGTGGCGGCGGACAGCAATTCCAGCGCTTCCAGGATCTTGCCCAACTGCCTGCCATAGCTGGCCACGTTCATGTGGATGCGCTCTTCGATCTCGGCATCGCCGGCGATGTCGGGGGAAAAGACTCGCGGCTCGATGCTCTGGATCACATCGCCAGAGAAGGGGGCGTGAAAATCGCTGTTCCAGCCGGAGAAATAGGGGAAGGAGGGATAGGAAATCATGGGCGGCCTCAAACGGATACTGGGAATGCCCCAGCCTCGCCCGACGACCGGCCAGCTGTCAATGCGCGACGGTTCCGATCAGTTTCCGGCCTGAGCTTCGCGCGCTTCGCTGGAAATCGCCTGCCCGGCACTTTCCAGATCCTTTCCGGCGCCTTCGATGGTGGCGCAGGCGGTCAGGGTGAACAGCGCGGCAACGGTCAGAATGATGCGGGTCATTGTCGTCTCCTGATTCATGACGTTCCAACGCATAGCCCAGCCGGTTTCATCCTGCCAGCACTTGTGCGCCGCCACCGCTGGCCAGGAATGAAAAAGCGGGCCCGAAGGCCCGCCATACTCGTTACCCGCCCGGACCGATTACATTTCGGCCTGGGTCTCCTGCGCCCCGGAGGAAATTGCCTCGCCGGCGTTTTCGATATCCTGCCCGGCGCCTTCGACGGTTTCGCAGGCGGTCAGCGCCATAAGCGCGGTGAGGGCCAGTATCATACGGGTCATTGTCAGCTCCTAGATTGATAACCTGCTGATATAACGCGGCGGGCGCGATCGGGTTCCAGGGTATCGGCTGCGGGTTTGCGTCAGATCAAAGACATATCCGCAATTCCGGTTTTTATGGCAGGTGGACCGCGCCGTGACCGGAGGAGCCTCATGCTGCGTCTTGCACTGATCTTGTTTTCGCTGATTTCCACCACCCTGATGGGGTCGGCCATCGTTGTCGTTCTTGTCGCGGGTTACGACACCCTGGTGCCCATTCTTGCCGCCGCTGCCGCCGGTTTCGTGGTGGCGGTGCCGGTTTCCTGGGCCGTGGCCCGAAACCTGGCAAGCAGTTGACCCGGCGGAACCTGTCCTTTTAGCCGTCTTGCTGTATCGGTGAGCCCCCTCTTACTTAGAGGCTGTCCCTTCTGTCGGGGCAGGAAGTGGAGGGATGAATGCCGGGTGCCGGATATTCGCGGGCGCAAATTCGCCTGCATTGGCTGGTCGTGCTGTTGGTCGCGCTGCAACTGCTGCTGCCGCACAGCGCGCTACAGGCGTTTCAGGACCGGCTTGACGCGACGGGCGTTGTGCTGGGGGTCGGCGCGATGATGCATTTCGGGTGCGGCGCGCTGATCCTGGTTCTGGTGGCACTGCGGCTGGCGCTGCGTCAGGAACAGGGCATACCCGCCCCCGGCCGGCCCGGCGCGCGGATCCTGCATTTCGCGCTTTATGCGGTGCTGTTGCTGCTGCCGGTCACCGGCGCGCTGGCCTGGGTTCTGTCATCGGCGCAGGCCGGGTTGGCGCACTATATCCTGAAACGCGTGCTGATCGGGTTGATCCTGACCCATGTCGGGGTCGTTCTGTACGAGCAGTTCGTGCTGCGCACCAATATCATGCAACGGATGATCCGCCCCCGGCGCTAGGGGGTTGGCGCGTCCAGAAAGCGGCGCAGCTCTGTCTCGAACGCGCGCGGGTTTTCGGCGTGAAGCCAATGACCCGCCCCCGCGACCTCGGCAAATTCCGCGTTTGGAAACAAGCTTTTGATCAGCGGCCGGTGTTCGGGTTTCACATAGTCCGAGGTCGCGCCGGACAAGAACAGCGCAGGCCCGCCGAACTGTCCGCCGGTTTCGGGCCAGCCGGTGATTTTCGCCATCTCGGCGGCCAGAACGTCGAAATTCAGCCGCCAGCGCCGTGCCTTCACATCCAGCGATTGCAGCAAGAACGCGCGGGTGCCGGCATCATCCACCCATTGGGCAAGCTGCCGGTCGGCATCCGAGCGGTACGCGACCGCCGTAAGGTCGATCGCGCGCATCGCGTCGATCAGCGGCGTCTGGCTGTGGCCGTAAGCCACGGGCGCAATATCGGCCACGATCAGCCGGTTCACCGCCTGCGGGTGGGTCAGGGCCAGCATCATCGCCGCCTTGCCGCCCATCGAATGGCCCAGCACGTCGGCGCGCCCGCCATGGGCGGCGATCACCTGGGCCAGATCGGCGGCCAGATCGGGATAACTATGGGTCCCTTCCCAGCGACTTTCCCCGTGATTTCGCATATCAACCGTGATGACTTGCCGCGTGTCAGACATCCGTTTCGCGATTACCCCCCAATTGCGTGCAGAGCCGAACAGGCCATGGGCGATCAGCAGGGGCGGGGTGGCGGTGGCGGGGCCGGTCAGGATCGTATTGAGCATGGGCTTTGCATAGCGTTTTGCGCGGGGCGGGGCCAGTGCGTTTGGCGCCTTGCGGGCGCAACGGGGCAGGGAGAAAAGGCCAATGGCCGAGGTGACAGTGCAGGAGCTGGCCGACGGGATCGCCGGGCTGATGGAACGGCGGCTGCATGTGGGCGGCCACGGTCTGCCCGCCAAGGTCAGGCGCGCCGGGCGGCTGCTGCCGGGTCATGTGCGCCGGGACGCACAGGCGATCGCCGATGCGCTGGCGCTGGCCGACAACCCACGGCTGATGCGCCAGATCGACCTGCCCCGGCTGGAAGCGGCAGAGCGGCGTGTGACCGCCTGGCTGAAGACCGTGGACCCCAACAAGCGTCGGATCGACACGGGGCTGAGCATCCTGGGCGGTATCGCGTTCAGCGTGATCGCGGTGTTCGCGGCGGTGGTGGCGGTGCTGGTCTGGCGCGGCTACGTCTGATCGGGGCGTAGTCCGACCCGTCCGGCAATCGCCGCGCATGAAAAAGGGGGCCGAAGCCCCCTTTTCATCGACCCGATCCGCAGATCACAGGCCGGGATAGACGGGGAAACGCGCGCACAGCGCCAGCACTTCGGCCTGTACCTTGGCCTCGACTTCGGCGTTGCCCTCTTCGCCATTGGCGGCCAGCCCGTCGATCACCTCGACGATCCAGTCGGCGATCTGGCGGAATTCGGCCTCGCCGAAGCCGCGGGTGGTGCCCGCCGGGGTGCCCAGGCGCACGCCCGAGGTGACCATCGGCTTTTCGGGGTCGAAGGGGATACCGTTCTTGTTGCAGGTGATGTGGGCGCGCTCCAGCGCCTTTTCGGTCGCGTTGCCCTTGACGCCCTTGGGCCGCAGATCGACCAGCAGAACATGGGTGTCGGTGCCGCCGGTGACGATATCGAGCCCGCCTTTCATCAGCTGATCGGCCAGCGCCTGGGCGTTCTTGACCACTTGCGCGGCGTAATCCTTGAACTCGGGGCGCAGCGCCTCGCCAAAGGCCACGGCCTTGCCGGCAATCACATGCATCAGGGGGCCGCCCTGGATACCGGGGAAGATGGCCGAGTTGACCTTTTTCGCGATCGCTTCGTCATTGGTCAGGATCATGCCGCCACGCGGACCGCGCAGGGTTTTATGCGTGGTCGTGGTCGCCACATCCGCATAGGGGAAGGGCGAGGGGTGCTGGCCACCCGCCACAAGCCCCGCGAAATGCGCCATGTCGACCATCAGATAGGCCCCGACGCTGTCGGCAATCTGGCGCATCCGGGCAAAGTCGATCTGCCGCGGGATGGCCGAGCCGCCGGCGATGATCAGCTTGGGCTGATGCTCGGTCGCCAGTGCCTGTACCTGATCGTAATCCAGCAGGCTGTCCTGCTTGCGCACGCCATACTGGATCGCGTTGAACCATTTGCCAGACTGGTTGGGCTTGGCCCCGTGGGTCAGATGCCCGCCCGCGTCCAGGCTCATGCCCAGAATGGTGTCGCCGGGTTGTAGCAGCGCGGTAAAGACGCCCTGATTGGCCTGCGACCCGGAATTGGGCTGCACGTTGGCAAAGCCGCAGTCGAACAGCTGCTTGGCGCGGTCGATCGCCAGGTTTTCGGCGATGTCCACGAACTGACAGCCGCCATAATAGCGCCGCCCGGGATAGCCTTCGGCGTATTTGTTGGTCAGGACAGATCCCTGCGCCTCCATCACCGCGCGGGACACGATGTTTTCGCTGGCGATCAGCTCGATCTCGTCGCGCTGGCGGCCCAGTTCCAATCCGATGGCATCGGCGATTTCGGGGTCGCGGGTGGAAAGGGACTCGGTAAAGAAACCGGTGTCGCGGTGCGGGGCATTCATGGCGTCATCTCCTGAAAGCAGCGGAATTGCGGCGTATTTAACTGACAAACCTCTGCCACGAAAGGGCCGAAAACGGCGGTTCGGACGGTTTGCGCGAAATGCCGGGCGCGCATCGGAAACTTTTGCGCCGGCGTGAACGCGCAAGGGTGATGACAGGTGGCGCCGGTTTGGGCTTGAGTTCCGCCGCCCACACTGGGAACAATGCGCCGACAGGAAGGACGCGCGAATGGCCCGAACGAAAATCGCTTTCATGGCAAGCGAGACCGACATTGCCGAAACCGCGCGCCAGCATCTGTGCGCGCTATATGGCAACGTGCCGCCCGAGCAGGCCGATGTGATCGTGTCGCTGGGCGGGGACGGGTTCATGCTGCAGACCCTGCATGGGACCCAGAACCTGAACGTGCCGGTCTATGGCATGAATTGCGGTACGGTCGGCTTTCTGATGAACGAATATGCCGAACCGGGTTTGCTGGAACGCTTGGCCGCGGCCGAGGAAGAAGTGATCCACCCGCTGCGGATGCGCGCGATATCCCATGATGGTGCCGTGCACGAGGCGTTGGCGATCAACGAGGTGTCGTTGCTGCGCGCGGGGCCGCAGGCGGCCAAGCTGCGTATCTCGATCGACGGCAAGGTGCGGCTGGCGGAACTGGTCTGCGACGGTGCGCTGTTGTCCACGCCGGCGGGGTCGACGGCCTATAACTATTCCGCGCACGGGCCGATCCTGCCGATCGGGTCGGACGTTCTGGCGTTGACGGCGATGTCGGCCTTTCGGCCGCGACGCTGGCGCGGGGCCCTGCTGCCCAGCAGCGCGAAGGTGCGGTTCGATGTGCTGCAACCGTCGAAACGGCCGGTGATGGCCGATGCCGACAGCCGCAGCGCGGGCGTGGTCGTGTCGGTGGAAATTCAAAGTGATCCGTCGATCAGCCACCGCATCCTGTTCGATCCCGGCCATGGGCTGGAAGAGCGGCTGATCCGCGAACAGTTCGTCTGAAACGCCAGGGGCGTCAGTCATCAGTGCCCGATTTCGACCAGGCCTCGCGCTTGCGATACAGGGTCGAGGGCGACACATCCAGCACCCGGGCCGCCTTGGGCACCGATCCGCCGTGGCGGACGATGGTTTCTTCGATCACCATCTGTTCGATCTCGGCCAGGGTCTTGCCCAGAAGGCCGTCCAGCGTCACATGCGGGCGTTCGGCGTCCAGCGTGGGGGCGGCCACCGGGGCTGGGGCGCCATTCAGCCGTTCCCGTTCGTGGTGCAGCTCGATCGGCAGCATGTCGAGCGTCAGCAGCGGCCCGTCATTCAGCACGACCCCATGGCGCAGCACATTCAGCAACTGGCGCACATTGCCCGGCCAACTGAGCCGGCGGAACAGGGCCTTCACCTCGTCGGACAGGCCGGTGAAATTGCGCCCCTCTTCGGTGGCGTAGCGCTGCAGCGTCTGCTCGGCGATTTCGATCACGTCCTCGCCGCGCTCGCGCAGCGGCGGCAGATGGATCGGCACCACATGCAGCCGGTAATACAGATCCTCGCGGAACCGGCCGCGACGGACCTCTTCCAGCGGGTTGCGATTGGTGGCGCAGATGATGCGCACGTTCACCTTGCGCGGGGTTGGCGCGCCCACCGGCTGAATCGTCGAGGTCTGCAAGAACCGCAACAGTTTGGTCTGAAGGTTCAGATCCATCTCGCAGATTTCGTCCAGGAACAGGGTGCCGCCATCGGCCACCGCCGCCGCGCCGGGCTTGTCGGCGATTGCCCCGGTGAACGAGCCCTTGAGATGGCCGAACACCTCTGATTCCAGCAGGTCGGGCGGGATCGCGCCGCAGTTCAGCGGCACGAACGGGCCCTGCGCGCGGTGCGAGCTGCTGTGAACCGCCTGGGCGCAGATTTCCTTGCCTGTGCCGCTTTCGCCGGTGACAAAGACCGTGGCCATCGACCGGCTGACCGAGCGGATTCGGCCATACACCTCGGCCATTACCGGCGAGGAGCCGACAAAGGTCGACATCGGCCCTATTTCGGTCGAGGCCATCCGTTCGCCGCGCAGTCGCGCGCCATCGGCCAGGGCATTTTCCACCGCATGCAAAAAGCGCTGTTCGTTGAACGGCTTGAGCAGGAATTCATAGGCGCCGCCGCGCATTGCCTCGACCGCGCGGTTGATCGAGCCATTGGCGGTGACAACGATCACATGGGTTTCGGGCTGGATGTCCAGCAGATCGGCCATCAGATCCAGCCCGGAGCGGTCGGGCAGCATCAGATCCAGCAAAACCACATGCGGGCGCAGCCGGCGAAACTGCGTCAGCCCTTCCTGGGCGGTGCCGGCGCTGACGACCTCGTGCCCGGCGCTGCGCAGCACCGATTCATAGACCATCTGCAGCGACGGCGTGTCCTCGATCAGCAGCAGGGGGGTCATTCTGCCCCCTTCCCGAACCGGCCCGCATATTCATCGTCAAGCCGGGCCAGGACCCGGCCGATCTGCTGCACGACCTTGGGGCCGACGATCCGCGTCAGGGTGTTGTCCTTGTTGTGGGCGGCGGTGTTCAGGGTTTCGGCCATGCATTGCAGATGATCGGACCCGATCGCCCCGGCCAGCGAGATCAGCACATGGGTCCGGGCCCGCAACAGCGCGAAATCGGGCAGGTTCAGCCCGCCCTGCACCCCGCTTTGAACGCTCAGGAAATCCTGCCGCAGCCGGTCCAGCAATTCGCGCCCATTCGCATCGCCCGCCAGCGCCAGCAGCCGGTCCAGATGCAGCCCGTTCAATGCGGGCATCCTGGCCGCTGGGGGCAGGTCGGGGGGGGCGGCGGTGGCGTGTTTGGCCAGAACGGCGGCAATCGCCTGACCGAAGGATTCAAGGCTCATGATCGGTTTGGCCAGAATGCCGTCCGCCCCGGCCTCGTAGATTTCTTCGCGATTGGCGCTGAGCACATAGGCGGTGATCGCCAGGACCGGCAATGTATCGGCGGGGCTGTCGGTATCGGCCTCACGCGCGCGCAGGCTGCGGATCAGATCCAGCCCCGACAGGCGGGGCATTTCGATATCGACCAGCGCCAGGTTGAAATGCTCGCGCGCCAGCAGCGACAGTGCGTCCTGCCCGTCGGGGGCGATCCGGCATTCCGCGCCCAGCGTGTCGAGCATCTGCCGGATCAGCAGCTGATTGGTCCTGTTGTCCTCGGCGACCAGAACGCTTTTCCCGGTCAGGTCGGGCAGGGGCGCGCCGGCATCCGCCAGATCGCCCAGGCCCGGCGCCCAGGCGGGGCGCGGCAGCAGTACCGATACCCGCGCCCCGCCCAGCGTGTGATTGCCGACCTCGACCCGGCCGCCGATCTGATCGGCCAGTTCATGCACGATATGCAGGCCCAGGCCGCTGCCGGGGGTGCCGCTTGCGGGCGGGCGACCACCGGCCTCGAACAGTCGCGCCAGCGCATCGTCGCTGAAGCCGGGGCCGGTGTCGCGCACCGTCAGGCTCAGGGTTTCGCGGGCCCGCATCCCGACGGCCAGCGTGACCTCGCCCATATCCGTGTGTTTCATCGCGTTGCCGATGAGATTTGCCAGTATCCGTTCCAGCGGCCCCTGTTGCGTGCCGATCACGGGGGGCAGGTCGGCGCCCAGTTCCAGCGCGAATTCCAGCCCCTTTTCGTGGGCATGGGCGGACCAGCGGGCCTGCATGTCGTCCAGAAATGATCGCAGGTTCAGGTTCTGTGCCAGCGCTGCGCCGGGTCCGGCCTCGCCGGTGATCAGCGCGAGCACCTCGTCGCTGAGCCGCGCAAGCTGTTCACCCGCGCTGCGAACACGCTGTAGTTGCTGCCGCGATTCCACGTCCAGCGGGCTGAGATCAGCCAGTGATAATCCCCCCAGAATGTCCGACACCGCATTGCGAATGTCGTGCCCCAAAAGCGCGGCCCGCTTGTTGTTCACCGGGGCGTCTTCGGAAAAAGGGGGTGAAGCCGGTGGCGTCACAGCACAAATCCTTTGCCGATCAGACGTATCCACACGTCCCGTTCACTCGTTAAAGTTGCATTGCCACCAGTCTTACCGCATGGCTCGCAACAGCACCAACCTGTCATTTGAGACAGGTTAACGCCATTATCCGTGATCAATTCGCGTTTGGGTAGCCCAGTGTTTTCAAAGCGCTGGCAATCTCGTCCAGAATCGCCGGATCATCAATCGTGGCGGGGATCTTGAAATCACCGCCATCGGCGATCTTGACCATGGTGCCGCGCAGGATCTTGCCCGAACGCGTCTTGGGCAGCCGGTCCACCACGCAAGCCAGCTTGAACGCGGCGACCGGGCCGATCTGCTCGCGCACCAGCTTGACGCATTCCTTGACCACCTCGCCATGATCGCGGCCCGCGCCGCTGTTGAGGCACAGAAACCCAAGCGGCACCTGCCCCTTCAGCGGATCGGCCACGCCGATGACGGCGCATTCCGCGACATCGGGATGGGCGGCCAGCACCTCTTCCATCGCGCCGGTGGACAGGCGGTGCCCGGCCACGTTGATCACGTCATCGGTGCGCGCCATGATGTAGAGATAGCCGTCATCGTCCAGATAACCGGCATCGCCGGTTTCATAATACCCCGGAAAGTGTTCCAGATAGCTTGTGCGGAACCGGTCCTCGGCGTTCCAGAGGGTGTGCAGCGTGCCGGGCGGCAGCGGCAAGGGGGTGACGACCGCCCCCAGTTCGCCCGCAGGCAGGGCGTTGCCGTCGTCATCGACGATCTTCATCGCGTATCCCGGCAGCGGCACCGACGGCGAGCCCAGCTTGACCGGCAGCAGTTCGATCCCGACCGGGTTGCAGACGGCGGGGTAGCCCAGTTCGGTCTGCCACCAGTGATCGATCACCGGCACGCCAAGCTGGTCCTGGGCCCAGGTGATAGTGTCGGGGTCGGCGCGCTCGCCGGCCAGATAGACGGTTTTCAGCGTGGACAGGTCGTATTTCTTGACGAAGTCGCCTTTCGGGTCCTCGCGCTTGACGGCCCGAAACGCCGTGGGCGCGGTGAAGAAGCTTTTCACCTTGTGCTCGGAAATCACCCGCCAGAACGTGCCGGGATCGGGTGTGCCCACCGGCTTGCCCTCGAACACCACGGTTGTGTTTCCGTGGATCAGCGGGCCGTAGCAGATATAGCTGTGCCCCACGACCCAGCCCACATCGGATGCGGCCCAGAACACATCACCGGGATCGACGTTATAGATGTTTTTCATCGTCCAGTTCAGCGCCACCAGATGGCCGCCGGTGGGGCGCACCACGCCCTTGGGCTGGCCGGTCGTGCCCGAGGTATACAGGATATAGGCCGGGTGGTTGCCCTCGACCGGGACGCATTCGGCGGGCTCGACGCCGTATTGGAACCCGTGCCAGTTATAATCGCGGCCTTCTTCCAGATGTGCGACTTCCTGTTCGCGCTGGAAGATGACACAGAAATCGGGCTTGTGCGTGGCCTGCTCGATCGCGCCATCCAGCAGGGGCTTGTAATGCACGACGCGGCCCGGCTCGATCCCGCAGGACGCGGCGATGATGCATTTGGGGGTCGCGTCGTCGATCCGCACCGCCAGTTCATGCGCGGCAAAGCCGCCGAACACCACCGAATGCACAGCCCCCAGCCGTGAACAGGCCAGCATCGCCTCCAGCGCCTCGGGGATCATCGGCATGTAGATGATGACGCGGTCGCCCTTTTCCACGCCCTTGGCGCGCAGCGCCCCGGCCAGGGTGGCCACGCGGTTGCGCAGTTCGACATAGGTCAGCCATTTCTTGGAATGGGTGACGGGGCTGTCATGGATGATGGCGATCTGATCGCCGCGCCCGGCCTCGACATGGCGGTCCACCGCGTTCCAGCAAGCGTTCACCATCCCGTCCGAGAACCATTCATACATCGGGGCCTTGTCGTCGAACAGCGCCTTGGAGGGCGGCGTGATCCAGTCGATCTCTTCGGCGGCCTTCATCCAGAACCTGTCCGGGTCGGCCTTCCAGCCGGCGTAAATCTCTGCGTATGTCATGATGCTCTCCTCCAAGCCGCATAATTCTGTTACGAAGCGCTGGGGGCTGGCGCAAGTTCGAAACGCGGATCGCCGCCATGCTATATGATTATTTCGCGCAGCTTTGATGCTGGCGTTTTGTCGGACGCTTAGCCGTAATGCGCCACCGGCGTACCGGCCAGCGCCGACATGTTCAGCAGGCCCCGCGCGGTGATCGACGGCGTGACGATATGGGCGCGGTTGCCCATGCCCATCAGGATCGGCCCGACCTCCAGCCCGCCGGCGCGCATCTTCAGGATGTTGCGCACCCCCGAAGCGGCATCGGTATTGGCGAAGACCAGCACATTGGCCGCACCTTCCAGCCGGCTGCCGGGGAAGATCCGTTCGCGCAGAACCGGATCGAGGGCGGAATCGATGTGCATTTCGCCTTCATAGGCGAAATCGGGCTCGTGCATCTCCAGCAGTTCCAGTGCTGCGCGCATCCGCCGTCCGGTGTCGCAATCTAGATTGCCGAATTCGGAATGCGAGCACAGCGCGATCTTCGGTTCCAGCCCGAAGCGGCGCACATGGCGGGCGGCACCGATCACGGTGTTGCGGATCTGTTCGGGCGTGGGTTCGGGATGCACATGGGTATCGGCGATGAACAGCGGCCCATCTTCCAGCACCATCAGGCTGAGCGCACCGATCGGGTGCAGCCCGTCACGCGCCAGCAATTGCCGAACATAGTTCAGATGCCACAGATACTGGCCGAACGTGCCGCAGATCATGCTGTCGGCATCGCCCCGGTGCACCATGATCCCGGCAATGGCGGTGGTGTTGGTGCGCAGGATCGTGCGGGCCAGGTCGGGCGTCACGCCGCGCCGCGCCATCAGCATGTGATAGGTTTCCCAGTAGTCGCGGTAACGCGGGTCGTTTTCGGGGTTCACGATCTCGAAATGCTCGCCGGGGCGGATGGTCAGCCCGGCCCGGTCGCAGCGATGGGCGATCACGTCGGGGCGGCCGATCAGGATCGGCTTGTCGGTGGTTTCCTCGATCATCGCCTGGGCGGCGCGCAGCACGCGCTCGTCCTCGCCCTCGGCGAAGACGATATTGCGTTGGGCCTGCGCGGCGGCGGCAAAGACCGGGCGCATGATCAGCGCCGACTTGAACACCGAACCGTCCAGCTTTTCCTTGTAGGCGGCGAAATCCTCGATCGGGCGGGTGGCTACGCCCGACGCCATCGCGGCCTTCGCCACGGCCGAGGCGACGACCCCCATCAGCCGTGGGTCGAACGGTTTGGGGATCAGGTAATCGGCGCCGAAGGTCAGCTGCTCGCCCTGATAGGCGGCCGCCGCTTCGGCGCTGGTGGTGGCGCGGGCCAGGGCGGCGATGCCTTCGATACAGCCCAGCTGCATGTCGTCGTTGATCTCGGTCGCGCCCACATCCAGCGCGCCGCGGAAGATGAACGGAAAGCACAGAACGTTGTTTACCTGATTGGGGTAATCCGACCGGCCGGTGGCGATGATCGCATCGGGGGCGGCGGCGCGCACCAGGTCGGGCATGATTTCGGGCGTCGGATTGGCCAACGCGAAAACGATCGGGCGCGGGGCCATTTTCTTGATCATTTCCGGGGTCAGAACCTTCGGGCCCGACAGCCCCAGGAACAGATCGGCCCCGTCGATCACATCGTCCAGCGTGCGCAGATCGGAGGGTTGCGCATAGGCGGCCTTTTGCGGGGTCATATCCTCGGTCCGGCCTTCATGGACCAGCCCGTGAATGTCGCACAGCCAGACATTTTCACGCTTCACGCCCAGCTTCAGCAACATGTTCAGACAGGCGATGCCCGCCGCACCGCCGCCGGTGGAAACGACCTTGATCTCGTCGAACCGCTTGCCCGCGACCAGCAGGGCATTGGTGGCCGCCGCGCCGACCACGATCGCGGTGCCGTGCTGATCGTCGTGGAACACCGGGATATTCATCCGCTCGCGGCACAGCTTTTCAACGATAAAGCAGTCGGGGGCCTTGATGTCTTCCAGATTGATCGCGCCGAAGGAGGGCTCCATCGCGCAGACGATATCGGCCAGCTTTTCCGGGTCGCTTTCATTCAGTTCGATATCGAAACAATCGATATTGGCGAATTTCTTGAACAGGACGGCCTTGCCTTCCATCACCGGCTTGGCGGCCAGCGCGCCGATATTGCCCAGGCCCAGCACCGCGCTGCCATTGGTGATCACCGCCACCAGATTGGCCCGCGCCGTATAAAGCGCGGCGGTTTGCGGGGTGTCGTGGATTTCAAGGCAGGCTTCGGCGACACCGGGGGAATAGGCCAGTGACAGGTCGCGCCCGTTGGCCAGCGGCTTGGTCGCGCGGATCTCCAGTTTGCCCGGCCGCGGCTCGGCGTGATAGCGCAGTGCCGCCTGACGGTCGCCCTTTGCCTTCTTGTCCTCCATGACGCCCTTCCTATAGGATGGTTTAATATTAAACTAAATCTGCACGCCCCGGATACGCCGATCCTGCCTGCCCCGCAAGCCGAACTTGCGGCAAGGCCAGGCACTGGCCAGCCTGACCGGGATATGCGACAGGATGATGGCGAACGCCGGTACGGCGCCGGATTTGGCCGGTGACGCACCGGCAGGGCGCGCGGGGCAGGCTTGCATCCCGGCGCGCCGCGGCTCAGATTGCGGGCAGGAGGTTTCCCGGATGACGCTTCTCAATGCAGCACGGGCGGTGCGTGAAAACGCCCACGCGCCCTATTCCAACTTCAAGGTCGGCGCGGCGCTTCGCACGCGCTCGGGTGCGGTCTTTACCGGCTGCAACGTGGAAAACGTGGCCTATCCCGAAGGCACCTGTGCCGAGGCGGGCGCGATTGCCGCCATGTGCGCCGCCGGCGAATATGAAATCGCCGAGGTCGCGGTGATCGCCGACAGCCCGGCCCCGGTGCCGCCCTGCGGCGGCTGCCGTCAGAAACTGGCCGAATTCGCCGCGGGGGACGTGCCCGTGACCATGGCGACCACCGGCGGCGCAACGCAGACCGCAACCGTGTCGGGCCTGCTGCCCGGCGCGTTCGGCGCGTCCCACATGAAAAAGGACTGACCCATGGATGCCCGCGTCATCATCGCCAAGTTGCGTGACGAGATCCCGCTGTCCGAGGCCGAAATAAACTGGTTCGCCAAGGGGCTCGCCGATGGCGGGGTGACCGATGCACAGGCCGGGGCCTTTGCCATGGCGGTGTTGCTGAACGGGCTGATCAAGGAAGAGCGCGTGGCGCTGACCAAGGCGATGCGCGACAGTGGTCAGGTGCTGCACTGGGATCTGCCCGGCCCGGTGCTGGACAAGCATTCCACCGGCGGGATCGGCGATTGCGTGTCGCTGCTGCTGGCGCCGGCGCTGGCGGTCTGCGGTGCCTATGTGCCGATGATTTCCGGGCGCGGGCTGGGCCATACCGGCGGTACGCTGGACAAGCTGGAATCGATCCCCGGCTACCGCGCCGAGGTGCCGATTGACCGGCTGCGTGAAATCACCGCCAATATCGGCTGCGCCATCGTCGGCGCCTCGGGGGAGATCGCCCCGGCCGACAAGCGGCTTTATGCGATCCGCGATGTGTCGGGCACGGTGGAAAGCGTCGACCTGATCACCGCGTCGATCCTGTCGAAGAAGCTGGCCGCCGGGCTGGAGGGGCTGGTGCTGGACGTCAAGGTCGGTTCGGGCGCGTTCATGAAGGATTTGGAAGACGCCGAAGATCTGGCCGAGGCGCTGGTGGAAACCGCGCAGGGGGCGGGCTGCATGACCACGGCGCTGATCACTGACATGAGCCAGCCGCTGGTGGGGGCCGCAGGCAACGCGCTGGAGGTGATCGAGGTGATGGAAACCCTGACCGGCACCGGTGTTACCCCGGCGCTGTGGGATCTGACCTGTGCGCTGGGCGGCGAGTTGCTGGCGCTGGGCGGGCTGGCCGCCGATGCCGCCGACGGGGCCGGGCGCATTGCCCGGGCGCTGGAAAGCGGTGATGCGGCGGAACGCTTCGGTGAAATGGTGGCGGAACTGGGCGGTCCGGTGGATTTCGTCGAACGCTGGCCTGACCGGCTGCCCGCGGCGCCGGTGTTGCGCGAGGTCACCGTGGGCGAGGCCGGCGTGGTGCGCGAGATCGACGGCCACGCGCTGGGCCTGGCCGTGGTCGAACTGGGCGGCGGGCGCAAGCGCGGCGGCGACAAGATCAACCCCTCGGTCGGATTGTCGGAGCTGGCACCGCTGGGCGAACGGCTGAGCCCCGACATGCCGCTGGCCATGGTGCATGCCGCCACCGAGGCCGAGGCCGATGCGGCGGCAGCGGCGGTGCGCGCGGCCTATACGCTGGGCGACAAGGCCCCGGTGATCCCGCCGCTGGTGCATCGGAGGCTGCGCTGATGGCGCGCGCCTTTCTGCTGGTGATGGATTCCGTCGGCTGCGGCGGCGCGCCCGATGCGGATTTGTTCTTCAACGCGGGCACGCCCGATACCGGGGCCAACACGCTGGCCCATATCGCGCAGGCCTGCGCCGCCGGGCAGGCGGAGCAGGGGCGCAGCGGGCCGCTGACCTTGCCCAACCTGGATCGGCTGGGGCTGGGGGCGGCGGTACGGCTGGCCTCGGGCGATGACACGCCGGGGTTGACGGCCACACCGCAGGGCCTGTGGGGCGCCGCGACAGAGGTCTCGCGCGGCAAGGACACGCCCTCGGGGCATTGGGAACTGGCCGGGGTGCCGGTGCCGTGGGACTGGCACTATTTCCCCGACACGGTGCCCGCCTTCCCGCCCGACGTGGTGGCCGAGGTTTGCCGCCTGGCGGGCACGGACGGCATATTGGGCAATTGCCACGCCTCGGGCACCACCATTCTGGCCGAGATGGGCGCCGAGCATATGCGCAGCGGTTGGCCGATCTGCTATACCTCGGCCGACAGCGTGTTCCAGATCGCCGCACATGAAGAAAGCTTCGGGCTGGAGCGGCTGTTGCAGCTGTGCCGCGATATCGCGCCGATGCTGCATGCGATGAAGGTGGGGCGCGTGATCGCGCGCCCCTTTGTCGGCACGGCGCAGGCGGGGTTTACCCGCACCACCAATCGCCACGACTATGCCATGGCGCCGCCCGCGCCCACCCTGTGCGATTGGGTGCAGGCGGCGGGGGGCGCGGTGCATGCAATCGGCAAGATCGGCGACATCTTTTCGATGCAGGGCATCGACGATGTGCGCAAGGGCACCGACGCGCAGTTGATGGAGCATCTTCTGGGCCTGATGGACACGGCCGGGGACGGCAGTCTGACCTTCGCCAATTTCGTCGAATTCGACAGCCTGTTCGGCCACCGGCGCAACGTGTCGGGTTATGCAGCAGCCCTGGAATGGTTCGACGGGCAACTGCCGCGTGTGTTCGAAAAGGCGCGGGCGGGCGATCTGATCCTGTTCACCGCCGACCACGGCAACGATCCCACCTGGGTTGGCACCGATCATACCCGCGAACGGGTGCCGGTGGTGGCGCATGGCGTGGGCGGGCGCGAAATCGGGCTGATCGGATTTACCGGCGTGGCCGATCTGATGGCGCGCCATCTGGGCGTGACGCCCCAATAAGGATAAGACATGAACCTGAAAGCCATCCCCAAGGTCGAACTGCATCTGCATCTGGAAGGGGCCGCGCCGCCCTCTTTCATCCGGGGGCTGGCAAAGCAAAAGCACATGGATATTTCGGGCGCGTTCGACGCCAATGGCAGTTACGCGTTTCGCGATTTCTGGCAGTTTCTTCAGGTCTATGAGGCCGCCACCGCCACCCTGCAAACCCCCGAGGATTACCACCGGCTGACCCTGGCTGTGCTGGAGGAAAGCGCGGCCAATGGTGTGATCTATACCGAAAGCTTTCTGTCGCCGGATTTTTGCGGCGGGCGCGATGTGGGGGCGTGGCGCGAATATCTGCATGCGATCCGCGATGCGGCGGATCAGGCCGAACGGGCCCATGGCATCATCATGCGCGGCGTCGTCACCTGCATTCGTCATTTCGGCCCCGACAAGGCCAGGGAAACCGCGCGTTGCGCGGCCGAGACGGCGGGCGACTGGCTGACCGGGTTCGGGTTGGCCGGGGATGAAAAGGCGGGAAAGCCCGGCGATTTCACCTATGCGTTCGACATGGCGCGCGAGGCGGGGCTGCGGCTGACCGCCCATGCCGGCGAATGGGGCGGGCCGGAGTCGGTGCGCGCGGCGCTGCGCGACCTGCGGGTCGAGCGGATCGGCCACGGTGTGCGCGCCGCAGAGGATCCCTCGCTGGTCGATGAACTGGCCGAAAGCGGCGTGGTGCTGGAGGTCTGCCCGGGTTCGAACATTGCGCTGGGCCTTTATCCCGATTGGCGCGCGCATCCGATCGGGCGGTTCTTTGACAAAGGGGTGAAGGTGACCGTCTCGACCGACGATCCGCCGTTCTTTCACACCAGCATGACCGATGAATATGATCGCCTGGCCGATGCGTTCGACTGGGATGAAGGCACTTTCCGGCAGATCAATGTCATTGCCGCCAACGCCGCCTTCTGCGATGAAACGACCCGCGCGACCCTGTTGAAACGCCTGGAGCAAGCCGATGACTGAACACCTGACTGTTGTTGATCACCCCCTTGTGCAACACAAGCTGTCGCTGATGCGTGACAAGGACACGTCGACGGCCAGTTTCCGGCGTCTGCTGCGCGAAATTTCGCATCTGCTGGCCTATGAGGTCACGCGCGAGCTGCCGATGACCACGCGGCGTATCGCAACCCCGATGTGCGAGATCGACGCCCCCGTTCTGGACGGCAAGAAGCTGGCGCTGATCTCGATCCTGCGGGCGGGCAACGGGCTGCTGGACGGGATCCTCGATCTGATCCCGGCGGCGCGGGTGGGCTTCATCGGCCTGTACCGCGACGAAGAAACGCTGGAGCCGGTGCAGTATTACTTCAAGGTGCCCGAAGCGCTGGAAGACCGGATCGTGATCGCGGTCGATCCGATGCTGGCCACCGGCAACTCCTCGGTCGCGGCGGTTGATCTGCTGAAAAAGGCGGGGGCCACCAATATTCGTTTCCTGTGCCTTCTGGCCTCGCCCGAAGGGGTCGCCCGGATGAAAGAGGCCCACCCCGATGTGCCCATCGTCACAGCAGCGGTAGACGAAAAGCTGAACGACCATGGATATATTGTTCCAGGGCTAGGGGATGCGGGCGATCGCATGTACGGCACAAAATAAGCGAAATAGCGCTTTACTGATTCGCAACCTTCCTGCATGATTCGGACCATAATATATGGGGGTGAACCCTATATCCTGTGGGGTCCGAGATGCGAGCGTATAAATTAGGTATGGCCATATTGGCCACAGCGATGATTCTGGCAGGCGACGGTCAGGCCGCGTCGCTTCGACGGGATGACGGCCCCGCGGAATACCCCCCGGCAAGCTATACCGCGAACCAGTTTGTCGACAGCAAGGGCTGCGTTTATATCCGTGCGGGTTATGCCGGTCAGGTCAGCTGGGTGCCGCGCGTGTCGCGGGGACGCGAGGTGATGTGCGGCTTCAAGCCGACCTTCGCCGCGGCGCCGGGCCCCGCGCCCAAGGTTGCCGCCGCACCCGCACCGAAAGCCGCGACGCCAGTGCGCACGACACAGACGGTCCGCGCGCCGATTCCGACCGTTGCCACGACCACCACACCGCCGCGCGTGGCCCGGCCCGCGCCCAAGACCGTGGCCGCGCCGAAACCCGTGGCCGCGCCGAAACCCGTGGCCGCGCCGAAACCCGTGCCCGCAACGCCGGTGAAACAGAAGGTCGCGCCGGTTTCTGCCGCGCCGATCTGCAAGGGTGCGTCCGAGCTGTCGACGCAATATATAAACAACGGCAAGGATGTGCGCGTGCGCTGTGGCCCGCAGACGGTCAGCCCCTCCAGGCGGGGCTCGGCCCTGCAGGGCGGTCGTCCGGCCACCCGTAGCGTGGCCCCCGTCATGGCAGCGCCCGCGCCGATCACGGTGCCCAAGGGCTATGTCGCCGCGTGGAAGGATGACCGGCTGAACCCGAACCGCGCCAGGGGCACCGCCGCGGGCGAAGCGGCGATGGATCAGGTCTGGACCCGGACCGTGCCGCGCAAACTGATTACGCCTGGCACCGCCCCCGCAGTGGCCACCCGATCCGCCCAGGCGCCGGCGGCAACGTCGGTCCGGGTTTCGACCAAATCCGCGCCTGTCCGGGTAAAGGTCGCGCAAAAGCCGAAGGCTGCCGCGCCGAAAGCCGCCGTGGCCAGCGCCGGCACGCGGCGCTACGTTCAGGTCGGCAGCTTCGGCGTCGCCGCCAACGCGCAGGCCACCATTGGCCGGTTGCAGCGTATGGGCCTGCCGGTGCGGGTTGCGCGGACCAGCGCCAAGGGCAAGCCGCTTCAGATCGTGATGGCGGGGCCGTTCGGCGACCCGTCGCAAATCAATTCCGCCCTCGGGGCGGTCCGCAAGGCAGGGTACCGGGACGCATTCGTGCGATAAAAAACTTCTCGGACAGTGAGCAGCACCTCGCCCCCTTGGCGGGGTGTTGTTTTTTCGGCGTCCTATCCGCCGCAGATGCCCTGAAGCCGCACCCAATCCCCATCCGGCAGCACCGGCGCGCGCGTTTCGCCGCGCATCGGGTCGGCCTCGATCAGCGCCAGAACGGACTCGCCCGACTGATCCAGCGCATAGGCATAAGGCGATGACGGCACCCTTGCCGCCGCGAAACGTGCCAGCAGCGCCTCGGTGTCCAGCGGCGCGGGTGGCCGGGTCAGCAGGGTGTTGGCATACTCCTCCAATGCGCTGTCGGGCAGGGCGCCAGTGGTCAGCAGGCGGAAGGTCGGAACCACCCCGGCAAAGCGCAGCAGTTGATCCAGCGGATCGTGCCGGGCGGCGCGGGCGCGCTCGGCCAGCACGAAGCCGGCGGCGACATCGGCATCCTCGTAATCCTCGACCAGGGCGCGGTTCAGCAAGATCACCCCGCCGGGCAGATGCGCGGCCTGGGCCACGCCGCCCGGCAGCACCATCAAGGTGGCATTGCCGTTCAGCAGCCGCTTTGCCATCCGCGCCAGTGCCCTGTCGCCGCCTGGCGCGTGGCACGGCTGGCCCGCGACCCGCCCGATATGGCGCAGCAACCCCTGTGCGATTTCGGCGCGTATCGTCGCGGGCACCACGGCCACCGTATGGCGGCGCAGCGCGCCGGGCATCCAGAACAGCATCAGCGCGACCACCAGCGCCAGGCTGGACCCCAGCAGGACCAGCCGCAGACGACCGGGGCGGGGCCGGGTCCGCTCGATCGCGGCGGTGACCTTGGTGATGGCGCCGATCATCACGTCATCGTCGATTTCCAGAACCTCTTCGGGGCCGCCGTCGGGGCTGAACAAGGCCGGGCTTTCGCCGGGGTTCAGCCGGGTCACGGCAGCCAGCGACCAATGCGCCAGCGCCTTTTCGCGCAGGTCTGAAATCACCAGCGACGCATCGCCGAACGATACGATCACGTCGCGCCGCTGTGCGTCGGGGCCGTCACGCCACAAGCCGGGGCTTTCGAGCCGTTCAAATTCTGACAGCGCCGTCATGTGCGGCCGGGGTCCTGCTCGCTTGTTGTCGGGTTGTCATAATATGTAGCCGCGCAGACGGGCCGCCGCAATCCATGGCGTTCAGGTCTGCGTCTTTGCCCGGACCGCGCGCTGCGCTAGGCTGCGGGCATGATCATTTCCCGCGGGCGGCGCTATATCTTCGTTCACATCCCCAAGACCGGCGGGACCTCTCTGGCCCTCGCGCTGGAGGCGCGGGCGATGTCCGATGACATCCTGATCGGCGACACGCCCAAGGCGCGCAACCGGCGGCGGCGGCTGAAGGATGTGCAGACCGTGGGGCGGTTGTGGAAACATGCGCGGCTGCGCGATATTTACGGGCTGGTCGGGCAGGCGGAGATCGACAGTTTCTTTACCTTCACCCTGGTACGCAACCCCTGGGACCGGGCGGTCAGCTATTACCACTGGCTGCGGGCGCAAAGCTTTGACCACCCGGCGGTGGGGCTGGCGCATGACCTGGCGTTCAGTCCGTTTCTGAACCACGTTCAAACGCGCACCAGCCTGGGCGCACAGAGCTTCGGATCCTACATGCAGGACGCGACGGGACAGCAGCGGTGCAATGCCTTCGTGCGGCTGGAGCATCTGGCGGATGATCTGGCCCCGGTCGAAGCGCATCTTGGCTTTGCGCTGGACATGCCGCAGGTCAACCAGTCGGCGCGGGGGGCGGATTATCGTCGCTATTATTCCGATGCGGATGCGGAATTGCTGGCGCGGATGTGCGCCGAAGACATCCGGCGCTTTGGCTATTCGTTCTAGAAAAGGGCCACACCCGTTGCAGGTGCGGCCCCTGGTGCGTTGCCTCAGGCGGCTTTGGTCTGCGGCGCGAACCGGCCATAGAAGGTTTCGCCCTTCGCGGCCATGTCGCGCAGCAGCGCCGGTGCGGCGAAGCGGTCGCCATGGGCTGCGGTCAACTGATCGCACAGCGCAACCGCGCGGCCCGCGCCCAGAATATCGAGCCACGACAGCGGCCCGCCCGACCACGGCGCAAAGCCCCAACCCAGAATGGCGCCTACGTCGCCTTCGCGGATATCCATCAGCACACCTTCTTCCAGCGCGCGGACGGCTTCCAGCACTTGGGCGAACAGCAGCCGGTGCTGCACCTCGGTCACCTCGGGCTGATCGGCGGCCAGTGGATACTTGGCCGCCAGCCCGTCCCACAGCCCTTCGCGCTTGCCTGCCGCGTCATAGGCATAGAAGCCGGCATTCGCCTTGCGGCCCAGCCGGCCGGCATCGAACATCCAGAACAGCACCTCGTCCACGTCGTCATTGGGATAGTCGCCGCCCATCGCCGCCTTGGTCGCCTTGGCGATCTTCACGCCCAGGTCGATCGAGGTCTCGTCGGTCAGCTGCAACGGGCCCAACGGCATACCGACCAGCTTGGCGGCATTCTCGATCAGGGCGGGGGCCACGCCTTCGCGCACCATGCGCACCCCTTCGTTGATATAAGGGATGATACAGCGGTTGGCGTAGAAGAAGCGCGCGTCATTGACCACGATCGGCGTCTTGCGGATCTGGCGCACGAAATCCAGCGCCTTGGCCACGGCCCGGTCGCCGGTTTGCTTGCCCTTGATGATCTCGACCAGCATCATCTTGTCCACCGGACTGAAGAAGTGGATGCCGATATACTGTTCGGGCCGCTGGCTGGCCTTGGCCAGCTCGCTGATCGGCAGGGTCGAGGTGTTAGTGGCGAAGATGCAGTCGGCACCGACCACGGCCTCGACCCTGGCGGTGACCTCGGCCTTGATCGCGGGGTCCTCGAACACCGCCTCGACGATCAGATCGCACCCTTCGAGGGCGGCATAATCGGTGGTCGCGGTGATCAGGCCCAGCACGGCCTCTTTCTTTTCGGGCGTGGCTTTGCGCCGGGCGATGCCCTTGTCCATATACGCTTCGCTATAGGCTTTGCCCTTGTCGGCGGCCTCCTGCTTCTGGTCGAGCAGCACGACCTCGATCCCGGCCAGGGCCGAAACCAGCGCGATCCCCGCGCCCATCATGCCAGCGCCCAGAACGCCCACTTTCCCGACCTTCTGGCCGGGGATGCCCGCCGGGCGCACCGCGCCCTTTTCCAGCGCTTCCTTGTTGATGAACAGCGAGCGGATCATCGCCCCCGAGGACGGGTTCATCAGCACATTGGTGAACCAGCGCGCCTCGATCTTCAGGGCGGTGTCGAAGGGCACCAGCGCGCCTTCATAGACTGCCGACATCAGCGCCTTGGCCGCCGGGTACACGCCCTGGGTCTTGCCGTTGATCATGGCATTGGCACCGACGAAGGTCATGAAGCCCGCCGGGTGATAGGGCGCACCGCCGGGCATCTTGTAGCCCTTGGCATCCCAGGGTTTCACCAGATCGGCGTCCTTGGCATTCAGCACCCAGTCGCGCGCGGCGGCCACGGGGTCATCCGCCACCTCGTCGATGATCCCGGCGGCCTTGGCCTTTTTCGGGTCCGACAGCTTGCCCTCCAGCAGGAAGGGGGCCGCGGCCATCGCACCCAGCTTGCGTACCAGACGGGTGGTGCCGCCCGCGCCGGGGAAGATGCCGACCATGATTTCCGGCAGGCCGATCTTGGCCTTCGGATTGTCGGCGGCAAAGATGCGGTGGCAGGCCAGCGGCAGTTCCAGCCCGATACCAAGGGCGGTGCCGGGCAGGGCGGCGGCGATCGGTTTGCCGCCCTTCAGGGTCTTGGGGTCCATGCCCGCGCGCTCGATCTTGCGCAGCAGCCCGTGCAGCGCCATGACCCAGTCGAATACGCCCTTGGCGGGGGTATCGCCGGCCTCTTCTTTCATCTTGGCGATGATGTTCAGATCCATGCCGGCGGCGAAGGTGTCCTTGCCACTGGTCAGGATCACGCCCTTGACCGCGTCATCGGCCAGCGCCGCGTCGATATGTGCGTCAAGCTGGGTCAGACCGTCCAGGTTCAGCACGTTCATCGACTTGCCCTGAAGATCCCAGGTGATGGTGGCGACGCCGTCGCCGTCTACGGAATAGGTGAAATCGGTCATGTCTTGTCTCCCTGATAGGGGCTGCCGTCCTTATGGGTGTAGCGGGCCGTGCCATCGGCCAGTTCCAGCACCAGATCGACATCGGAATAGGTGGCTACCTCGCGCGGGGCGCGGCTGCCGATGACCAGGAACCGGGCCTCGGCCGCGGTGCGGTTGAGGAAATGGTGGCCGTTCGGGTCGCCCGCCGGAAAGGCCGCGCAGTCCCCCGGCCGCATCACGGTTTCGCCCTCGTCCTGCACCAGAATGCATTCGCCTTCGGTCACCATCACGAATTCATCCTCGTGCAGGTGCCAGTGCCGGAGCGAGGATTTCGCGCCCGGCTGCAAGATGACCAGATTGGCGCCGAACTGGGTCAATCCGCCAGCAGTGCCCAGCCGCAGCGAACTGCGCCCGGCCATCTGGCTGGCATAGGGTTCGGGATAGATCGATCCGGTCTTGACCGGAACGGTGTCCATGTCGATGACGCCCATCTCACACCCTTTCGATGATCGTGGCCGCACCCATGCCCGAGGCGATGCACAGCGTGGCAAGGCCGGTGCCCTTGCCGGTGCGCTCCAACTCGTCCAGCAGGGTGCCGATGATGATCGCGCCGGTGGCGCCCAGCGGGTGGCCCATCGCGATCGAGCCGCCATTGACGTTGACCGTGGCGCTGTCCACGTCAAACGCCTGTATGAAGCGCAGCACGACGGCGGCGAAGGCCTCGTTCACCTCAAAGAGGTCAATGTCGCCGATGCTCATGCCCGACTCCCGCAGGATCTTCTCGGTCACGGGTACCGGGCCGGTCAGCATGATGGTGGGGTCGGTGCCGATCTTGGCGGTGGCGCGGATGCGGGCGCGGGGCTTCAGCCCGTACTGCTCGCCAAACGCCTTGTTGCCGATCAGAACGCTGGCCGCGCCGTCCACGATACCCGAGGAATTGCCGGCATGGTGCACATGCTCGATCCGCTCCAGATGCGGGTATTTCATGATCGCGACCTTGTCGAAACCCGGCATGACCTCGCCCATGTCCTTGAACGACGGTTTCAGCGCGCCCAGGGTCTGCATGCTGGTGCCGGGGCGCATGTATTCGTCATGATCCAGGATCGGCAGGCCGTTCTGGTCGGTGACGGTGATGATCGACTTGCCGAACCGGCCTTCCTGCCACGCCATCGCGGCGCGGGCCTGGCTTTCCACCGCCAGCGCATCCGCGTCATCGCGCGAGAACCCGTATTCGGTGGCGATGATGTCGGCCGAAATGCCCTGCGGCACGAAATAGGTGCCCATCGCCAGCGACGGGTCCACCGCAATCGCGGCGCCATCGCTGCCCATGGCCACGCGACCCATCATTTCGACCCCGCCCGCGATATAGGCGGCACCCGCGCCGCCCCTGATCTGGTTGGCGGCCAGGTTCACGGCCTCCATCCCGGAGGCGCAGAAGCGGTTGATCGCCAGGCCCGGGATCGACTGATCCAGATCCGAGGCCAGTACCGCGCTCCGCGCCAGGCAGCCGCCCTGTTCGCCGACCTGGGTGACATTGCCCCAGATCACATCCTCGACCGCGTGGCCGTCCAGATTGTTGCGGGCCTTGACCGCATTCAGAACCTGGGCGGACAGGCGGACAGAGGTCACCTCGTGCAGCGCACCGTCCTTGCGGCCCTTGCCGCGCGGGGTGCGCACGGTGTCATAGATATAGGCGTCGGTCATCTTTGCCTCTCTTCTTGTCTTGGAATTGTCTTACGCGCGATCGGCGGGCGATCCGGGCATCAGGTCATAGGGGGGCTTCCAGCCGGGCAGGGCACTGATGCGGTCCAGCCACGCGTCGATATTGGGCCAGTCGGCCCGCTCGAAACCAAAAGGTTCAGGATAAAACAGATAGCCGCAGCAGGCGAAGTCGGCGATCGTGGGCTGATCGCCCACCAGCCAGCTGCGGCCGGCAAGCGCGGTGTCCAGCGTCTTGAACGCGGCCTTCAGGCGGCCTTGCAGGAAGGCGATCGCCTCCTTGGGGCGCTTTTCCTCGGGCAAGAAGTTCATCAGGAACCGCACCGTGCCGCATTGCGACGACATCTTGTGATTGTCCCAAAAGACCCACCGCAGAACCTCACGCCGCTCATTGGCGCTGCGGCCGCCGAACTTGCCGGTTTTCGAACTGATATAGTCCTGGATCACGCCAGACTGGCTAAGCGTCACATCCCCGTCGATCATCACCGGGACCTCGCCCATCGGATTGATCGCCAGGAATTCGGGGCTGCGGGCCGCGCCGTTGAAGAAGTCGACGAAAACCGGCTCCCACTCCACCCCGGCCAGTTCCATGGTCAGCGCCGCCTTGTAGGAATTGCCGCTTTCGCCGAAGCAATACAGTTTGATTGTCATTCGTTCCTCCCGTCGTCGCGCCCGTGTCAGGCGCCGTGCATTGAGTATTTTTGCCGAGAAGAAACACGGATTGCGTTTCGATAACCCGACATTAACCTTAACGGCCCAGTCTTTGTCTTGCGGTACAGGCTGGAGAGCCGATGACCGCCCGAGGAGAAGCCCCGCCGTCCCGCCAGCCCCCGGCCCGGACCGGAAAATGCCGGATGGCGGGGTGGACCTGCCTGTTCTTCTCGGCCCAAATACTCCCGCCGGAGGCGATCCAGCCTGTGCCGCGCGTGCGTCCTCACCGTTTGCGCGCCTCCAGCTCGGCGTTGAACAGCCGCAGCCGGTGGGTCAGGTTGGTATGGTCGGTCACGCTGTCGAAATGCTCGAACAGGAACGACAGCGCCTCGCCCTCGTCCAATCCGGCCTCCTGCGCGAAGCGGCGCAGGCGGCGATAGCCGTCCTCGGTCATGGCGACCGGAAAGCGGCGGGTCAGGCGCAGGCGTTTGGGCATTCGGCGTCTCCTGGTGGCGGGGCCGGCGGGGGCCGGCGCCCGTTGGGTCAGAAACTGGCCGCTTCCAGCGCCATCACGGTTTCGGCGCCGGTTTCGATCCGGGCCAGATGCAGGGCCGTGGCGGGCAACTGACGGGTCATGTAATAGCGACCTGTGGCAAGCTTCGTTTCATAGAATGCCACATCAGCGGCGCCCGCCTCCAGCGCTTCCATCGCCGCCTTGGCCATTTTCGCCCACATCAGCCCCAGACAGACATGCCCGAACAGGTGCATGAAGTCATAAGAGCCCGCCAGCGCGTCGTTCGGGTTCTTCATGCCGGCCTGCATGAAATACATCGCCGCGGCCTGCAGATCCTTCGAGCCTTTCTTGAGCGGCTCCAGGAAGTCCGTCTTTAGCGCCGCGTTGTCGTCGTTCTCCTTGATGAAGGTTTTGACCAGTTCGAAGAACGCCAGCACATGCTTGCCGCCGTCCTGGGCCAGTTTGCGACCGACCAGATCCAGTGCCTGAACGCCGTTAGCACCTTCGTAGATCTGGGTGATCCGGGCATCGCGGGCAAATTGCGACATGCCCCATTCCTCGATATAGCCATGCCCGCCATACACCTGCTGCGCGGCTACGGCCATCTCGAAGCCCTTGTCGGTCTGGAAGCCCTTGATGACCGGCGTCAGCAACGAGACCAGCCCCTCGGCCGCCGCGTCGTCCTGCCGGTGCGCCTTGTCGATCAGATGCGCGCCCCAGAAGGTGAAGGCGCGGGCGCCTTCGACAAAGGACTTCTGATCCATCAGATTTCGGCGCACGTCCGGGTGCACGATGATCGGATCGGCAGGCCCCTCGGGGTTCTTGGCGCCGGTCACGTCGCGGCCCTGAAGCCGGTCGTTGGCATAGGCGACCGCGTTCTGATACGCGGCTTCGGCCTGGGCATAGCCTTGCAGTCCGACGCCCAGCCGGGCCTCGTTCATCATGGTGAACATCGCGCGCATGCCCTTGTGCAGATCGCCGGTCAGATAGCCGGTCGCACCGTCATAGTTCATCACGCATGTGGCATTGCCGTGAATGCCCATCTTTTCCTCGATCTTGCCGACGGATACCGGATTGCGTTCGCCCAGGCTGCCATCTTCGTTCACCATGAATTTCGGGACGATGAACAGGCTGATCCCCTTGGTGCCCGCGCCGCCGCCGGGGGCCTTGGCCAGCACCAGATGGATGATATTCTCGGCCAGATCGTGATCGCCGGCCGAGATGAAGATCTTCTGCCCGGTGATCAGATAGCTGCCGTCGTCCTGCGGTTCGGCCCGGGTGCGCATCAGGCCCAGATCGGTGCCGCAATGCGGTTCGGTCAGGTTCATGGTGCCGGTCCAGTCGCCGGTGACCATCTTCGGCAGATAGGTGGCCTTCTGCGCTGCGGTGCCATGGGCATGGATCGCCGAATAGGCACCATGGGTCAGGCCCTGATACATGTTGAACGCCATGTTGGCGGAGACGAAAATCTCGCCCACGGCCGAGTTCATCAGATAGGGCATGCCCTGGCCACCATATTCGGGGTCGCAGTCAAGCGCCATCCAGCCGCCGGCTTTCACCTGCTCATAGGCATCCTTGAACCCGGTCGGGGTGCGGACCACGCCGTTTTCCAGAACGCAGCCTTCGGTATCGCCGACCGCGTTCAGCGGCGCCAGCACCTCGGTCGCCAGCTTGCCGGCCTCTTCCAGCACGGCGGCGGTGAAATCGGCCTCCAGCTCGTCATAACCGGCGATGCCGGTCTCGGTCACGTTCAGCAGTTCGTGCAGGATGAACTGCATGTCTTTGGTTGGTGCGGTATAGGCCGGCATCCGTCTCTCTCCCTTTGATCCTCCGATCCGATTACTCGGCGGCTTGTTTCCGCCCGAAGTCGTCCAGCCTGCTCTCCACCCAGGCAAGCTGATCCTTCAGGTCATTGATTGCAGTGTCCAATTCGGCGCGCTTCTGTTCGAGCTCCGACAGATGCCTGCTGGCCGCGTCATGTGTGCGCCGCAGCTGTGTCTCCTGCTGATCGCCGATGTCGTAAAGATCCAGAAGCTGGCGGATCTCTTCCAGGCTGAATCCGAAACGCTTGCCGCGCAGGATCAGCTTCAGCCGCGCACGGTCGCGTTTGGTGAACAGCCGTTTCTGACCCTCGCGGATCGGGTACAGAAGCTCTTTTGATTCGTAAAACCGCAGGGTACGCGGCGTCACGTCATATGCCTCGCACATCTGTCGGATTGTCATCAGGTCATCGGTCATACAGTCATGCCTTCTTGCTCGCGCTTTGGGGCTATGTGGCGCGTGCGGCTCCAGTCATACAAGGGAAGGTGACGTGAACGTAAACGAAACGTGACGTCACAACGACCGTTGACGCCGTGTCACCGGATGTAGGGGGACGCCTGTCGGGATGTGGCTGTCAGCTGCGGCCCAAGGCCACGTCGTCGCGCAGTTTCTGTAGCTCGTCGATCGTGTTTTCCAGCTGCGCTTTCTGCTCTTTCAGCGCGATCAGCTGCCGGTCGGCATATTCGACCCAGGTGGCCATCTGCGCTTCGGTGCCCTGCTGCTCATAGATTTCCAGCCATTGCCGGATTTCTTCCAGGCTGAAGCCAAACCGGCGGCCGCGCAGGATCAGCGTCAGGCGGGCGACTTCGCGGGGGGTATAGAACCGGCTGCGGCCATCCTTTTCGGGGGCCAGCAACTCGATATATTCATAATAGCGCAGGGTACGAGGTGTGACGTCGAACCGGGCGCACATTTCCTTGAAGGTCAGGCGCTCTGCTTCCACCGTTTCCCCCTGTCTGCCGCATTGCCTTTTACGGTAGACGCTTTGGCGCAGGGGTGCAAATCAGTTCATGAAGCCGGGCGCCAGAAAGTAGAACCCGTAAGCCACGATAAGCGCGGGGATCGCGGAATAGGCCGTGGCCAGGGCCGCCGCCTTCGGGTTCAGCGCGATGGCGGGAAACAGTGCATCGCCGTCATTGGATATCGCATTGCCGATCAGGGCCGAAAACGGGATCGCGCCGTTGATATAGAGTGTGGTTACCAGAACCTGCGGCCCGCAGCCGGGAACGAAGCCGACCAGAATGGCGATCAGCGGCAGCAGCGGCGCGATGGATTCGAACCACATCTTGATATCGAGCCCCGCGAATTCGGCGGCGTAATCGTAGAACAGATAGGCCGCCAGCACCCAGATGGTGATAAAGCTGGTTTCCTCGGCGGCGCGGGTCACGGGCGCATCGCCGGGATGGGTCATGGCCTGCACCGACGATGTGGACCAGATCACAAGGCCGGTCGTGACGCCGATCATTCCGAACCATGTTGCGGGAATGCCGAACAGGGTGTCCATCTGGATTTGAACAAGCTGGGCCGCGCCGAACACAAGGCCGGGGGCGGCGAACAGGATATAAAGCCAGTCCTTCGCCCGGATGCGCCCGATCACCGGGGGGCTTTTGCATGCCCCACCGGGGGCCTCCAGCGCGACCGGGTTGAAGACATCGACCAGCCAGCCCGATATCACGCCGACGCAAAGCGACAGCGGCAGGATCACGGCTGCGGCCTCGGGGCGGGTGGCGATCAGCAGAAAGGCCGCATCGCCCATGGTTGCGGTCAGCGTGGCGACCATCGCGCCCAGCCCGACATGGCCCGAACTATAGGCTGCGACAACGACCACCGCGCCGCCGCAGCCGGGTGTCGCCCCCAGAAACGCGGCAACCGGAACCTGCCAGCGTTTCGCGCTGCGCAGCGCGGTGCCCATGTCGAAATGGAACAGCCGCTCTGCGCCGTAGAACAGCAGCAGGGTTGCCGCCACGAAGACCGAGACCTGGGTGAACGCATCGGTGAACAGCCCGCGCGTGATCTCGCCCAGCCGTCCGGGCGCCAAGGCCAGCGCAAGATAAACAAGCACGACCAGCAGCCGCTTTGCGCGGAAGGGGCCGGGGAAATTCGCCAGGGCGAACGGGGGCTGCGCTTTGGCGGTCAGGTGATCGGCTGGCATGGGGTGGCTCACTAAATGCATCTGCGAATTATTCTCATTTAAATAATTAGCACTTGCAGCATGGATAGCAAGCCCCAATAAATCCGGCAGCAGATAAGGGGGCGCGACATGAGCGATCCGAAGACCAGACTGGCCATTGAATTCACCGAGGGGATTCCCCACGCTCGCGCCCTGTCGATGCGTCTGGAGTATCTGGCAGATGGTGTGGCCGAGATTTCGATGCCCTATGACGCGCGGCTGGTGGGCGACCCCCAGACCGGCGTGATTCATGGCGGCGCCGTGTCGGCGCTGATGGATACCTGCGGCGGGGCGGCGGTGATCAGCCACCCGGCGGTTCCCGGCAGCACCGCCACGATGGATCTGCGGATCGACTATATGCGGCCGGCGACGCCGGGCCAGCGCATCACCGCGCGGGCGGAATGCTATCATGTCACCCGCACCGTGGCTTTCGTACGCGCCACCGCGATGGACGAAGACCGCGACCGCCCGGTGGCCGCCGCCACGGGGGCCTTTACCGTCGACATTCCGCAAGAGGGCGGCCAATGACCCGCCCCCGGCCGGAGCCCGTTCAGATCGTCAAACAGCGCCGCGACGCCGCGCTGTCGACGTTGGTGCGCGGCGTGCCCTATATCGGATTTCTGGGCATCGAATTCGACCGCCGCGGGGACGAGCTGACCGCCATTCTGCCGTTCAGCGAACAACTGATCGGCAACCCGCTTTTGCCGGCGATTCATGGCGGGGTGACCGCCGCGTTTCTGGAGGTGACCGCGATCATAGGTCTGAGTTGGTCGCTGCTGTGGGAGCAGATGGAAAGCGACACGCTGGATCCGCTGGCGCTGGAATCGGGGCATTTGCCGCGGATCCCCAAGACGATCGACTTTACCGTGGATTACCTGCGCTCGGGCCTGCCACGCGACGCCTATGCGCGGGCGCGGATCAACCGCTCGGGCCGGCGCTATGCCAGCGTCCATGTGGAAGGTTGGCAGGACAACCGCGATCGTCTGTTCGCGCAGGCGACGGGGCATTTCCTGATGCCATCCCGCGATGGTTAAGGTCGCGGCACCCCCGGCGCTGAGCCACCGGCGGGTGCTGAAGATCGCCCTGCCGATCGTGCTGTCCAATGCGACGGTGCCGATCCTGGGCGCGGTCGATACCGGCGTGGTGGGGCAGATGGGATTGGCCGCCCCGATCGGCGCGGTGGGGATCGGCGCGATCATCATTACCGGCATATACTGGATTTTTGGCTTTCTGCGGATGGGCACGACCGGCCTGACCAGCCAGGCACACGGGGCTGGCGACGGGGCCGAGGTGGACGCCATGCTGTCGCGCGCGCTGATGCTTGGGCTGGCGGCGGGGTTGGCGATGATCCTGTTGCAGGCGCCGGTGTTCTGGGGGGCGTTTCAGCTGTCCCCAGCCAGTGCCGAGGTCGAAGGCATGGCCCGCAGCTATATGCGGATCCGGGTCTGGTCGGCCCCTGCGGCGATCGCGATCTATGGGATAACCGGCTGGCTGATCGCGCTGGAACGCACCCGGGCGGTGCTGGTGATCCAGCTTTGGATGAACGGCCTGAACATCGTTCTGGATCTGTGGTTCGTGCTTGACCTGGATTGGGGGGTGGAAGGCGTGGCCATTGCCACGTTCCTGGCGGAATGGTCGGGGGCGGCGCTGGGCCTGTGGCTGTGTCGTGGCGCATTCCGGGGCAGCGCGTGGAAAGACTGGCCGCGCGTGTTCAATACCGCGCGGCTGACCCATATGGCGCGGGTCAACAGTGATATCCTGATCCGGTCGCTGCTGGTGCAGGCGATCTTTGTGTCGTTCCTGTTCTTTGGCGCGGATTTCGGGGATGTGACGCTGGCGGCTAACCAGATCCTGTTGCAGTTTCTGGAAATCACCGCCTATGCGCTGGACGGGTTCGCCTTCGCGGCCGAGGCGCTGGTGGGGCAGGCGCTGGGTGCGCGGGCGCGGGTGTCGCTGCGGCGCGCGGCGCTGTTGACCGGGTTCTGGGGGCTTGTCTGCGTGGTGGCGCTGGCCGCGGCTTTCGCGCTGTTCGGCGGCTGGATCATCGATATCATGACCACCGCGCCCGAAGTGCGCGAGGCCGCGCGGGGCTATCTGGTCTATATGGCCTTTGCGCCGCTGCTGGGGCTGGCGGCCTGGATGTTCGACGGCATCTTCATCGGGGCCACCCGCACCGCCGATATGCGCAATATGATGGCGATCTCCTTCGTGGTCTATGTCGCGGCGATTGCTGTGCTGATGCCGGCCTTTGGCAATCACGGGCTGTGGATGGCGCTGTTGATCTCGTTCGTCGCCCGGGGGGTGACGCTGGCGCTGCGCTATCCGAGGTTGGAAGCGTCGGCAGAGGGCTGAGGAAAATTTTTCACGAAAAATTTTCTGCGGAAGAAAATTCACGAATTTTCTTCCTAAAGGATCTCCAGCACCTGCTCGGGCGGGCGGCCAAGGGCGGCGCGGCCCTTGGCAAAGACGATGGGCCGCTCGATCAGCACTGGGTTGTCGGCCATCGCGCGCAGCAGGGTTTCGTCATCGGCATCCTTCGACAGGCCCAGCTCGGCAAAGCGCTTTTCCTTGACCCGGCAGAAATCCACCGCGCGCAGGCCCAGTGTGTCGCGCACCAGCCGCAACTCTTCAAGGCTGGGCGCGTCGTCCAGATATTTTCGCACCACCGGGGTCTCGCCACGCTCTTCCAGCAGGGCCAGCGCTTGGCGCGATTTCGAACAGCGCGGATTGTGCCAAATGGTAATGCCGCTCATAGCCAATCCTCTTTTCCGGTTCCCACCGCCTGGGCCACGGTGTCAAATCCGTCACGCGCCAGCAACTTGTCCAGCCCGTCCACGATCCGTGGGACCAGCGACAGCCCCTGATAGACCATCGCCGAATAAAGTTGTACCGCCGAGGCCCCGGCGCGGATCTTGGCATAGGCATCTTCGGCCGACGCAATACCGCCCACGCCGACCAGCGGAATGCGCCCGTCGGTCAGTGCCGACAGTCGGGCCAGCACGCGGGTGGATTTCGCAAACAGGGGCCTGCCCGACAGCCCGCCGGCCTCTTGCGCATGGGGGCCGTGCAGACCGTCGCGCGCCAGCGTGGTGTTGGTGGCGACGATCGCGTCAAGCCCCGTGTCCAGGGCGACCCCGGCGATTTCGGCCAGCTCTGCATCATTTAGATCGGGGGCGATTTTCAGAAAGACCGGAATCGGGCGGGCCAGGGCGGCGCGGGTCTGCATGACCCCGGCCAGCAGCGCTGACAGCGCCGCCTTGCCCTGCAACTCGCGCAGGCGTTCGGTGTTGGGGGACGAGACATTAACCGTGGCGAAATCCACATGCGGGCCGCAATGGGCCAGCACCTGCGCGAAATCGGCGGCGCGGTCGGCGCTGTCCTTGTTGGCGCCCAGATTCAGCCCGATGATGGCACCCTTGGGCCGGTCCGCCAGCCGGGCGCCGATGACGTCCATCCCGTCATTGTTGAACCCGAAGCGGTTGATCACCGCGCGATCCTCGGTCAAGCGAAACAGGCGCGGGCGCGGGTTGCCTGGCTGCGGGCGCGGCGTGGCGGCGCCCACCTCGATGAACCCGAAGCCGGCGCGCGCCAGCGGCGTCAGTGCCACGGCGTTCTTGTCATAGCCCGCCGCCAGTCCGACCGGATTGGGCAGGTCCAGACCGGCCAGCGTGGTCGCCAGCCGGGGCGAGGTGCGCAGGCCGGGCAGGGGCACCAGCCCCGCCCGCAGCGCCATCAGCGACAGATGATGGGCGCGTTCGGGATCGACGCGGTGCAAAAGGCCCAGGCCCAGACGTTCCAGTGTGCTCATACCACGCCCTCGGGAAAGATATGGCCGGTGACGCCCAGCGGCAGGGATTTGTCCCATACCACCTCGTCCAGCCGCAACGCGCGATAGAGATGCGGAAACAGCGCCCCGCCGCGCGAGGTTTCCCATTTCAGCGCATCGCCCAACGCGCCCGCATCGAACGCGACCAGCACCAGGTCGCTTTCGGTGGCGAAATGCTTTGCCGCGGTCACGGTCACCTGTTCGGCGGTCGAGAAATGGATGTAGCCGTCGGCCAGATCGACCGGCGCGCCCGATGTCTGGCCCGCATCGCGAAACGCCTGCCATTCGGGGCGGCGGAATATCTTGAAGATCAGCATGGCCGCGTGATGCCCCGCAATAGGGTGCGGGTCAATGCCGTTGATGAAATCCGGACTGTCCTACAGCCAGCGCGCGCAATGGCGGTTGATCTGCGGGATGATCCCCCAGACCATCGACGCCACGATGATCGGCACGGTGATCAGGTTTCGTTCCCAGATCGGCAGGTGCAGGATCAGCGGCCCGACGAGATAGGAAATTGCCACGACCAGCGGATAGACGGCCAGGAAGACAAAGACGGCAAAGCGCAGGCGCGAGGGTTTACGGGCTGGGGCGGACATGACACTCTCCATAGGTACGGAACGTTCCGTTATGTTTATATGAACGATACGTTCCGTTTTGGCAAGGGAGAGCAGGCTTGACCGGACAGAAAACGCGCTTGTCGATCGGGGCGCGGCGCAATCCCGAAACCGAAGCCGCCGTTCTGGATGCGGCCGAGGCAATTCTGGCCGAGCGGGGATTTCGCGGCCTGACGATGGAGGCCGTGGCCCGGCGCGCCCATGCGGGCAAGGCCACGCTCTATCGCTGGTGGCCGTCGCGGGGGCGGCTTATTGTCGCGATATATGAACGTCGCAAGGGGGATTTCCGCCTGCCCGACACCGGCGCGCTGCGGGCCGATATCGCGCAGTTCTATGCCGCGCTGTTTGCCTTCTGGTCCACGCCCGAGGGTGGCATGTTCCGCCTGATCATCGCCGGCGCCCAGGCAGAGGAAGATCTGGCCGAGGCCCTTGAAACCTATCGCAGCGAGCGGATCGGCGGGCTCCGTCGGATGATTTCGCGGGCAAAAGAGCGGGGCGAGGCCGACCCGGGTCTTGATGTCAACATGGCGGCGGATGCGATCATGGGGCTTGCCTGGCTGCGGCTGCTGACCGGGCAGAGCCAGGGGGACGTCGCGCTGATGGCCGATACGCTTTGCCGTGGATGGCTGCGGGCCGACAGCGCCTGACCGTGCTCTGGCCCCCGACGTGGCGTCATCGAAATGTCACGGGCACAGCGTAGCCATCGCAGTATTCCGGGCTTTGACTCTGCCGTCGGAACGGGTCAACCTGCTGTCATAAAACCGTCATCTGCCAACCGGGAGTTACACCATGATTGTGCGCTTGCTTGCTGCCTCGACCGCCGCCCTTGCCCTGTCCGCAGGGATTGCCGCGGCGGACTATTCCCTGACCATCCTGCACACCAACGATTTCCATGCGCGATTCGAGCCGATCTCGAAATATGACAGCGGCTGTTCGGCCGAGGACAACGCCGAAGGCAAATGCTTTGGCGGCTCGGCCCGTCTGGTGACCGCACTGGAAGACGCCAAGAAACGCACCAACAATTTTATCCTGGTGGATGGGGGCGATCAGTTTCAGGGCTCGCTGTTCTATACCTATTACAAGGGTAAGGTCGCGGCCGAGATGATGAACAAGATGGGCTATGACGCGATGACCGTGGGCAACCACGAATTCGACGACGGCCCCGAGGTTCTGCGTGGCTTTGTCGATTCGGTCGGCTTTCCGATCCTGATGTCGAACGCCGACATTTCGGGCGAGCCGCTGCTGGCCGGTGCGATCCAGAAATCCACGATCATCGAGCGGGGCGGCGAAAAGCTGGGCCTGATCGGTCTGACCCCGCAGGATACCGATGAACTGGCCAGCCCCGGCAAGAACATCATCTTCACCGACCCGTCCGATGCGGTGCAGGCCGAAGTCGACAAGCTGACTGAGGCCGGCGTGAACAAGATCATCGTGCTCAGCCACTCGGGGTACGGCGTCGACAAGACGGTGGCGGAAAACACCACCGGTGTGGATGTGATCGTCGGCGGCCACACCAACACGTTGCTGTCCAATACCGATGAGCGCGCCGAAGGCCCCTATCCGACCATGGTGGGCGATACCGCCATCGTGTCGGCCTATGCTTACGGCAAGTTTTTGGGCGAGCTGAACGTGACCTTCGACGACGAAGGCGTGATCACCGAAGCGACGGGCGAGCCGCTGGTCATGGATGCCGCCGTCACCGAGGATGAGGTAACCAAGGCCCGCATCGCCGAACTGGCCGTCCCGCTGGACGAGATCCGCCAGAAGGTCGTGGCCGAAACCGCCGTGGCGATCGAGGGCGACCGTACGGTCTGCCGTGCCATGGAATGTTCGATGGGTAATCTGGTGGCCGATGCGATGCTGGAACGGGTCAAGGGGCAGGGCATCCAGATCGCCATCCAGAATGGCGGCGGTCTGCGTGCCAGCATCGATGCGGGCGAGGTGACGATGGGCGAGGTGCTGACCGTGCTGCCGTTCCAGAACACGCTGGCCACGTTCCAGACCGACGGTCAGACCGTGATCGACGCGCTGGAAAACGGCGTCAGCCAGCTTGAGGAAGGCGCAGGCCGCTTCCCGCAGGTGGCCGGGCTGAAATTCACCTTCGACGCCAAGGCCGAACCTGGCGCGCGGATTTCCGATGTGATGGTGGCCGACGGCGACAGCTTCGTGCCGATCGACCCCGCCGCGACATACGGTGTTGTCACCAACAACTATGTCCGCAACGGCGGCGACGGCTACAAGATGTTCGCGACCAACGCGCAGCATGTCTATGATTTCGGCCCCGACCTGGCCGATGTGACCGCCGAATACATGGCCGCGACCGGGCCCTATACGCCCTATACCGACGGTCGTATCACCGCCAAGTAATCGGCCCTGCTGACCGACCCCAGGGGCGCGCCTGACCGGCGCGCCTTTTTTCATGCGGTCCCCGCCGCCGTGTTGCACCTGCGGATCAGTCGGGTGGGTATGGCGGAGCCGCTCGACTGTCCAACCTGCGCCCGATTTGAAATTCCTGAAAAGGCTGATGTCCCGAAAACCTGCCATGAAGGATCATTGGCGGCACACACGTGCCTAAGTTTGACAAAGGCACATCTGTTGAGGGAATGGAGCGGGCGGCGGGAATCGAACCCGCGTCATCAGCTTGGAAGGCTGAGGTCTTACCATTACACAACGCCCGCGACGATGATTTATTTAGCGGCAGCGGCGCTGATGCGCAAGTGCTTGGCAAACTTCTGCCCTATTGCCGTGCGGCGCAAGCCAAGAGAGCAAGCAGGCCCATACCCGCCCCATCCTCGCTTCAGGGCGACCATCTGCGCCTTGTTGTCCCGCGCGCCATCTTTTAAGACGGGCCAACACCAGAAGGGATGCACGCGCATGGCAAGACGGAATGGCGACACCGGCGAAGAGCGTGAAAAATCCAAGCGGATCGGCGCGCTGCGCGGGCTGGCCCCGTTCATAGCACCCTACAAGATCATGGTGGCGCTGGCCGGGTTGGCGCTGATCCTGACCGCCTCGGTTTCACTGATTCTGCCGATTGCGGTGCGCCGCGTCGTTGACGGCTTCGGCAGCGACAGCGCGCAGTTGCTGGATGGTTATTTTCTGGCGGCGCTGGGCATTGCCGGGCTTTTGGCGCTGGGCACCGGGCTGCGCTATTATCTTGTCACCCGGCTGGGCGAACGGGTGGTGGCCGATATCCGCAAGGCGGTGTTCAACCGCATGATCGGCATGAGCCCGGCCTTTTACGAGCGGATCATGACTGGCGAGGTCCTGAGCCGGATCACCACCGACACCACGCTGATCCTGTCGGTGATCGGTTCGTCCGTGTCGGTGGCGCTGCGCAATGTGCTGATCTTCTTCGGCGGCATGGTGCTGATGTTGCTGACCTCGGCCAAGCTGACCGGGCTGGTGCTGTTGCTGGTCCCCGCCGTGGTGGTGCCGATCGTGGTGCTGGGCCGCCGGTTGCGGGCGCTGTCGCGCGAGAACCAGGATTGGATCGCGGCCTCGTCCGGGTCGGCCTCCGAGGCGCTGTTGTCGGTGCAGACGGTCCAGGCCTTCACCCACGAAACGCAAAGCCGCGACAGTTTCGGCGAGGTGACGGAACGCGCCTATGTCTCGGCCCAAAAACGGATCGGCACCCGGGCGGTGATGACGGTGATCGTGATCACGCTGGTCTTTTCGGGCGTGGTCGGGGTGCTGTGGATCGGCGCCCGCGATGTGCGCGCCGATGCAATGAGCGTGGGCGAGCTGGTGCAGTTCGTGATCTATTCGGTCATGGTGGCCGGCGGGGTCGGCGCCCTGTCTGAAATCTGGGGCGAACTGCAGCGCGCCGCCGGGGCCACCGAACGCCTGGTCGAGCTGCTGAATGCCGAGGACAGCGTGCAGGACCCGGCCGATCCCAAACCGCTGCCGACCCCGGTTCATGGTGCGATTACGTTCGAGGATGTGACCTTTCACTATCCCACCCGGCCCGACCAGTCGGCGCTGGAGGGCATCAACCTGACCATAGAACCGGGCGAGACCGTGGCGCTGGTCGGCCCGTCGGGGGCGGGAAAATCGACCGTTATCCAGCTTTTGCAGCGGTTCTATGACCCGCAGCAGGGGCAGATCACGCTGGATGGCCTGCCGTTGAACGCAGTTGCCCGTTCGGATTTCCGTCAGCATGTGGCGCTGGTGCCGCAGGACCCGGTGATCTTTGCCGATACCGCGCGTGAAAACATTCGCTTCGGCCGTCCCGGCGCGACGGATGACGAGGTAGAGGCCGCCGCCCGCGCCGCCGCCGCGCATGAATTCCTCAGCAAGCTGCCCGATGGCTATGACAGCTATGTGGGCGAACGCGGCGTCATGCTGTCGGGTGGCCAGAAACAGCGCATCGCCATTGCCCGCGCGATCCTGCGCGATGCACCGGTGCTGCTGCTGGACGAGGCGACCTCGGCGCTGGATGCCGAAAGCGAGCGGCTGGTGCAGCAGGCGGTGGATGAGATGACCGCCGACCGCACCACGATCATCGTGGCGCACCGTCTGGCCACCGTGAAAAAGGCCGACCGCATCGTGGTGTTCGACGAGGGCCGGATCGTGGCCACCGGCACCCATGACGCGCTGGTGGCCGAGGGCGGGCTTTATGCGCGGCTGGCCCGGCTTCAGTTCACTCATGGGGTGGAAAATGCGGCCTGAATTCCCCCTATTTCCTGTTACAGCAGAAGACTAAGGTCTGCTCCGGACAACTTAACGGAGGGATAACCCCATGGGTCTGTGGAATTTCATCAAAGGGTCGGGCAAGAAACTGGTCGGCGCCGCCGAAGCCTCGGAAGCGCCGGCAGAGGATGTGCTGAAAAAAGAGATCGAGGAACTCGGCCTCGACGCCACCGGGCTGGACATCACCGTTGACGGTGACACCGTCAAGGTCAGCGGCGAAGCCGCCAGTCAGGAGATGAAGGAAAAGGTCATTCTGGCCGTCGGCAATGTCGAAGGCGTGGCCGCGGTCGAGGATGAGGCCGGCGGCGATGAGCCGGTGTTCCATACGGTGGAAAAGGGCGACACGCTGTGGGCGATCGCGAGCAAGACGCTGGGCAGCGGCGCGCGCTATAATGAGATTTTCGAGGCCAACAAGCCGATGCTTACCCATCCCGACAAGATTTATCCGGGCCAGGTTCTGCGCATTCCGCAGGTCTGATCGCGGCCAATCGCGCATGGGGCAGGGGGCATTCGCCCCCTGTTGCCGCTTTACGTTGCGTATTCGGGGTGCGCTTATGCTTGCTAAGCGCCCAGTTTCTTCTCATTTTCATATCTTACTGGAAAGCCCGGCAGAGGCTTGTGGGAGGAGAACACTATGGGGAAATTCGCATCCGCTGCGGATCGTGACGCTATTGAGGCCGAAACCACTTGGGCGGATCTCGGGCTTCCGGTCACGCTGTATCAGTATTTCAGCCAGACCGCGCGGCGACACGGCCCCCGCAACGCGCTGAGTTTTCAGATGTTTTCCGGCCCAAAGGACAAGGCCGAAACGCTGAGCTGGGACGCGCTTCATGCCAGGGTCACGCAGGCCGCCAACCTGTTTCACCGTCTGGGTGTGGACGAGACCGATGTGGTGGCCTATATCCTGCCCAACTGCACCGAAACCGCGATCACCCTGATCGCCGGGGCGACTGCGGGGATTGTGAACCCGATCAACCCGCTGCTGGAGGCCGAGCAGATCGCCGCGATCCTGCGCGAAACCAATGCCAAGGTCGTGGTGACGCTGAAAAGCTTTCCCAAAAGCGATATCGCGCAAAAGGTGGCCGAGGCGGTGAAACATGCGCCGCATGTGGACACGGTGCTTGAGGTCGATCTGTTGCGGTACATGACCCCGCCCAAGCGCTGGATCGTGCCGCTGATCCGGCCGAAAAACCCCGGCCATCACCATGCCGACCTGATGGATTTCAACGCCGAAGCCGCGAAAGAACGGTCCGACGCGCTCGACTTTGCCGAAAGCGGTACGGACCGCGTGGCCGCCTATTTCCATACCGGCGGCACCACCGGCATGCCAAAGGTGGCGCAGCACCGCTTTTCCGGGATGATCTATAACGGCTGGCTGGGCCAGCGCCTGCTGTTCACCGAGCAGGATACGCTGATCTGCCCGCTGCCGCTGTTTCATGTCTTTGCCGCCTATCCGGTGCTGATGTCGGTCATTGCCTCGGGCGCGCATGTGGTGTTTCCAACCCCGGCGGGCTATCGCGGCGACGGGGTGTTCGACAATTTCTGGAAGCTGGTCGAACGCTGGCGCGTCACCTTCGTCATCACCGTGCCCACCGCGATCGCGGCGCTGATGCAGCGCCCGGTGGATGCGGACGTGTCCAGCCTGCGCTATGCGTTTTCGGGGTCCGCCCCACTGCCGATCGAGCTGTATCACCGGTTCGAGGCCGCCACCGGGGTAACGATCTGCGAAGGTTACGGGCTGACCGAGGCGACCTGCCTGGTGTCGATCAACCCGCCCGACGGGCAGAAAAAGACCGGCTCGGTCGGGGTTCCGTTCCCCTATACCGACGTGCGGATTCTGCATTGCGACGCGGTCGGCAATATCGACCGGGAATGTCAGACCGACGAGGTGGGTGAAATCTGTATTTCCAGCCCCGGCGTGTTCGACGGTTCGACCTATACCGAGGATGCCAAGAATCTGGGCCTGTTCGCCGAAGGGCGTTATCTGCGCACCGGCGATCTGGGGCGGCTGGATGCCGACGGTTATCTCTACATCACCGGGCGGGCCAAGGATCTGATCATCCGGGGTGGCCACAATATCGACCCGGCCGAGATCGAAGAGGCCCTGGCCGGTCACAGGGCGGTGGCCTTCGTCGGCGCGATCGGACAGCCCGACAGTTTCGCGGGCGAGCTGCCCTGCGCCTATGTCGAACTTCTGGACGGGGCAGAGGTCACGCCCGAGGCGCTGATGGACTATGCGCGGGTCCATATCCACGAACGCGCGGCGATCCCCAAACATATCGAGATTCTGGCCGAATTGCCGAAAACCGCCGTGGGCAAGGTGTTCAAGCCCGAACTGCGCAAGCGTGCCATCGCCCGGGTTTACGACGCGGCGCTGGAAAAGGCCGGGCACAAGGCCCATGTGATCGAGGTCGTCGAGGACAAGAAGCGCGGCCTGGTGGCCCGTCTGGTGCGCGACGGCGATGTGGATGACGAGGCCGTCATGCACCTGCTGGGGGAATTTACACGCCCCTGGGAATGGTCTGACGCGGCCTGATACGGCTTTCGAAACAACGCCCTGCGCCACAGGCCCGCCCCGCTTTTCAGGTTGGGGCGGGCCCGTGGCGTGGTTTTCGGAATGCCCGAAATTTAACAGGAAAGCCGCGTTCATATAAGATTTGCAATAATTGCCCTTTACAGCTTCCCCTCTTTTGGCACACCATATCTAGTAAGGGTGGTCGGTTATAACCGCCGCACCTTGAGCAGGCACCTAAGCCTAGCGGGGCTGCCACCCACGCCAGGCTACAACCAAAGAGGCCGGGCATGTCACTTTCCGAAGACTTCCTTCACACCGAAGAGCTGCACCCTATCGACATCGTCGAACATATTGCCGAGCATCACGACTGGGATTTCGACCGTGTGGCCGATGATCAGATCGCGATGGCCGTCGAGGGGCAGTGGCGGACCTATTCCATCACGCTGGCCTGGTCGGCCTATGACGAAACGCTGCGCCTGATCTGCACGTTCGAGATGGAGCCGCCCGCGGACAAGCTGCCCCAGCTTTATGAGGCGCTGAACCGCACCAACGACATGTGCTGGGCGGGCGCGTTCACCTATTGGAACGAGCAGCGGCTGATGGTTTATCGCTACGGCTTGCTTCTGTCCGGGGGGCAGATCGCCAGCGCCGAACAGATCGACCGGCTGATCGGCACCGCCGTGTCCGCGTCGGAACGTTTCTACCCCGCGTTTCAGCTTGTCTCCTGGACGGATCAGACCCCGGCCGAGGCGATGCAGGTCGCCATTGCAGAGGCCTACGGCCGCGCCTAACCTGCCCCCCAAATGACAGGGGGTTTCGATGGATATGAATGATGTTCGCAGCCGGGGGCTTGTTCTTCTCGGCTGTGGCAAGATGGGCTCGGCGATGCTGCAAGGCTGGCTGGCCGGTGGATTGCCGCCCGCGTCGGTCTGGGTGCTGGATCCGCATCCATCGGACTGGCTGGCCGGGCTGGCGGAGCAGGGGCTGCATCTGAACGCGGCCTTGCCTGATGCGCCCGCTATCGTGTTGGTGGCCGTGAAACCCCAGATGATGGAACAGGCGCTGCCGCAGCTTGCCCCGCTGGGCAATGACCGCACCCTGTTTCTGTCCGTCGCGGCGGGCACCCCGCTTGGATATTACGAACGCGCGCTGGGGGCGCAGACGCCGGTGATCCGCGCCATGCCGAACACCCCTGCCGCTGTCGGGCGTGGCATTACCGCGCTGATCGGCAATGTCGTGGCGGGCGAGGATCAGTTGCAACTGGCCGAGGCGCTGCTGTCGGCGGTGGGTCAGACCGTGCGGCTGACGGATGAGGCGCAGATGGATGCGGTCACCGCCGTGTCGGGCTCTGGCCCGGCCTATGTGTTCCACCTGATCGAAACCCTGGCCGCCGCGGGGCAGGCGCAGGGGCTGCCCGCCGATCTGGCGATGCGGCTGGCCAAGGCCACCGTGGGCGGGGCGGGGCAACTGGCGGAAACTGCGGCCGAGGACCCCGCGCAGTTGCGCGTGAACGTGACCTCGCCCGGCGGTACCACCGCCGCCGCGCTGGCGGTTCTGATGGAACCGCAAACCGGGTTTCCCGCGCTTTTGGAACGGGCTGTCAAGGCCGCCGCCGACCGCAGCCGAGAACTGGGCCAATGAGCACGATCAGTTTCGACGATTTCCTGAAGGTGGATATCCGTGTGGGGCAGATCACCCGCGCCGAACCTTACCCCAAGGCGCGCAAGCCCGCGATCAAGCTGTGGGTCGATTTCGGGCCCGAGATCGGCGAGCGGAAAAGCTCGGCCCAGATCACCGCGCATTACACGCCCGAGGACCTGCCGGGCAAGCGGGTGATGGCGGTGGTCAATTTCCCGCCTCGCCAGATCGGCAAGTTCATGTCCGAAGTTCTGGTGCTGGGCGTGCCGGATGCCGCGGGCGAGGTGGTGCTGCTGACCCCCGACAAGGACGTGCCCCTCGGCGGGCGGCTGTTCTGATGGCGCGGATTCTGATCACCCGCCCGCTGCCCGACAGCGTCTGCGAAGCGGCCCGCGCCTTTGCCGAGGTCGAGGTCCGCACCAGCACCGCGCCGATGAAACCCGCCGAAATGCGCGCGGCCCTGACCATCTTCGACGCGGTTCTGCCTACGCTGGGCGATGCGTTCACCGCCGATATTTTCGCCGAGGTGCCCCATCCGCGCACGCGGATCCTGGCCAATTTCGGCGTGGGCTATAATCACATCGACGTGGCGGCGGCGCGTGCGGTCGGCGTCGCCGTGACCAACACGCCCGGCGCCGTCACCGACGCCACCGCCGACATCGCCCTGACGCTGATCCTGATGAGCTGCCGCCGCGCGGCCGAGGGCGAGCGGCTGGTGCGCGCGGGCCAGTGGCAGGGCTGGCACCCGACCCAGATGCTGGGCCAGCATGTGACCGGCAAGACTGTGGGCATCATTGGCATGGGGCGAATCGGCAAGGCGATCGCGAAACGCTGCCACTTCGGGTTCGGCATGACGGTGGTGTTCTTCAACCGCTCGGCGGTGGATGACCCCGGTATGCCCGCCACGCAGCTGGCCAGCCTCGACGCGGTGGCGCAGGCGGCCGATGTTCTGGTCGTCGCGGTGCCCGGCGGTCCGGCCACCCGCCACCTGATCGAGGGCGGGGTTTTCGCCGCGATGAAACCCACGGCGCATTTCGTCAACATCGCCCGGGGCGATGTGGTGGACGAGGCCGCGCTGATTGCCGCGTTGCAGGACGGGCGGATCGCGGGGGCCGGGCTGGATGTCTATGAATTCGAACCCGACGTGCCTGCCGTCTTGCGCGCGCTGGAAAACGTCACCCTGCTGCCGCATCTGGGCACCGCCGCGTTGGAGGTACGCCAGGCGATGGGGCTGATGGCGGTCGCGAACATCCGCGCGGCCCTGTCCGGCGAAACACCGCCCAATCAGGTCTGAGGCCGGGAACCTAATCGCCGCGCCACCCGTTTTCCTGTCGAACGCAACCTGAAAGGAGCTTCGACATGAACTGGGATATTATTGAAGGCAACTGGAAGCAGCTCAAAGGCGCCGCGAAAGAAAAGTGGGGCAAACTGACCGATGACGAGCTGGACCAGGCCGCGGGCAAGCGTGAAAAGCTGGTCGGCCTGGTGCAGGAACGTTACGGCGAGCGCAAGGACGCCGCCGAACGCGCGGTGGATGAATTTTTCCACAAATACATGTAACGCGACCGGGCGGCGCGGCGCTTACGCCGCGTCGCCCATTGCTTCGCGCCAGTGGCGCCGGCAGAGCGAGACATAGGACTCGTTTCCGCCGATCTGCACCTGGGCGCCGTCATGCAGGGCGGTGCCGTCGGGCCCCAGGCGCACCACCATGGTGGCCTTCTTGCCGCAATGGCAGATTGTGCGCACCTCGCGCATTTCGTCGGCCAGCGCCAGCAGCGCGGCAGAGCCGGGAAACAATTCACCGCGAAAATCGACGCGCAGCCCGTAGCACATGACCGGCACGTTCAGGCCGTCGACGGCGCGCGCCAGTTGCCAGACCTGATCGGGGGTCAGGAACTGCGCCTCGTCGACGAAGACGCAGGCGCAGGGGCCGTCCGCCAGCCGCGCCGCGATTCGTGCGAACAGATCGTCGGCCGCCCCGAAGGTTGCCGCCGGTTCGCCGATTCCAATGCGCGATGCGATCCGCCCCGCCCCGGCACGGTCATCCAGCCGGGCGGTCAGCAGCAAGCTTTGCATCCCGCGTTCGCGGTAATTATGGGACGCCTGCAAAAGCAGCGTCGATTTTCCCGCATTCATGGTGGAGTAGTTGAAATAGAGCTTTGCCATGCCCCGTTTATCCAGCCCCGCAAGGCGGGGATCAAGGGCTGTGCCGTCAAGATTTCCGGCATGTGGCGGAGAAGGCAAAAATCCCAGACCCGGGCGGCTTATCGGGGATGATACCCGGGTCTGGAACTCTTGAAAAAGGCCACCTTAAATGCACTGGGAAGGACTGACACCACTTGATCCGGTTGCCCGAACCATCGCCCCCAGAACGACGGCGCAGCCGCTCCCCACCCAAAACCGACGTAGGGGAAGCCGGTTACTCGTACTTGTCTCTGTTTCCAGAGACTGAAATGTATATGACAAATCCCATTTAGCGCAGTAATGGGAAAAGGATGCGGGGTTTCCCCGCATGCATGTCGGACGTTGAAACGCGAGCGGGAAAATATGGGCGGTATCGGAAGCTACCTGAAGAAGCATAGCGAAGCGCTGGTCAAGGATGTGGGGGTCGAAGCAGCCTGTGCGTTGACAGGGCGGTCCAAGGCGACGCTGGGGCGCTATTATTCAGATGCCGAGGAACATGCCGACAGATTCATGCCGGTCGATGCCGTGGCGGCACTGGAAGGGGCTGCGCGGTTCCCGCATGTCACCACCGCGCTGGCCGAGTTGCAGGGGATCACGCTGTCCTATGCACAGGAAAAGCGGAACTCCGAAAACAGCGGGGGGGTGAATGCCGACGTGGTGGCCCTGTCGCAGCGTTTCGCGATGCTGATGGCCGAATACAGCCAGTCGATCGAGGACGGGATCATCACCATCAACGAGGCCAAGCGGCTGCTGCGCGAAACCACTGCCCTTCAGTGCGTCTTGCTGGAGATGAAGCTGCATCTGGAGGAAGAGGCAACCTGACAGGGGCCTTCGTTTCCCAATAAAAAAAGGGCGTCCCGCGTGGGACGCCCTTTTTCTTACACTGCTTTCCGGCTCAGGCGGCCATGCGCTGACCCTTGCCGCCCCGGCCGCGCTGCGGACGCCGGCGCTGGGACTTTCCGGCGGGGCCGTTGCCCTTGCGCGCCGGCTTGCGCTCTTCGAACGGCGGCTGCCCCGAGGCGACGGGAATCGAGATGCCCATCACCTTTTCGATGCCGCGCAGATCGCCGACCTCTTCGGACGAGCAGAACGCAATCGCCATGCCATCGGCGCCGGCGCGCGCGGTGCGGCCGATGCGGTGGACATAGTTCTCGGGCACGTTGGGCAGATCGTAGTTGTAGACATGCGCCACACCCGGAATGTCGATGCCGCGTGCGGCCACATCGGTGGCTACCAGCACCTTGATCTTGCCGTCCCGGAAGGATTGCAGCGTCCGCTCGCGCTGGCCCTGGCTTTTGTTGCCGTGGATCGAGCCTGCGGCGAATCCCGCGGCCTCCAGCTGTTTCTTCAGACGCTCGCAGCCGTGCTTGGTGCGCCCGAAGACCAGCGCCAGTTCGCCGGGGTGGGTGGCCAGCAATTCTTTCAACTTTGCCGGTTTATTGGGCTGTTCGATGAAATGTACGCATTGCGTCACTTTATCGGCCGCTTTGCCCGGCGTGCTGACCTGCACCCGGATCGGGTGGTCCAGATAGGTCTGGGCCAGTTCGTTCATCTGCTTGTTCATCGTCGCCGAGAACAGCATCGTCTGACGCGGGGTGGCCAGCATCGCGGCGATTTTGCGCAGCGCATGGATAAAGCCCAGGTCCAGCATCTGGTCGGCCTCGTCCAGCACCAGGAACCGGGTTTGGTCCAGCGACACGGCGCGCCGCTCGATCAGGTCCAGCAGGCGTCCGGGGGTGGCGACAAGGATGTCGGTGCCACGGCCCAGTTGCTTGGTCTGCATGTGGATCGACGACCCGCCGACCACCTTGGCAATCTTCAGGTGGCTGCCCTTGACGAACCCATGCAGGTTGTCGGCGATCTGGTTCACCAGCTCGCGCGTGGGGGCCAGGATCAGGGCGCGCGCGGTTTTCGGCGCGGGGGCATGGCCCACTTCCATCAGTTGATGGATCAACGGCAGGCCGAAGGCCGCGGTCTTGCCGGTGCCGGTCTGGGCCAGGCCCATGATGTCGCGCCCGTCAAGGATGTGCGGAATGGCCTTCGCCTGGATCGGCGTCGGGTCGGTGAAGCCCTGGGCTTCGAGCGCTTGCAGAAGGCGCGGCGCAAGGCCGAGCATGGAAAAATCGGTCAATTCAGAACCTTTCAGGGGGCAGCCGCAGCCACCCGGTAACAGTTTTGCGCACACCCCGTGGGGCGGCGCAGCAGCATGGGTTGCGGCCAAGTCTCAGCTTACGGGCCGATTGCCCTGAAAGCTGCTGAACCGCCGGGACCCTGCGTGAAGTGGGAACCTGTTATCGGGGCATGTGCCCCTTGATCCGGCGCCAGAACGGGCTGCTCACGCGGCAGCAGGGCGACGGGTTGAGGGACAGATGCGTGTTCGGTGGGCAGAAGTCAAGGGCGGCGATTATTCCCAGTCCCCGGAAAACCCTTTTGGCACCAGCAGGATGTCGCGATCCAGATCGCGCACCGATTTGCGACCGCACAGCGCCATCGTGGTGTCCAGTTCCTTGTGGATCACCTCCAGCGCGCGGGTCACGCCAGCCTGGCCCATCGCGCCCAGCCCGTAAATATAGGCGCGGCCGATATAGGTGCCCTTGGCACCCATCGCCAGCGCCTTCAGCACGTCCTGGCCGGATCGGATGCCACTGTCGAGGTGGACCTCGACCTTGTCGCCCACCGCATCCAGAATCGACGGCAGCGCGCGGATCGCCGACAGCGCCCCGTCCAGTTGCCGCCCGCCATGGTTCGACACGATGATCGCGTCGGCGCCGACCTGAAGCGCCATCCTGGCGTCCTCAGCATCCACAATCCCCTTGAGGATCATCTTGCCGCCCCACTGGCGCTTGTAGTCCTTGACCTTGTCCCAGTCGAGCCGCGGATCGAACTGCTTGGCGGTCCAGTCGTTCAGCGACCGGGCATCGGCCACATCTGTGGCGTGACCCACGATATTGCCGAACTGGCGGCGTTTGGTGCCCAGCATCCCTATGCCCCAGCGCCATTTGGTGGCCAGATCCAGCATCGTCGGAAGGGTCAGCTTCGGCGGCGCGGTCAGACCGTTCTTCAGATCCTTGTGGCGCTGGCCCAGGATTTGCAGATCCAGCGTCAACACCATGGCCGAACAGTTCGCATCCTTTGCGCGCTGGATCAGACGGGCGACGTAATCTTCGTCGCGCATCACATAAAGCTGGAACCAGAATGGCGCGCCGGTGTGTTCGGCCACGTCTTCGATCGAGCAGATCGACATCGTGGACAGGGTGAAGGGCACGCCGAACTTTTCGGCCGCGCGGGCGGCCTTGATCTCGCCGTCGGCGCATTGCATCCCGGTCAGCCCGACCGGGGCCAGCGCCACCGGCATCGCCACATCCTGGCCGATCATCTGCGTCGCGGTCGAGCGCCCCTCCATATCCACGGCGACGCGCTGGCGCAGGTGGATTTTGTGAAAATCGGTGGTGTTTTCGCGAAAGGTCTGCTCGGTCCAACTGCCGGTTTCGGCATAGTCATAGAACATCCGGGGCGCGCGGCGCTGATAGATACGGCGCAGGTCTTCGATGCAGGTAATGACTGGCATGGGCAATCCTTTGCATTGGTAAAAAACAGTTACCAATGCGGGGTGCCGGTGGCAATGTCGCAGATCGGCGAAAAGGCTTGGCGCGCACGGGTTTATTGCGCAAGGATACCCTATGAACATTGTCGCGATGGGCCTTTTGGCAAGCCTTGGCGCCGGGCTGATGACCGGGGTGGGGGCGGTGCCCGTGTTGATGGGGCGCAGCGTGTCGCGCCGGATGAACGACTCGATGCTTGGCTTCGCGGCGGGGGTCATGCTGTCGGCGTCGTTCTTTTCGCTGATCCTGCCCGCGATCGAGGCGGCCGAGGGGCTGTACGGGTCCACGCCGATTGCCGCCTTGATCACGGCGGCGGGCATCGGGATGGGCGCGCTGGCGGTGGCGGTGCTGAACGAAACCCTGCCGCATCAGCATTTCATTGAGGGGCGCGAGGGCGCCGAGGCTGTCGCGCTGGCCAAGATCTGGCTTTTCGTGCTGGCGATCACGATTCACAATTTTCCCGAAGGCATGGCCGTCGGCGTCGGCTTTGGCGGCGGCAACGTGACCAACGGCATTTCGCTGGCCACCGGCATCGGGTTGCAGAACGTGCCCGAAGGGCTGGCCGTGGCGCTGGCGCTGCGCGGGCAGGGCTATACACGGCGCCGCTCTTTCCTGGTTGCGCTGGCCACCGGGCTGGTCGAGCCGGTGGGCGGGCTGCTGGGCGCGGCGGTGGTCGGCGTGTCGGTGGTCGTGCTGCCCTGGGGGCTGGGTTTCGCGGCCGGGGCGATGATCTATATCATCAGCCATGAAATCATTCCCGAAACCCACCGGCACGGGCATCAGAACGCCGCAACCACGGGGTTGGTGATCGGGTTGATTCTGATGATGGTGCTGGACGTGACGCTGGGATGACGTGTGCCGGACACGGGGCGCCCCGTGTCCGGCGTGGAGGTTGCGCGCTTTCCCGCGCATGCCCCTGAAAACGCGTTTCGAATTACACGCCCTGCGACGCTTTGGTCGTTGTTTTCAGAGCTTCTGGAAATTGTGACGTATTTGTAATATTCTTGCGATGGTGGGGCACGTGTTCAGCGTGTGTGGAGGAGTTAAGAGAAATGGGCAGTTTCTTGGTTGGGTTGGGCGTGGGCTCGGCCTTCATGGCTTTGTCGTTGGTACTGGGAGCACCGTTCTGGGTGGCCATCGCGGCCTATGTCGTCGCGGGAATGATTGGCACGATTGGGACCGCGGTTCTGTGCGCCCTGTCGAATTCGCCGCAGGGCTCGGATGGCGAGACCACATCCGCATCATACAGGTCGGTTCCTGCGCGCGGCTGAAGCCGCAATGCCGTGGCTCCGGCCACCCGCGCGGATTTTCGTGCGGGCGGGAAGTCAGAGCGCAAAAAAGGGGCTTGCAGGCCGTATTGCAGAGCGATAAACGGACCCCCGCTGCTGCTGTAGCTCAGAGGTAGAGCACTCCCTTGGTAAGGGAGAGGTCGAGAGTTCAATTCTCTCCAGCAGCACCATCCCCGTGAAATCACCGCCGCAGCCGGTCGGTTGCTATTCGCCAATGCTGCAACCGCTGGCTGGACGCGTTTTCACCACTGCGCTAGAGAAGGCGCATGGATAAGAAACCCCCGAAAGCAAAACCCGCGCAGACCACGGACAGCCGCGAAGAACGCCTGAAACAGGCGCTGAAGGCGAATCTGGCGCGGCGCAAGCAGCAGGCGCGGGCGCGCAAGGCTGTCGACGACCGGGATTGAGAGGCAGAGCAGATGGATTCTATTGTTGTCACGGGCGGCACGGCCCTCAATGGGGAAATCCCGATTGCCGGGGCCAAGAATGCCTGCCTGACGCTGATGCCGGCGACGTTGCTCAGCGAAGAGCCGCTGACGCTGACCAACGCGCCGCGGCTGTCGGATATCCGCACCATGACCACGCTGCTGCAATCGCTGGGGGCCGAGGTGTCGTCGTTGCAAAGCGGGCAGGTGCTGGCGCTGTCGTCGCATGACATCAACAACCACACCGCCGTTTACGATATCGTGCGCAAGATGCGGGCCTCGATCCTGGTGCTGGGGCCGATGCTGGCGCGCGACGGTCACGCGGTTGTGTCGCTGCCCGGCGGCTGCGCGATCGGCGCGCGGCCGGTCGATCTGCATCTCAAAGGGCTGGAGGCGCTGGGTGCGACGCTGGAACTGAAGGAAGGTTATGTCCATGCCGAGGCCCGCAGCGGGCTGAAGGGGGCGACGTTCGAATTTCCTTTCGTGTCGGTGGGCGCCACTGAAAACCTGCTGATGGCGGCGACGCTGGCCAAGGGCACCACAGTGCTGAAAAACGCCGCCCGCGAGCCGGAGATCGTCGATCTGGCGCGGTGTCTGCGCAAGATGGGCGCCCAGATCGCGGGCGAGGGCACAAGCACCATCACCATTCAGGGTGTCGACCGGCTGCATGGCGCGACCCATCCGGTCGTCACCGACCGGATCGAGCTGGGCACCTATATGCTGGCCCCGGCGATCACCGGCGGCTCGGTCGAATGTCTGGGCGGGCGGCTGGAACTGGTCGCGGCCTTCACCGAAAAGCTGGACGCGGCCGGGATTGCGGTCGAGGAAACCGAACGCGGGTTGAAAGTGACCCGCCGCAACGGCCGGGTGAATGCGGTGGACGTGGTGACCGAGCCGTTTCCGGGGTTCCCGACCGATCTGCAGGCGCAGATGATGGCGCTTTTGTGCACCGCCGAAGGCACCAGCGTGCTGGAAGAAAAGATTTTCGAGAACCGGTTCATGCACGCGCCCGAACTGATGCGCATGGGGGCGAAGATCGACGTGCATGGTGGCCATGCCACCGTGACCGGGGTCGACCGGCTGAAGGGCGCGCCGGTGATGGCAACCGATTTGCGGGCTTCGGTCTCGCTGATCCTGGCGGCACTGGCCGCCGAGGGCGAGACGGTGGTCAGCCGGGTGTATCATCTGGATCGCGGCTATGAGCGGGTCGAGGAAAAACTGGGCGCCTGTGGCGCGCGGATCGAACGGGTAAAGGTCGGATGAGCGAAGATGCACGGTTCGAAGACGGCGGTGCGCAGCCGCTTTCGCTGAAGGCGCTGGAAGCCGCCGATCTGGAGGTGATTTCCAGCCTGGTGCAGGATGCGGTCTTTCCGGTCACGGAAATGGCCTGGCGCCCGCGCGAGCGCCGCTTTGCGCTGCTGCTCAACCGTTTCCGGTGGGAGGATCGCGTGGATGCCGAGCGCCGCGGCCGTCCTTATGAACGCGTGCAATCCGTGCTGGCCTTCGATGATGTGGCCGGGGTTGCATCGCAGGGCGTGGATCGGGGCGAGACGGACATGATCCTGTCGCTTCTGTCGGTTGCGTTCGAGCCGGGCGAGGATGGCACCGGCCGGGTGGTTCTGACCCTGGCCGGGGACGGGGCGATCGCGCTGGATGTCGAATGTCTGGACGTCACGCTGAAGGATGTCACCCGGCCCTATCTTGCGCCATCGCGCAAGGTCCCGGTGCACGAATGATCACCCGGCGGCTTCTTCCCGGCGACGCCGGGCTGTGGCGCGACATCCGGCTGGAGGCGCTGCAAAACGATCCGCCGGCCTTTGCCACCCGGTACGAGGAAATCGCCGACAGGCCGCTGCCATTCTTTGCCGACATGCTGGAACAGGCGAATTATCACGCAGGTTTTGACGGCGGGCAGGCCACGGGGGTGATGGGCTGGGTCGCCGAGCCCCATATGGCGGCCCGCCACCGCGCGATGCTGATTTCGGTCTATATCCGCCCGGCCTGGCGCGGCACGGGGGCGGCGGGGCAGTTGCTGACCCATGTGCTGGCCGACGCCGCGCGCCACGGCATCCGGCAGATGGAACTGGGCGCGCGTGCCGGCGATCCGCGCGCGGTGGCGTTCTACAAACGGCACGGGTTTCGCCCGATGGGCACGATCCCCGATGCGTTCCACCACGATCGACAGTCGCATGACGAGCTTCTGATGTTCCAACGCCTGGACGCTTGAGACGCGCGCGCAGGCCGGATATGTGAAGGGCAAGGAGAGACCCATGCCCCAGTTTCTTGATACGACCGCCCCCGATTTCGCCGCCCGGTTCGACGCCCTGCTGGGCGCCAAGCGCGAGGACGCGCCGGATGTGGACGCAACGGTGGCGGCGATCATCGCCGATGTGCGGGCGCGCGGCGACGCCGCGGTGATCGAGCTGACCTCGAAATTCGACCGCCAGGATCTGACCTCCGAAACCCTGGCCTTTTCGCAAGCGGAGATCGCGGCCGAATGTGCCAAGGTCACGCCCGAGGATCGCGCCGCGCTGGAACTGGCGGCCGAACGTATCCGCGCCTACCACGTCCGCCAGATGCCCGAGGATCAAAGCTGGACCGACCCCGAAGGTGCCACGCTGGGCTGGCGCTGGACGCCGGTTTCGGCTGCGGGGCTTTATGTGCCGGGGGGGCTGGCCTCTTACCCGTCGTCGGTTCTGATGAATGCGATCCCGGCCAAGGTGGCTGGGGTCGGGCGGTTGGTGATCTGCGTACCGACGCCGGGCGGGGTGACCAACCCGCTGGTGCTGATGGCGGCGCGGCTGGCCGGTGTGGACGAGGTGTACCGCATCGGCGGCGCGCAGGCGATCGCGGCGCTGGCCTACGGCACCGATACCATTGTGCCGGTCGACAAGATCACCGGCCCCGGCAACGCCTATGTGGCGGCGGCCAAGCGCCGGGTCTTCGGCAAGGTCGGCATCGACATGATCGCCGGCCCGTCGGAAATTCTGGTGATTGCCGACAAGGAAAACGACCCCGACTGGATCGCCGTCGATCTGCTGAGCCAGGCCGAACATGACGAAAGCGCGCAGTCGATTCTGCTGACCGATGACGCCGGTTTTGGCCGCGCGGTGGCGGCGGCGGTGGAAAAGCGGCTGGAAACGCTGGAACGCCGTGCCATCGCCGGGGCCAGCTGGCGCGATTTCGGCGCCATCATCACCGTGCGCGATCTGGACGAGGCCGCGGCGCTGTCGAACCGGGTGGCGCCTGAACACCTTGAGCTTTGTGTGGACGGCGCCGAGGCGCTGGCCGAAAAGATCACCCATGCCGGGGCGATCTTTCTGGGGCAATGGACGCCAGAGGCGATCGGCGACTATATCGGCGGCCCGAACCATGTGCTGCCCACGGCGCGCTCGGCGCGGTTTTCCAGCGGGCTGTCGGTTCTCGATTTCCTCAAACGCACCACGCTGGCCCGGATGACCCCCGAAGCGCTGCGCGCCATCGGCCCCGCCGCCGAACGGCTGGCCATTTCCGAAAGCCTGGAAGCGCACGGCCTGTCCGTGCGCGCCCGTCTGGACCGCCTGAACGAGGGCATATCATGACCAACCGCCTGACCCGCGTCGACATCGACGACAGCGGCCTGCCGCCCCCCACGCCCGAGATCGAGCAGGAGCGCAAGGTCGCCATTTTCGATCTGCTTGAGGAGAACAGCTTTGGCCTGCCCGCGCGCGAGGATCGCGCCGTGCCCGCCGGGCCCTATCACCTGCATCTGGCGATCCGCGAAAAGCGGCTGGTCTTCGACGTGCAGACAGAGGCGGGCGAGGCCGTGGCCGAGTTCCACCTGTCGCTGGGCCCGTTCCGGCAGGTGGTGAAGGATTACTTTCAGATCTGCGAAAGCTATTTCGACGCGGTCAAGAAACTGCCCCCCTCCAAGATCGAGGCGATCGACATGGCCCGGCGCGGTATCCACAACGAAGGTGCCCGGGTGTTGCAGGAACGTCTGGACGGCAAGGCCGAACTGGACGCGGACACCGCCCGCCGCCTGTTCACCCTGATTTGCGTTCTGCATTTCGGGGGGTGATGGGTGGGGGAAAAGCAGCCCAGTTCTGTTCTGTTCTGCTGCGACCAAAACGCGGTGCGGTCCCCCATGGCCGAGGGGATCGCGAAAAAGCTGTATGGCCACCGCTTCTATCTGCAATCCGTCGGTGTGAAAAGCGATCTGGAAATCGACGGTTTCGCCGTCGCCGTCTGTGCCGAGATCGGTGTGCATCTGGAACGGCACCGGACCCGCTCGTTCGATGATTTGCAGGAATGGGGCGACGATCTGTCGAGTTTCGATCTGGTGATCGCACTGTCGCCCGCCAGCCAGCGCCGCGCGCTGGAACTGGCCCATTGCGCGCATCTGGATGTGGAATACTGGCCGATCCTCGACCCTACCGGCCTGGGCGAAACCCGCGAGGCCAAGCTGGATTCCTACCGCCAGGCCCGCGATCAGATCACCGCGCGGCTGATCGAACGGTTCGGCATCCCGCAACAGGTACAGGGCGCCCAGGGCTAGCCCGGCGGGCCGCGCTTTGGCCGAAACCGGCCCGGCCATATCGCCGCGTGACGCGGCTTTCGCCGATTTAGCCCTTGAAAAACAGTGAAACCGCGCGCATTTAAAGCCACGCTCGCAGTCTGGCGGGCAAAACCACGTAGGAGTGACCATGGCCAAGGAAGAAATGCTCGAATTTCCCGGTGTCGTAAAGGAACTCCTGCCGAATGCGACATTCCGGGTCGAGCTTGAAAACGGCCATGAGATCATCGCACATACGGCAGGAAAAATGCGCAAGAACCGTATCCGGGTTCTGGCAGGCGACAAAGTGCAGGTTGAAATGACCCCCTATGATCTGACCAAGGGTCGGATCAACTATCGCTTCAAGTAAGCGGTTTCTATGAAACTCGTTTTGGGTTCAGGCAGCCCGCGCCGGAAAGAGCTTCTGGCGCAGATCGGTGTTGTGCCCGACGATATCCGCGCGCCCGATATTGACGAGGATCCGCATAAGGACGAACTGCCGCGTCCCTATTGCGCGCGCATGGCTATTGAAAAGGCCCGCGCGGTGCGAGCAACTGACGATGAACTGGTTTTGTGCGCCGATACCACCGTGGCGCTGGGCCGCCGCATTCTGGGCAAGCCCCGCAATGCGGGCGAGGCGGCCGAGTTTTTGCTGGCCCTGGGCGGGCGGCGGCATTCTGTCATCACTGCCGTCGCGCTGCGTCTGGGCGAAAAGCTCTGGGAGCGCGACGTGGTGACGGCGGTCAAGTTCAAACGCCTGTCGGATGACGAATTGAACGCCTATCTTCAATCGAACGAATGGCACGGCAAGGCCGGCGGTTATGGCATTCAGGGCATGGCCGGGGCGTTCGTGCCCTGGATCAGCGGCTCTTTTTCCGCCGTCGTCGGGCTGCCACTGGCCGAGACCGCAACATTGCTGCAGGGGGCGGGGTATCCGCTGTATCGGGGGACGATATGAAGGGTCGCTCTGTCATTCTGGACGAGGTGAACGGGCGCCGCGCCGCCGCGCTGATGGTGGACGGGCGGTTGGACGATCTGCTGATCGATCCGCCCGACGACATCCCCGCGCCCGGCGCGATCTATCGCGCGGTGGTGGATCGCCAGATGAAGGGGCAGGGCGGGGTATTCCTGATCCTGCCGCAAGGCCGCGCCTTTCTGCGCCAGGCCAAGGGGCTTGCGCCGGGGCAGGCGCTGTTGGTGCAGGTCACCGGGTATGCCGAGCCCGGCAAGGCCGTGCCGGTCACGCCGAAACTGCTGTTCAAAAGCCGTTACGCCATCGTGACGCCCGACGCGCCGGGGCTGAACATCTCGCGCGCGATCCGCGACGATGACGAACGCGACCGCCTGCTGGAAATCGCGCATGAGGAAATGGACGGCGCACCCGAAGGGCTGGGCCTGATCCTGCGCTCGGCCTGCGCATTCATCGACGGCGCGGCGATTGCCGAAGACATCGCCGCGATGCGCGCGGTGGCCGAAGAGGTCATGGCCGATGCCACCGGCGGGGCGGAACTGTTGCTCGATGCGCCGGACGCGCATCTGCTGGCCTGGCGCGACTGGTCCGACCCCGACCCCGACGAGGTGATCGAAGGCGTGGGCGGCTTTGCCGATCACGGTGTGCTGGATGCAATCGACGCGGTGTTCAGGCCTGTGCCGCTGCCTGGCGGCGGCTCGATCTTCGTCGAACCCACCCGCGCGCTGATCGCGATCGACGTGAATACGGGCAACGACACCTCGCCCGCCGCCGGGCTGAAGGCCAACATGGCCGCCGCCCGCGATCTGCCGCGGCAGCTGCGGTTGCGCGGTCTGGGCGGACAGATTATCGTGGATTTCGCGCCGATGCCGATCCGCGATCGCCGGCAGTTGGAACAGGTGCTCAAGGCCGCCTTCCGCGCCGATCCGGTGGACACCACGCTGGCCGGCTGGACGCCCTTGGGCAATTACGAGATGCAGCGCAAGCGCGAGCGCCTGCCGCTGGAAAAAGGGGTCATCGCATGAACTGTCCGATCTGCGGCAATGAAAGCGACCGGAAATACCGCCCGTTCTGCTCCAGGCGCTGCGCGGACGTGGATTTGGGCAAGTGGCTGACCGGCGGCTACGCCGTACCCGCCGACGATCCGGAGGCCCTGGAACAGGCGGCGGCGGAACTGGCCAAACAGGCGCCCAAGCCGAACTGAGGGCGCCGGATCGGGGCTTTTTCCAATTGGGTTCGCGACAGAAAGCCCCCCTGCGAAAACCGCGCATTTTTCTGACGATCCCCTCTGGACACGGCCCGGCCCCGCGTCTAGAACATCGCGACCTGAACGGCGCGCCGTTCACCCATGCCCGGGTAGCTCAGGGGTAGAGCAGTGGATTGAAAATCCTCGTGTCGGTGGTTCGATTCCGCCCCCGGGCACCACTTTTACAAAATTAAATCAATGCCTTGCGCTGTTTGTCACTGTGCCGTTCCTCTGTGGCTTTCGGCTGGGGTAGCACTGGGGTATCATTTCAAAGCTATTCTTCCAGATTTCGCTTGAGACGCAAATTACTGCTTCGACGTGAAAGCCGCGAACCGAACCCCACAAGTAGGACACACCGCATCGAAGTTCCGTAGATCGCGCAGAACGGATTTGCTAAGGAGCGAAGGGAGCGGAATTTAGCCTCCCCGTTCCAAGAACAATAATGGTGCAATGGCTCTTGGCGCGTGTCATGGCGTTGTATAGCAAACGCCGTTTGTGCTCATCACTTCCGGTTACTGACTGTGGCCACAGGACGATCACTCTGTCGAACTCTCTGTTTTTTGCTCCGTGGATGGACATGGCCTTGACCTTCGCACTTTTCTTGAAGCCAAGGCGCGTATTGGTTCTGACTGCATCGGAGACAAAGGAAACCAGTTGATCTTTTTCGAACTCGCTTTGGCCTGTGATCCTATGCAGTCTCCGGACGCGCCGGTCTACTGATTTGACCGCTGGCACTGCCAAGTGATTGTCAAGCAAAGCACATACTTCATCGTATGAAGCTGAGTCTGGAAATCCTAACACTTCTGTCAGTTCGCCCGCAATGCTGATATCATTACCTTCCCAACTGACGGAATAAGCGTTGTGTGGCCATGGCCCTTGCTTTTCTGTGACCGTGTTAATTGCGCTCCGTATGATTGTGTTCTTCGAATCTGGCGTGAGGATTGCAACGTCATCAGAGCCAAGTCTCAATTGAAACGCCAAATTCCATGCGAGCAATCCTGAATTTTTGGCTGTGGCTGGAACTTCCAAGAGTTCAATACCTTCCGCGACCCAATGAACCCTATCAGTCTTCCCGATAGCTTCCTCATTTAATACGGCCCGAATGTCTTCACCTCTCCTCACTACCAAAGCGGCGGAAAGCAAACCCGTCTTATCCGTTCGGTGATTTTGGGTAAGGGAGTGAGAGGTTCCGAAGCCTTGTAATTGCTCGATGAAACCCGCTGCTTCTTGACCACCGCTCAAACACTGAAAACCGTCTGCGGCAACCACAGCCGCACAACACTCCATCAAACCAAGAATTATTCCCTGCCGATGAACATCGACGAGGTCTTGGGCCTCATCGACCAGCACCAAGGGATATGTTCTTGCCACCCAGCGACGAACCTCAGCATCTTTCAAGAGTTCACTGGCCAAGAAACAAGGCCCGTCAAAATGGTCTAGCTCCTCGGCCTGCTGCCGCATTTCGTCGGTCAGTTTGGCACTTCTTCGTTTGGCCAACGACTGAGCAAAAGAGTCAAAGGTGAGACAGTCAAATTTTCGTCTGAAAGACGCCTCGGCGTTCAGGCTAGAAGTGAGCCGCCGTCGCGCACCATTCATAAAGGTAAGTGCAAGCATACGTTGACCCTCACCCAACGCATCGTTCTCGATCAATTGCCGAGCATGAGCCACCATGCTGAAGGTCTTGCCCGACCCGGCCGGCCCTTCGAAGAAGTCAAATGTCATTGAGCGGCTCGAACCGGAAGGTCGGCATTGCAGCACCGTCTTCCGTCTCCCGAATGAAAAGTGGAGAACTCTGGACTGATGGGTCAAGCAGAGTGTCACAAAGTGCATTAAGTAGCTGGGCTGCCCGCTCGCGGCATGCGGATTCGCCCATCAGAATTGACGACGTGATTTCTTGTGTCGGGGCGTAGGACTTCCTACCTTCCAAGAAAGCAGAAAGCTCTGCCGCGCTACCGATTGCCGTGCCATTGGCTTCAACTAACTGGGGTAAAACTTGTGCAAGGTTTGCTTCCGCAATCCAAGTGATTACGTGCTCAATTTTCCAATCTGTTGGCCATATGATTGCCGCGCTAGGCGATGGATCAGCCTCATTCAATTCCGTTAGGTAGCCCCTTCCGGCTTGATCTCCGTCAACAAGGATTGCGCAATTTTGATGGACACGTCTGACCACTTCATGCGTCTCAGCGATCTTTGCGTCGTCTGTGGGCACGACCCCAACAAATGTCGAGAACTTCGATTGTTCACCTTCAGGCGAGTCCCAACTTTGCCTAAGTTCCAAAGCAGTTTGAAGCGCCTCTAGCCAAGCGACATCGCTGATACCTTCTGGTATCAGAACACGCTGATGCATCAGCGCGGCAATTAGCTTTTGTCGCCAAGCAAAAAAGAGGTGTTGCTTGTGATTGGTCGGACCTGCGGGTGCTGTCTTTGACAATGGAGAGACAGACATCTGTCCATCGTCGTTATTGACAAAATAAGTTGCTTCGACAGGGAACATCGCCGCAACTAGCGGTGAGTGTGTAGTGACAATAGTCTGATCACAGAGAGCGTTTAGCCGGTTGACGAGCCGCTTTTGTTGAGAAGGGGGAGTGTCATGAACTCTGTGTATCTGGTTTGGCCCATGCGGGTTTCAGATACGGTCACGCGTTGAAGCGCTCATCGAACATGATAGCGAACTGATTGCGGGCGGCAAACCATTCCCGGAC
>NZ_JBPWNX010000009.1:0-111923 GCF_054954595.1 Actibacterium sp. D185-2
TCTCGTCAAACGGGTTCATCGACATCTTCACATTCGCAAGATCAACGCCGCCGCCATCCGCCTTAACACGAACCTTGACGTTATAGTCGATCACACGTTTGACAGGTACAAGCACCTTCATTCCGTATCCCCCCACTCAATTCCAGTTAACGGGCGGACGGCCCCGCCGCAACAGTTCATACCGTGCCTACCCCGCCCCGCACCCCCGACCAACGGGCAAGGGCGTCGGGCATCGCAAGCGTCCGGCCCGCGCGGATCGCGCCCGGTGTTTCCGAAAAACGCGGCGCCGGGGACGGGTGCACGAACCCGTCGCGGCGCACAAATGTTTCACGCGCCGCGTTATGCGGGTGTTCGGCGGCCTCCAGCAGATCAAGGACGGGCGACACGCAGGCATCGGTTTCGGCAAAAAGCGCGGCCCAGTCGTCGCGGCTACGGCTGCGGAACCGTTCGGCAAAGGTCGCGCGGGTTCCGGCCCAGGCGCTTTTGTCCCATTGCGGGAAATCCGCCGGGTTCAGTCCCAGCCCGTCCAGCAGCGCCTTGTAAAACTGCGGCTCGATCGCGCCCACAGCGACATGGCTGCCATCCGCGCAGTCGTAACAGCGATAGAACGGCATCCCGCCATCCAGCAGGTTGGCGCCGCGATCCGCCGTCCAGCCGCTGCCCTGCCGCAGCGCCAGAAACAGGCTCAGCAGCATGGCGACGCCATCTGTCATCGCCGCATCCACGACCTGCCCCCGGCCGGTGCGCTGCGCCTCGATCACACCGGCCAGAACACCCATCGCCAGGAACATCGCACCACCGCCATAGTCGCCCACCAGGTTGAGGGGCGGCACCGGCGGGCGACCGGGTTCGCCCATCATGCCAAGCGCGCCGGAAAGCGCGATATAGTTGATGTCATGCCCCGCCCGCGGTGCCAGCGGGCCGGTCTGGCCCCAGCCGGTCATCCGGCCGTAAACCAGCGACGGGCGGCGCCCAAGGCAGATTTCGGGCCCCAGCCCCAGCCGTTCCATCACACCGGGGCGAAACCCCTCGATCAGCGCGTCGGCCCCGACGATCAGTTCCAGCGCGCTAGCGCGGTCGGCGGGATCCTTCAGGTTCAGCGCGACCGTGTCGCGCCCGCGATGCAGGATCGTGGCGCCCACATCCTCATAGGCACCCTGCCCGCCCGTGCGCGCCAGGCGCAGGATATCGGTCCCCATATCGGCCAGCAGCGTCGCGCTGAGCGGCACCGGCCCGATCGCGTCCATCTCGACGATACGGATACCGCTGAGCGGCCCTTTGCGTTGTTCGCCCGCGCCCGTCATTTGCTGTCGATCCTGTTGGCCGCACTGCTTTTCGAGGTGGCAAGGTTCGCACTGATCCCGCCGTCCACCAGCAGGTTCACCCCAGTGATATGGCTGGCCTCCGGCCCGGCCAGAAACCGGATCGCGCGGGCCAAATCTTCGGGCGTGCCGACGCGGCCCAGCGGGATTTCGGCGCCGCGCTGCGCCCGGATTTCCGGGTCGTCATACGAGGCCGCGGTCATCGCCGTATGCGTGGGCCCCGGCGAGACACAGTTGCAGCGGATACCGTCGGGGCCCCATTCAGCGGCCATTTGTCGCACCAGCATGACCAGCGCCGCCTAGCTGGTGGAATAGCAGCCAAGCCCGACGGTCGGCTGTTCCGATGCGGTCGAGGCGGTGGCGACAATCGTGCCGCGCGCCGCCGACAGGTGCGGGTGCGCGGCCTGCGCGATCATCAGCGTGGCGCGGACATTGATGTTCATCAGCATGTCGAACTGATCGGCGGTCATGTCCGTCAGTGGCACCATATGGATCGCGCCGGCATTGCTGATCAGCGCGTCGATGCCGCCGAATTTCGTCAGGGTCTCGGCGCCGATCGCCATCACCGCCTGCGTGTTCGAAGGGGTGCAACTGCCCTATGACATGGCGCAGAACGTGGAATGCAAGCATTTCGCCCGGCTGCTGACCGGCCCGGTGGCGCGCAACCTGATCCGCACGACCTTCCTGAACAAGGGCAAGACCGACCGGCTGGGCGCGCGGCCCAAGGGCCATGACAAGGTGGAGGCCAGCAAGGTCGGCATCCTGGGCGCGGTGCTGGGCTGGGGGTTCCCGACCTATACCGGCGGCACCATGTCGCTGATCGACACGGTGGGCGTGGCGACGTTCGTTGCGGAATGCGATGCGCTGGCCGACAAATATGGCGAACGCTTCTGCCCCTCGGACTGGCTGCGCACCCGTGCCACCGGCGATATGCCCTTGTTCGCGGCGGCATGACGGCATGGCCATGAAACGCATGATTTTCGAGCCGGACCACGAGCAGTTCCGCGATATGGTCCGGCGGTTCTTTCAAAACGAGATCGGCCCGCGGGCCGAGAAATGGCGCGATCAGGGTTTCGTTGACCGCGACGCCTATCTGAAGGCCGGCGAGCTGGGCCTGCTGCTGCCCTGGGCGGACGAGGCTTATGGCGGCGCCGGCATGGCGGATGTCCGCTATCAGCAGATCATCTCGGAAGAGAATATGCGCCACGGCGACCCGGGCTTCTACATCCATCTGCATTCCAGCCTGGTCGCACCCTATATCGGCGGGCTGGGCACTGAAGAGCAGAAACAGCGCTGGCTGCCCGGTTGCATCACCGGCGAAACGATCCTGGCCATCGCCATGACCGAGCCCAATTGCGGCTCGGATCTGGCGGCGATGCGCACCACCGCGGTCGAAGATGGCGATAACTGGATCATCAACGGCTCCAAAACCTATATCTCGAACGGCCAGATCGCCGATCTGATCGTGGTCGCGGCGCACACCTCGACCACTGAAAAGCACAAGGTCGGCCTGTTCGTGGTCGAGCGTGGCATGGACGGGTTCGAGCGTGGCAATCGGCTGAAAAAAATGGGGCTGGAGGCACAGGACACGTCCGAGCTGTTCTTCAACGATGTTGTGGTGCCCAAGGTCAATGTGCTGGGCGATCCGGCGCGCGGGTTTCATCATCTGACCGATTTCCTGGCCGGCGAGCGTGTCGTCGGCGCGATCGCCGCCATGGCCGCCGCGCAGACCGCGTTCGACCTGACGCTGGAATTCGTCAAAGAGCGCCGCGCCTTCGGGCGACCCATCGGCACGTTTCAGAACTCGCGGTTCAAGATGGCCCAGATGCGGGCCGAGATCGACGCGATCCAGACCTTCGTCGATCAATGCGTGATGGCCCAGAACCAGCGCGAACTGGCCGCCGACACCGCCGCCGCCGCCAAACTTCTGGCGACCGAGTTGGAGGGCCGGGTGATGGACACCTGTGTGCAGTTGCATGGCGGGGCCGGTTACATGCAGGAATACCGGATCTGCCGGATGTATACCGATGCGCGGGTATCGCGGATCTTTGCCGGCGCCTCCGAGATCATGCTGGAAATCATCGGCCGCAATCTGGGGCTGGACGACCGCAAACTGAACTGAGCCCCGGCCTACCTATCGAAAGAAAGTATCGCAGGGGAAAGGCACGGACCTAGGGTTCCGGTATCGGCGGCGCGGCCGCCCATCCCTGGGGAGGAATCGCAATGTTTGGAACAGCATGTCTTGGCCGTGTCGCGCATGGGCTGGCCCTGGCCGCCGCACTGGCGCTGCCGGGGGTCGCGCAAACCACCACCGGCGTCACCGACGATGAAATCCTGATCGGCATGTTCGAGCCCCTGTCGGGCCCGCTTGCCGCCTATGGCACCGATCCGATGAATGCTGCGCGCGCCTATTTCGACGACATCAACGCCAAGGGCGGCATCCACAGCCGCAAGATCCGCTATCTGGTCGAAGACGACAAATGCACCCCGTCCGAGGCAAACGCGATTGCCCGAAAATACATCAATGTCGACAAGGTGTTCTTGCTGTTCGGCGGCGCGTGCTCGGGGTCGACCGTGTCGATCCAGGAACTGGTGAACCAGGAAAAGATCCCGCATTTCATGATGAACGCCTCGGGCGATGCCGGGGTCTATCCGCCCAGTATGTATCAGATCGGGGCCGCACCGGGGACGCAGCGCGCCACCCTGGCTGCCGTGATGATGTATGCGATCGAGGGGCTGGGCGCCAAATCCGTGGGCGTTCTGGGGCCGGACGATGCAATGGGCACCTCGGCGATGGAAATGATCCACGCCATGGCCGACAAATACGGCGTCCGGATCGTGGCCAACGAGATCGTGCCGAACAACGCCACCGATGTCACCGTGCCGGTGCTGAACGTTCAGGCCGCCAATCCCGATGTGATCGTGCTGACCACCTATGTCCCGCCGACCACGCTGATCATGAAGAAGTTCGTCGAATTCGGGATGCTGTCGAAGCCCGTCATCTCGGCCATTCAGGGCGTGTCCAACCCCGAGGCGTTCCTGAGCAGCCTCAATGGCGACACCACCGGGCTGGGCAAATTCTATTACGCGCATCCGCTGGTCGGCGAATCCATGGACGACCCGGCGTTGAAGCCGTGGAAGGATCTGATGGTCAAATACTATCCCGACCGGCCCAATCCCGGCATCATCGGCGCCTATGGCTTCCCCCATGCCATGGCGATCGTCGATGCGCTGGACCGCGCCGGGCCGGATCTGTCGCGCGAAAGCTTCATGGCTGCGGTCGAGCAGACCAGCCTTGAAACCGGCGTGATGGCCGCGCCCACCGTAATCGCGCCGGGGCGGCGCGATTCCAACCGCGGGCAGGTCATCGTCAAGTTCGACGGCACCACCGTCACCCGCGTCGGCGGCCCCTATATCTGGGACCGGATCATCGACCCCGAGGTGTTCGCGCGATGACGCCGCACGCGGGAGGGGTCTGAGAATGTCCACCCATCTGGCGCTGGTGATCCTCAGCGGGATCGTCACCGGATCGGTCTATGCGCTGATCGCGCTGTCGATCGTGATTGTCTACAAATCCTCCGAGGCGGTGAATTTCGCCGCTGGCGAATTCGTGATGGTCGGCGCCTATATCGCGCTGTTCTTCACGGTTGCCACATCGGCCCCCTATGCGCTGATCTTTTCCACTGGTGGCCGGCGGCACCTTCGTGCTGGGCGCCGGGTTCGAGCGGCTGGCCATCGTGCCGATCACCCGCCGGATCAGCGGCCGCGAAAGCCCGCTTGTGCCGATTGTCATCGCCACCTTCGGCCTGTCGCTGATGCTCAAGGGGCTGGTCCGGGTCATCCCCTATACCGAGGAGGTGCGCTCGTTGCCGCCGATGCTGTCGGGGCCACCGCTGTTCATCGGGCGGGTGCCGGTCCTGCGCACCGATATCGCCATCGTCACGGTCGCGGTGCTGGCGATCCTGGGGTTCTGGCTGTTCTTCAACCACACGCTTCTGGGCCGGGCGCTGCGCGCCTCCAGCCAAAATCCGCACGCCGCCGCGCTGTCGGGAATTCCGGTGACACGGATGCGGATGACGGTCTGGGGTATCGCCGGCACCATGGCCGGGATCAGCGGCGTACTGGTCGGTCCCAAGCTGGGGCTGACCCCGGATATGGGCGGGATCATCATGATCGCGCTGGCCGCGGCGGTGATCGGCGGCTTCACCAACCTGCCCGGTGCGATCGTCGGCGGGTTCATCGTCGGCGTCGTGCAAAACCTGATCGGCTATGTCTTCGGCTCGCAGACCATCGCGGTGGCGCCGTTCCTGATCATCATGGCGGTGCTGGTACTGCGCCCGCAGGGGCTGTTCGGCGGTGCCGCGCATGTAAAGAAGGTCTGAGCGGATGTATGGAACCCTTTCGCGCGGCGAAGTCGTCTGGCCGCTGGCCTTCGTCGCGGTGGCGATGGTGCTGCCGCTCTATCTGAACAATTACCTGCTTTATGTCGGTTGCACGCTGATGGTCTATGCGGTGCTGGCGCTGGGGCTTGACGTGATCATGGGCCATGCCGGGCAGTTCGCCTTCAGCCATGTGGCGTTTTATGGGATCGGCGCCTATCTGACGGCGATCCTGCAGGACCGGTTCGGCATCCCCTTCCCCGCCGGCCTGCTGCTGGCGGTGCTGGTCTGCGCCGGGTTGGCGGCGCTGGTGGCCGTGGCGTCGGTCCGGCTGCGCCATATCTATCTGGGCCTTGCGACGGTGGCCTTCGCCTCGGCGGTGAACTGGGGCTTTCAGACCTGGAAAGCGGCAACAGGCGGGGTGGACGGGCTGCGGGTGCATCCGTCAGAGTTCATCCTGTTCACCTCGAACAGTGACGCCAGCAATTTCCGGGTGCTGGCCGTGATCTTTGCGGTGATGCTGCTGGCCACCTTCCTGCTGCTGCGCTCGCATCTGGGCCGGTCGATGGCCGCGATCCGCGACAGCGAGCATGTGGCCGCCGTTTCGGGCATCAGCGTGCGCCGGACCAAACTGTGGGCCTTCGTCATTTCCAGCGTCTATGCCGGTGTGGCGGGCGGGATGCTGGTGGTGTTCAACAGCTTCATCAGTCCCGAGAATTTCACCTTCGCCCCGGCGGTCCTGTTGCTGACGATGCTGGTGGTGGGCGGCATGGGCACGGTGCCCGGCGTGATTCTGGGGGCGGTCATCCTGGGCCTGCTGCCCGAGGTGCTGCGCGCCGTGATGAAGGATTTCCTAGTCTGGCAGGAATTCGTCTATGGGCTGATCCTGGTGCTGTCGATCACCCTGATGCCCCAGGGGGTTTACGGGGCGCTGCGCGGGCTGACCGCACTGGACCGACTGTCGCTTGAGGTCGAACAGGGCACGATCCACGCGCTGATCGGCCCCAACGGCGCGGGCAAATCCACCGCTTTCAACGCGATCACCCGGGTCTATAACCTCAGCGCCGGGCGGGTACGGTTCGACGATCAGGTAATATCCACCCTGCCGCCGCACAGCCTGGCCGGACGCGGCCTGTCCCGCACCTTCCAGAATATCGAACTGTGCGGCCGCATGACCGTTCTGGAAAACGTGCTGGTGGGCATGAGCACCCGGATTCCGCGCTACATACCCCTTCTGCCGGGCCGCAGCCGCAGCCGGGCCGAAGCCGCCGCGCTGCACGAGGCAGAGGCGCTTCTGGAACGCATGGGCCTGTCCGAGGTACGCGACACCAAGGCCGGCGCGCTGGATTTCGGGCGCCAGAAGATGCTCGATATCGTGCGGGCGCTGGCATCGAAGCCGCGGCTTTTGCTGCTGGACGAACCCGCCGCCGGGCTGCGCAACCGCGAGATTGCCGCGCTGGACGCGCTGCTGGGGGCCAATGGCGCGGGCAAAAGCACGACGCTGAACTGTATCAGCGGTCTGGTGCCCCTGCGCGGCGGCGCGATCAGGTTCGAGGGCGAGCGTATCGATGGCCTGAGCCCCGAGGAAATCGTGCGCCGCGGCATCGCCCAGGTGCCCGAAGGGCGCGAGATTTTTCCCGACATGTCAGTGGCCGACAACCTGCTGCTGGGCGGCTGGATCCACCGTGGCGACCGCCGCCAGCTGCGCCACGATCAGGAACATATCTATGATATCTTCCCCCGGCTGAAAGAGCGTGAGCAGCAGCACGCCGGCACCCTGTCGGGCGGCGAGCAGCAGATGCTGATGATCGGCCGGGCGCTGATGTCGCGGCCCCGATTACTGCTGATGGACGAGCCCAGCCTTGGCCTGTCGCCGGTGCTGGTGAAAACGCTGTTCGACGTGATCGTGCGGCTGAACCGTGACGGGCTGACCACCCTGATCGTCGAGCAGAACGCCGAACTGGCGCTGACGGTCAGCCAATATGGTTATATCCTCGAAAACGGCGAAATGGCCTTCCACGGACCCTCGGGCCAGTTGCATAGCGACGACAGGATCCGCGACGCCTATCTGGGCACCTGACGCCCCAAACCCCCGTATCCGAACGATCAGCCGCTCATTGCGAACGCTCGGGGCTGTCGCAAAGCGAAGGGATCTAACAAAGTATGTCGTCACTGCGGCCCGCCCGAAAAGCGACCGCTGCTGGAAAACGGGAGGAGATTTCCATGACGATACAAGACGCCCAGGCTATTCGCCTCGAAGATCTTGATCCGGCCCATGTGGTCGATCTGGATCTCGGTGATGACAGCATTATCAAAACCAAGGAAATTCTCAGGCTGATGCGGGAGTGGGCGCAAAAAGAGCCCTTCTACTGCACCCGCAGCGGCGTGCCCATCGTGGTCTGCGGCCGCTATGAGGATGTCAAAGCAGTTTACAGCGACACCGATGATTATTCCATGGTCGCGCCGGATCTGCCCGGCTACTATATTTTCGACTTCTTCGCCGGGCTTCAGGCCGTGGCCCAGATGGACGGCGAAGATCATCTGCGCGTCCGTCGTCTGATGGCGCCCGCATTCATGCCCGCCGGGGTCAACGCGCTGAAGGAAGCCACCCAGAAGATCGTCGATGAAAAGCTCGACGCGATCGAGGCCAAAGGCGACCGTTTCGACGTGATGGCCGATTTCGCGGGGGACATCATCACCCGCGTTCTTCTGGACGCGGCCTTCAGCCTGACCGAAGAACAGCAAAGAGCGTTCGAACGGGCGCATGAAGGTTTTGCGACCATGGTGGATTTGGGCCCTGACGACGAATACCCGACGGAATTCATGGCGCTGATGATCAACCATCGCGAAATGATGATGGGCGTGATCGAGGATCGCCGCCGCAACCCCACCAATGACGTACTCGGAAAACTGATCAGCGCCACCTACGAGGAAGACCGGCTGTCCAACGAAGAACTGTTCGGCCAGATCAACGCGCTTTGCGGCGCGGCCCTTGGCACGACCACATCAAGCTTCGGCAATGCCATGCTGGTGCTGGGCCGCAATCCCGATCAGCTTGAACTGCTCAAGTCCGATATGTCGCTGCTGGACAGTGCGGTTTCGGAATGCCTGCGCTATCAGTCTACCGGCTATTTCGCATTTCCGCGCTATGCCAAGAAAGACACGGTGCTGAACGGCGTGAAGATCCCGAAGGACATCCCGGTTCTGGCCTCCAGCCAAGGCGCGCATTTCGACCCGACCATGTTCCCCGATCCCGATCGTTTCGATATCCGTCGCAACCCCCAGGGCATCCTGACCTTCGGCATCGGCCCGCATCATTGCGTCGGCAACCGGCTGGGCCGTATGGTCATCCAGACCAGCCTTGAATCGATGCTGAAGCGCTTCCCCAAGCTGCGGCTTGAGGATCCGGCGTTCGAACCCGAATACAAGGCCAACTTCTTCGGGGAACTGACCCCCAAGACCGTGCCGATGCTGATCAACTAAGCGGGGAAATAGGACCGAATGCCTGTTTTGACTGTAACCGACCGCGACGGCTCCGTCCGTGCGGTCGAGATGAAGCCGCAAGGCGATCTGATGCTGGCGCTGCGCGAGGCGGGGTATCACATCCGTGCCGAATGTGGCGGTGCCTGCGCCTGTGGCACCTGCCACATCTATGTCGACGAAAGCTCGTTCGCCAAGCTGCCGCCAGCGGCCGAACTCGAAACCGAGATGGTCAGCTTTCTGCTCGAAAGCAAACCGACCTCGCGACTGGCCTGCCAGGTCAAGGTGGAAGACACCCCCGATGGCATGTCTCTGACCATCGCGCCAGAGGAATAGGCGATCGGCACCCGGCTTGTGAACAAGGCGGGTGCGGCGCAGTATGTGCCGCACCCGCCGCCCCCTCGGGCACAGGGCTGGGCACCAACTGCAGGTTCCAATGACGCGCGAGACTGACGCCCCCATCATCGACATTCCCCCGGGCGCAACCGCGTCTCCGGGCCCGGAACTGCCCGCCGACCCGCATCACAGCTGGCAGGCGGTGACCAACCTGCTCGACAATATCCATTGCGAGGCGACCTCGTTCTACTACGCCACCTATACCGCGCCCTGGTCGCTGCAATCCATGGGGCCGCGCGAAGTGCTCAGCTATCTGATCGAACAGGGCGGTGCGGTGCTGGACCTGGCCGGGGCCCGGTTCGAGCTGGACGTGGGTGATCTTCTGGTGATTCCGCACGGCACGCGGCACAGGCTGTCGTGCCGTGACAACAGCAACGGCGCCGAACTGGGCCACGCCAATCTGCGCATCGATACCGACCGGGCCGCCCCGCTGCTGCGAATGCTGCCGGTCGCCATCGTGTTTCGCGGTGAAAACGGCCAGGTCGCCGCCTGGCTGCGTCCGATGATCCAGTTGATCAATCAACTCCGCGACGCAAGCGATGCCGGCGATCAAGCCATCGTGCGCCGGTTTTCCGAGGCGGCGATCATCCGCGCGATCCAGGAATATCTGCACTACGCCCATGTGCGGGGCGGCGCACTCAGCCGGTCGCAACTGTTTCGCATCGCCCCGGCGGTGCGGGCGATTCACCACGCGCCCGACCGCAAATGGAGCGTGGCCGCGCTGGCGCGCGAATCCGGCATGTCGCGCACGGTCTTCGCCACCAGTTTCACCGAGGCGATGGGCGAACCCCCGGCGCAATACCTGCTGAACGTCCGCATGGCGATGGCGCAGGAGCTGCTGCGCACAAGCCCCCTGCCCCTGTCGGATGTCGCCTACCGCGTGGGCTATGCCAACGAAGGCGCGCTGGCCCGCGCCTTCAAGCGCCGTTTCGGCCTGTCGCCGGTCGGCTTTCGCAACGCGCAGACCGACGACCCCGACTGACGCAGGCCACGCGCTCAGATGTCGAAGCGCACGTTGCGCGGCCCCTTGTTGAACGCCAGATGATCGTTGGCCGGACGGCGCGACAGATCGGCCGCATGGGGGCAGGCATATTTCACGGGATCGCGGTTCGCCGCCGAATGCAGCAGGATCATCCGGTCGCCCGCCTTGATCTGTTGCCCGGCGATCTCTGTTGCTTCATTGGCGATGCGGAACCGATACATGACCGAGCCGTAAAGCCGCATTGCCTCTTCCACCGCTACGGGCAGCGCCGCGTCGCGATCCGTGGTCAGCGCGGCGCGCACCGCGTCATCGGTCAGGGTCAGATACAGCAGGTTGGCAATACCATGCACCGTGGTATCGGCGCCGCCCAGAAACAGCTCGCGGCAGATCGCGACGGCGTCGGCCTCGGTCAGGTCATCGCCATAATCCGACGGCGCCTCGGTCCAGACCCGGCTGATCAGATCGTCCTGCGGATTATCGCGACGGGCCCGGATATAGGGCAGCAACATCTCGTTGATCTCGGCCGACACGCGCAGCCCCTTCTGGCGCAGCTCCTCGGTGCGAAAACCCGATCCGATCACCTCCATGATTTCCTCGTGCAGATGCAGGATCCGCGCCACCAGCGCATCGTCCTGCCACGGCATCCCCAGCAGCGCGGCAATCACCCGCGGCGGAATCTGATCGCCGAAATCGCGGGTCAGATCGGCCCTGCCGGTGCCTTTGGCCAGGATCCGGTCCATCAGCATGTCGATCACGGGCACGACCTGCTTTTCACGGTATCCCGCCACCAGCTGCGGCGTCAGCAGCTTCATGAAGAAATGCCGCATCCGGCGATGCTCTTCACCGCCCAGAACGGTGATGTTGCGGCCGCCGCCCTTGATGTCGATGATGACCTGCGGCACGTCCTGATAGGGGTTGCGGAACAGCGTCTCGTTCATCTCGATCTGCGCGCAATGCTCATAGCTCAGCACGATCCAGCCGCCCATCACCTCGTCCCAGACAAGGGGGCCGCGCACGCGAAGCTGATCGTAATAGTCCCATGGCTCCCTGTCTTCGGTTACCGTGACCGATACCGGCCCCTGATCAAGATCTTCCTGACGCTCCAGCATGACATCCTCCCTCGAAAACCACGCGTTTCAGCGGCAAGTGTCCCGCAAAGCGCGGTATCAGACCCCTGTCGAAGGATAGGCCGGTCTTGTACGCCGGATGTGAAACGGGCCCCTTCCGCAAGGAAGAGGCCCGTTTCACAAACCGATATGGCGGATCAATCGATCGCGCGCTCGCCAGAGATTGTCAGCCCATAGGCGTCAAGTCCGACCAGGCTGTGATGCGTATTGGTCAGCAGGATCATCTCATGGATACCCAGCTCGGTCAGGATCTGCGCGCCGACACCATAGTCGCGCATGTCGTCGGTGTGCGAATTGCGCTCGCCCCGGTGCAGCTGAATCGCGCGGGTGATATAGTTCGGCGCCACCTTGTTGAGCACGACAACCACCCCGGCACCTTCTGCCGCGATCGCATCCATCGAACGCGACAGCATATCGCTGCGCTCGCCGATCTCGCCGAAAATATCCGCGAAGGGGGTGACCTGATGCATCCGCACCAGCGTCGGCTTGCTCGGATCGACTTCGCCCTTTTGCAGCGCCAGTTGTTCGGTGCCATCGGCGCGGTTGTAGAACGCCTTGACCGTCCATTCGCCGCCCCAGCGGCTGACGAACTTCTGCTCGGTCAACAGGTCGATGATCCGGTCGTGCTGACGGCGATAGGCGATCAGATCGCGGATCGTACCGATCTTGAGGCCGTGCGCCTTGGCAAATTCCAGCAGATCGTCAAGCCGGGCCATCGACCCGTCCTCTTTCATGATCTCGCAGATCACGCCCGACGGGTTCAGCCCGGCCAGCCGCGACACATCGACAGCGGCCTCGGTATGACCGGCGCGCACCAGCACGCCGCCATCGCGGGCGATCAGCGGAAACACATGCCCAGGCGTCACGATGTCCTGCGCGGTCTTGCCCGGGTCGATCGCGACATTGATCGTGCGCGCGCGGTCATGGGCGGAAATGCCGGTGGTCACGCCCTCGCGCGCCTCGATCGAGACGGTAAAGGCGGTTTCATACTGGGTTTCGTTCTTCGGGCTCATCAGATTGAGCCCCAGCGCATCGACCCGCTGTTTGGTCATCGCCAGACAGACCAGCCCGCGACCATGCTTGGCCATGAAGTTGATCACATCAGGCGTGGCCATCTGCGCGGGGATTACCAAATCGCCCTCGTTCTCACGGTCCTCGTCATCGACCAGGATGAACATCCGGCCGTTGCGGGCCTCTTCGATGATCTCTTCAGGGCTGGAAATCATGCCGCTGGGCGCGGTGCCGGCATTGGCCGGTTTGGCGGCGGGACGATTCCTGGGCACGGCCCCGGCCGTGACTTCGGACTGGTCGGCCTCGTCAATACCGGCCGCTTTGGCGATCTTGTTCAACAAGTCTCCTCTCATCTTCGGCACCTCCCCAACGCCTCTCCGCTTCCATCGGAAACGGGATGATGAATAAGCGGTTGCGGCGCCGGAACGCCGCACCCTATAGGATTTATATCACTTACGCACTGACACGGCGCGGGTCAATCTTTCTTCTTGCCGCGCAAGGCGCCCTTGATCAGCAGGACCGGAAAGCCAAGCCGCGTCTTCCACGACAGCATCTTGAAGGACGCCCACAGATCCTCGGGGCCGATATGCATGGTGGCGTTCATCGCCCCCATCATCTTGCCCTTGATGACCAGAAGGTCGCCCTCCTTGCTGATGGACTTCACGTCCATCAGCTCCATCCCGTCCTTGCTATGTACTTTCATTCGTTTTTATCCGTTCCGTTCAGCCGATGATCTTGTCGAAATCGAGCCCCAGATCTTCCATCACGACCTGGGCCACATTGCGCCCCGAACCGCCGGTGACACCACCGCCCGGATGAGTACAGGACCCCGACATGTAAAGCTTGTCCACCGGCGATTTATACTGCGAATAACCCGGAACCGGGCGGTTGCCGCCCAACTGCCAGGAATAAAGCCCCAGATGGCCGATATCCGCATTGATCATCGACGGATTGCCGCGTTCCATGTCCAGCGGCGTATAGAAATGCGTCCCGATGATGTTGTCCTTGGTCATGTTGGTGGTCATCGCGGACATGTCGTCGATGAACCCCTGCGCGACCTCGCCACCGATTTCATCCCATTTGCCTTCGCGCCCTTCAGGTTGTAGGGCGCGAAGGCATAGATATGCATCATGCTTTTGCCCGCCGGAACGCGGTTCGGGTCGACCTTGTGCTGGCCGATATAGGCCGCGAAGTCGCGCCGCGGAATACCGTATTCCATATCGCGGAACGCCTGCTGGAACTCTTCAAGATCCGCATGCGCGAAGATCCGCATGCGCGCGCTCGACCCAGAAGAAGTCATCGACACTGTTGCCGACCTTGTATTTGGGCTCTTCCTCCAGCGCCAGGTGGATCACCATCGGCTGGATGCTGGCGTGTTTGCCGACGGCGACGCGATGGGTGAAAGATTCGGGAATGTTCTTGGCGCCCGGCACCATATACGGGAACACCTGCTTGACGTGCAGGTTGGCGATGACACCCTTGCTGCCGTCAATCTCTTCGCCGCTTTCAAGGATCACGCCGGTGGCCTTTTCACCCTCGACCTTGATTTCCTTGACGGTGCTGTTGACCTTGATGGTGCCGCCATTGTCGAGAAGACATTTTTCCAACGCGGCGGCCAGGGCGCCCGAGCCGCCCAGCGGAATACCAGAGCCATAGCGGTGCATGAAGGGCAGGATGATGTAAAAGCCAAAGCCGGTGCCGTTGTCGAACGGGTTCGACATCGCCTCGGACGCATAGCGCGCCAGCGCGATCTTGATCTTCGGATGCTCGAACCATTCGTCGATCAGATCCCACGAACTGATCTGCTGCAGCCGCATCATTTCCTGGCCTTCGGGGCTGCCGTCCATCATCATGGCCTGCATGCCGGGGGACGGCGGGATCGAGAACATGCCCATCACGATCATGTCCAGCGCCTGATGCACCATGTGGTTGAACTTGCGGTAAGCCTCGGCATCGCGCGGCGAGATTTTGGCGATCGAGGCGCAGGTGTCTTCCAGGCTGGTGTGGAATTCCAGAATTTCGCCATCATCGAAAATCGCGGCGGTGAACTTGTCGGGATTTACATATTTCAGGCCGTATTTCGACTTCAGCTCCAGCTCGTCGTTCTGCATCAGCGGGTTGGCCTGAATCATCGTATGCGCAACCGAATGCGTGTCGTTCAGGAATCCCGGCGCGATGTCTTCGCGGGTGATGACCCCACCGCCGACCTTGTCATTTTGCTCGACCACACAGACCGACAGCCCGGCCTTGGCCAGATAACACGCGGCGATCAGCCCGTTATGGCCACCGCCTGCAATCACGAAATCATAAGTATCAGCCATGTTTCCTCCCTAGGCCTCTCTCCCCGGCGCCCGAACGGGGGCGCTATTTCCTTTCGCACATACTGAACACGCCGGTCGGCGGCGCAAACCTTTCCAAAGGTAGGCAGGGATGGAATTTGGGCGCGTGACCCACCGCCACAGTTCCGCCCGCGCCACCCCACCTGCCGCTCGATAGGGACAGAGCCGCCGGAAAAGTGCGACAGATACTCAGCCGATTCTCTGAACCCAGGGCGCAGGCGGCCGAAAAGATAAAACTGCCAGATGTGAGGACAGTAATATGGCGACTCTCTTGAAAGCGGACTCGAAACCGACATCCTTTGCCGATCACAAGCTTCCGGGCTTTCTGGAACAGGCGAAGGCGTTGCAGCCGCTCTTGGCTAAAGAGGCCCCCGAGGCCGAAAAGCTGCGCACCCTCACACCGGCGGTCGATCAGGCGCTGTCGGACATGAACATTTTTTCGCTGCTGTTGCCCGAACGTCTTGGCGGTGCTGGCCTGTCGCTCAGCTCTTTCGCGCGTATCCAGATGGAGATCGGCAAGGGCGACCCATCCGCATCCTGGGTCGTGCAGATCATCAACGGCACCACCTGGATCGCCTCGCTGGCCGCCGACGCCATTCAGGACGAATTGTTCGCCGACGGCCCGACCCGGGTGTGCGGCGCCTATAATCCGCCGGGCAAGGCGCTGCGCGCCGAGGGCGGCTTCAGCGTCACCGGCACCTAGCCCTATACCTCGGGGTCGCGTCAGGCCAACTGGGCGCAATGCGGCATCCTGTTCGAGGGCGACGATACCCCCAGCGCGCCGGGGATCAGCATGGCCTATATCCCGATGGATCAGATCGAGATGAAGGACAGCTGGTACGTCACAGGCATGCAAGCCACCCGTCGGATACCAGTTGTGCCACCGATGTCTTCGTGCCCGAAAAACTGATCGTCACGATGGACAAGCCGTACGGTATGATCGTGCCGGGCAAACGGCATTTCGGCGCGGCGTCGGACTGGCTGTCCCCGGTGCCCAGCGTCCGCGCCACCGGTCTGGCCCAGCTTCTGGGCGCGGCCCGCAAGATGCAGGAGATCTGCGAGGAAGACTCCAAGAAAAAGGCGATCGTCACCACGGTCTTCAAGACCCGGACGGAATCGGCCGTTTTCGTGCAGGAACTGGGCCGGATCGCGGCCCAGCTGGACGCCGCCGAAACCCTGCTGTTCGATGCGCTTGGCACCCTGGACGCCATCGCGCTGGACGGGCGCAAGCCCGATGTCGCCACCTGCAGCAAGCAGCGCGCGCAATGCGCCCAGATCGTCGAGTTGATCCATTCCTCGATTGAAAAGATCATGTTCGTGTCGGCCTCGTCGGCCTTCATGCTCGGCAATCCGCTGCAACGCTATTGGCGCGACAATCTGGGCGCGCTGCCGAATATCACGCCGGTCGGCGCCTATTAAGCCTCCCTTTGTCCTGCAGCGCAGCTGTGGGGCAAAACCTGACCGGGGCCCTTCTCCAAGGCCCCGGTCTTTTTATGTCTGCCGCGTCAATTGGTGGGGATTTCGCGGTCGAACCGCTCCATGTCGTCGATGTGATGCTGATGCGGATCGACATCTGTGCGCACCTGAACCTCCCAGCTTTCGCCGGTCTGATACTGGGCCAGATATTTCGCCCCCAGCACGTCCGGGTCACCATGCGGATCGCCCTTTTCAACCAACAGGCCAAGCGTCATGCAATGCGCGCGCACGCCATGTTCCTTGATCCATTCGTTCAGGCTGAACATATAGTTGCGGGCTGCCGCGAACCCCATCGAGGTGGGGGTCAGCGTCGCGATCGGTTCAATCGCCGAGGTGGTCACGGTCATGAACAACGCGCCCGAACCGCGCGCGGTCATGTCATGCACGACCTGCTGCATACAGGCCACGCCCGAGAAACAGCAGATATCCATCTGCGCGCGCATCTCGTCATCGGGCATGTCCGTGGGCGACCACTTGATCAGATCGTCGATCAGCGGCGGCTGCGGATTATAGGACAGCACATCGGGGGTGCCCAGCTGATCCTTGATCTGGGCAAAGGCGCGTTCCCCGGCTATGCGCGGGCGCTGAACATGGGCGCACGGGTGGTGATCTACGGCTCGACCGGCGGCCCTAAATTCGAGGTCAACGCGCCCGAATTCTTTCTGCGCCACGCCACGATCCACGGCACCGCCATGGGCAATCTGGACGATTTCGCCGCGATGCTGGCCTTTGTCGGGGAAAAGCAGATCGCGCCGGTGATCGAACAGACCTACGCGATCGGTGATGTGGCTGCGGCCTTCGCCGATCTTCAGGGCGGCCATTTCGGCAAGATCGTGGTGACGATCTGATGGCGGCGGATTTCGACATATCGAACCTGTTCGGCATCTCCGGCAAGGTGGCGCTGGTCACCGGCGGCGCCAGCAGCCTGGGCCGGATGATCGCCGAAGGGCTGGTTGCCGCCGGAGCGCGGGTCTATTTCACCTCGCGCAAGGCGGATGATTGCGCCGCCGCCGAACAGGAAATGTCGGCGCTTGGCACCTGCTACGGGGTCGTCGCCGATATCTCCACCCCCGAAGGCACCACCGCGCTGGCCCGCGACATCGCCGCGCGCGAACCGGCGGTGCATATCCTGATCAACAATGCCGGCAAAAGCTGGGGCGCCCCGCTGGCCGAGTTTCCGGACAAGGCCTGGCCCTCGGTCATGGCGGTGAACGTGCAGTCGCCCTTTACCCTGGCGCGCGATCTGCTGCCCAACCTGAAAGCCGCCGGTGCGGATGGCGACCCCGCGCGCATCATCAATATCGGTTCGCTGGCCGGCGAAGGGGTCGAGCGGCTGTCGGCCTATTCCTATGCCGCCAGCAAGGCCGCGATCCATCATCTGTCGAAAGTTCTGGCCGCAGACCTGGCCGAGGAGAACATAACCGTCAACGCCGTTCTACCCGGGTATTTCCCGACCAGAATGACCTCGCATATCCGCGCCGAAGAGGACGCGCTGGCCGCGCTGGTTGGCCGGGTGCCGTTGGGGCGGCTCGGCGCGGCCTCGGACATTGTCGGCACCTGCATCTTTCTGACCTCCAGGGCCGGGGCCTATGTCACCGGCACCAACCTGTCGGTGGATGGAGGTATGCTTGGCTGCCGCTAGGCCACCCGATTTTCCCCGCACACCCATCGTGCCGGGGCATCTGACCGTTCCCGGTAAGATTCGGCTGGCGGTGGATATCGCCGGCTCGCCGTGGAATCACCGGCTGCTGTTCGTACATGGTGGCGGGCAAAGCCGCCGGTCCTGGCGCCGGGCGCTGGCCAATATGGCCGACGCGGGGTTTTCGGTCATGTCCTATGATCTGCGCGGCCATGGCGAAAGCGGCTGGGCCCGCGACGGCGACTATTCGCTCGACGCCCATGTACGCGACCTCAGCGCCATCGTGCGCTCAATGCCAAGCCCGCCCAGCCTGGTCGGCGCGTCGCTGGGCGGGCGCGTCGCGTTGCAGACCGCCGCCGATCTGGGCCCCGATTTTGTGCGCGATCTGGTGCTGGTCGATCTGACCCCACGGCTGAACCCGGATGGGCTGCACCAGGTCGAGGAATTCCTGAAAATCAGCCTCAACGGCTTCGACAGTATCGAACACGCCGCCGCGACGCTGGATAAATATGCCGAGCGCAAGATCGGCCGCAATTTCTTCAAGCTGCGCCATTCGGTCCGCATCGGCCCGGACGGGCGGATCTATTGGCGCTGGGATCCGAATGCCGCCAATGACGAACATCTGGCCCCCCCCCGGCGTCGAGGAGCGCCTGTCGCGTGCGGCGGCACAGCTTCGGGTGCCCTGTCTGCTGGTGCGCGGCACCGAAAGCGATCTGGTGACCCAGGACTGCGTCGATCATTTCCGCACCTGCCAGCCAGACGCCCGGGTGTTCGACATTCAAGGCGGCGGTCACCTGATGAAGACCCAGGACCTGACCGTGTTCTGTGCCGCAACGATGGAATTCCTGCAACGCGGCGCGACCGGTTCTTCCGGCGGCGCGTGACGCCCTATCGGCGGGCAGGTGCGGCCCCGACCCGTCCGCGCGACCATGGGCCAAGCTTTGCAAGAGGGAGCAAGATGACGATACCCGATCTTCCCGATGTCGTCGGCCATTCGCTGGACGGCACGACATTCACGATCGCCGCCGAAGAAAACCGCGCGCTGTGCGAATCACTTGGCGTCGCCCCCCACCCGGCCGGACAGGCCCACCCGATCTATTTCTACATCGCCAGTCAGGTCGGTATGGGCGAAACCGTGGCCGGGCTGTGCACGGTCTGCGATTTCGCCATTGATGACGGCCCGATGATGGGCGGCTGCAACCCGACCTTCCACAAGCCCCTGATAACCGGGCAGACCTATCAGGTCCGCGGCCAGATCGACGGCATCATCCGCAAGGAAAGCCGCAAGCTGGGGGTGATGGACATCATGACCTACACGCTGCATCTGGACCTGCCCGGCGGGGAGCGGGCCTGTTCGACCACCAATTCCTGGATTTTCCCGCGAGGCCACGCCGATGCAGATTGAAACCGGAACCATCCTGCCGCCCCGGCGGATCGATTGCGTCAGCCCCGAGGTGATGAAGACCTGGGCGCCGATCCTGCGCGACCCGAACCCGATCCACCTTGACCGCGACGCGGTAAAGGCAAAGGGGCTGGGCGACAAGGTGATCAATCAGGGCCCGATCAATCTGGCCTATGTCATCGACATGCTTCAGGCCGCTTTTCCGACCGGCACGATCCTGACCATGGCCAACCGCTTTGTCGATAATGTCTATGAGGGTGACGCGGTCGTGGCGTCGGGCAGCATCACCGGGGTCACGTCCGCGGGCGACATGCTGCATGTGGCCTGCGATTTCTTCCTGAAGGCCGATGCGCGCGACCTGGTGATCACCGGTCAGGCTGTCGTCGCCGTGCCCGCCGGCTGACCGGGCCGCTTACGCCCCCCCGCCGGTAGCCGCCGCGCCGCTGTTCACCTCCGCGTCGGACAGGGGATCGGCAGCGCCCATCGACACATATTCAGCCAGCGCATCGCCCTGCACGGTGGTGTGCTGCTTGAACACCTCGGACGCGGTATCGGCGTCGCAAGTCAGAATCGCGTCCAGAACCGCCTTGTGGCCCTGCAGGTTCGCCTCTGACCGGCCGGGATAGCGCAACTGGAACCGGCGATAGGGCACCAGCTGAATGCCGACCCGGTTCAGCGTGTTGATGATCTCTTCGTTATGGGTGCCCTGGATGATCTGCATGTGGAACCGGTGGCTGAAATCATAATAGGCGTCCTGGTCCCCGGCGCGGTAGGCTTCTTCGCTTTTGCGGTGGAGCTCGGCCAGCTTCTGGCGTTCCGCCGCCGTCATCCGCCGTGTCGCCAGGCGGGCGCAGATAGCTTCCAGTTCGGACATCAGCTCGAACAGCAGGATCAGCTTGTGAATATCGATCCGCGCCACGATGCTGCCCTTGCGGGGCAGTTTTTCCACGATGCCCGAATGCGCCAGTTGCAGGATCGCCTCGCGCACGGGGGTGCGTGAGACGCCGAATTTCTTGGCGATCTGATCTTCGTCCAGCGGTGATCCGGGGCGCAGCTTTCCATTGAAAATATCTCTCTCGATCGCACGCCGGATACTTTCAGATTGCGAACCTGCCCGATCACTTTTCATTTTGCGTTTCCTCGAAAATCAACTTCACAGACGCACTGTATACAAACGGAATAGCGACCTCAACGTGGTGCGCCCGCCATCGTGTATTTACGCCCCAATCAGTGGAAAATCACGCAAATCGCGGCACAAAAGCGCGGCACTCACGACAGCCCGATGCGGTCAGATCGAATTGACACTGTTGTATTCCCTCTTTACTTATATATTTATAAAAGTCAAAAATACAAATAACAAAGAAGGAGGCGTCCGTTGATCATCTCAGCGCATTCGCAAGGTCTGAAAACCGCAGATGCAGCGGCACGGTTCGCATCTGTTTGCCAAAGGCCGGTGACAGGTCATTCCTTCGGGACTGGCACCGAACATATCTGAAACGGAAGGACTGTTGGCCATGCGCGACGCACCATCATTCAGCGATCTGATATTTGAGCAAACCGGGCCCGTTGCCCGGATCACGATCAATCGCCCCGACCGCCTGAACGCCATGACCGGCCACACGATGGACGAACTGCGCCTGGCACTGGAACATACCGCCACCGATCGCACGGTCGGCGTGGTGGTGCTGACCGGCGCGGGTGACCGGGCGTTTTCGGCCGGCGGCGACATTCACTGGGAATCGGGCGGCGGGTTGGAAGGGTACGACTGGCATCTTGGCCGCATACTCGTCGATCATCCCAAACCGATCATCGCCCGGGTCAGCGGCTATGCGATCGGCGCGGGCAACCACCTGGCCTATTTCTGCGACTTCACCATCGCGGCCGATCATTCGATCTTCGGCCAGAACGGCCCGCGCGTGGGCTCCCCGGCGGGCGGCTATGTCGTGTCGCATCTGGCCAGCGTGCTGGGGCACAAGCGCGCGCGCGAAATGTGGATGCTGTGCCGCCGCTACAGCGCACAGCAGGCATTGGACTGGGGGCTGATCAACGCCGTCGTTCCCGCCGCCGATCTGGACGCTGAAGTGGCCAAGTGGTGCGACGAGTTGCTGTCGCTCAGCCCGACCGTGCTGCGGGTGGTGAAGGCCTCGTTCCGCAATCACATGGAAAGCTACATGGGCGCGAATGTCTCGGACATGGTCGATAAACACGCGCCGGGTTTCTTCGAAACCGGCGAGCAGCAGGAAGGCGCCTCTGCCTTTCTGGAAAAACGCGCGCCCGATTTCTCCAAATGGCGCTAACTTAGAAAGGTTGCCGAAGTGCGACAGACCCTTCCCCTGACATCGCCCGAAAAGATCCGCGAATATCGTGAAAACGGATACTGGCAGGATGTGAACCTTGTTGAAAAGTTCATGGCCGCCGCCGACCGCCTGCCTGAAAAAATCGCGATCATCGAGGGCGAGCGTCGTTTGACCTATGGCGCGATGCGCCAGACGGTGGACAATATCGCCGGCAACCTGATCGAACTGGGGATGGAACCGGGCCAGGTGGTTGCGCTGCAATCGCGCAACTGCGCCGAGTTCATGATCCTGCACATGGCGGCGCAGCGGATCGGCTGTCTTTACATGCCGCTGCACGATTCCTGGCGTCATACCGAGGTGCGGCATCTGCTAAATCAGGCGCAGGCGCGGGTTCTGATCACCCCCGGCATCTATCGCGATTTCGACTATGCCGCGATGATAGATGAATTGCGGCCCGACCTGCCGCATCTGGCTCATGTGTTCCGGCTGGACGGTGCCTCCGACGGATTTGCCGCTTTCGCCGATCTGTGCCGCCCCTCGCCCATCGATCCGCAGGCGTTGGACGCGCGGATGCCCGACCCGGACGCACCCGGCGCGATCATGCTGTCGGGTGGGACAACATCGCTGTCCAAAATCAGCCGCTACAGCAGCAACAACCTGCTGAACATGTTCAACGCCTTCAGCGATGCGGTCGAATTTCAGGAAAGCGATATCGCCGCCGCGCTGGCCCCCGGCGGCACCGGCGCCACCGGGTATATCTATCCGATGCTGATGCCGATCCTGCACGGGGCCACCGCCGTCATCTTGCAAAAATGGGGCGACCCGGAAGAGGCCATCGACCTGATCTTGCGGGAAAACTGCACCTATGCCGTCGGCATCCCGACCCAGTTGACCCGGATGCTTCCGGGCCTGGAAAAGCGCAGCTCGGACGACTTTTCCAGCTTCCGCGCCTTCACCAATGCCGGCGCGCCGCTGGCCTATGACACCGCCGCAAAGATCGAGGCGTTGATGGGCTGCCGTGTGCAGACGATCTATGGTGCGACCGATGGCGGCACGCCCACGATGACCAGGCTGACCGATCCCGACGACAAGCGTCTTGGCACCGTCGGCAAGGTCATGCCGGGCCAGGAATGCGATCTGCGCGATTCCGCCGGCGTCCCGGTGCCTCTGGGCGAGGTGGGCGAGGTTTACTGGCGCGGGCCCGACAAATCCTGGGGCTATCTTGGCGACGAAGCCGCGACCGAGGCCGCCTTTACCCAGGACAATTTCTATAAAAGCGGCGATCTGGGCCAGTTCGACCCCGATGGGTATCTGCGCATCGTCGGCCGCGTGCGCGACATGATCCTGCGCGGCGGGCGCAACATCTCGCCCCGCACGGTCGAAGAGCTGATGGTCAAACATCCCGCGATCCTGGAGGTCGCCGTGGCCGCCATGCCCGATCCCGAACTGGGCGAACGCGCCTGCGCCTTCGCGGTTCTTCGGTCCGGCGGCGCACTGTCCTTTGACGACATGATCGGCTTTCTCAAGCAGCACAATCTGGCGGTCTGGCAATTGCCCGAACGGCTGGAACTGATGGCCGAACTGCCGAAATCGACCGGCGGCAAGATCAAGAAGGACGAGCTGACCCGGCATGTCACGGAAAAGCTGCGGGCCGAGGCGGGCACCTCGGCCTGATGGCCACCGCCCGGCCAACCCGCAGCACACGCATATACAGATGATGGAGAGAGTGAGTGAGAACAGTCTTCACGCCGGACCATGAGCTATTTCGCGACTCGGTCAGAAAATTCATCGCGGCAGAGATTGTCCCCTTTCACGAGGAATGGGAAAAGGATGGCTTCGTCCCGCGCGACCTGTGGCGCAAGGCGGGCGAGATGGGCCTGCTGCTGACCAGCATCCCCGACGAATACGGCGGCGCGGGCGGCGATTTCAGCTTCAGCGCCGTCGTGATCGAGGAACTGGCCCGCGTGAACGCAAGTGGCCCCGGCTTTTCGATGCATTCCGACATTGTCGCGCATTACTTCCTGCAATACGGCACCGAAGAGCAAAAGCAGCGCTGGCTGCCGCCGATGGCGCGCGGTGAAATGATTGGCGCCCTGGGCATGACCGAACCCAATACCGGCAGCGACGTAAAGGCGATCCGCACCACCGCCGTGCGCGACGGCGACCACTATGTCATCAACGGTCAAAAGACCTTCATCACCAACGGTCACCACACCGATCTCATCATCCTGGCGGTCAAGACCGCCCCCGATCTGGGCCGCAAGGGCATCAGCCTGATCGTCGTCGAGGGCGGGATGGAAGGGTTCAACAAGGGCCGGAACCTGAAAAAGATCGGCCTTCTGGCCCAGGACACGGCCGAACTGTTCTTCGACAATGTGCGCGTGCCCGCCACCAACCTGCTGGGTGAAGAGAACGAAGGCTTCGGCTATCTGATGCACAACCTGCCGCAGGAACGGCTTGTCATTGCCCTGCGCGCCGCCGCGTCGATCGAGGCGATGCTGGAAAACACGGCTGAATATGCCAAGGAAAGAAAGGTCTTCGGCAAACCGCTGTTCGAGCTTCAGAACACCCGTTTCTCGCTGGCCAGCATCAAGGCCCAGTCGGAAATGCTGCGCGTCTTCGTCGATCATTGTCTGGGCCTGTTGCTCAGGGGCGAACTGACCCCCGAACGCGCCGCGATGGCCAAGTTGCTGGCCTCGGAGATTCAGAACCGCGCGCTGGACGATATGCTGCAGCTCTACGGCGGCTATGGTTATATGGAGGAATACGTGATCGGCCGCGCCTGGCGCGATGCGCGGATCATGCGGATCTATGGCGGCAGCTCCGAAATCATGAAGGAAATCATCGCGCGCGGCATTTGACCTGCGGCGCGCCGACCCCTCACACCCCGAACAGCCGCGCCGCGTTATCGTGACGGATCTTGGCGATCATGTCCTGCGGCAGATGGGCGATGGTGTTGAACGGCGCACCGTCATGCTGCGGCGCCGGCAGATCGGTGCCCAGGCACAGCCGGTCGGGCCCGAACCGCGCGATCAGGAAATCGACAATGCCGGTGTCGTAAACCACATTGTCCCAATACAGCCCCGCGACCTGTTCCGCCGGCGGCCGGCCCGCCAGATCCGACAGGCCCGGTATCGTGCGCCAGCCATATTCCAGCCGGGGCAGCACATAGGGAAACGCCCCGCCGCCATGCGCCACCGCGATCTTCAGCCCCGGATGCCGGTCCAGCACCCCCGCAGTGATCAACGAGGCCAGCGCGAAGGACGTATCGCACGGGTGCGCAACCAGATTGGCCAGAATCCCCGGTCCCACCAGACGCTCGCGCCCGACGGGGCGTTCGGGGTGAATGAACAGCACCGCCCCCAGTGCCTCGGCCGCGGCGAAGACCGGCGCGAATTGCGGCGCGCCCAGCGGCGCGCCATCCACATTGGTCCCCAGCTCGACACCCCGGAACAGGCCGGTGGCCATCAGCCGCTCCAACTCGCGCACCGCAAGGTCGGGCGCCTGCATCGGCAGTCCGCCCAACCCGATCAACCGGTCCGGCGCATTGGCGATCATCGTCCCGATCGCATCGTTGACATGGCGGCACAGCACATCCCCGTCCTGCGCCGTCAGCCAATAGGAAAAAAGTTCCGGCAGCGGCGAAATCACCTGCTGCTGCAAGCCGATTTCATCCATGATTTCCAGCCTGTCGGCCACGTCCCACGCCTGCGACCCCATCGCGCGAAACACCCGTCCGTCAATCAGCATGGTCCGCTTGCGGCAGCCGCAGGGCTCTTGCCAGGCGGGCCAGTGCGGTGTCGCCGCATGGCCCAGATAGCGCGGGAATTTCGCCGGAACCACATGGCTGTGAATATCGATCGCCCCGATTGTCATTGAACGCCCCCCGTTTTGCGCCTGGCGCTTTTGCCGCCATATACCCCACCTTCCCTTCTGCGGTGTCGGGCATAGCGGGCGCAACATTAAATTGCATATTTTTGGCGCTCTTTAAAATAACCGATGTTTTAGATTGACCCTGTCATAAAATCGATGATGCTGAGGGCAGAGGCGACAAGACCGGCCAGCAAGGCCGGCATGCGCGCGGCAAATGGGGGGACTGAAATGCACCGTAAGGCGAATATGAATCCGTGGCTGGTGGTCCTCGGATCTGCCCTCGCGCTGACCACAAGCATCGGCGTGACCCAGTCCTTTACCTTCAGCTTGTTCATCGAGCCGATCTCGGACGAATTCGGCTGGTCGCGCGCGCTGATCTCTCTTGGCTACAGCGCCGTGGTGCTGGTCACCGCGATCGGGTCGCCCGTGGTCGGCAGGCTGCTGGACCGTTTCGGCGTGCGCCGTGTGCTGACCGTGGCTATTCCGCTCTATGCGTTGTCGCTTGGAATGATCGGCTTCGTGCCTGCCCTTCCGGTGGCGTTCATCGCGCTTTACGCCGTGGCGGGAATTTTCGGCGCTGCCCATTCGCCCCTGCCCTATGTCAAGGCCGTCGCCGGCTGGTTCGATGCCCGGCGCGGGCTGGCGCTGGGAATTTCCATGGCCGGAATCGGCCTGGGCGGAATGTTCGTTCCCGCAATAACCGCGCTGGTCCTGGAGCACTGGGGCTGGCGCGCCGGATATTTCGCACTTGGCACCGCTGTCGTGGTCATCGCGCTGCCTGCCGTCCTGCTGCTGGTCCGGGAAAACGCACCGGCTCATGCCCCGTCGACGAAACGGCCGGACCTGCCCGGCCTGACGATGCATCAGGCGGCCAGGGATTCCCGCTTCTGGCTGATTCTGGGCTGCGTGTTCCTGACCGCCATGGCCATCAACGGCAGTGCGGCCCATGCGGTTCCGGTGCTTGCCAGCCACGGTCTGACGCGCGGCGCGGCCGCTGCGATGCTGCCCGCGCTTGGCTTGGCCAGCCTGCTTGGCCGACTCGGGGCCGGGTTCCTGCTCGACCGGGTCTTCGCGCCCCGTGTCGCCGCCGGGGCCTTTGTGATCGCGCTGGCCGGGATCGGGCTGCTTTGGGGGGCCGATGGAAAGGCCGCGCTGCTGCTCGGTATGTTGCTGCTGGGGTCCGCCCTGGGGGCAGAGATTGATCTGATCGGCTTTCTTATCTCGCGCTATTTCGGGCTGCGCAAATTCGGAGAGCTGTTCGGCTATGTCATCGGCACCTTCTCCCTGGCCAGCGCCCTGGGCGCCGCCCTCATGGGCGTCAGCTTTGACACGACCCAGTCCTATGGCGCCGCACTGGGGGGCTTCGCCGCCGCCACCCTGATCGCGGCGGCCCTGATCCTGCGGCTCGGGCCCTATACCTATCCGGCCGTCGCAGAGAAATAGACGCCCAGGCTAGGCGATTTCGCGGTTCAGCGTTTCGGTCAGCGCCAGAACATCCGCCGTTGTCCGGTTGGTGTGATCGGCAATCGCCTGACGGGCCGCATCCACATCCCGCGCCAGCGTGGCCTCCATGATCCGCTTATGCTCGCTGGCCACGTCGCGGTCGCGCGGTCCCTTGTGCAGCGACACCGACCAGTGGCGATAGCGTTCGCTTTGCGCATAAAGCTGTTCGCGCAGATGCAGCAGCAACAGGTTCGGACAGGCCGCCACAAGCGCGTCGTGAAAGTCGCGATGCGCCTCCGACCATGTCTCGTTCAGCCGGATCGTGTCCCCCACCACGTTTTCGGGAATCCGGCTCAGCTTGTGAAACGCGGCGACGATCCGGCTTTCCCATTCCACGTCGCCATGTTCGATCGCCTGTGCCAGGCACATATTCTCGATCTCGATCCGGGCCTCGGTCAGATCGGTCAGTTCCTTGCGCGAAATCGGCGCGACGGAAAAGCCCTTTTGCGGCTCGGTTCGCACGATTCCATCGGCCACCAGCCGCGACAGCGCTTCGCGCGCGGCGCCCAGACTGACCTCGTATTTGGTGCAGATATCGTTGATCTTGATCTTGCCCGAAGGCGGCAGCCGGCAGGCAAGGATATCGCTGCGCAGATTCTGGTAAACGTGACCCGCCTGGGTGTTTCGCGGCATATGCACCTTGCTCCGAATGATTTAGGCGCGGACCCTAGCGAAAGATTCTGAGGCCAACAATATATTATTTAGATATCAGATTGCGGCTCAGCCCTGCAACCGCGCGACATAGCCGGCGAACCGGTCGATATAGGCTTTCAGAAACGCCTTGGTCGAATCGTCGCCGATATCGCCATCCTCGCTGATCAGGTCCGGGCTTTTGAAGCTGATATAGGACTCGCCCGGCATCACATGGGCGCCCAGCACCGCCAACACCTGGCGCAGATGCTGCTGCCCCACCGCTGTGCCGATCGCCCCGGGCGAAGTGCCGGTCGATGTCACCGGCATGTCGCGCCAGACATTCGCCTCCATCGGCTTGGAGGCCCAGTCGATCGCGTTTTTCAGCACCGCAGGGATCGAGCGGTTATATTCCGGGGTCACGATCAACACCGCATCCGCCGCTGCGATGGCGCTGGTGAACCGGGTAATCGCGTCGGTGCGACCGGGTTCCAGATCACCATTATAGAACGGTAAATCCGCCATCGGCACCTGCTGAAAGCGCAGCGTTTCAGGCGCCAGCCTGACCAGCGCATCGGCCAGCCTTTGGTTCAGTGATCCGGTGCGAAAGCTGCCGACAAGCAAGGCAACATCATACTGCGACATGGTTTTCCCTTGTGAAAATTTCACTGCTTCGATCTTCGCAAAAATTCTTCTTGCTGTCAAAAATATATTTTATTGTTGACTTCATCCGCGCCATCCCCGACAGAGAAACCAAGCATGGAAAGACCGAGGGAGGGACACAGTGCGGTTTGCCTCTATCCGTAAGGGCGGAAAATCGGGCATTGCGCTATGCGATGCGGATGGGGGCTGCCGCGCGGCTTTTGCGGGCGACGCCACCTATCCCGGCAGCCTGGACGCGCTTGTGGCCCAGGGCCCCGACGCGCTGAAAGCGGCCGGTACGGCGCTGGCTTCGGCCCCCGATATCGGCCTGGATGGCGTCGAATTCCTGTCGCCGCTGGTGCAGGCCCCCAAGATCATCTGCATCGGCCTGAACTATAAGGCGCACGCCATGGAAAGCGGGCTGGACCTGCCCGAATACCCGGTGATCTTCGCGCGCTACAATTCCAGCCTGATCGGCCATAACGCCCCGATCATCCGGCCCCGCGTGTCGGAACAGCTTGATTACGAAGGCGAGCTTGTCGTCGTCATCGGCAAAGGCGGCCGCGACATCCCCGAGGCCGACGCGCTGGACCACGTCATCGCCTATTCGGCGTTCAACGACGCCTCGATCCGCGACTATCAGCTGAAGACCCATCAGTGGACCATCGGCAAGACCTTTGACGATACCGGCGCCTTCGGCCCCTGGCTGGTCACCCCCGACGAACTGCCCGCGGGCTGCAAGGGACTCAAGCTGGAAACCCGCCTGAATGGCGAAGTCGTGCAAAGCACCCTGATCGACGATCTTATCTTCGACGTGCCCCGGCTGATCGCCATCCTCAGCGAGGCGATGACGCTGGAACCCGGCGACGTGATCGTGACCGGCACGCCCTCGGGCGTCGGCATCGCGCGCGACCCGAAGCTGTGGATGAAGCCCGGCGATATCTGCGAGGTCGAGATCGACGGCATCGGCATCCTCAGCAACCCGATTGCCGACCAATAGACTGACACCATCCCGCCGGGCCAACCCGCGCAGGACCAAGCGGAGGAGAGAAAATGACCACCCCCATCATCAAGCCGAAGATGCATCATGTGAACCTGAAAACCACCCGTCTTCAGGCCATGATAGACTGGTATGGCAACGTAATCGGCACCCGGCCGCTCTATCAGTTCGAAGGCGGCGCCTGGCTGTCCAATGACGATGCGAACCACCGCGTCGCGCTGATCGCCCCGCCGGGCCTGTCGGACGATCCCGAAAAGACGACCCATACCGGCATGCACCATTCGGCCTTCGAATATGACAGCCTCGACGATCTGCTGCACAGCTTCGAGCGGCTGGTCGCCCTTGGCATCAAGCCGCACATGACCCTCGATCATGGCATGACCACCTCGTTCTATTACCTCGATCCCGATGGCAACAGCGTCGAACTGCAGTCCGACAATTTCGGGGATTGGAGCGAATCCGCCGCCTTCATGATCGAGTCCAAGGAATTCGCCGCCAACCCGATCGGCGTTGCCGTCGATCCCGCCGCGATGCTGGCCGCGCGCCGCGCCGGCCGGTCCGTCGAAGAGGTCCAGAAGGCCGCCTATGCCGGTGAATTCCCGCCCTCGGAACCGCAGGATCCGCAGATGCCGATTGAAATTCCCGCCTGACAAGGGTTCTGTGCCCGGGGTCCGTCCTTTTCGGCGGGCCCCGGCACCCGATACGACCGGACATCAGGCTTGGAGGAGGCCCAAAAATGAAACGTAACAGCAAAGTCATCATCAGTTGCGCCATAACTGGCTCGATCCACACGCCCAGCATGTCCCCCTATCTGCCGATCACGCCTGAACAGATCGCCGATCAGGCGGTGGGCGCGGCCGAGGCCGGTGCCGCGATCCTGCATCTGCACGCACGCGTCCCCGAAACCGGCGAACCGCTGGCCACGCCCGAAGGTTATGCACGCTTCCTGCCCTCGATCGCCGAACGCAGCGACGCGATCGTCAACATCACCACCGGCGGCGGGCTTGGCATGTCGCTGGACGAACGATTCGCCGCCGCGAAATGGGCCGAACCGGAACTGGCCTCGATGAATATGGGGTCGATCAACTTCAACATTTCGGCCGCCGCCGGCAAGGTGAAACAGTTCAAGTACGACTGGGAACGGCCCTATCTGGAACGCACCAAGGATTTCATCCTGACCAACACCTTCGACCAGATCGAGCACGGCATGCGCGAGCTGGGCGATCTGGGCACCCGGTTCGAATATGAATGCTACGATGTGGGCCATCTTTATAATCTGGCGCATTTCGCCGATCGCGGCATCGTCAAGCCGCCTTTCTTCGTGCAAAGCATCTTCGGCATTCTGGGCGGGATGCAGCCCGAGCCGGAAAACCTGATGCATATGAAAGCGACCGCCGACCGGCTGTTCGGCGAAGATTACTATCTGTCCGTCCTGGCCGCCGGCCGCCATCAGACACCGATGGTGACGATGGGCGCCATTCTGGGCGGCAATGTACGCGTCGGGCTGGAAGACAGCCTTTACCTGTCCAAGGGCAAGCTGGCCGAATCCAATGGCCAGCAGGTCGCCAAGATCCGTCACATCCTGGAAGAGCTATCGCTAGAGATCGCCACCCCGGACGAGGCGCGCCGGATGCTGGGCACCAAGGGGCGTGAAAACGTCGCCTTCTGATCCGCCACGCGGAGCAGTGAACACAGTTCAAAACCTGCGGAACCGCGGCGTATCCCGCCGCGCCGAAGCCGGTCATTCTCTTGGGCCAGCCTCAAATCGTCTTTCGACACCCAAGTCATCAGCAACCTGCTTGCGCGTCAGTCCGCTGGTCAGCGCGATACGCACTGCATCCTGACGGAATTCGTCCGTCCGTTTCAGTCCCATAGTCAGTCTCCTTTGTTGCAGTAAATGCTATCAAAGGAGCGGCATCAAACCGTGACAGGTCCAATCTGGCGCCGATACGGCTGACCCAAACCGGAGAGACCCCAATGCCAAGCGGACCTTTCGCACATGTCTGCCTTCTTGTGCACGATCTCGACCGTGCAATCGCGGACTGGACCAAGATTCTGGGTCAGCTCGATCCGGGGCAGACCGAGCACCCCATCGTGCGCTACGAAGATTTCGAGGGCGGCGAAGACAAGATGCGGTGGGCCACGTTCGTGTCCGATCACGGGTCAGAAATCCAGTTGATCGAGCCAGGCCCCGATACCCCGCTGTGGCGGCATGGGCGGCTGGACCTGGAAATATGTCCGCGAATTGCTGCGCGCCGCCGGGCACGAGGTCTTTACCCCCAGCTATACCGGCTTTGCCGAACATGAACACCTGATGTCCCGCGACACCACCAATGCGGTGCATGTGCACGACATCGCCAACCTGCTGGAATACGAAGATCTGCACGATGTGGTCCTCGTCGCCCACAGCTATTCGGGCACCGTCGCCCCCGGCGTGGTCAAGGCCCAGCCGAACCGCGTGGCCCGCGCGATCTATCTTGACGCACTGGTGCTCAACAGCGGCGAGCGGATCAACGCGCTGATGGGGATGCCGCCCGCCGAGGTCGAACAGCTCGACGCGCTGCTGGCCTCGGGCGAGGGGCCGGTCGGTTCGGGCGTGCATGAAATGCAGCGCGGCATGGCCAAGGAGCATCCGTTCCTGATGCCGGCCGAGCGTCAGGACTGGCTGCTCAAGCACCTGTCGGACATGCCGCTGCGCTGCACCACATGCCCGGTCGAGGTGGGCGCCGAAACCCTGACCGTCCCGGTCGATTACGTTGCCGCCGCGCATTCGATGATGGGCCCGATGCACGACCGCGCCCGCGCGCTTGGCTGGACGATGCATACCCATCCCGGCGACCACGCGCTGCTGGTCGGCGATCCCGAAGGCACCGTAAAGCTGATCACGGACATCACCGATGCCTGATCCAGGCGCGCGGGTCTATGCCTGCGCCCGCACCGCCGACCGGCTGGACACGGCGGTGGCGGCGATCAGGGCCGAAACCGGCGGCGACATCGTCGCCCTGCCCGGCGACGTGGCCTCGCTGGACGGCATCACCGCGCTGATCGCCGATCTGGCCGCGCATGAGGCGCATCTGGATATCCTGGTCAACAACGCGGGCACGATCTGCGACGCGCCGCTGGACGACTACCCCGAGGATAGCTGGGACAGCACCGTCGATCTGAACCTCAAATGTTGCTTCTTCCTGACCCAAAAGGCGCTGCCGCTGCTGCGCGCGCAGGCCCGCCCCGAACGGCCCGCCACCGTGATCAATATCGGCTCTGTCGGCGGCATCCGCATCGGGCCGCGTGAAACCTATGCCTATGCGGCGGCCAAGGCCGGGCTGGCCGTCTTTCTGGCCTCCTCCGCCGCCGCCTATATGACCGGCACGGTCATCCCGCTTGAGGGTGGCATGTCGCTCTAGCACACCCGCGCCGGTCGTTCGCCGGATCAGTCGTGGGGGTTCGCCGGCAATGGATCGACAACGCCAAGCGCCATCACCATCCCCAGAACATCGGCGATCGAGAAGATGCGGTAAATCTTGCCCTCTTTCATGGTGATCGTCGAATATCACCAGACGTTGATCTCGGCCCCGCTCGGCTCCTTGCCGAAATAGCGCGCGCCGGTGTGCTTGCCGTGGTGATGGCACAGCACGGTCACCTGCTCGTCGCCCTTGCCCCAGGCATCCACCGTCCGATAGACGCAGGGCGGAAAGATATCCCACAGCTTCATCGGCGACACTTTCCAGCTTTCGTAAGAGCCAAGATCGGGCCGGTTCGGGTTGCCATAGGTCATTTCAGGATGAAAAAAATCGTCCATCGCGTCGAAATCGCCCCGGTTCAGCACATCATGCAGATCCATCCAAAAGCGCACGATCTTTTCCTGCGGCGCGGTCAGGCCGGTGCAAATCTCGGCCCGCTTGGCCTCGGAAAGCGTGAAATCCTCGATATTGGTCATTGATCCTCTCCTCGCTGCTATTTCAGTTCGATTCGGCGCAGGCTTCCAGCCCGAACGGCACCGCCCCCCCCTGCCCTCTTGCGCCCGGACTTCACCAGAATCGGGCGCAAGTTGGACCTATCGAAAGGCGGGGCGGCCCGATCGCCACCCCGAATCGGGCCCCCCTGCCCCGCTTTGCGTTGCCAGCCGGACCGCCCGCCACCATGATGAACATGAGGAATCTGCTTGGATCTGGTGGTCTGACAGCGGGTAAACACAAGATACAGCAGATTTTTCTTGCCAGAATCCCCCGCTGCGTTCATTCAATTACGGAAACGAGTGAATAAAACGGCATATTTCGTAACAAACGGAAGCCGAGCAGAGAGCAGGCAGAATGGCCCAGACCAAGGAACGTATCGATCAACTGGTCGGAGAGCACGCGCGAAAACTGTCCGAGCGGCTTCAGGCGCATCGCGAACAGCTGTTCCCGCCCAATGCCCGCAAAGAGCTGCGCACCTTCACCTCGGGCGAAGCGGCGGATTTGCTGGGCGTCAAGGATGCCTATCTGCGCAAGCTGCATCTCGACGGCAAGGGCCCCTCGCCCGAGATCCGGGGCGGCGGCCGGCGGTTCTATTCGCCGCAGGACATTCAGGCGCTGCGCGTGCTGCTGGAACAGGGTGCCAAGGTGCCCGGCACCTATCTGCCCGGCCGGCGCGAGGGCGACCACCTTCAGGTGATCGTGGTGATCAACTTCAAGGGTGGCTCGGGCAAGACCACCACCGCCGCGCATTTGGCCCAGAAAACCGCGCTTGACGGCTACCGCGTGCTGGCGGTCGATCTCGACCCGCAGGCCAGCCTGTCGGCGCTGCACGGGTTTCAGCCCGAATTCGACCTGCTTGATGGCGGCACGCTTTATGACGCGATCCGCTACGACGATCCCGTGCCGCTGGCCGACATCATCCAGAAGACCTATTTCACCAATCTCGACATCGTGCCCGGCAACCTGGACCTGATGGAATTCGAGCATGAAACCCCCCGCGCCCTGTCCCAACGCGACGGAACGCTGTTCTTCACCCGCGTCGGCGATGCCCTTTCCACGGTCGAGCAGAATTACGACCTGGTGGTGATCGACTGCCCGCCGCAGCTCGGGTTCCTCACTATGTCCGCCCTGTCGGCCGCCACGGCGGTGCTGGTCACCGTGCATCCGCAAATGCTGGATGTCATGTCGATGTGCCAGTTCCTGCTGATGACCTCGGACCTGCTGGGCGTGGTGTCAGAGGCCGGCGGAAACATGTCCTATGACTGGATGCGCTATGTGGTCACCCGGTACGAGCCCGGCGACGGGCCGCAAAATCAGATGGTCAGCTTCATGCGCTCGATGTTCGGGGAATATGTCCTCAATCATCCGGTTCTGAAAAGCACCGCGATTTCCGACGCCGGCATCACCAAACAGACCCTTTACGAGGTGGAAAAGGGTCAATTCACCCGCGCGACCTATGAGCGCGCGATGGAGTCGCTGAACAATGTGAATGGCGAGATCGAGGCCCTGATACAGCAGGCATGGGGGCGCTGATGGCACGTAAGAACCTTTTGAAGGATTTGATGACCCCGCCCCCGGACACGGGCGTGGACAAACCGGCCGAACCCGCCGCGCCGCCCCGTTATACCAAGGGTGCGATCGGTGCGGTAAGTCAGTCGATTGCGGCTCTGAAAAGCCGATCAGTCAATGAAATAGACCCTGCCCTGATCGACGCTGGCGGCCTGACCGACCGGCTTGACGACGACCCGGCCGATCACGCGGCACTGGTTGCCTCGATCCGCGATTACGGCCAACAGGTACCGGTTCTGGTGCGCCCGCATCCCGACAACGCCGATCGGTTTCAGGTGGTCTATGGCCGCCGCCGGGTTCTGGCGCTGCGCGATCTGGGCCAGCCGGTCAAGGCGATGGTCCGCAATCTGGACGACCGCGAACTGGTCATGGCCCAGGGGCAGGAAAATTCGGCCCGCAAGGATCTGACATTCATCGAAAAGGCCAACTTTGCCCGTCAGATGCGCGATGCCGGATATGACCGCAAGGTGATCTGCGACGCGCTTCATGTCGATAAGACGTTGATATCACGTATGATTTCGGTTACCGACCGGATCCCGATGGATCTGATCGAGGTCATCGGCGCCGCGCCTTCCGTCGGGCGCGACCGCTGGCTGGCGCTGGCCGATCTGCTGGAAGTCACCGAAACCGACACCACCTCGGCAATCGGGCTGGTGAACCTTCTAACCGATGGCGACACCTCGGACAAACGGTTCGAGGGCGTGTTTGCCGCGCTCTCCCTGCCCGACCGGCAGGCGCAGGCGACCAAGGCCCAAAGCAAGGGCAAATCGAAATCCTACCTTCAGGGCGACAATGGCGCCAACCTCGCGCAGATCAGCCGCGCGGCGGGCAAAACCACCCTGATCTTTCAGAAGAAGACCGCCGACGGGTTCGACGATTGGCTGGTCGAGAATTTCGCAGAGATTCACCGCCAGTGGCAACAAAGCCGCGGCGAATGAAGAGGCCCGCCCCGGCGGGATAATTGAGCAGTAAACAAGGAGGCACAAAGAGACAGCCCAAACAAAAAGCCCCCGAGGAATGACATCCCCAGAGGCCTTGAGTTCGTGTTTTCGCACTTCCGAATTTAAGGGCTAAGGTTGACAGCTGTCAACAGGCGTCGAGTCCGACGGGCGTGAAAGTTTTGTCTCGTGACAATAAAAAATGGATGTAATCACCACGACGCCCTTCGGGCGGCGGCCGTTGACGGCTGCCCTGATGAAAAACGCCGAACGCGCCCGCGCCGAGGCCGCGATCAGCCACATCAACAAATGGGATCTGTTCCGCGAGCTGTGCACCGCCCGCGCCGCGTTCGGCGTCAGTGATCGCGACCTGACGGTTCTGAATGCGCTTTTGTCCTTTCACCGTGGCGCCACGCTTGAGGATGCGGGCTCACTGATCGTATTCCCCTCGAACGCCACCCTATCGGATCGCGCGCATGGCATGGCCGAAAGCACCCTGCGCCGGCACCTTGCCGCCCTGGTCGAGGCCGGGCTGATCCAGCGCCATGACAGCCCCAACGGCAAGCGTTACGCCGCCCGGGACCGGTCGGGCGATGTGGTGCGGGCCTTCGGGTTTGACCTGCGCCCCCTGCTCGTCCGTGCCGCCGAGATCGTGCGCAACGCCGCGGAAACCCGCGCCGCGACGGACCGGTTCAAACACCTGCGCGAGGAAACCTCCCTGCTGCGTCGGGACGTCTACAAACTGATCGACTTTGCCCGCGCGGAAGACCTTGTCGGAAAATGGGACGAAGTCGAAACCCGGCTTGCAGAGTTTTCCAAAGCCCTGCGGCGCAAACTTTCGATGGATCAATTGCGGGAAGTTCATCTGAAACTGACCGACCTGCGGCAGATCGTGACCCAACGTCTGAGTGATTTCCAAAGCGCCGATACAGAAGAAATGGGCGGCAATGACCGCGAAAATGAGCGGCACTATCAGAATACAAATACAGAAACTTATGAATCTGAAGATGCTGTGGAAAAGGTCGAACCCACAACTGTTGCGACTCAGGCTCAGGCAACAAACCATGTAGAAAAGAAAACCCACGACAAACGCGATACCCGGCTGCCGCTTGCCGTGATCCTGAAAGCATGTCCCGATATCCTGCCATATCATCAGGATGCAATCCGGCATTGGCATCAGCTGGTCGGGGTCGCGGGCTTTCTGTGCGGGATGATGGGAATCAAACCCGACCTATGGGCCCGGGCGCAGGCCGCCATGGGTGCCGAAAACGCATCGATCACGCTTGCCTGTATCTTGCAAAAGGTTTCGGAAATCCGAAGCCCGGGCGGGTATTTCAGAACCCTGATCGAACAAGCCGAGGCCGGCAGGTTCACGCCGGGGCCGATGGTCATGGCGCTGTTGAATACCTCGGAGCAACAAGCGGCATGAAGGCGGCGGGGCAGGGAGTTGACAGCTGTCAACCAGGCGATTCTGGTTTTGGGGGCGGGGGGACCGATGAAAATTCGGGTTCCAACCGTCCCGGCGGGGGTCTCTGGCGAAGAGCGATGCAAAATGTTTCGATAATGCATGTTGAAGAGGTAACCCATTGAAATATGGTGGAAACCAATCGGTAAATTGACCCGCCCTATGCGCCGAGCTTGCCGGTACGCATCGCGGCCCCGCAGGTTATTCCGTGGGGTACACAGACACCGACAACGCCCAAACCTTACCGCATCCCGCCCCCAAGGCCACAGTCCCATTTGACAAGCACCAGCGCTGTGGCCTGTATACCGTCATCCCTCTGCCAATACCCAGCCAAGCGTCTGATATGCGGTTCGGTCCGACCCTCTGGAATCAAAGCGCTTGAATAATTTTATATTGTCGATAATTTGGATGATAATATAGGATTCCCGATATTCAGCGGGAGCAGACTCAACGATCTGGGAGGATTGAATGTTACGATACAAAAAGCTCGGCTATGTCGAATTGAACGTCTCGGACATGGCACGCTCACGCGATTTCTATGAGCGTGTCATCGGACTTGAATATGTGGGGCAGGGGGCCGATGGCGCGGTTTTGCTGCGCTGCGGGGACGATCCCTATAATGTTGCCCTGCGCAAAGCACCCGAGCCGGGCCACAAGCGCGCAGGCTGGATGCTTGAAAGCGTCGACCAGTTCGATGTGCTGGAAAAGCAGCTTGCGGATAATGGCGTTCCGTTCGAAATTCTGTCCGACGGGGAATGCAGCGAGCGTGGCCTTTTGCGTGCGACCCGGATCATCGAGCCCAACACCCAGGCGGTGGTCGAATTCTATCTGAACACCCCGCCGGATGCGCATTACTTCTTTCAGCCGACCGTCGCCAAGATTCAGCGTCTGGGGCATGTCGTCTATGCCACGCCGAATTTCGACGCGGCGGTGTCCTTTTACAAGGACGTGCTGAATTTTGCTGAATCCGACACGATCGACGATACCTTTACCTTCATGCGCCCATTCCCGAACCCGTACCACCACGGAATCGGCATCGGGCGGGCGGAAAAGAACGTCTATCACCACACGAATTTCATGGTGTCCGAGATCGACGATGTCGGCGTGGCGATACACCGGCTGAACAGTGAAAACGTGCCGATCGTCTTCGGACCGGGGCGGCACCCTGCCTCGGGCAGTGTGTTTCTGTATTTCCTCGACCCCGACGGGCTGACCTGTGAATACAGCTTCGGGATGGAAGAATTCTCCGAGGATTTCGCCCGCGCGCCGCGGCGACTGACCCGCCGGCCCCAGGCCGCCGACAGTTGGGCGGCCCCCCTGGACCCGCGCATGGGCAAGATCGGCAAGATCGAGGATTACGCAATCGGTTGAGCGCGCCACGGAGGGGCGGCGAGGGGAGGACCTTGCCGCTTTTTCGGTCTTGCCAAAATAATCGATATTATAGATTGACTTGGCAATAAAATCGATGATGCTGGATATGGGAGGATTACTATGAGAATTGTTCAGTTTTTGCTGGATGGCGTACGCCGGATCGGTGTGCGCGACGGCGACGAGGTTGTGGATCTTTCGGTGGCCGCGCCGGATTTGCCGCAAGAGATGAACGCATTTCTGGCCGCAGGGCCCGAGACGCTGAAGGCGGCAGCGGCGGCCGTGGCCGGGGCGCCCGATGCGGCGCGGCATCCGTTTTCGGGGCTGCACTTTCTGCCGCCGTCGGACCGGCCCAGCAAGATCGTCTGCCTGGGTGCGAACTATATGGCCCATGCCCAGGAGGGCGCGGTGCATCTGGGCCAGATTGGCGCGGATGAGGAGATCGCCGAGCCGGAGTTTCCCGCCGTCTTTCTGCGCGGCCCGTCAAGCCTGACCGCGCATGAACAGCCGCTGGTGCGGCCACATGCGTCGACCCAGCTTGATTTCGAATGCGAGCTGGCCTTCGTCATCGGCCGCGAGACCCGCCACGCCACCCCCGACGAGGCGCTGTCCTGTGTTGCGGGCTATGCCTGTTTCAATGACGGATCGCTGCGCGACTTTCAGTTGCGCACCTCGCAATGGGCGCTTGGCAAGAATTTCGATGAAACGGGCGCCTTTGGCCCCGAACTGGTGACCCCGGACGAGTTGCCTGATGGCGCGGCCGGGCTGCGGATCCAGACCCGGCTGAACGGCGAGGTGATGCAGGATGCCAATACCGGCGACATGATCTTCGGCGTGGCCCAGGCGGTGGTGATCCTGTCGGAATGCATGACCCTTTATCCGGGCGACGTGGTGATCATGGGCACATGCGAAGGCGTCGGCCTGACCCGCAAGCCGCCGGTCTATATGGCGCCGGGCGATGTCTGTGAGGTCGAGATCGAGGGTATCGGCATTCTGCGCAACACGATCGTGGCCGAAGGCTGCAAGCCGGGCTGTACCGGCGGCTGCGCCGGTCAGCGCGCGGCACAGGCAATCATGGGAGGTTGATCATGGAACTGCATATGAACGAGGTCGACGCACCGGTCGTCATCGATGACTTGGCAAATGCGACATTCAAGGTAAACCGCCAGGCCTTTACCGACCCGGCGATCTGGGAACTGGAACGCCAGCGGGTGTTCGATCAGTGCTGGCTTTATGTCGGTCACGAGTCCGAGCTGACCGAGGCGGGGTCGTTCCTGACCCGCAAGGTCGGCGGGCGGCCGGTGATCTTCGTGCGCGACGGCGAGGGCGAGGTTCGGGTCTTTTTCGACAGCTGCCCGCATCGCGGCAATTCGGTCTGCCGCGGCAGTCGCGGTCAGGCCGACCGGTTCACCTGTTTCTATCACGGCTGGGCCTTCAACACGAAAGGCGAACTGGCCGTGGTGCCCGATCCGGTGGGTTATGGGCCGGGGCTGGACCGTTCCAAGCTGGGGCTGGGCCGGCCGCCGCGTCTGGAACACTACCGCGGGCTGTATTTCCTGAGCATGAAACCCGATATCGTCGATCTGCGCACCTATCTGGGCGGCGCGATCCCCTATATCGACTCGATGCTTGATATCGCGGTGGCCGATCCGGTCATCGCCGCCGGCGAGCAGGCCTATAACATCAAGGCCAACTGGAAGCTGCTGCTGGAAAACAGCGCCGATATTTATCACGGGCATTTCACCCATATGCGCTTTTTCACCGAGTTTCTGACCGACGTGGGCGCCGATCTGGACGCCTGGCGCAAGATCGCCCGCGGGGATGATCAGAACCGGGTCGAAACCTTCGATTACGGCCATGCGGTGATCGACACGCCGATCGGGCCGCTGCCGCTGTTTTCCGACAAGCCCGAGGTGTTCGCCAAGCTCAACAAGGCGCTGGTCGAAAAGTTCGGCGCCGATCGGGCCGCCCAGTTGTTGGGCCGCAGCCAGAACCTGCTGATCTTCCCCAATACGGTGATGATTTCGTCTTGGCGCACGATCCGTACCTTCTATCCGGTGGCGCCCGACGACCTGGAGTGCCGCGCCTGGGCGATTGTCGGGGCCGAAGACAGCCCCGAACTGCGCGAGGCACGGTTCGGCAACTTCATCTCGTTCCTTGGGCCGGCCGGTTTCGGCACACCCGACGATGTCGAGGCGCTGGAAAACTGCCAGCGCGGGTTCGCCGCCGCCGGTGTGCCGTATAACGACCTGTCCAAGGGCATGGGCCGTCCCGGCGGGGCGGTTGCCAATGACGAGCTGCAGATGCGTGCGGTGTGGCGTCGCTGGGCCGAGTTGATGGACCCGGACTTCGAACCCGGCATCGAAAAAAGCGCCGCCATGCTGGCCGCGGCCGAATAAAGGAGTTCGCGCCATGACAACCGATACCTACAGAGCCGTCGAGCAGTTCCTGTTCGACGAGGCCGCGCTGCTTGACAGCTGGCAGCTTGCCGACTGGCTGAAGCTGTTCCGCGAGGATGCAATCTATTGCATCCCCTCGCTGGACTCGCCCGAGAAGGGGCCGCAGGACAGCCTTTATCTGGTGCATGACGACATGACCCGGCTGGGATCGCGGGTGAACCAGTTTTCCGGCCGTTCCATGTGGTCGGAAAATCCGCGCTCGCGCACCCGGCGGCTGGTCTCCAACCTGCGGATCCTGTCGCAGGATGCGGACGAGATCGTCCTGAGCGCCAACTTTGCGGTGTTCCGTATGCGGCATGGGCGGATGGACACCTATGTCGGGCATTACGAGCACCGGATCGCGCCCGTGCAGGACGGTTTCCAGTTCATCGAGCGCAAGGCGGTTCTGGATCTTGAGGTGCTCAATCCACAGGGCAAGGTCAGTATCATCATCTGAACTTGTTCGCCGCGGTCCCTCCACTCTCCCCGGCGGGGCCGCGTGCCACCCCAATTGCGAAAGATCCGATCCGGTGACCAGCCAAACCCCAAACGACACTGCGCCAATGACGGCGCCCTATGCCGTGACCACCCAATGCCGCCGCCTGGAGGGTCGCAGCGCGATCGTGACCGGTGCCGCCCAGGGGCTGGGCCGCGTTATCGCCCGCCGCCTGGCTGAGGAAGGCGCCGACCTGCTGTTGTGCGACATACAGGAGGCACGCCTGGCCCGTACCGCCGAGCGGCTGCACCGCGAAACCGGCCGCCGCTTTGCCACCATGATCGGCGATCTGTCCGAGCCCGACCTGGCCGAGGCGATGGCCGCCCGCGCGGTGGATGAATTCGGCCGGATCGACACGCTGGTGAACAACGCCGCCGCCCTGATCCGTATGCGGCTGGAGGATTTTTCCGAAGACTTGCTGCAAAAGGCGGTCAACTGGAACGTCTGGAACACGCTGCGCTGCTGCAAGGCGGTATTGCCGCAGATGCAGGCGCAGGGATACGGGCGCATCGTCAATGTCGCGGGCGAGGCCTGGCGGCTGGGCACCCCGTTTCACACGGTGCTGGGGGGCGTGGGCAAGGGGGCGATGGTCGGGCTGACCGCGACGCTGGCCGGCGAAAACGCGCGCCGGGGCATTACCGTCAACTGCGTTTCGCCCGGCGGCATCGACTCTGCCGCAGATGGCGACCCGGAAGCGGCCAGCCTGGGTGCGCCGCGCGATCCGTCCTGGAACCCGCCCGAGGTGATGCAGGATCTGGCCGCGATGGCCGGGGCCAGTCCCACCGCCATCGGTCGGCTGGCCCACCCGACCGAAGTTGCCGCCGCGATCGCCTTTTTCGCCGCGCCCGAGTCCGCTTATGTCACCGGCCAGCATATCGGCGTGTCCGGCGGCATCGCGATGATCTGACACCATGGGCCGGGATACAGGGAAGGATTTCACCTTATGAGGGAAGCGGTCGTCGTCTCCTACGCGCGCACGGGATTGGCGAAATCCGTGCGCGGCGGGTTCAACACCACACATGGCGCAGCCCTTGGCGGTCATGCGATCAAACACGCCATCGCGCGGGCCGGGATCGAGCCCGGCGCGGTCGAGGATGTGACGATGGGCTGCGCCCATCCCGAGGGCGCGACCAGTTTCAACATCGCGCGGCTGTCGGCGATGTGGGCCGGATGTCCGGTCAGCACGGCGGGGGCCACGGTCAGCCGGGCCTGTGCCTCGGGGTTGAATGCGGTGGCGATCGCGGCACGGTCGATCATCCATGACGGGCTGGAGGTGGCCGCGGGCGGGGGGGTCGAATCCATTTCGCTGGTGCAGATGGGCGGCCACCGCAACATGCATCACTTTACCGAAGATCATCTGATGGCGACCCGGCCCGCGCTGTGGATGCCGATGGTCGAGACCGCGGACGTGGTGGCGCAGCGCTATGGGATCAGCCGCGCGGCGCAGGACGATTATGCGCTGACCTCGCAACAGCGGGTCGCGGCGGCGCAACAGGCCGGGGTGTACGACGACGAGATCGTGCCGATGACGGTGAACATGATCCGCAAGGATCGCGACACCGGCGCAGAAAGTACCGAACAGGTCACCGTCGCGCGCGACGAATGCAACCGCCCCGACACGACGCTGGAAAAGCTGGCCGGGCTGGACCCGGTGCGCGGGCCGGGCCAGTCGGTCACGGCGGGCAATGCGTCGCAGTTTTCCGATGGTGCGGCGGCGCTGGTGCTGATGGAAGCGCGCGAGGCCGAACGGCGCGGGCTGGCGCCGCTGGGTGCCTTTCGCGGGTTTGCCGCCGCCGGGGTCGAGCCCGACGAGATGGGGATCGGCCCGGTGGTCGCGGTGCCCCGCCTGCTGGCGCGGCACGGGCTGACGGTGGACGATATCGATCTGTGGGAGTTGAACGAGGCCTTCGCTTCGCAGGCATTGTATTGCCGCGATACGCTGGGCATCGATCCGGCACGGTTCAACGTCAATGGCGGGGCGATTTCGATTGGCCACCCCTATGGCATGACCGGTGCGCGCTGCACCGGCCACGCGTTGTTGGAAGGGCGCCGGCGCAAGGCCAGGTATGTGGTCGTGACCATGTGTGTGGGGGGCGGCATGGGGGCCGCGGGCCTGTTCGAGGTGTTCTGAGCGGACGACCCGCACCCCTTTATCCAGGGTCATCCGTCCACGGCGCGCGCGGGGGGATGGCCCGGGTCAGGGGCGGATAGCGCTGTTCAGGCACTATCCGCCCCAATTTTCAGGTGGGTTCAGTACTGGCGGTCGGGAACCCGCACCACCAGCCCGTCCAGCGCCTCTGTAACCTCGATCTGGCACGACAGGCGGCGGCCTTCGGCATCGAGCCCTTCGAGCATCGATTCTTCGAGCACTTCGGGCGCGGGCACCTTGGCGGCCCAGGCGGGATCGACAAAGACCTGGCGGGTTCCGTCGGGCTGCACATAGGTGATTATTGGCACGTCTCTATCCTTCGGGTTCAGGCGGCTTGCCAGCGCAGCGGCAGATCGACGGGGGTGATCATGCCCAGGCGAGTCATCGGAACATGGCCTTCGGCCTGACGGAATTCGGGGATGTTGGCCAGGAACTCTTCCATCGCGATGCGCATTTCACGCCGCGCCAGATGCATCCCGACGCACAGATGCGGCCCGTAGCCGAAGCTCAGCCCCCGCGCCGCACGTTCAAAGCGGACCTCGTCGGGGTTCTCGAACTCTTCGGGGTCGCGTCCGGCCAGGGTCGTGCTCATCACCACCTTGTCGCCCGGCATCATCTTCACGCCCTTGATCTCATATTCCTTGATGCAGGTGCGGAAAGTGGTGACGGCAGGATAGGCGCGCATCATCTCATCGATCGCCGCCGGGATCAGCGTGGGCTCGGCGCGCAGTTGCGCCTGATGTGCGGGGTGGGTGGCCAGGTGCCGGAACTGAAGGCCCATATGGGTCGAAACCGTATCGAGCCCGCCGATGAACAGGTTGAAGCAAAAGCCCAGCACTTCGTCCTCGGTCAGGTTGCGCCCGTCGATTTCGGCCTGGACGCCATAGGTGATCAGGTCGTCGCGCGGGGTGGCGCGGCGGTCGGCGATTTCGCCACGCAGGTAATCGACCACCTTGCGGGTGGCCCCGGCGATGACCTGAAGGTCATTGCTGTGCAGCAGGCCGGTTTCCCATTCCAGGAATTCGGCAGTGCGGTCCTGCGGCAGGCCCATCAGTTCCATGAACACCTTGATTGGGAATTCGAAGGCGAAATCGCCCATGAATTCGCATTCGCCGGCATCCTTGAAGCCCAGAACATATCTGCGGGCATAGTCGCGAATCTTGCCTTCCAGCGCGGTCATCGCCTTGGGGGGTGAAGATCGGGTTCACGAAGGCGCGGTACAGCGCGTGCAGGGGTGGATCGGTTTCGGCCGGAACGCTGCCCCAGGTTTCGCCGATCAGCCGTGCGAAGGGCGAAAACCCCTTGTTCGAGAAATGCTCGGTATCGAAATAGACCTTTTTCAGATCCTCGGCGCGGCGCAGAACCCAGGCGGGCGTGGCGCCGGGATAGGCATGGGGCGCATAGAAGATTTCCGGCCCCGCATGCACCGATTTCGCCAGATCGGTAAAAGGATCCTTGTCAGTGGTCATGCCGAAAATGAACGGGAACGGTTGTACCAGCTCTGCGGGCACATGCGCTGGCGGTTCCACTTGGGGAAGTTCGAATGCCGTTGGGGTCCTCCTGTCAAACGGGATCGGCCGGGGGTATCGGTCTGTGGCCGGTATTTTACGCCATTCAAACAGCATCACGAGCGGGGCATAACCTATCTATCGTTGGGGCATTTGCGCAGAAGGCATGGCGCAGGCCGGCGAACCGGGCCTTTCGGCCCGACGGGCAAAGAGGATTTGGGCTTATTCCAGGGGCCGGACCCCGCTGCGGCGTTCGCGCAGCGGGGTCCGGCGCACAAGGTTACCGGGCGGCCCGGTTCAGGCGGGCAGGCCCAGAAGGCTGCGGGCCTGGGCGGGCGAGGCGGGTTTATCGCCGTGTTCCCGGATCGTGCGCGCTGCGATTTCGACCAGCGCGGCATTGCTGGGGGCCAGTTCGGTGGCGCTGATGCGGATGTTATCCTCCAGCCCGGTGCGGACATGGCCGCCCATTTCGACCGCCCAGCCGGCGACCTCGGCCTGATGCCGGCCGATGGCGGCGGCGGTCCAGGTGAAATCGCCCAGAACGCGCCGCGCCTCGGCCACCAGCAGCTCCAGAATGGGGCGTTCGGCAGGCAGGGCGTTCTTGATGCCGAAGACGAATTGCAGATGTGGCGTGCCGTTCAGCAGGCCCTCTTCGATCAGGCTGCGGGTGGCGTGGATCATCGACAGATCGAACACCTCGATCTCGGGTTTGATGCCGAATTCTTGCATGTCGCCGGCAAGGCTGCGCACCAGCGTGGGCGGGTTTTCGAAAATGATGTTGGGGAAGTTGACCGAGCCGGTGGACAGCGATGCCATGTCGGGTTTCAGATACAGCGCGCTGCCGCGTGCCTGGGGGTCGCGACCACGCCCGCCGGTGGAAAACTGCACGATCATGCCGGGGCAATGCTTGCGGATACCGTCCTGCACCTGGGCGAACAGTGCCGGGTCGGAGGAGGAGGATTCGTCGGGGTTGCGCACATGGATATGCACCAGCGCGGCGCCGGCCTCATAGGCCTGATGCGTTGATTCGATCTGTTCTGACGGCGTGACGGGCACCGCGGGGGTGTCCTTCTTTTTCGGGACCGAGCCGGTGATCGCGACCGAGATGATGACGGGTCTCATGGAATGTTCTTTCTTTTTGAGTGTCCGATGGCGCAGGGATGCGGCGGGCGTCAGACCGAGAAGAAGACGGTTTCGCCGTCGCCCTGCAGCACCACGTTCCAGTGCCATTCTGCCGGATTTGTCCCGCTTTTGCGAGCCATCATGGTGGGGCGGCGGGCCGGGTCGATCATGTTCAGCACCGGGTCTTCGTCATTGGCGGGATCGCCTTCGAAATAGATCCGCGACACCAGCCGCCGGACCAGCCCGCGCGCGAAGAAGGCGGTGTCGATATGCGGTGCCTGCAGCGTATTGCCGGGGCCGGGCACGCGGCCCGGAATGATGGTGTTGAAGACGAACGTGCCATTGTCGCCAATGGCGGCGCGGCCGAAGCCGGCGAAGTTTTCGTCATGATCGGTGCCGCGGTCATCGTCGGGATGGGCGAACGCGCCGAAGCTATCGGCCTGCCACAGCTCGAACATGCCGTCGGGCACGGGCTGGCCCAGCCCGTCGGTCACGGTGATGACCAGGCGGATATGCTGGCCCTTGGTCGCGTCGGTGGCCATGTCGCCGCCGCCTTCCCAGGGCAGTGCGTGATGGAAGAACGGGCCGACGGTCTGCCAGATCGATTCAGTGCTCATGGGTGTCCTCCTCGAACGGGGTTTGCGCACGGCCCCGCAGGACGATGTCGAACCGAAAGCCGATCCCGATCTCATGATCGGTGATACCATAGTCGAAATGCGAGATCAGCTTGTGGCGGTGCGCCTCGGGCACCTGAAGATAGATCGGGTCATAGGGCAGCAGGGCGTCGCCCTCGAAATACATCTGCGTCACCAGCCGGGTGATGAAGCTGGGCCCGAACAGCGAAAAGTGGATATGCGCCGGGCGCCAGGCGTTTTCATGGTTATGCCACGGATAGCGGCCCGGCTTGATGGTGATGAAGCGGTACCAGCCATCGTCATCGGTCACGGCGCGGCCGCCGCCGGTGAAGTTCGGATCCAGCGGCACGTCGCGGGTGTCGTTGGGGTGGAAATAGCGGCCCGCCGCGTTGGCCTGCCAGATCTCGATCAGCGTGTTGCGGATCGGACGGTCGTTTTCATCGGTTACACGGCCCATGACGATGATCCGGTCGCCGATCGGCGGGGCCTTGCCCTGACGGGTCAGGTCGCTGTCGTTGGGGCGCAGCCGGTCGTGGCCGAAGACCGGGCCGGTGATTTCGGTCAGGGTCTGGGGCAGGGGGATCAGCGGCTTCGAGGGCGCGCGGCCCACGGATGATTTGTAATCGGGGTACAGCAACGGCGGCTGCACGCCCTCTTCCTCGTGGTTATACGGGGTTATCAGTGACATCGGTTCCTCCCTTTTCGGGGCTGGCCGGGGTATCCCGGCGCGACCTTCGAAAATAGCTCTTAGCTCCCTATGCAATTTTGTCTATATTGCCCGGAAATGGAATGGACACTCGGAAGTTTGACTTGGACGAAACCGGGTGGACCGCACGCGCGTTCAGGGGGGAACCGATGCAAAGAGGCGCCGATGTGCCCGTTGTCGGGCTGTATGGATATGACGAGCAGCCTGAAAGCGACGGGCTGGCCCATATCGAAAGAATCGAACACAGCCCGGCCACCGCGTCGTGGAATGTGGGGATGCACCGGCATCTGGAACTGTATCAGGCGATCTGGCTGGAAAGCGGCGCGGGTCGTGTCACCGTCGACAATGACGCGCATGACATTCCGGCGGGCACGGTGGTCTGGCTGCCGGCGGGGGTGGTGCACGGGTTCACGTTCGACAACCCCAGCAAGGGGCTGGTGCTGACGGTATCGACCGACTATCTGGCCGCGGCCATTGCGCAGGCGTCGGATGAAACCTTTCTGCGCGCGGTGATGCAAAGTTTCGTGTGCCGCACGCTGACCCCGGATCAGCCGGACGGCGCGGCCCTGCCCGATCTGCTGTCGCTATTGGAAAAAGAGATACGGGACCGTCGGCCCCATAGCCGGGGCGCGGTCGAGGCATTGTTGCGGCTGATGCTGATCGGCGTGGGCCGGCTGGCGATGATCCAGACCGTCAGCCGGCCGGTCAAGATCACCGATGCGCGGATCTATCAGCAGTTCCGCGATCTGAACGAGGCCCATTTCAAGGAGCATTGGCCGATCGCCCGCTATGCCGGGGCTTTGGGTGTGACGCCCGACCGTCTGCATGCGGTCTGTGTCGCGACGGTGGGGCAGGGGCCGCGCAAACTGTTGCACACCCGGCTGTTGATGGAAGCAAAGCGGCTGCTGATCTATACGCCGCTGTCGGTGGCCGAGATCGGGTTGCAACTGGGGTTCAACGACCCGGCCTATTTCTCGCGTTTCTTTGCGCAAAAGGCAGGGCGCAACGCGACCGCGTTTCGCGGCCAGCACCGGCGCTAGGCCGGAACTGTCCAAGTAATCGGGGGGGCCGGTCCATTCCCTATCCGGGTGCCGGAGCCTAGACAGGCAGCGATGAAACCCTCAGACCTTCCTAGGGTGCAGCCCTGCCGGGCGATGCGCGCCGCCGGACCAACCAGAGAAGATTTGCCATGTTTCAGATCCTGACCGGAATGCGTGTCGTCGAAGGCGCGTCCTTTATCGCGGGGCCGAGTGCCGGCATGTATCTGGGCCAGCTCGGGGCCGAGGTGATCCGGTTCGACCATCTGGGCGGTGGGCCCGACTATGGGCGCTGGCCGCGCACCGGGACCACCGGCCACAGCCTGTATTGGGAAGGGCTGAACAAGGGTAAGAAATCGGTAGTACTGAACCTGAAAAGCCCCGAGGGGCGCGAGCTGGCGCTGGCGATCGCCACCGCGCCGGGACCCGAGGCGGGCGTGTTCGTGACCAACCACCCGGCCGAGGGGTTCCTGTCGCATGCGGCGCTGACGGCGCGGCGGGCGGATATGATCACGGTCCGGGTGATGGGCTGGGGCGACGGGCAGAACGCGATGGACAACACCGTGAACGCGGCGGTGGGTATCCCCGACCTGACCGGATTTGCCGACAGCGACCGGCCTGTGAACCATGTTCTGCCGGCCTGGGATTTGTTGGCCGGGGCCTATGCTGCCTTTGCCCTTCTGGCGGCCGAGCGGCACCGGCGGATGACCGGCGCCGGGCAGGAGGTGCGGGTGCCGCTGGGCGATGTGGCGATTGCGGCGGTGGCCAATCTGGGACAGTTCGGCGAGGTCGCGCTGAGCGGCGCGGACCGGGCGCGCCATGGCAATGATCTGTTCGGCGCGTTCGGGCGGGATTTCGTGACCGCGGACGGCCGCCGGATCATGCTGATCGCCCTGACCAAACCGCAATGGCGCAACGCGGTCGCCGCGCTGAACCTGGGGGATCAGGTGGCGCAGGTCGAGCGTGCGCTTGGGGTCGAACTGGGCACCGACGAAGGGCTGCGATTCACCCATCGCGAGGCGTTGTTCCCGCTGTTCGAGGCGGCGATTGGCAAGCTTCGCTTTGACGATCTGACGGCGCTGCTGGCGGCGCACCGTGTGACCTGGGGACCGTATCAGAGTTTGAAACGGGCGCTTGACACCGATCCGCGGTTTTCAGCGGCTAATCCGATGTTGGCCGAGATCGAACAGGCCAGCGGCACGCGCTATCTGTCGGCGGGGTCGGCGGCGAGCTATTCCAGCGGCGACCGCGGGGTGCCGGTGCGCGCACCGAAGCTGGGCGAACATACCGAACAGGTGCTGGCCGAGGTGCTGGGCCTGTCGGGGCGCGAAATTGCGGGGCTGCGCGACAGATCGGTGATCGCGGGCACCTGCGACTGATTTCAGGAAATGGAGGATGCGAGATGACGACCGACACATATGAAGCGGGCATGAAGGTGCGGCGCCAGGTTCTGGGCGACGCCCATGTGGATGCGGCCAACAAGGCGATCACGCCGCTGAACAAGGATTTTCAGGACTTCATCACCCGCTATGGCTGGGGCGAAATCTGGACCCGGCCGGGTTTTGACCATCGCACGCGGCGCATTCTGGTGCTGGGAACGATGATGGGTCTGGGCCGGTGGGAAGAGTTCACCATGCACCTGAAGGCCGCGCTGCGGGCGGGCATGAGCGTCGACGATATCAAGGAAATCTTTATGCAGCAGGCGATTTACTGCGGTCTGCCGATCACCAACACCGCGTTTCACCACCTGGAACCGGTGATCGAGGAACTGAAGGCCGAAGGGGTGCAGATCGTCGGGCTGTAACGCCCGTCAGATCGCGATGTCGTCGTTGCCGTTGGCGTGTTTGGAAAGCTCTTCGGATACGTTGCGCTGCACCGCGCCCAGCATTCGCAGCAGTTGTTCACGCTCTTCGTCGGAAAAGCCGTGCGTGGCATTGGCAATGACGTTGTGGGCGGCGGGCAGCAGGATCTGGCGCAGGTCCTGTCCGCGGGGGGTCAGGTAAATATTGATCTTGCGTCGGTCGGCGTCGTTGCGCACGCGGCGCACGATGCCGGCGGCCTCCATCGCCTTGATGGCGTTCAGGGTCGTCGGCTCCATCGTGCCGACGGTGGTGGAAAGTTCCTTTTGGGTCTGACCGTCCTCGGTCCACAGCGCGCGCAGGAAATACCACATGCCCAGCGTTACGCCGTGCGGTTCGATCTGCTTGGCCAGATGCCGCTGCATCAGCCGATGGGTCAGGCGGACCTGATAGCCAAGGCTTTTCTCGAATTTCGGCAGATCGCCCAGGATCTCTTCTTGTTCGCCCGCGGAAAGGTTCAGTTTCGTTCCCAGCGTCGTTCCTCCGAAATGCGCGGCCCGGCAGGAGCGTCATTCAAGCTGTGCGGGCGTGATAGATGATTGAATGTAGTCAAACGATAGAATCGCCACAATACAACCACATTCTTTACAGGGAAAGACAGCGCGCTTTCCCATTCGGGGCCGTGTTACGGTGCGTCAGGGACGGTTATTTCGCGATTTCTGGCGCGCCCGGGATGCTGGCATTCGCCGAAATCGTCGCAATTGCGTCGGTTTCGGCTGCTGCGGCCGTCATGTAACGCGGTTCGGTCGTCACAAAGGGGCGCGCGGATCCTTCGGGATAGTAGATTTCGAGGAAATACAGGCCGGATTCGATATCCAGCATCGGTTCGATGCGAAGCAGGGCCATGGAATTCTCCTTTTAAGGCGGGCCGGGGTGGATCAGACCTTGAACCGTTCCAGCGTGCTGGGCACGAACAGCTCATTGATGCTCAGCGCCCGGTCGGCGGTGCCATGTTTATGGGCGTATTTCACCATCGCTTCGAGCGCGGCAATATTGGGGTCGATGCCATAGGGCCAGAAATCGGCACCGAACAGCTTTTCGGTATCTTCGATATGCGCCATCAGCCAAGGCAGGGTGACCTTCAGCGCGGCGGTGTCGTGCATTGCTTTCAGGGTTGCGGCCTTGGCGTCGACGAAGGCCGAATAGACCGAATTGGCCAGCCAGGGGTGCGCCTCGACCAGATCGCGGCGGATGCCCAGAACATGCATGATCGGGAAAATTCCGGTTTTTTTGTAATAGGCTTCCTCGGCGGTGCGGTAATCGGGGAACAGGCGCTGCACCTTGTCATGGCCTTCGGAAAAGCAGCGCGGCGGGCGCGGCGAGACCAGCGCGTCGATCTCGCCCGCGGCCAGCATCGCGTTCAGATTGGCGTCGGCGGGGATGTTTTCGATGATCACATCCGCCGGCAGATTGAGGTTGATCTTTTCCACCCGGCCGGATTCGTGCAGCCCGCCGCGCATCCATGAAATATCGCCCGGCGCCACCCCATATTCACTGTCCAGCAGAACCCGCACCCACAGACAGGCGGTCAGCTGATATTCGGGGACGCCGACGCGCTTGCCCTTCAGATCCTCGGGACGGGTGATGCCCCGATCGTTGCGAATGTAGATCGCCGAATGGCGAAACAGCCGCGACAGGAAGACCGGCACCGCGATATAGGGGTTCTTTCCGCGCGACACACCGAGCAGGTAGGAGCTGAGCGACAGTTCGGCCACATCGAATTCGCCATGGCGCAATGCGCGGAAGAACAGTTCTTCGGGGCCGAGTTCGAGGAAATTGACCTCGCACCCCTGAATGTCCACCTCGCCGCGGCGAATCGGCTGAACGCGGTCGTAATTCTCGCAGGCGATGGTGAGCGAAAGCTTGGGCATGGGAACCTCCCTGGGGTCGTTTGCGGGGTTCCGTACGCGGAACCGTGGTGGGGTCGGGCGACCCGGAGCGGGCCAACCTATTAGGCAACTAACTAATTTAAGTACGCGGCCTTCGTCAAACCCAATCGGGCCCCGCGCCGAAATGATCCCTCTGTGGCGCGTCGGCTTGACAGAGGTGGGAAGGAATAGTAGTTAGATGACTAAGCTTTTTCGAGACAGATTTCGGGAGGACCGCAGATGCTGACCAAAGACGAAAACGAACTGCTGTGCCGGGTCGAGGGCGACGCCCCGATGGGCCAGTACATGCGCCGCTACTGGGTGCCGGCCGTGTTGTTGGAACAGGTCGAGACGCCGGGCGGCAAGCCGGTACGGGTGCGCCTGTTCGGCGAGGATCTGGTGGCGTTCCGCAATACCGAAGGTCGCGTCGGCGTGATCGGCGAATTCTGCGCGCATCGCAAAGCATCGCTGGTTTACGGCCGGAACGAGGATTGCGGGCTGCGCTGCCTGTATCACGGTTGGCTGTTCGACCCGGATGGCAACGTGACCGATATGCCGTCCGAACCAGAGGGCAGCGGCTTTGCCGACAAGGTCAAGCACAAGGCCTATCCGGTACGCGAAGCCGGCGGTTTCGTCTGGGTCTATATGGGCCCCGAAGGCGAGATGCCGGAATTCGAGGCCCCGGCCTGGGCGCCGAGCGACAAGGCCAAGGTCAGCATCGTCAAGATCGAGTTGCCCTGCAACTGGGCTCAGGTTCTGGAAGGGCAGATCGATTCAGCCCATTCGTCCAGCCTGCATTCGTCGGACATGAAGCCGGCCCGTACCGACGGCGCCAAATCGACCGAGGCGGGCTGGACCCGGCCCTCGACCGACAAATGCCCGCGCATTCAGGTGCAGCTGACCAATTACGGGATGCGCTATGCCGCGATCCGCAAGCCGCTGCTGAACCCGCAGACCCATGACTATGTGCGCATCACCACCTATATCGCGCCGTTCACCGCGTTGATCCCACCCAACAACGCCTATTACATCACCAGCGTGATCGTGCCCCGCGACGACACCAGCACCTATTTCCACTTCATCGCCTGGAGCGAGGAAGAGGGCATTGATCAGGATGCCTGGCGCCAGTTCAACCGCGCCACCGTGGGTGTCGATCTGGACGAGCATTACCGCAGCGTCGCGCGGACGCCGGACAACGATTACGGCCAGGACCGCGACTTGATGGCGGCGGGGAATTTCACCGGCATCACCGGCATCCCGCATCAGGATATCGCCATGTGGGAATCGATGGGCGTGATCGCGGATCGCACCTCGGAGCGGCTGGGCGCCAGCGACATTGCGGTGGTGCAGTTCCGCCGCCTGATGCTGAGCGCGCTGCAGAAGTTCCAGCAGGGCGCCGTGCCGCTTGGCCTGGTCGAGCCACACATTCCGACCGCCGATATCCGGTCGTATCAGGGGCTTGCGCCCAAGATCGACGATTGGCGTTATCTGGGCGTCATGGAAAAGGAAAAGCTGCTGTTGGACAATCTTGAACTCGACGATGTCGAGAAAGAGATGGCCGAGGCAGCCGGGTCCTGACCGGCGCGTATTCCTGACTTAGACGGACCGCCCCGCGCGTTTGCGTGGGGTGGTCCTGCTTGGTGTGGCGTGCCAGAAGGCGGGTGCGGCAGCGGACGGAGGTTCTGCGTGATCGGTGAACTCTTCGCGGTCTTTGCGGCGCTGGCCTTCGCGGTTTCCGGCATCGCCATCGCCAAAAGCGCCGCGACCGAGCGGCCGAGCGGCGACAATGGCGCGTTTCTGTCGGTGCTGCTTACCGCCACGTTTTCCTTTCTGTTGTGGTTGTTGTTCAGCCCGCCGCAAACCGGCACGCTGTCGCGGCCCGAATGGGCGGCGGGGATCGGTTTCTTCCTGCTGGCGGGGGGGCTGGCCACGGTGATCGGCCGGCTGGCGATGTTCGAAACCGTGAAACTGGCGGGCGCGATCAATGCCAGCATCCTGCGCCGCCTGGTGCCGTTCTTCGCGACGATCCTGGCCTTCGTTTTCCTGGGCGAAGCCATTTCATGGCTGACGGCGGCCGGGATGGCGGTGATCCTGGGCTCGATCCTGGTGGTGATCTTTGAAAAAGCCCCGGCCGGTGCGGTGCTGGCGGGGCGGCAGGGGCTGCGGTTCGGGCAGATCCTGGGCGTGGCCTCGTCGCTGTCCTATGCTGCGTCTTTCGTGGCGCGCAAACTGGGGATGTCCTATATTCCCGACCCGTTTCTGGGCACATGGGTCGGCGCGGTTTCGGGGCTGATCTGGTATGCCGGGGGTGCGGCCTGGGGCGGGCGCTATCGCGACGCGGTGCTGCATGTGTTCCGCGATACGCGCGGCTGGCAGCTGCTGGCCGCGGTCACCATGTCGGTAGGGCAGATTTGCCAGTTCACCGCGCTGCGCCACGCGGATGTGGCCACCGTGTCGATCATTGGCGCGTTCGAGGTTTTCGTCAGCGCCTTTCTGGCCGCCTATGTGTTTCACACCGAGCGCAAACCCAGCCTGATCACGATCGCGGCCTCGGTCGTTGCGGTCTGTGGCGTGGCGCTGGTGGTCCTGTCTTAAGCTGCAGTGCGGCAAGCCTTTGTGGCGTCATAATTAAATTTTCTAGACGGCGGGTCGGGTTTGGCTCATCCTCTAACAGTTAGCCTGCTAACTAATAAGTGACTTCAAAGGGAGGAGAACCATGCGAAAGCTGGTCAAGACTGCTGTTTTCATGTTGGCGATGTCGGTGGGGTCCGCCGGGGCGCAATCACTGGGAATCGGCGCGGGATCGCAAGGGTCGCAGAATTATGCGCTCAACGCGGCCATCGGGAAATTTCTGAGCGAAAAGGCGGGGCTGGACGTGCGCGTCCAGTCCTTCGGCGGATCGGGGGGATCCATGCCGCTTATCGATGCCGGGCGATTGGATCTGCAGGCGATTGCGGCGCCGTCGGTCTATTCGGCGGTTCTGGGGGAGGAGCCGTTCGTCGGGCGGGCGATGGAAAACCTGCGCGTGCTGGGCGTGGTCGGCCCGTCCAGCTACGGGATTTTCGTGCGCAAGGATTCACCCTATCGGACGGTCGCCGATCTGAAGGGAAAATCGATCACCTACGGCTTTACCAACCAGCCGTCGCTGACGGCGCAGGTCGATGGCATCCTGGCCAATAGCGGGCTGAGCATCGACGACCTGAAGCCGGTCATGGCGCCATCGGTCACGCGGGGTATCGACGATTTCATCGCCGGAAACGCCGACGCGGCCTTCATGTCGCTCAACAGCGGCAAGACGCAGGAGGCGGACGCCGCTGTGGGGGTGCGCTGGCTGGCGCTGAAACACGGCCGGGACGGGGAAGAGGCGATGCGCAAGCATGTGCGCGGCGCCTATGTCCAGACCATCGAGCCGTCGGACAAGGTGTTCGGCATCGACGGGCCGACGCCGATGATGTCGTATGACTACATCATCATCGCGGGCGCGCATGTGGATGACGAGACGATTCATACCATCGTCAAGGCGATCGGGGACAATGCCGACGACTTTCGCACGATCCACAAGACCGCCGCCGGTTTCAGCCGCGACACGTTTTACAAGCCGATGGACGGGCTGATCTATCATCCCGGCGCGCTTCGGTATTTCTCCGAATAAACGCGCCGGCATCACCATCACGAGCTAAGGCAAGGGGGCCGTGCCAGTTTCGGCGCGACCCCCCCGAGAGCCATTGGAACAACGTTCACGGATTGCCGGGCGTGTTCCGTACCGCATCTTTGAAACAGGGGACCGCACGTGTTCACTTCTCCATGCCGGACTATTCGCGCAGGGCTGCAAATCGCCATTGTCCTGGCGGCCGTTTTCTATGCGCTTGATCTGTTCCGAAAGTTTTTTGACCTGACGATTTATGGCGAGCAGTTGCTGGCACCTTGTCTGGGTGCGGCGCTGGCCGTCACCTTTCTGGATCTGGTCATCCGGGCCGAAACGCGGCGCGTGATCCCGCACGCGCTGTATCTGGTCGCGGCCGGGCTGGCCGTGGCCGCGTCGGTCTATCTGGCGCTGAGCTATCCGCGGCTGTCGATGCTGGCGACGATGCTGCCCCGCGACGGGCTGATCGCCGGGGCGATCCTGTTGGTGTTGCTGCTGGAGGGGCTGCGCCTGGCGGCCGGTCTGGGCATTCTGGTGGTGGTTCTGGCCTTTCTGTCCTACGGGTTTCTGGGTCACCTTTACCCCGGTCAGTTCGAGGCGCGCTATACCAGCCCGGCAGAGCTGGCGGTGTATCTGTCAATCGACGCGAACGGGATGCTGGGCGTTGCGTTGCAGGTCGCCGTTGTGGTCGTGGTGCCCTATGTGCTGTTCGGCCAGATGCTGTCGCGGCTGGGAGCGGCGGATTTCTTCAACGATGCGGCGATGTCGGTCATGGGCCGCTATCGCGGCGGCACGGCGAAAGTGGCGGTCGCGGCGTCGGCCCTGTTCGGCAGCATTTCGGGCAGCGCGGTGGGCAATGTCGTCGGCACCGGGGTGGTAACGATCCCGATGATGAAACGCGCGGGCGTGCCCGGGCGCTATGCCGGGGCGATCGAGGCGGTGGCCTCGACCGGCGGACAGCTGGTGCCGCCGGTGATGGGTGCGACCGCCTTCATCATGGCCGATTTTCTGGGCGTGTCTTATGGAAAGGTCATGCTGGCCGCCTTCCTGCCGGGCGTTCTGTATTACCTTGCGCTGTTCCTGCATGTCGATCTGTTGGCCGCGAAGGACGGGGTCACGTCGGTGGACAAGGCTGATCTTCCTTCGGGTAAGGCGACGCTGCGCGGCGGCTGGTATTTCCTGCTGCCCTTCGCGGCGCTGTTCTATCTGCTGTTCGCCAAACACATGCGCCCGGAAATGGCGGCGATGTGGGCGGCGGCGATCCTGCTGACCGGGCATCTGATCTTCGGCTACAAGGGCAGGCGGATCGGGCTGGCCGCGCTGCCCGGCGTGGTCGCGGGTGCGGGCGGCGCGGCGACGCAGCTAATTATCGTCTGCGCGGGGGCGGGTGTGATCATCGGCGTGCTGAACCTGAGCGGCCTGGCGTTCAACCTGACCATGCATATCATCGGCGCGGCCGGCGGCAGCCTGTTGTTGCTGGCGTTGATCACGGCGGTAATCAGTATCGTGCTGGGCATGGGGATGCCGACGGTGGGCGTTTATATCCTGCTGGCGACGCTGGTTGTGCCGGCGCTGATCGAGGCCGGTATCCCGGACATGGCGGCACATCTGTTCGTCTTCTATTTCGGGCTGATGTCGATGATCACGCCGCCGGTCGCGCTGGCCTCTTTCGCGGCGGCGAATATCGCCCAGGCCAGCGCGTGGCAGACAAGCTGGGCGTCGATCCGTCTGGGCTGGACCGCGTTCATCGTGCCGTTCCTGTTCTTGTTCGCGCCGGCGCTGCTGTTGGAGGGCGATCCGGTGACGGTCGGCTGGGCGGCACTGACGGCATTGGCGGGCATCTATGGGGTGACGGTCGGGATGGTCGGGTTCAACTGTGTGCGGCTTGGCCCGGCGACCCGTCTGGGCTTTGTCGCCGCCGGGTTTGCGTTGTTGATCCCGAGCGAACTTTTCAACGGTGCGTTGGTGCTCAACCTGGTGGGGCTGGTTGTCCTGGCCACGGCGCTTGTGCTGTGTCAGGTGCGGCGTCGAAGGCAGGGGCGAACCTGATCCGCCTGGCCCCGTCTTGACATGAATAATTAGACTGCTAAGTAATAAGCGGTTTTGAAGCAGGAGGGTGATCGTGAGCGAGCAATCATTTCATACGATGCGGGTGGCGCAACGCCGTATGCTGACCCCGACGATTTGCGAGTTCACATTGCTGCCCGAAGACGGCGGTCCGCTGGTCGGGTTCGCTCCCGGCGCGAATGTCACGGTGGAAACGCCGTCGGGGGCGATGCGGCGCTATTCGCTGGTCAATGACGGGCGTGCGCCGGAAAGTTATGTGATCGCGGTCAAGCTTGAACTACGTTCACGGGGCGGGTCGTCGTCAATGCACGCGGATGCGGAGGAGGGTACGGTCCTGCGTGTTTCGACGCCGGAAAACAGTTTCCCGCTGAAAGACGCCGCAGAGTATCTGCTGATCGCCGGCGGCATCGGCGTGACGCCGATCTATGCGATGGCCCGGCATCTGAAGCGCGAGGGCAAGCCGTTTCGCATCGTCTATTGCACCCGCGCGGCGGAAGAGACGGCCTATCGCGATGAAATGGCCCAGGCCTTTGGCGATGCGGTCACCTTTCATCACGATCAGGGCGACCTGTCGCAGGTCTATGATTTCTGGCCCGAATTCGAAGAGCCGGGCAAGCAGCAGGTCTATTGCTGCGGGCCGCAGCCGCTGATGGAAGAGATCACCGCGCTTTCGGGGCACTGGCCCAAGGGCGCGGTGAATTTCGAGGATTTCAAACCGGTCGATGCGGTTCGCGACGATGACACGCCGTTCACGGTCGAGATCGTCAATCTGGGCCGGACGGTAGAGATTCCCGCCGACCGCTCGATCCTTGAGGCACTGCGCGAGGCGGGGATTGCGACGGTCAGTTCCTGCGAAAGCGGCACCTGCGGCACCTGCCGCTGCAAACTTGTTTCGGGCAAGGTGGATCACCGCGATCTGGTGCTGAACGACGCTGAACGCGCGGACAGCATCATGATTTGCGTGTCGCGCGCCGCCGAGGGGGATCTGGCCATTGAATTGTGATCCGTCAGCGCCGCTGCGTCTGGGTGTCGTCGGGCTGGGCCGGGCCTTCATGCTGACGCTACCGACGCTGCGCGCGGATGATCGGGTGCGGCTGGTCGCGGCCTGCGATCCCCGCGCCGAGGCCCGCGCGGCGTTCGAGGAAGAATTCGGCGGCAAGGGCTATGATGAGATCGAGGCGCTGTGCCGCGATCCGGCGGTCGAGGCGGTTTATATCGCCACGCCGCATCAGCTTCACCCCGCGCATGTGGCGGTCTGCGCCCGGCACGGCAAGCATGTTCTGGTCGAAAAGCCGATCGCGGTGTCGATCGAGAACGGGTTGCAGATGGTCGCGGACTGCCGTGCGGCGGGTGTGCATCTGATCGTCGGGCCGAGTCACAGTTTCGATCAGCCGGTCGGGCAGGCGCGCGCGGTGATCCGCAGCGGCGCGCTTGGCGCGGTGCGGATGATCCATGCGCTGAACTATACCGATTTCCTGTACCGCCCGCGCCGACCCGAGGAATTGCTGACGGCGCAGGGCGGCGGCGTGATCTTCAGCCAGGCGGTGCATCAGGTGGATGTGGTCCGGGTGCTGGCGGGCGGCAGGGTCGACAGTCTGACGGCTGCGGTCGGAATGTGGGATCCGGCGCGCGGATCCGAAGGCGCCTATACTGCGATGCTGCGTTTTGCCGGGGGTGCCGTGGCGACCCTGACCTATTCGGGCTATGCGCATTTCGACAGTGACGAATGGCAGGACTGGGTGGGCGAGACCGGCCACCCCAAGAATGTCGGTTCCTATGGCGCGGCCCGGCGCGGTCTTGCCCGGCTGGACAGCCCCGAGGAGGAGGTGCAGGCCAAATCAGCCCGCACTTATGGCATGGCCCCGGCGGCCCCGGCGGCGCCTTATAGCGAGCAGTTCGGCCCGGTCATCGTGTCATGTGAAAAGGGCGATATCAGGCTGACGCCCAAGGGAATTTGGATCTATGGCGACGAGCGCAAGGAATTTCGCCCGGCCGCTGCGCTGCCCGGCCCGCGCGCGCCGGTGCTGTCTGCGCTGATCGCTGCGGTACGCGACGGGATCAGCCCGTTGCAGACCGGGGCCTGGGGTGTCGCCAATCTGGAGGTTTGCCACGCGATCCTTGCGGCATCGGCCAGTGGTGCAAGCGTGGCGTTGGCCCATCAGGTTGCCGCGCCGGAGTGCGACGGGCAGGGGCCTGCGAGGGGATAAGGCCACCCCCCGCAGGCTGTTTTTCAGAACTTGTAGGCGACCTTGGCGCCCAGACCCCAGGCCGAGTTGCCGGTCCAGCTGCCGGTTGCCGGGTTCACGGCATCGCCGATGTCCAGATAGTTCACACCCACGGTGTACTGGGCCTTGTCCGCGTTATAGATCGCGGCCAGCGCAACGCTGGTGAAGCCGTCCACCGGGTAAAGCGGGTCGAAGCGGGAATTGGTGCCGGGTTCATAACCCAGTTCCACCACGCCGATCCAGCGGGGCGAAAAGATGCGGCCAGCCCCCAGACGATAGGTCGTCAGGTTTTCCACGTCCTGCAACAGGAAGCCAGACACCGGCAGGGTCGGTTTGACATCGTCCCAGTTCACCCAGCGGGCACCGCCGAAGATGAAGGTCTGCGGGTTGAGGCCGGTCTGAAACTCGAAATTCACCGATTCCGGGAATTTGGCCTTCCAGGTGCCGGGAACGCCCATTTCGACGACGTCATGTTCGTGCTCGATGCTGGAATGATAGGTCAGCGAGGCGCGAAGATGGATCTTCGGGATCTCATAAGCGGCGCCCACAGTATAGCCGAAGGCCCAGGCGGTGTCGGTGGTGAAGTTGTAGTTCGGGGTCGGCCCCAGGTTGGGGGACATGAGCAGCGGAACATACAGGCTCGTCTTGTGCGACTGCGCCCGCAGGCCGCCATAGACGCTCCAGTTCTCATCGAACTTGTAGCGCAGCAGGGTGGTTACGGCGCTCGTGTTGATTTCTGCGGTCAGGCCTTGATAAATGCTGGGGCCGCGATAGGCGGCCTCGGCGTAGAACGGTTTGTCCAGGATAATGGCATAGGACAGTTTTTCGTTCAGATCCGCCTTGATCGCGGCGGTGAAGAAGGTCGGATCGCCGGCAGCTTCCCCGGTGTCACCGCCAAGGAAATCCTTACCCGAGACATCCGATTGCGCGATCGTCATCCCGAGTTCGACGTGGTTTCCGGTTTCAAACAGCGGGGTAATGCTCTGGCCCGACAGGTCCTGGTTGCCGCCGCTTGCGGTTGTGGTCGCCATAAGGAGCGTAATGCCCGCAGCGCCAATTGTATTTTTCATGTCTCTCTCCCTCATTTAAGTGTCGATACGTTTTGGCCGCCGGTGCCCGGCAACCGGGCAAACGCCGGCCCTGTGAATCGGGGCAGTTGATCTGCCCTTGCGCGTAAAGTGCGATTTCGTGCTCTCTGTCCTCCTCCGGCGCGACTGTCTTTGGCGATGCCGATCAGACGGTCATCTCGCGCCACTCCGCGCTCGCGGCTTTCGCGGGGGTTCATCATCACCCCTGCCAACCGCATGAGCGGAACGTCCGTGCTATTTTCCTCCCCTGTTCTTACCGGGCCGCAGGTCGTGTGGATGGTCAGTGGACCCACGTATTCTAGATGGTAAGCTGACTAAGGGAAATATTACGTGACGTAATCATATACTATATAATATTAATATCGATATTTTGGGTGTGGCGAAAACGCCACCACACCGCCGCCCGATTACCCGAGGCGGGGGCATATGCCGGGCAACCCGTGCGTCCGGGGGGATGTTTAGATTGGCAAGGCGGTCGTCATCTTCACGCGCTTGAGCGCGAAGCTGGAATTGATCGACGCCACGCCGGGCAGGTGCAGCAGCACCTTTTTCAGGAAGGTCTCATACTCGTCTATACTGCCCGCGACGACGCGCATGACATAGTCGCTTTCACCGCTCATGGAAAAGCATTCCACAATCGACGGGTAGTTCTGCGTCGCACGCTCCAGCGCTTCCAGCGTTTGTTCGTCGTGCTGTTTCAGGCGGACATGGGCGAAGACATCGACGCTGAGGCCCAGCAGCTTGGGGTCGAGGATCACCGCGCGCCCGACGATCACGCCGTCTGCCTCCAGCTTTTTCAGCCGGCGCCAGCAGGGCGTGTGCGACAGGCCGACCTTCACCGCCAGTTCGGCGATGGGAAGGCTGGGGGAGTTCTGCAGGTGGCGCAGAATGTTGCGATCTGTCTCATCCACGCGATTCGGATCCTTCATGTTCAATTCATCGATTCAGGCGAAATTCTATCCTAATAGTGCGCCTGTTTTCGCTGTGAGCATCCTAATATAGGATGTGGAAAGGATAAAAAAGCAAAGAAAATTCCGGCAACCGATGGCATCCTAGCGCGAACTGAGAACGCGGGAGGTCCTCATGTCCAATCTGCCCAAGCTGCAACTTCATGTGCCAGCGCCACCGGCGCGCCCGGGCGATCCGGTCAGCTTTGATCATATCGAGATACCCGAGGCCGGGTCGGTGCGCTGCCCCGACATTGCCGTGGCCGAAGCCGAAATTCGCGATTTGCCTTATACGTTGGTGCGTGTGCTGGACGATGACGGCGCGGCGGTGGGTCCGTGGGATCCGAAACTGTCGCCCGAAACCCTGCGCATGGGGCTGCGCGCGATGCTGTTGACCCGCGTGTTCGACGACCGGCTGTTCCGGGCCCACCGCCAGGGCAAGACCAGCTTTTACATGAAATCCACCGGCGAAGAGGCGATCGGCGCGGCGCAGTCGCTGGCGCTGGGGGCAGGGGACATGTGCTTTCCCACCTACCGGGTGCTCAGCTGGCTGATGGCGCGGAACTATCCGCTGACCGATCTGGTAAATCAGATATTTTCCAACGAAAAGGACCCGCTGAAGGGCCGCCAGCTGCCGATCCTGTACTCGGCACGCGACTATGGGTTCTATTCGCTGTCGGGCAATGTCGGCAGCCGCTTCGGCCATGCCGTGGGCTGGGCGATGGCGTCTGCCTACAAGGGCGACGACAAGATCGCGCTGGCCTATATCGGCGACGGCACCACCGCCGAGGGCGATTTTCACGAGGCGCTGACCTTCGCTGCGGTCTATCGCGCGCCGGTGGTCCTGTGCGTGACCAACAACCAGTGGGCGATCTCCAGCTTTTCGGGCATTGCCGGCGCGAACGAGACGACCTTCGCCGCCAAGGCGATCGGCTATGGCCTGCCGGGTTTGCGGGTCGACGGCAACGATTTCCTGGCGGTCTGGGCGGCGACCCAATGGGCGCAGGAGCGGGCGCGCACCAATCACGGCGCCACGCTGATCGAATTCTTCACCTACCGCGCCTCGGGCCATTCGACCAGCGACGACCCGACCAAATACCGCCCCGCCGACGAGCCCGAACACTGGCCGCTGGGCGATCCGCTGGAGCGTCTGAAACAGCATCTGATCGGCTTGGGCGAGTGGGACGACGCGCGCCACGAAGCCCTGACCGCCGAGCTTGACGATGCCGTGCGCGCCGCCGTCAAGGAAGCCGAGGCCGTGGGCACGCTTGGCAAATCCAAGCCCAGCGTCAGCGAGATGTTCGAGGATGTCTTCGCCGAGCCCGACTGGCGCCTGATCGAACAACGCCGCGAACTGGGGATCTGACATGCCGGTAATGAACATGATTCAGGCGCTGAACGATGCGCTGGATGTAATGCTGACGCGGGACCCCGACGTTCTGATCTTCGGCGAGGATGTGGGCTATTTCGGCGGCGTGTTCCGCGTTACTGACAAGCTGCAGGAAAAGCACGGGCTGACCCGCTGTTTCGACACGCCGATTTCCGAGGGCGGGATCATCGCCACCGCGATCGGCATGGGGGCCTATGGCCTGCGCCCGGTGCCCGAGATCCAGTTTGCCGACTATATCCTGCCCGCCTATGATCAGCTTGTGTCCGAGGCCGCGCGGCTGCGCTATCGCTCGGGTGGCGAGTTCACCGCGCCGCTGACGGTGCGTTCGCCCTATGGCGGGGGCATCTTCGGCGGCCAGACGCACAGCCAGAGCCCGGAGGCGATTTTCGCCCATATCACCGGCCTGAAGACGGTGATCCCGTCCACGCCCTATGATGCCAAGGGCCTGTTGATTGCGTCGATCGAATGCGACGATCCGGTGATCTTTCTGGAACCCAAGCGGCTTTATAACGGGCCGTTCGACGGCTATCACGACCGGCAGCTGAAAACCTGGGCCGATCATCCCGCGGCCGACGTCCCCGAGGGGCATTATACCGTGCCGCTGGGCAAGGCCGCGACGGTGCGCGAAGGCGGGGATGTGACCGTTCTGGCCTATGGCACCATGGTGCATGTGGCCCTGGCCGGGATCGAGGAAAGCGGCGTCGACGCCGAGCTGATCGACCTGCGGTCGATCGTGCCGCTGGATATCGACGCGATCGTGGCCTCGGTGCAGAAAACCGGGCGCTGCATCATTTTCCACGAAGCGTCGCGCTATGGCGGTTTCGGCGGCGAGCTGTCGGCGCTGGTGCAGGAGCGTTGCTTTTATCATCTGAAAAGCCCGGTGGACCGTGTGGCGGGGTGGGACACGCCCTATCCGCATGCGTTCGAATGGGATTACTTCCCCGGCCCCGGACGGCTTGCCGCCGCCCTGCGTCGCGCGATGGAGGGTTGAACATGGGCCGCTATCTTTTCCGGATGCCCGATGTGGGCGAAGGCGTTGCCGAGGCAGAAATCGTCGTCTGGTATATCGACGTCGGCGACGAGATCGCTGAGGATCAGACCATGGTCGATGTCATGACTGACAAGGCCACCGTGGACATGACATCGCCGGTTGCGGGCAAGGTGATTGCCCTGCATGGCGAGGTGGGCGAGATGGTCGCCGTCGGCGCGGCCCTTGTCGAGCTGGAGGTCGAGGGCGAGGGCAATGCCGCCGATGCACCCGAGCCCGCCCCGAAGCAAGTATCTGCGCCCACCCCGGAGAAAGCGCCGGAACCCGCCGCGAAACCGGCGCCCGCGCCTGCCGCGACATCCGCCCCGGCAAAGCCTGCGGCCGCGCCCGCCGCGGTCGCCAGGATGCGTGCGCTAGGGGACGAACCCCTTGCCGCCCCGGCCACCCGGCACCGCGCCTATGAACTGGGTATTCCGCTGCAATTCGTGCCTGGCACCGGCCCCGGCGGGCGGATTACGCCCGACGATCTGGACGCCTATATCGCGTCGGGCGGGGCGGCGGCCGTGTCGTCCGGCCCGGTCCGGCGGACTGCGGTGAACGAGCAGAAAGTGATCGGCCTGCGCCGCAAGATCGCGGAAAAGATGCAGCAGTCCAAACGCAACATCCCGCATTTCGGCTATGTCGAGGAATTCGATATGACCGAGCTGGAAAATCTGCGCAAGGCACTGAATGCCGACCGCGTCGAGGGCCAGCCCAAGCTGACGCCGCTGCCGTTCTTCATGCGCGCCGTCGCGCTGTTGCAGCCCGAGTTTCCGCATGTGAACGCGCGCTACGACGATCAGGCGGGGATCGTCTATAAATACGAGGGCGTGCATGTCGGCATCGCCACCCAGACGCCCGGCGGGCTGATGGTGCCGGTGGTGCGTCATGTCGAGGCGATGAATATCTGGGATTGCGCGCGCGAATTGACCCGCGTCACCACTGCCGCCCGCGACGGCACCGCCAGCCGGGACGAGCTGACCGGCTCGACCATCACGCTGACCAGTCTGGGCACGCTTGGCGGTATCTCGGCCACGCCGGTGATCAACGCGCCCGAGGTGGCGATCATTGGCCCGAACAAGCTGGCCGACCGCCCCGTTGTGCGCGACGGGCAGGTCGTGATCCGCACCATGATGAACGTCTCGACCGGGTTCGATCACCGGATCGTCGATGGCCATGATGCGGCGCTGTTCGTGCAGCGGCTCAAGCGGCTGATCGAGACACCCACCCTTATCTTTCTGGAGCGGCCATGAGCGAGATCATCAAAACCAAGGTTCTGATCGTCGGTGGTGGCCCCGGTGGCTATGTCGCGGCGATCCGCTGTGGCCAGCTGGGGCTGGACACCGTGCTGGTCGAGGCAAGCCGCCTGGGCGGCACCTGTCTGATCCGGGGCTGCATCCCGTCGAAGGCGCTGATCCATGCGGCCGGTGAGTTCGAGGCGATGGCCGCCGCCGCCGCGGCACCGCGCTTCGGCATCTCGCTGGCATCCGCGCCCGCGCTGGATTTGGCGCAGACCGTGGCCTGGAAGGAAACCGTGGTGGACCGTCTGAACGGCGGTGTCACGGGCCTGTTGAAACGCGCCAAAGTAAAGGTTGTCGAGGGCTGGGCCAAGTTTTCCGACGCCAAGACCTGTCAGGTGGAAACCGACGACGGCCCGGTCACGATCACGGCCGAGCATGTGGTGCTGGCCACCGGTTCGGTTCCGGTCGAGTTGCCCTTCCTGCCGTTCGGCGGCAAGGTCATCAGCTCGACCGAGGCGCTGTCGCTGCCGGAGCTTCCGAAAAAGCTGGTGGTTGTCGGCGCGGGGTATATCGGGCTGGAACTGGGCATCGCATTCGCCAAGCTGGGCAGCGCGGTAACCGTGGTCGAGGCCGCAGGCAGCATCCTGCCGCTTTACGACGCCAAACTGGTGGAGCCGGTCCGGCGCTGGCTGGATCAGCATGGTGTCACGCTGCATCTGAACGCCAAGGCCAAGGGGGCCGAGGGTGCCGGGCTGGCGATCGAGACCGCCGAGGGCGAGGCGCTGGTTCTGCCCGCCGACAGGATTCTGGTCACCGTCGGGCGCACGCCGCTGACCGCAGGGTGGGGGCTGGAAGACATGGCGCTGGCGATGGACGGCCGGTTCGTCAAGGTCGATGACCGCTGCGCCACCTCAACCACCAATGTCTGGGCGATCGGCGATCTGGTGGGCGAGCCGATGCTGGCGCACAAGGCCTCTGCCCAGGGCGAAATGGTTGCCGAGGTGATCGCCGGCAAGCGCCGCCGCTTCGACCCCGTTGCCATTCCGGCGGTCTGTTTTACCGAGCCCGAGATCGTCAGCGTCGGTCTTGGCCCGGACGCCCCCGATACGGTTGCGGGCGTCTTTCCCTATGCCGCCAACGGGCGCGCTCTGTCGATGGATGCGGGCGATGCGGGCGGATTTGTGCGGGTGATCGCGCGCAAATCCGATAACCGGATTGTCGGCGTTCAGGCCGTGGGGCCGCATATCTCCGAGCTGTGCGCCGCCTTTACCACAGCGATCGAGATGGGTGCGGTGGCCGAGGATATCGCCGGGATCATCCACGCGCACCCGACGCTGAGCGAGGCGTTCCACGAGGCCACGCTGAAGATTCAGGGGCACGCGATTCATATTTAACAGTTCGGCCCCGTGCCGGATTGCCAATACTGCGTTCGCCCCGCAAGATGGGCGGCAAGGAGGAACAGCCATGACAGATTTTGACTTCGGCCTCGGCGAAAACGCCGAGATGATCCAGGACACCGTTTCGCGCTTTGCCACGGATCGCATTGCGCCGCTGGCGGCCAAGGTGGATGCGGAGGACTGGTTCCCGCGCGAGCTGTGGCCCGAAATGGGCGATCTGGGCCTGCACGGCATCACCGTCGAGGAAGAATGGGGCGGTATTGGTCTGGGCTATCTGGAACATGTGATCGCGGTCGAGGAAGTCTCGCGCGCATCGGCGTCGGTCGGGCTGTCCTACGGCGCCCATTCCAACCTGTGCGTCAACCAGATCCGGCGCTGGGGTAACGACGCGCAGAAGGCGAAATATCTGCCCAAGCTGATCTCGGGCGAGCATGTGGGGTCATTGGCGATGTCCGAGGTGGACGCCGGATCCGACGTGGTGGGCATGAAGCTGAAGGCCGAAAAGAAGGGCGATGCATATGTCCTGAACGGCACCAAATTCTGGATCACCAACGCGCCCTATGCCGATACGCTGGTGGTATACGCCAAGACCGACTCGGCCGCCGGATCGCGCGGGATCAGCGCGTTTCTGATCGAAAAGGACATGCCGGGCTTTTCCATCGGTCAGCATATCGAAAAGATGGGGATGCGCGGCTCGCCCACTTCGGAACTGGTGTTCCAGGATTGCGAAGTGCCCGCCGAAAACATCATGGGGCCGGAAAATGGCGGCGTGTCGGTCCTGATGTCGGGGCTGGATTATGAACGCGCGGTGCTGTCGGCGATTCAGCTGGGTATCATGCAGGCCTGTCTGGATGTGGTTCTGCCCTATATCCGCGAGCGAAAGCAGTTCGGCAAGCCGATCGGTTCTTTCCAACTGATGCAGGCCAAGGTGGCGGACATGTATGTCGCGCTGAACTCTTCGCGGGCCTATGTCTATGCCGTGGCGCGCAATTGCGACATGGGCAAGACCACCCGTTTCGATGCGGCGGGCGCGATCCTGCTGGCCAGCGAAAACGCGGTGAAGGTCGGGCTGGAGGCGATCCAGGCCCTGGGTGGGGCCGGCTACACCAAGGAATGGCCGGTCGAGCGTTTCATGCGTGACGCCAAGCTGCTGGATATCGGCGCGGGCACCAACGAGATCCGGCGTATGCTGATCGGGCGGGAGCTGATCAAAGGATGAGCGCGCCCGTTATCGACACCAAAATCTCGCCCGAGAGCGAGCCGTTTCAGCGTGCGGCGCAGCATAACCGCGCCCTGCGCGACGAACTGCGGGCCCGCGTGGCCGAGGCCGCCCTGGGCGGGTCCGCGCGGTCGCGTGACAAACACACCGCACGCGGCAAGCTGTTGCCGCGTGAACGGGTCGAGCGGTTGCTCGACCCCGGCGCGCCCTTTCTTGAGATCGGTCAGCTGGCCGCGGGCGATATGTATGGCGGCGAAATCCCCGGCGCGGGCGTAATCGCTGGCATCGGCCGGGTGTCGGGCCGCCAAGTGATGATCGTGTGCAACGATGCCACCGTGAAGGGCGGCACCTATTACCCGATGACCGTCAAGAAGCATCTGCGCGCCCAGGAAATCGCCGAGGCAAACCATTTGCCCTGCGTTTATCTGGTCGACAGCGGCGGCGCCAACCTGCCGCATCAGGCCGAGGTGTTCCCCGACCGCGAGCATTTCGGGCGCATCTTCTTCAATCAGGCCAATATGTCGGCCAAGGGCATTCCGCAGATCGCTTGCGTGATGGGATCGTGCACCGCAGGCGGCGCCTATGTGCCGGCGATGTCGGATGAAACCGTGATCGTGCGCAATCAGGGCACGATCTTTCTGGCTGGCCCGCCGCTGGTCAAGGCCGCAACGGGCGAGGAGATCACGGCCGAGGATCTGGGCGGCGGCGATTTGCACGGGCGCAAATCCGGCGTGGTCGACCATGTGGCCGAAAACGACGAGCACGCCCTGACCATTGTGCGCGACATCGTGGCGACCCTGCCCAAAAGCAAAACCCCCGACATCCCGTTGGAGCAGCCCCGCCCGCCGGTTTATGATCCACAGGATCTGTACGGGATCATCCCCGACGATGTGCGCGCGCCCTATGACGTGCACGAGGTGATCGCGCGGGTCGTCGATGGATCGGAATTTCACGAGTTCAAGGCGCTTTACGGCACCAGCCTGGTCTGCGGGTTTGCTCATATCTGGGGGATGCCGGTGGCCATTTTGGCCAACAACGGCGTGCTGTTCAGCGAAAGCGCCGTGAAGGGCGCGCATTTCATCGAGCTGGCCTGCCAGCGGCGGATTCCGCTGCTGTTCTTGCAAAACATCTCGGGCTTCATGGTCGGCGGGAAATATGAGGCCGAAGGCATCGCCAAGCACGGCGCCAAGCTGGTGACGGCGGTGGCCACGGCCACGGTGCCCAAGATCACGGTGCTGATCGGCGGCAGTTTCGGCGCGGGCAATTACGGCATGTGCGGGCGGGCCTATTCGCCGCGTTTTCTGTTCACCTGGCCAAATTCGCGGATCAGCGTCATGGGCGGCGAACAGGCGGCGTCGGTTCTGGCCACCGTGCATCGCGACGCCGATAGCTGGACGCCGGAACAGGCCGAGGACTTCAAGGCCCCGATCCGCCAGAAATACGAGGACGAAGGCAACCCCTGGCACGCCACCGCGCGGCTGTGGGACGATGGGGTGATCGACCCCGCGCAGACCCGCGATGTGCTGGGCCTGGCCTTTGCCGCAACGCTTAACGCGCCCATTCCCGAACGCCCGGCGTTCGGCGTATTCAGGATGTGATGCGATGATCAATTCTCTTCTCATCGCCAACCGTGGCGAAATTGCCTGCCGGATCATCCGGACGGCGAAAAAGCTGGGCGTGCGTACCATCGCGGTCTATTCCGATGCGGATGCGGCGGCGCTGCATGTGCGCATGGCCGATCAGGCGGTGCATATCGGCCCCTCGCCGGTGCGCGAAAGCTATCTGCTGGGCGACAAGATCATCGCGGCGGCCAGGGAAACAGGCGCTGCGGCGATCCATCCCGGTTATGGCTTCTTGTCGGAAAACGCCGAATTTGCGCAGGCGGTGATTGATGCGGGGCTTGTCTGGGTCGGGCCGAACCCGTCGTCCATCACCGCGATGGGGCTGAAGGACGCCGCCAAAAAGCTGATGCAGGACGCGGGGGTGCCGACCACGCCGGGCTATCTGGGTACGGATCAAAGCGTCGCGCGCCTGACGGCCGAGGCTGACGCAATCGGATATCCGGTGCTGATCAAGGCCGTGGCCGGCGGCGGCGGCAAGGGGATGCGCAAGGTCGATGCACCCGGCGATTTCGCGGATGCGCTGCTGTCATGCCAGCGCGAGGCCGCGTCGTCCTTTGGCAACGATCAGGTGTTGCTGGAAAAATGGATCACCAACCCGCGCCATATCGAGGTGCAGGTCTTTGGCGACAGCCACGGCAACGCCGTGCATCTGTTCGAGCGGGATTGCTCGTTGCAGCGCCGCCACCAGAAGGTGATCGAAGAGGCCCCCGCGCCGGGTATGGATGCCGACACGCGCGACGCGATCTGCGCCGCCGCCGTTCGGGCCGCCAAGGCGGTCGATTACGTGGGTGCCGGCACGATCGAGTTCATCGCCGATGCGTCTGATGGGCTGCGCGCCGACCGGGTCTGGTTCATGGAGATGAACACCCGGCTTCAGGTCGAACATCCGGTGACCGAGGAAATCACCGGCCAGGATCTGGTCGAATGGCAGTTGCGCGTCGCCAGTGGCGAGCCGCTGCCCAAGACGCAGGACGAGCTGTCGATCACTGGCTGGGCGATGGAAGCGCGGCTTTATGCCGAGGATCCGGCGACCGGCTTTTTGCCCTCGACCGGGCGGCTGGAGGCCTTTGCGATCGCCGATCCCGCCGCACGGATCGAAAGCGGGGTCGAGCAGGGCGCGGAGATCTCGCCCTTCTATGACCCGATGATCGCCAAGATCATCACCACCGGGGCCACCCGTGACGAAGCGCGGTCGCGGCTGGCCGATGCGTGTTCGGCGGTGCTGACCTGGCCGGTCAAGAACAACGCGGCCTTTTTGGTGCGTCTGGCGCGGCATCCGGGGTTCGCCACGGCCGAGATCGACACCGGCTTTATCGCGACCCATATCGACGCGCTGACCGCGCCCGAACCTGCCGACGAGGCCGGGCTGGTGGCGGCGGGCTATCAGCTTGCGGTCGATTTCGGCGGGCTTGGCCCCGCCACGCTGAACCCCGAGGCGGGGCCGGCGGCGTTCCGGGGGCCGTGGCGCGATGTCATCGGATTTCGCGCCAATGCGCCGGCCCGCGCGACCATGCGGCTGCGCGTGGATGGCGAAGGGCATGTGGTGCCGATCGCCCGCGCCGCCCGGGACGCGCCGCCGATGCGCGACGTGCGCGACGGTGTCGTGGTGGCCGACAAGGGCTGGACCCGGCATGTGACCCTGGACGTGGTGCGCGGCGGGGCCGCGGCGGCGGTGGGTGACGGTGCGATCCTGTCGCCGATGCCGGGCCGCATCATCGCGGTATCGGTTGTGGCCGGGGCTGCGGTGACCAAGGGCCAGAAGCTGGTGACGCTGGAGGCGATGAAGATGGAACACAGCCTTGTCGCGCCCTTCGACGGCACCGTGGCCGAACTGGAGGCGTCCGAGGGCGGGCAGGTGTCCGAGGGGATGCTGCTGGCCCGGATCGAAAAGACAGAGGAGGGCGTCTGATGGCGGGCAAGTATTTCGACCAGTGGGTCGTGGGGGAGACGATAACCCACCCGATCCGCCGCACCGTGACCGAGACCGACAATCTGTTGTTTTCGACCATGACGCATAACCCACAGCCGCTGCATATCGACGCCGAGGCGGCGGCGGCCAGCGAGTTCGGACAAATTCTTGTCAACGGCACCTTCACCTTCGCGCTGATGGTGGGGTTGTCGGTGGCTGAAACCACGCTGGGCACGCTGGTGGCCAATCTGGGATATGACAAGCTGCTGATGCCCAAGCCGGTGTTCATCGGGGACACGCTGCGCGCCGAGACGGATGTTGTCGCGCTGAAGGAAAGCCGGTCGCGCCCGACCGCCGGGATCGTGACCTTTGGCCACCGTCTGCTGAATCAGCGTGACGAGGTGGTGTGCCAATGTGTCCGCATGACTTTGATGCACAAGGCCCCGGAATGAGGTTGCGCTCGCTTCTGTTCGTGCCTGCCGACCGGCCGGAACGTTTTGCCAAGGCGCAGGCCAGCGGTGCCGATGCGCTGATCCTTGATCTGGAGGATTCGGTCGCGCCCGAGAAGAAGGCCTTGGGCCGCGGTGCCGTGGCCGACTGGTTGCGCGGGGCGGATCGGGCGGTTCCGGTTTTCGTGCGGGTCAATCCGCTGGACAGCGGGCTGGTGCGGGACGATCTGGATGCGGTGCTGGGGGCCGGGCCGGATGGGATCATGCTGCCGAAGGCCGAAGGCGCGGCAGATGTGACTGCGCTGATTGACCTGATGGGCGATGCCGCGGTGCCGATCCTGCCGATTGCGACCGAAACCCCCGCGGCGGTGTTCGAGCTGGGCAGCTACCGTGCCGTGGCGGACCGGATCGTGGGCGTGACCTGGGGGGCCGAGGATTTGCCGGCCGCGATCGGCGCCACCACATCGCGCAATCCCGATGGCAGCTATACCGCGCCCTATGAAATGGTGCGCGCGCTGACGCTGTTCGGGGCGCATGCCGCCGGGGTGGCGGCGATTGAAACGGTGTTCCCCAATATCGGCGACATGGCGGCGCTGTCGGCCTATGTCGGGCGTGCGCGGCGCGACGGGTTCACCGGCATGATGGCGATTCACCCGGCGCAGATCGCACCGATCAATGCGGGGTTCACGCCCAGCGAAGACGAACTTGCCCATGCCCGCGCCGTGGTGCAGGCCTTTGCCGACAATCCCACAGCGGGTGCGCTGAAGCTGGACGGCAAGATGATCGACCGGCCGCATCTGAAACAGGCGCAGCGTATTCTGGCGGCGGGTGCGGCGGACTGAACCGGGGTTCAGGCGTTCGGGCGCGGGTGACCCAGCAGCCTGGTGTCTTCCGCCGCGCTGAGCGAATAGAGGAAGTTCTTGATCGCCTCATTCAACGGGGTTGTGGCCATCGGTGACAGGTCGAAGCCATCGTCCTGAATGATGTCGCTTTCGCAGACGAAATGGGACTGAACCACATGCCGCGCGCCCATTGACTGCAGGATCGGGCGCAGCCCGTAATCAAGGGCCAGCACATGCGCGATGCTGCCACCCGTGCCCAGCGGCAGAACCGTTTTGCCGGCAAGGCCGAACTGTGGCAGCAGATCCAGCCCGATCTTCATCAGGCCGGAGCAGGACGCCTTGTAAATCGGGGTGGCGATGACGACGCCGTGCGCCGCTGCGACCTTTTGGGAATAGTCGATGATGCACGGATCGTCCCATTTCGCCATGATCAACGCTTCGGGGTCGAGCGAGGCCAGGCGGATATGTTCGACGCTGATATCGTCAGAGGCGAGTTTTTCCAGAACGTAATCGGCCAGCAGCGCGGATTTCGATGTCGCAGACGGGCTGCCGGACAGGGCGATTACGGTTTTCTTGGGCATCTGGGTCTCCGAAGGGCGTGAACCGCGGGTGTGCGATATCGGTTTGCGTATGTGATCGTCCATACCGGAACAAGAGCAGGGCCGGCCAGTTGTTTTGGGGCTGTTCCCGGCGTCCGGGTCGCGGAAGCTGGGGTGCAGTTCATCCAATCCATCATATAGGATAATGAGCGTATTCTTCGCAAGACCGAAATAACCTTACGGAAGGAGCGGGGTGGTAATGTTGTGAACCTGCAAAGCTCCTGTCGCCTGATGGTAAATCGAAAAAGGCAGTGACAGCGAAGAAATGCGTTGCCAGCCAATGTGGTGGCCTTTAATAAAATCATATATCTTTAAGAAATACCGCTGGACGGTATCGACTGATATCCAAGGGAGGGGATAGCATGATCGAAATCCATCACATGCCGCTGACGCGTTCGACGCGGGTGATCTGGGCGCTTGAAGAGCTGGGTATCCCCTATGAAAAATCCGCGGCACAGCTGCCGATCCAGGTGAACCAGCCCGAGCTGTTGGCGCTTCACCCTGCCGGGACGCTGCCGGTGGTTCTGGACGATGGCGACGTGCTGATCGAATCCCTTGCGATCTGTGAAATCCTGTCGCGCCGCCATGCGGGCGGCAAGTTGCTGGTCGAGCCTGGCGACCCGGCCCATGAGGAATATCTCAAATGGCTGTGGTTCGGCGAAGCCAGCCTGGCGCCACAGCTTGGGCCCGCGATGCGCTATGGGCCGTTCGTGCCGCCCGAGCAGCAGATCCCGAATGTGGTGGCCGATGCGATTGCGGCGTTCGGACAGCGGATGCCGGTGCTGGAACGCGCGCTTGAGGATGGGCGCGAATTCCTGGCCGGGGACCGGCTGACGCTTGCCGATCTTTCGGTGGCGTTCGTGCTGTTTGTCAGCCGGATTGCCGGCGCGGGCGAAACCATGGGGCCGAAAGCGTCTGATTATCTGGCCGGCATTGCCGCGCGCCCGGCCTTTCTGGCGGCGATCGCCGATGCACCGGCCTTTGGCTGAACCCGAAAGAGGAGAAGAATATGCGGCTTTTGGCCTTTGATGTTGCGGGCGAAGCCCATGTCGGGGTTCGGTTGGGCGAAGAGGTCGTTGACCTGACTGTTGCCGCCCCGGATTTGCCCAGGGATATTGCCGGGCTGTTTGCCGCCGGCGACGCCGCGCTTGCCGCTGCGCAGGCGGCGGCAGAGGCGGCGACCGAGCGTCTGCCGCTGTCGGCGATCCGCCATCTGGTGCCGATCCCGAACCCTGACAAGAATATCGGCCTGGGGCTGAACTATCTGAAACATATCCGCGAGATGAAGCCGGATTTCCCCGACCCCGAGTTTCCGGGCATGTTCATGCGGATCCCCAGTTCGATCGTGGCCCATAATCAGCCGATCGTCCGGCCGAAGATCTCGGACACGCTGGACTATGAGGGCGAGCTGATGGTGGTGATCGGCAAGGCCGGGCGGCACATCCCGCTGGCGGATGCGTTGGACCATGTCGGCGGCTACACCTGCCACAACGATGGCAGTGTGCGCGAATACAACCAGTGGCCGATGGCGATCACCGCAGGCAAGAATTTTTACCGCACCGGTGGTGTCGGGCCTGAGATCGTGACGGCGGATGAACTTGCGCCCGGATGCAAGGGCCTGCGGCTGACGACCCATGTGAACGGCGAACTGCGCCAGGATGTCGACCTGAGCGAAATGCATTGGGACGTGGCCGCGCTGGTGCATCGGATGTCGCAAATCATGCCGCTGTTTCCCGGTGATCTGCTGACAACCGGCACGCCGGACGGTGTTGGCGCGGCCAAGAAGCCGCCGAAATTTCTGCAGCCGGGCGATGTCGTCGATGTTTCGATCGAAGGCATCGGCACGCTGACGAACCCTGTCGCCGACGAGGGCGACGCCTAAAAAACCCGCATCTGTTTTGCGGGTGGATGAGATCGCGCCAAGCGGGAACGTTTTGGCGGCGCGGAGGCTTTGTCTGTTCGCGCCGTCTTTCGTTTTGTCTTCTCGATATGATAGGCAGAGCCATCGCCTTTCACATTTCAGGAGAACAAAGAATGGCTGACTCGAATGGGTTCAACATGCCCGGGGGCCGGTACGCCTGTGTCGCCCTTGGAGAAAATTCCGCAGGCAGGCCCGACCTTTGCGGATCATATATAATGCATTGCCATTCCGGAATGATCATATATGATCCTACAGTTAACGCAGACGGGGAAGTGTGAGCCATGAGCGCTAAGAGGATTGGCACAAGAGTTGTTTCGTCCGGCTCCCTGTCTGGAACCGTTTATGAAAAGATTCGCGGCATTCTGCTGCGGCTCGAGATCGAGCCGGGTCAGCGGATCACCATCGATGAAATTGCCCAGAAACTGGAAGTGTCGCAAACCCCCGTCCGCGAGGCGCTCAGCCGCCTTGAGGCTGAAGGTCTTGTGCGCCGGATTCCCAATGTGGGCTATTGCGTCGCCGATGCGCTGACGCCCGATCAGGTCGCCGAAATGTACGAGTTGCGGCAGTTGATCGAGCCCTTTGCGCTGCGCCGCGCCTGCGAACGGATGAGCGAAGAAGACATGGCGAAGATGACCGAGGTGCAGCGCCGCACCCGGCGCATGTTCGTCGAGGGGCGCGCCAACCGGTTCGAGAACTTCATCGAACTGGATTCCGCCTTTCACAAGCTGATCGCCAAGGGAAGCGGCAATGTCTTCGTGTCGGAACTGATCGATCGGGCGCATGACCAGCTACAGTTTTTCCGGCTTCTGTTTGACGCGAACCTGTCGCTGGACGCCATCAACGAGCATGACGCCGTGCTGGATGCCTTGATCGCGCGGGATGCCCCGCAGGCCGAGGCCGCCATGAGGATTCACCTGGAGAATGCGAATGCACGTGTGCGGCATTTTCTGGAGGAAAGGCAAAACGCCGAACAGCGGGAATAGGCTCCCGCCAGAATTCGCCTTAAGGAGGAGGACGACAATGAATGTCATGAATATGCAGCCATTCCACTCGACCAAGGGGGGGTCCCCGGTCTTGGACGCGGTCAGGGAGTTTCTTCCCGAGATTGCCGACGAGGCGGAGAACATCGAGAAGAATGGCGGCCTGTCCGCTGAGCTGAACGAAAAGCTGCGGGCAGCAGGTGCGTTTCGTATGCTGATGCCGAAAGCTAGCGGCGGCATGGAGATGGACCTCCTTCAGACCATGAATGTCGTCGAGGAGATTGCGCGCGCGGATGCGTCCGCGGCGTGGACCGCGATGGTCGCTACGGGGTTCAACGCAATTTTGCCGTTGTTCCCCGACGCAACCATCAAGGAAATTCTGACCCCGGATGGCGATGTGATGATCCGGGGCGCGCTGGCGCCGAAGGGTGTCGTGACCAAGGTCGAGGGCGGCTATCGCGTTACCGGGCAGTGGCCCCTGGGCAGCGGCAGCTACCCGTATAAATGGGTGATTGCGCACGCCATGCTGCTGGATGGCAAGGCGCCGATGATGGGCGAAAACGGTATCCCGGTCATGAAGATGGTCATCGTACCCGCCGAAGAGGCCACGTTCCTGGACACCTGGCATTCCGTCGGCCTGCAGGGCAGCGCGAGCCACGATTATGTGCTCGACGATGTCTTCGTGCCGGAAATCCGCACGGCCAGCCTGTTTGGTAAGGCGACCCTGAAAAGCGATGTCAACAACCTGTCGTTCCGCGTGATTACCGGCACCCAGCACACTGCCGTCAGCACCGGCGCCGCACTGGGCGCGCTGGCCGATCTGAACGAACTGGCGCAGACCAAGCGCCCGTCGTTCCGCCCGACCATTAGCCTGGTCGAAGACCCGGTGTTCCGCCATCGCTATGGCGAGCTTGTGACCAAGCTGGACACGTTGCGCGGCGTCGCCCGTTGGCATGCCGAGGAATACATGGAACTGGCCCGCGCCGGTGGACCCGTGGGCCCGGCCGATGAATTCCGCCACGGCAGCATGGTCGCCTATGTGTCGCAGGGCTGTGTCGAGATCATCGACGAGGTGTTCCGCCTGGCCGGGGCGTCGGCCTGCTATCGCTCTAACAGCATTCAGCGCCGGTGGCGTGATGCGCGGGTCGCGGCCCAGCACGCAGCAGCCAGCACAGACAATTATCAGGGTCTGGCTGAAGCCGAGCTCGGTGTAACCCCCGAGTAAGCCGCGCGATTGCGTCACAACGGGCAGCGCGCAACCGCTGCCCTTACAAAATTGAGGAGGAACCTTAATGTCTAGTTTGGATATAAGCGGTGCTGCCGCAAAGACGTCGACCGCGTCGATCCCGACGCCCGAGGATATGTATGCGCGTGCCGAAGCCATGGTCCCGATGCTGCGCGAGCGTGCCCGGGAAGATGCCGCCAATTGCAACGTGCGCCGCGAAACCGTCGAAGCCTATGATGAGGCCGGCTTTCAGCTGATGATGATGCCGAAGCGTTGGGGCGGCTATGAAATGTCGCCGCGCGTTGGTCTGGAAGTCGGGCGGATTCTGGCGCGGGGTGATCTTTCCGTGGCGTGGATTCACGGTATCTATTCGACCCATTCCTATCACCTGGCAATGTTCTCGAACGAGGCGCAGGAGGAAGTTTGGGGCACCAGCCCGCTTGCCCGTATCGTGTCGCCCTATGCGCCCGAAGGTCAGGCCGAGCCCGTGCCCGGCGGCGGCTACAAGTTGAGCGGCCATTGGCATTATTCCAGCGGCAGCGCCCACAGCGACTGGGCGATGATCGGCGCATTCATCATGCACGAAGATTTGCCACCGGAATATCGCGTCGTTCTGATCCCGCGTTCCGACTACACGATCAACGAAGTGTGGGACGTGACCGGGCTGGAAGCCACGGGCAGTAACGAATTGATCGTCGAAGATGTTTTCGTTCCCGAGTACCGGACGCTGCCTTGCGATGCGCTTGATGACCTGGGTCGGGCTGAACGCAACGGAAATCCGGGCTGGACCTATAAGGTTCCGTATTTCCAGATCGGGTTCCGCAGCCTGTCCACCGCGCCGCTTGGGGCACTTGAGGCACTGTGCGAGGCTGCGATGGATCTGAACAAGATGCGGCTTAGCAGCATCGGCGGAAGCGCCAAGAAAGATCCTGATGCGCAGTTGGCGATCGCAGCCGCGGTAAGCGGTGCGGACGAGATCCGGGCCGTCATGAGCCGTAATCTGGACGTGATGGAGCGCCTTGCGCAGGAGGGGGGTGTGCCGACGGTCGAAGAGCGTCTGCGCTATCGCTATCAGTCGTCCTATGCGGCGCAGCGGGTTTTCGAACTGGCGACGAAAGTGTTCCAGACGGTCGGGTCGCGCTCGATCCTGGCGGAATATCCGTTTGACATGATCTATCGTAATATCATCGCGGCTCGTGCGCATTTCGCAAATAACGATGCCGAGTTCGGCCGGGCCTATGGGGCGGTTTTGTTGGGGGCTAAGCTGCCGCCGATGGATATCCGCCTCTGATCCCGGACTGCGGGTAAGCGAATGAAACCGCGCGGACGCCCAAAGGGTTCGCGCGGTTTTTTGTGCGGCGGGGCCAGAAGGGTGGATACAAAAAAGCACCCGGAAAAGCCGGGTGCTTTTTAGGCTGACGGGGTGGCGGTGACGTGATCTAGAGGTTGACGCCGATATAGATCACGGTGGCCAGAAACAGCAGGCAGGGCGCCAGCGGCTTCCATTCCTTGTTGATGACAAGAGAGACCGAGGCCGCAGCCAAAACCGCACCCAGAAGCAAAACGCCGGCCAGACGGGTGGCGGGAATAACGACCAGCACCGCGCCGACAAGCTCCAGCACGCCGGTGACAATATGCCAGTAGGGCGGATACCCCATCTTGGTAAAGCTTTGCCGGACGGTTTCCGTTCCGCTGAGATTATGAATGCCGGCACCGACGCAGATAACTGCGATCAACCAACTTGCGATTTCCGGGGCAGAACCCATGACGACCTCCTTTATTTTATAATATACGATATTATCGCCAAATAATAAACGGACTGCGCACAGGTCCGGCAACAGGGTCTGTGGCTGTTCTCTGTGGGGGCTGTCGCGGGGGCGGGTGTCGTTACCGCTGACTTTCGGGCAGGCGAAGGACGATCCCGTCGATTCCATCCGTCACCGCGATCTGGCAGGACAGGCGCGAATTTTCTTGCCGGGGCGACTTTGCGAAATCAAGCATCGCCTCTTCCATTGCCTCGGGTTTGCCAACCTTTTCCATCCATTCGGGGTCGACATAGCAATGGCAGGTCGCACAGGCGAGTGTCCCGCCACATTCACCGACAATGCCGGGGACCGAGTGCTTGATCGCCGCTTCCATGACCGATTGATCGGGTTCGGCGTCGATCGTGTGTTCCTGTCCGCTATGCTCGATGTAGGTAATCTTGGTCATGCTGGGTCTTTTCTCGGTAGCTTGGATATATTTAGCGCAGTCATCGCAGACTATATCCTATATTGCAACGCCAATGTTGCGCGCGCCGCCGCCGCCCGGGCCGGGTTTGATGCGCTCCGGGTGACAGTGGAAGCGGTGGATTTCTTAAGAATTGCCGGCTCTTTGATCAGTATATGTGGGGGTGGATGGCTGTATCGCAATAATCGGCCTATTGCATCATCAATGCTGTTGCAAAACATTGAATTCGGATTTTTAATATCCTATACAATCGGTCAGGTGCATTAAGACGCTTTGGGGACTCAAGGATGGGGTTCCTTATATGCGCCCTTGCGAACAAGTTAAACGGAGGAGGAAACATGCCTGGAATTACCGAACGGTCGACCAAAGAGCCGGTGCTCAAGGTTAAACAGCTGAACCATGGAACGCTCGGCTGCACGGACCTCGCGAAAACGCGGCGTTTTTACGAAGAAGTTCTGGGCCTTGACGTGGTTCAGGGCAGCCCGGTGTCGATGATGGTGCGGCGCGGCAACGATTTCACCTATGCTGTTGTCGAGACGCCCGCCCATACGGGTGGGATGGGTCTGCTTGGTCACAACGGATTTGAGGTCGAGACCTTTGAAGAAGTCGAAGAAGCACATGCGGCGATCATGGCGGTCAAGGACGAATGGGGCCTGAAGGTTATGCCGACCCGGACGGTTCATGGCTCGCACACCTTCTACTTCGAGGATTTCGACGGGAACTGGTGGGAAGTCGTGTCTGCCGGCAAAGGCGGCTATATCGAAGCCTTCCATGACGAGAGCTTCGATATTACCGGGCGGCACGAGCTGGATGACTGGACCGAACATTTCATCAAGACCAAAGAGCTCAAGCATACGCAGGAACCCAAGGATCGTGCCGAAGTGATCGAGCGCTGCGGCCTGTAATCCGCGCCTCATGCAGTCGGGGTTTCTGCACTCGACTGATCTGAGATATAGGATAGTCACCCGCCGGTTCATAAACCGGCGGGTGTTTTCATCGGCTCGGTCGAGCTGCGCGCGATCCGGCGTCAGGTTTGCCGGGGCTCTGCCAGAGGCAGCCGGAATTCCCCGAATGCCAGCCGGTGGATGGACGCCCGCAGCTCTTCCAGCCTGTCCTGGCTGACCTCATCCCATCCAAGGATCGCTTTGGCCAGGTTCCGCTGGCTGCGAAAGCCGATATACAGGGTCATCACCGTGGCAATCTGAATGCGCAGCCCATCATCATCGGGGTCGCAGTTCCGGGCGTTCGCGACGGTCAGGGTCAGCCCCTGCACAAGGTGGCCGATGGCAGTGTCATAGATAATTCGGAAGGCTTCATCCGCCTCCTTTTCGCAGCGCGAAAAAAACTGCATCCAGGCCGCCGGTTCCTGATCCGACATCAAAAGTTGAAACGTCCGGTCCAGGGCCAGATCGATGCGCTGTACCGGGTCGGGTTCGGATGTGTCGAGCAGGCCGGTAATGATCGGGTCAAGCTTGGTACGGATATGGGTGGCGATCGCCTGGGCGGCTGCGATGTAGAGTTCGCGCTTGCCGCCGAAGTGATACGAGACGGCGGCCAGGCTGACGCCGCTTTGCTTTGCCAGGCCGCGGATACTGGCGCCGTCATAGCCGATCGTACCGAACACCTCGATCGCGGCGGTGATCAGCCGGGCGCGGGTGGCGGCGCTGCGGGCCGCATGGCCGTTTTTCTCATGGAACCGATCGGTCATGTTTGTGTTGTTTCAGAACACCGCAGCGTTTTCAACAGAATTTGGAACGGTCGTTTTTATTTTGGTTGACAGTCTTAATTTGGCATTGATACGACGCAGTGTAAGAAAGACCCGGCTGGGGCAGGGGTTCTGTGTTGCCGGCATCGGCAGGCGCATGACGAGTAGGAACGAGAGCGTTGAACAGACCCGTATTTCTTGCGTGCCTGATGGGGATCGGCTTGGCCGTTGCCGCGCCGGTATCGGTGGCCTTTGGACAGGCGACGAAAACCGCCCAAACCGGCGACGTTGTTTCCGTTGAATTGCTGCGCGCCCATTTCGCCCCGGCGGTTCTGGAACTTGCCTTGACCGGCGAGGTGGAGCCGCAGGAAACCGCGCGGCTTTCGTTTCGCGACGGTGGTCGCATCCTGTCTGTCGATATGGATATCGGCGACCGGGTCGCCCGTGGGCAGGAACTGGCGCGGATCGATCCGACCCAGGCCCGCGAAAAACTGCGCGAGGCCGAGGCGGCACAGGAAGCCGCCACCGCCGACCTGACTCGTGCGCAGCATGAATATGACCGCCAGAGTTCGCTGTTTCAGCGTGGGGTGACGACGCAGGCCGCGCTGGATACCGCGACCGAGGATCTGCGCACCAGCGAGGCCGACGTTCAGCAAGCCGAAGCCGAGATCGAACAGGCCCGCATCGCCGTCGAGGAAACCGTGCTGCGCGCACCCTTCGCGGGCCAGGTCACCTTGCGGGTGGCAGAGCCGGGCAATATCGCGGGGCCTGCCTCGCCAGTGTTGGAACTGGCGTCCGAGGATGGTCTGGACGCGGTGTTTTCGGTGCCTGACGCGTTTCTTACGGAATCCGTGGCCGATCGGGTGATCGAACTGTATCTGCTGGATCAGCCGGACATGCGCATGACCGGGACGATCCGGGAAATCTCGCCGATCCTCGACCCGCAGACCGGCAGCGTCACGGTGCGAACCGCGATCACCAACCCGCCGCGTGAAGTGGGGTATGGGGCAACTGTCGTGGGCACGGTGAACTATACCGCCAAACCCGCCTTCGAGTTGCCCTGGACCGCGCTCAGCGCCACGGCCCAGGGGCCAGCGATCTGGGTCGTCAACGAGGCGGACATGACCGTCACCCTGCGCCCGGTCACGGTGTCCCGCTATGCCACCGGGCGGATTTACCTGTCCGCCGGGCCGGAAGAGGGGGACCTGATCGTGGGGGACGGGTCGCACAAGCTGTTTCCCGGCCTTCGGGTCCAACCGATAAAGGCTGAATGATGCGTCTGATAGCCCTGTTTTCCGTTCTGGCCCTGTTGTCGACATGCGGCGAGGAAAAGCCCGAGGCACCGCTTGCCCCCCGGCCGGTCGTGTCCGAGATCATCCGCGCCAATCCGGTCGAGGCGCGCGATTTCACCGGGGTCGTTGCCGCCGGAACCGAGGTCGATCTTGGTTTTCAGGCCACCGGGCATATCACCAGCCAGCCCGCCTCGGTCGGGGATCTGGTGACGGAAAACGATGAACTTGCCAATCTCGACCCAGACGATCTTGAAACCACGCGGCGGGCGGCGGCGGCGGGCGTGACGGCGGCGCAGGCGCGGCTGGTCTCTGCGGGAAATGCGGCGGCGCGGGTGCGCGAGCTGGTGTCGCGCGGGGTTGCGTCCGATGCGCGGTTGGAAGAGGCGAACCGCGCCCTGACCTCGGCCAGGGCCGAGGTGGAGCGCGCCAGGGCCGCGCTGATCCGGGCCGAGGATGCGCGCGGGTTTGCCTCTTTGATAGCTCCGATGGATGGGGTCATCACCAAGGTTTACGCCGATATCGGCACTGTGGTTTCGGCGGGCGAGCCGGTGCTGCGCCTGGCCGGAATAGACGTGCGCGAAGCGGTGATCGACCTGCCCGAGGCGGCGATCGACGCGCTTGGCCCCGATGCCGAATTCGACGTGCGGCTGCGCACGCTGCCGTCGGTTCGCGCGTTGGCGCGGGTGGACGGGATCGATCCGGTGGCCGATACCTCGACCCGGACGCGGCGGGTGCATCTGACGCTGACGGATCCGCCCGAAGGGATGCGCCTGGGCGCGCTTGTACTGGTCCAGCTCACGGGCGGGGGGCAACCGATGGTAACGGTCGACAAGACCGCGGTCTTCACGCGTGACGGTACGCCGCATGTCTGGCGTGTGCAGCGCAGCGGCGACGACAGCGCCACGGTCGAGCCCGTCGCGATTCAGACCGAAAGCATGAATAATGGCCGGTTGCGGGTCTTGTCAGGCCTCAAAGTGGGCGACGAGGTCGTGGTCAAGGGCGTCAACAGTCTTGAAGCGGGGCAGGCCGTCGGCCGTCGGGCGATACAATGAAGCAATTCAATCTTTCCGACTGGGCGCTGCGGCACCGGTCCTTCGTATGGTTCCTGATGATCCTGTCGCTGATTGCGGGCGCGGTCACCTATCTGAACCTCGGGCGCGAGGAAGACCCGAATTTCTCGATCAAGACGATGATCATTTCCGCGGCGCTGCCCGGTGCCGATATCAACGAGACGCTCAATCAGGTCACGGACCGGATCGAAAAGAAGCTTGAGGAACTGGACGAGATCGACGCCACCCGTTCGGTCACCATGCCGGGCGAGACCGTCGTTTATGTCGATCTGCTGCCGACCACCCCGGCGGGCGAGATCCCGCGCATCTGGCAGCGGGTGCGCAACATGATGGGTGACATCGAGGCCGACTTTCCCGCCGAGTTCGCCGGGTTTCAGTTCAATGACAGCTTCGGCGACGTGTTCGGCAATATCTATGCCTTCACCGCCGACGGCTTTTCCCCGCGCGAGCTGCGCGATTATGTCGAGGCCGTGCGCACAGAGGTGCAGGCCCTGCCCGATGCCGGCAAGGCCACGCTGATCGGCACCCGTGACGAGGTGATCTTTCTTGAATTCTCGGCCCGGCGCATCGCGGCACTTGGGCTGGATCAGCGGCAGGTGCTGGCGACGCTGTCGGATCAGAACGCAATCGTTCCCTCGGGTGTGATCAATGCCGGTGACGAACGCGTTCTGGTGCGGGTGGGCGGCCAGTTTTCGGATGCGGACAGTCTGGCGGCGGTCAACCTGCGGGTTGGCGACCGGTTCTTCAATCTGGGCGATGTCGCCGAAATCCGGCGCGGATATCAGAACCCGCCCCACGATTTGTTCCGCTATAACGGGCAAGAGGCCATCGCCCTGGCCATCGGGATGCGGGACGGCGGGAATATCCTGGATTTCGGCAAGGATCTTGACGAGTTGATGCGCAGGGTCGAGGCGCGGCTGCCGGTCGGGGTTGGTCTGTATCATGTGGCCGACCAGCCGCATGTGGTGGAATATGCGGTCGGGCATTTCGTTCAGGCGCTGGTCGAGGCGATCGTGATCGTTCTTGCCGTGACCTTCGTCAGTCTGGGCCTGCGCGCGGGCTTTGTGGTGACGCTGACGATTCCGCTGGTGCTGGCGATCACCTTCGTGATCCTCGATTATTACGGCATCACGTTGCAGCGTATTTCGCTCGGGGCGCTGATCATCGCGCTTGGGCTGCTGGTGGACGATGCGATGATTGCGATCGAGACGATGATTTCGCGGCTCGAACTGGGCGAATCGCTGACCAAGGCGGCGTCCTATGCCTGGACCTCGATCGCTTTTCCGATGCTGTCGGGCACGCTGGTCACCGTTGTCGGCTTCATCCCCATCGGGCTGAACAGCTCTGCCGCCGGGGAATACACCTTTTCGCTGTTCGTGGTGATCGCCGTGTCGCTGCTGGTGTCGTGGGTCGTGGCCGTCCTGTTTGCGCCGCTGCTGGGCGTGACCTTTCTGTCAAAAAAGCTGGCTCATCATGACGGCACCCCCGGCAGGCTGCGCCGGATGTTTCATGTCCTGCTGCGCGCCGCGATGCGCTTTCGCTATCCCACGGTGCTGCTGACGGTCGCTGTTTTCGGGCTGTCGGTCTGGGGGCTGAGTTTTATCCAGATACAGTTCTTTCCCAGCTCCGACCGCAGCGAGCTGGTCGTCGATGTCACGCTGCGCCAGAACGCGACGATTGACGAAACCCGCCGCCAGATGGACCGGCTGGAGGCGCATTTCGCAGATGACGACGATATCGATTACTGGACCTCTTATGTCGGGCAGGGCGCGCCGCGCTTCCTGCTGACTTTCGAGGGACCGACGCCCGCGCCCTATGTCGGACAGATCGTTCTGAAAACCGGGTCGGTCGAGGCGCGTGATCGGGTCAAGGCGCGGATCGAGGCGCTGGCCAACACCGAGTTTGCCGGCGTCGACATTCTGGCCAAGCTCTTGGAGCTGGGGCCGCCGGTGGGCAAGCCGGTGCAATACCGGATTTCCGGGGCCGATACCGGCATTCTGCGCGACCGGGCGCGCGATCTTGCCGCGATGCTGTCCACTGACCCGCGCCTGACCGCGATCACCCTGGACTGGAGCGAGCCCGCGCGCGTTCTGCGTCTGGATATCAATCAGGACAAGGCCCGGCAGCTTGGCGTGTCGGTCGAGGATATCGCCCTGTCGCTGAACGCGATCTTCAACGGCCAGACCATCACCCAGCTGCGCGACGAAACCTATCTGGTGGATATTGTCGTGCGCGGTCGTGACGAAGACCGCCAGATGGTGGAGTCACTGAACAATCTGCAGCTTGCCTCGGCGTCGGGGGTGATCATTCCACTGGCCAGTCTGGCGACGATGCACCCGGAAATCGAACAGCCCGTGATCCGGCAGCGCAACCGGCTGCCGACCATCACCATCAAGGCCGCGATCGCAACCGACGATCAGCCCGCCACGATTGTCGGGGGGCTCAAGGCCGCGGTTGCCGAGTTTTCCGACGCATTGCCGGTCGGATATTTCATTGAAACCGGCGGTGCGGTCGAGGAAAGCGGCGATTCCCAGGGGCCGATCTGGGATGTGGTGCCACTGATGGTGGTGGGTATGCTGATGCTGGTCATGATTCAGATGCAAAGTTTCCGGTTGAGCCTGGTGGTGCTGAGTGCCGCCCCGCTGGGGCTGATCGGCGTGGTGGTGGCGCTGGTCCTGTCGGGGGCGCCGCTGGGCTTTGTGGCGATCCTGGGCGTGCTGGCCCTGATCGGGATCCTGGTTCGCAACTCGATCATTCTGGTGAACGAGGTGGAAGAGTTGCGCAAGAAAGGCCGCGACCGCTGGAACGCGGTGTTCGAGGCCAGTGACAGCCGCGCCCGCCCGATCTTGCTGACCGCCGCGGCGGCCAGTCTGGCGCTGATCCCGATTTCGCGGCAGGTGTTCTGGGGTCCGATGGCCTATGCGATGATGGGCGGCATCATCGCCGGTACGCTGGTCACGCTGCTGTTCATCCCGTCGCTTTACCTGCTGGTGTTCCGGGTGCGGGGGCCTGAACCGGATCAGGCGGAAGAATAGGCCGCGTCCCGGCGAAAGATTCCGTAACAAAGCGATGCCAGAAGTGCCATTGCCGGAATCAGGGTTGCCATCGCCATGCTGGTATCCCCGAACAGCGCGCCGACCGTACCCACGACAAGGCCGGTGCCCAGTTGCATGAACCCCATCATCGCCGCCGCCGCGCCGGCATTGGTGGGAAAGGGGGCTAGGGCCGCGGTGGTCATGACCGGCATCACGAAGGAGATGCCGAAGGAATAGAGGCTGACGGGCAGCATCACCCGAAGAAAGCTTGGCTCCCATATCAGCAGCATGGCGTTTCCGCATCCACCCAGCAGCAAGAAGCCCAACCCGACCCTGACAAGCGTGTCGCCGCTGAACCGGGGCATCAGCGGGCGCATCGACAGAGAGCCCACAAAGAATGCGCCCGAATGCATCAGCATCCCGACACCGAACTGCGTCGGGGTCAGCCCGACCTCGTCCATCAGGATGAAAGGCAGGAAGGTGGTTTGCGCGTAAAGCGCGCCAATGGCCCCGGCCACCACGAAGGTCGCGCTCAGGAACTGCCGATGCGTCAGAAGCTGGCCGTAGGACCGCAACAGTTGCAGCGGCTTCAGGCGCTTGCGGTCGGGAATGACGGTTTCGCGCAGCGTGAGCGAGCTGATCAACAGGACGGCCCCGCCCAGAAACAGCATCAGCACGAAAATGGACCGCCAGCCGAACAGCGCCAACATCGCACCGCCCACCGTCGGGGCGAATGCGGGACCGACCGCCAGGATGATGCCGATCAGGTTCATGATCCGTGAGGATTGAGCGCCTTTGAACAGATCCCGAATGATGGCGCGCGAAATCGCGATGCCTGCCGAGGCCCCCACGCCCTGCACGAAACGCGCGGCGATCAGGGCCTCGATGCTTGGCGCGAACAGGGCCATCACGGTCGCTGCGCAGAAAATGCCGATGAAGGTGAACACGACCGGGCGGCGGCCAATCGCATCCGACAATGGCCCGGCCACAAGCTGCGCCGTCGCGAACCCGCCGAAATAGAAGGTCAGCGTCAGCTTTACCATCGATTCGGTCGTGTGGAAGGCCTGCGTGATCTCGCTCATCGCGGGCAGGTAGAGCGTCATCGCCAGCGGGCCCATGGCAACCAGCAGCGCGCCGATCAGGCTGACCTGACGCTCGCTCATGATCGGGATCGGAACGGCGGTTGTGACAGTCATGGCTGTTTGGGCTTTCCGATGGCGGGGCAGGCATCCCGGTTGCGCAGGTCCAGAAGGTTGTGGCGCGCGGTTTCGGCGATCGTGTTGAAAGTTTGCCAGTCGGCATCGGACACCGCGCCGCGCGCGGCCTGGCGGGTGGCCCCGCCGATGACATCCAGCGCGGCCAGCATGGGCTTGGCGGCCTCTGTCAGATCAACCAGTTTCGCGCGCCGGTCCGCCGGGTCAGGCTGGCGGCGGATCAGGCCCGCGGTTTCCAGACGGTCGATGAATTCTGTCGCGCTCATTCGGGCGATGCCAAGCTTGGCGGCAAGGGCCTGCTGCTGCATCGGGCCATAGCGGCGTAGCGCGGCCAGAATGCGCGCTTCGGCCGGTGTGATGCCAAGCCCGGCTTCGCCCACGCCGCGCTCGATCTCGGCGCGGAACAGCCGTACCAGATCGAACAGGACATAGATCAGGTTGTCAAATTTCGGGGGTTCCATGCCGGCCTTGATGACGTGCGGTATAACCTTAACATAAGGCTACCTTACAAAATGTCAAAGCCTTGTTCCACCGGCATGGGCGCGTCAAATATGCGTGTATAGCATGCGCATATTTGACGCGCATGACGGATGTGTGTATTCTGTGTTCAAGGAGATCGCCATGCAAAACGCCCAGCCCAGAAAATCCACAAATCTGTCCTTGGACAGCGGTTTGCTGTCCGAAGCCAGGGCGCTGAAGGTCAACCTGTCGCGCGCGGCAGAGGATGGGATTCGCGCGGCGGTTCTGCGCTCGCGCAGCGAACGGTGGAAAGCGGACAACCGCGCCGCGCTCGACAGCTCCAACACCTTCGTTGAACAGCGGGGTTTGCCGCTTTCGGGTCTGCGGCAATTCTGATGGCGAAATACGATGTCTATGCGTTCGACAAGGGCGACGGTCTGCTGCTGGATGTGCAGGCGGGACTGCTGGATCATCTGAATACCCGCGTTGTCGTGCCGCTGTTGCCCCGGCATCTTGCGCCGGATCCGGCCAGCCGCCTGAACCCGGTCTTCGAGATCGACGGCACGGCCTATGTCATGGTCACACAGTTTCTGTCCGCCGTGCATATTGGCGAATTGCGCCAGCCGGTGACCAGTCTGGAACCGGATTTCGCGGAAATAACCACCGCGCTGGACATGTTGTTTCAGGGGTACTGAGAACAGAGTTCGGATATATAAGTTAACATAAGATTGATTATACGCTTTTAGGCGGGTCTGCGCGGACGTTGCTATCGGCCAATTGTTTCTCAGATCCGCTGTTCGCCGGCTGGACCGTTGTCAGACCAAGGCGTCCCCGCCACCCTGCCCGCATCCAGTGTCTGGAAAGGGTATCAAAATGAAGCGATTCGAGGATAAAACCGTTATCGTGACCGGTGCGGGGTCCGGGATCGGCCGCGCCACCGCGCTTGCTTTCGCGGCAGAGGGCGCGCGGCTTGTTGCCACTGATGTCAACCCTAGCGGTCTTGATGCCCTTTCGGGCGCGGTTGGTGCGGCGCGGGTTGAAACGGTCGTGGGCGATATCACCCTAGAAGAGACCGCGCAGAACATCATGGCCGCCACGGACGGGCGCGTGGATGTTCTGGCGAATGTCGCGGGGATCATGGACGGGTTCCTGCCCGTGGGCGAGGTTGACGACGCCACATGGAGCAAGGTCTTTGCGGTCAACCTGACCGGGCCGATGCGGCTGATGCGTGCCGTTCTGCCGGTGATGGCGGCGGCGGGCAAGGGTGTGATCGTGAATGTCGCTTCTGAGGCGGGGCTGCGTGGTTCGGCCGCCGGGGCCGCCTATACCGCCTCCAAACATGCGCTGATCGGGCTGACCAAGAACACGGCTTATTTGTATGCGCCGCAGGGCATCCGCGTGAATGCGGTCGCGCCGGGGCCGGTCGATACCGGCATGGATGCACCAATGAAATCGCAACTGGCGGCGGAACGTGTTGGCGCGCTGATGGAGTTGATCCTGCCGCCGAGCGCGCGGCCTGAAACCTTGGCGTCGAATATCCTGTGGCTGGCAAGCGACGACGCCGAAAACATCAACGGTATCGTGCTGGCGTCAGATGGCGGCTGGTCCGCGATCTGATACCTGTGGCTGTCATGGCGGGTCGCCCCGCCATGACGATGATTTGCAGGACCTCAGCCCTCAGTGGTTTCCGACAGCAGGCCCAGCCGCTTGAACACGTCGCGATTGCTGACCGTGAAAAAGCGCGCCTTGTCGGTTTTCGCGCTGTGGCTGGCCAGGCTGCCGGCCGGGATGGTGAAGACCGCGTTCTTTGCCCAGGCGATCGTCTTGCCGCCGATCTCGCTCTCGCCTTCGCCTTCGGTCACCACGCAGACGGTGCTGGCCGAACTGCGGAACGGCTGTGTGGTCCTGCCGCCTTCGATCTGCACTATCGCGCAGTCCAGCATCGACATTACCGGTTCGCCGGTCAGCGGGTTGACATAGCGCACGCGGCGCAGCCCGTCGGGGCCGGCCGGTGTGGCCTCTAGCGCCTTGACGGCATTTGCGGCGCGATAGCGGAACAGCGGCGAATGGGGCCGCGTGCTCAACTCCAGATCGGGCAGCATACCGGGCGCTGCGAAGACTTCGTCGTCAACCTGCGCGGGGATATTGCTTGCCGGTCCCGGCTGGAACTTGCTGGTGCCCAGAAACTGGTGCAGCGCCACATCCAGCACATCGATCCAAAGCGTCGGCTTCGTCCCGGTGTTCTCATGCTCGTGCCAGCACCAGCCGGGCGTCAGGATCAGATCGCCCGGTTCCATCTCGCAGCGTTTGCCATCTACGATGGTCGCGCCTGTGCCATCGCCCTCGACGACGAAGCGGATCGCGTTCATCGAATGGCGGTGCGCCCGTGCCCGCTCGCCGGGCAGGATCATCTGCAAGCTGCAGGTGATCGCGCCGGTGATGGCCTCGTCCATTTCGGATTTCGCATCCGGCCTGACGAACATCAGGGCGCGGCGCATGACCGCCTCCGGGTCGGTGATTTCGGCGGCCCGCTCCATGATGGGACGGGTCAGGTCCCAGGGCCAGACATGCGCCTGATCGGGTTCGTCGGTCAGGGCATTCGGGCTTTCCCACAAGGGTACGATATGTGCTGCCTGCAGGTCTTTCTTGAGCTCTGGTTGCATCGTGCCCGTCGCCGTTTCCATTTGGTCCGTCTTGACGTTCATAACGATTTCCTCCTGATCAAATATTGTGCCTGTATTTCACAAAGGCATGCGCTTACGACCGTTTGAGCGACGGCGCCTTGAGCATGATGTTGATCGTTTTCGCCTCGGTGTAGGACAGCAGATCCTCAAGACCCTCTTCGCGGCCTACGCCGGAATTACCCACGCCGCCGAAGTTCACCCCGATGAAATGCGCGGAATAGCCGTTGATCCAGTGATAGCCGGATTTCACCCGCTTGGACGTTGTCAGCGCGTTGTTGATGTCGTTGGTCCAGATCGCGGCGGTCAGGCCGAATTCGGTCGCGTTGGCGATCTCGACCGCCTCGTCGATCTCGGACCATTTCAGCACCGACAGGATCGGGCCGAACACCTCTTCCTGGGCGATGCGCATGTCCTTGGTCACGCCGCTGAACACGGTCGGTTCGATCCAGTAGCCCTTTTCGAACATCGCGCCCTCGGGCCGCTTGCCGCCGGTTTCCAGCTTGGCGCCGTCGGCCTTGGCGATCTCGACATAATCCTGCACCTTCTTCCATTGCCCGGCCGAGTTGATCGGCCCCATGTCGGTGTCATCCAGCAGCGGATCGCCCAGGCGCAGGTTCTTGACGATCGTGACCACCCGTTCCAGCACCGCGTCATAGATGTCGGCATGGACCATCAACCGGCTCATCGAGCCGCAGGACTGCCCCTGCCAGGTGAAGTTCATGGCATTCACCGCAGCCTGCGCCACCTCGTCGATATCCACGTCGGGGAAAACGATCATCGGGTTCTTGCCGCCCAGTTCCAGCGTCACGTTCTTGACGCAGGTTTCGGCGGCGGCGCGCTGAATCGCCAGACCCGTCGGGACCGAGCCGATGAAGGCCAGGCGCTTGACCTTGGGGTGACGCGAAATGGCGTCGCCCACCACACGGCCGTCGCCGGTCACGATGTTGAACACGCCTGCCGGGAACACGTCCTTGGCGATTTCGGCCAGGATCAGGGTCGACAGCGGGCTGGTTTCGGCCGGCTTCACGACCACGGTGTTGCCGGCGACCAGTGCCGGTGCGGTGCGCGAGACGGCGAACATGACGGGGTGGTTGAAGGGCAGGATCTTGCCCACCACGCCGTAAGGTTCACGCACGGAAAAATGCAGGTTCCCGGGCGTTGCGGGCACGGATTCGCCCTTCATCTCCAGCCCCAGGCCAATGTAGTATTTCAGGCTTTTGATCGCCCAGTTCACATCGCCCCGCATCGGCGTGATCGTGTTGCCGGTGTCCAGCACCTCGACCTCCAACAGTTCGTCGGCGCGCTCGGCGATCCGGTCGGCGAAGGTCATCAGGATTGCGGAACGTTCATCGACGGTCATCGCGGCCCAAGCCGGAAACGCGGCGTCGGCTGCGGCAACGGCGCGGTCCACATCCTCTTTGGTGGCAGCGGGCGAGCGGCCGATCACCTCTTCATTCGCCGGGTTGACCGACAGGTCCCATTTCCCGTCCGAGCTGCCCACCAAAGCGCCGCCAATCAGCATAAGGTCTTGTTTGATCTTCATGTCTTTCTCTCCTCCACGGCTGCCATGCGTTCTGCCGGTCAGCCTGTCCGATCATTGTATGGCCCGGGCCGGCGCGTCCGGCCCGGGATGGCCGCCTCAGGCGGTCAGAAGCTCGGGGCTTTGCGCGTATTCTTCCTGCACTTCCCGCATCCGGCGCCCAGCCTCGATTCCGGCGGCGACGAATTCCTCGGGGGCATCGACATAGGGCGGGCGTGCGGGGCCCGGATCGATCAGGCCCGCGCCCTTGAACCGGCCATGGCCGATCTGGATGCTGTAGGGCATGAATTTGGCCAGATCGCCCTCGGGGAACTGCGCCGACGCAGCCCAGGACAGGCGTTCGGCGATGGTCTTGGCCCGGGTCCAGTCGCGCTTTTCGATGGCCAGCGCCAGCGCACCGATCGGCGCCGGGCAGCAAGCCACGTTGCCGGACCAGGATGCCGTGACCCGGTCGGGGAACTGCTGCGCGGGTTCAATCCAGGCGGTGTCGATCGGCAGAATACGCATCTTGTCGCCCACGGCCGCCACATCGCCGGCCAAGGCCGGGCCGCCGGTGTGTTTGGTGCAGACAAGCTCGGGGATGTTGGCCAGCGCACGGTAGACATCGGTCGACATCTTGCCTTTGAACGCCATCGGGTTGTCATAGGCGATCAGCGGCACGCCTTCGAACGCCTCGGCCAGATCGCGGTAATATTGCACGATGCCCGCGTCATCCAGCGGCAGCCACATCGGCCGGCCCAGGAACAGCCCATCCACATCGGGGAACTTGTCCAGAATGGCCCGGCCACGGGCGACGGTTTCGCGCGTGTTCAGGGTGGTGACCCCGATGAACAATGGTTTTCGCTTCTGGTTGGTCTGGACGATGACATCGACGAAATCCAGAACCTCCTCCTCCAGCAACGAGGAGCATTCGCCGAAGGTGCCGGTGGTCATCAGGATGTTGATGCCGGGAACCTGAACCGCCTGGATCATCTTCGCGGTTTCGGCGCGGTTGATGGTACTGGTGCTGGTCCATTTATCCGCATCGGGCGTGGCCGGTGTCGGCACGATCCCGACAACGCCATTGATATCAGCGGGTACGATCTTCATGGGGTCATCTCCTTGTCACGAATTGCGTGTGGGGTGCGGCATTCCGCTTGTGCGGCGCCGCAGTTGTCGGGGTGCTGGAGGCCGGGAGCGGCAGCCCGGATCGCGCGATCATCAGCATGCCGGAGACGACAAGCACCGCGCCCGTCATCGCATCCGTTCCGTATCCATGGGCCGGCCCGCGCGGTTGGGCGCCGGTCTGTTCGTGGTGTGATTGTCGCATTCCTCCCCGACGCTGGGACCGCGCCCACCCCCGCCCTGACCAGGGCGATGGGGGGCCTCAGGCCATGCCAACGCACCCTCGATTATTGTGTTGCCCTCCCGGCGGCCAATAAAGCTTAGGTAGCGAAGAGTATATGCGGCCCTCTTGCCCTGTCAATAAAGGAATTCAAATCCTATATAATGTAAAGGGTAAGGTGTGTCGGGCTGCAAAGTTTCAGGCAAATTTTACGCGAGCCCGGCTTCAATCGGCGCGTTCGGTGAATTTTTGTCGATATTTCAATAATTAAGCTGAGAAAATCGCAAATTTCAGCTTAAAGGGCCATGGTCACTGCATGGCCGCGAAAATATTGGGCGGCCCGATGATATAGGATTTTCTGAAGCTCCAGGAAAATCTCGATAGCCTCCCTTCGCTGCCATTCGACGCCCAGAACCTCGTCGGGGATCTGCGGATCCAGGGTGGTCAACAGCCGGAACATCTCGATCATTCGGGTGCGAAGAACGAAGACCTCGCTGTCTTGCAATGCCTCATGAGCGCCTGGCGACATATAGGGCCCGAACTCTTCGACGAAGACGTCGTACATCTGTTTCAGGTCGTCGATCTTCCACGCCTGGCGGATCAGCGGATCCAGATCGGCGTTTTCGCCCAGATCACCGACAAAGATCAGAACGTATTTGTCCAGGCCCAGCCGTGCGGCCAGCGCCGCCACGTCCTTGCGGGTATTGCCGGGGCAGATCCAGGTGCCATCCTGCAACGAGCCATAGGCCCGCAGGCTCAACCAGCGCCCGAACCGCCCGCGCTGAAGCCGCTGCTCTTCGGGGATCGTGTACCAGACCAGGGTCCACTGGCCGGTCCAGTCAAGATCGACCACCGGCGAAAAGGTGCGCCGCCGGCCCTCTTCGTGGATAAGCTCCAGGCGCGGGGTGATCGAATAGAAGACGAGCCGCCCCTCTTTTTCGGGCGCCAGCAACCCGCGCGCGATGACCCGGTTCAGGGCAACGCGTGACGCCGGAGCCATGAATCCCAGATCGCCCAGCAGATGGACCAGCCCGCCGGACCAGGCCCGCTCCTTCAGCCCGACATACTCGCCAAACAGACCGAGGATCACCTCCTGTGGCTGCAGATTGCCAAATCGTTCCAGGGGTCCCTGTGTCATCCGTTTCAAGACTGTGCCGTCCTCATTGTTTGTCTGTGGGCCCGGCGCGCGGATACAAGGGCCGGAACGCCGGACGCCGCCCGGGTTCAGACGGTTATAAACACCCGAACCCGGACGGCGAACCCTTTCGGCTCTTTGAGGATCAGAAAATGCTTGTCAATCCCGGAAACAGGACAAGCAGCAACACCATAAGGACGGTGCACAGCAGATAGGGCAGCACCGCCAGACTGACTTGCGGCAATGTCGCCCCTGCTGGCGCGACGCCCAGCATGACGAACAGACACAGGCCGAAGGGCGGTGTCGCCAGTCCGATTTCAAGTGCGATCAGGTTCAGAATGCCGAACCAGACCGGATCGAACCCCAGCGACAGCGCCAGCGGAAAGAAGATCGGCACCGTCAGCATCATGATCGAGACCGACTCCATCAACATGCCCAGAAACAGCAGCGTCAGGAACATGATCGCCAGGATCGTGTAGGGCGAAACCTGCAAGGAGGTGGCCCAGCTGATCACTCCATAAGACGCCCCCGACAGCGCCAGCAATTCGCTGAACGAGGTCGACCCGAGGATGACCAGAAACACCATCCCGCTGACCCGCGCCGCGCCGGTCAGGGATTTGGCGACGGCCTGCCATGTCAGCGCCCGGAACAGTACGGCCACGATCAGCACCCCCAGAACGCCAAAGGCGGCGGATTCGGTCGGCGTGGTGATGCCCAGCACGATCAACCCGATCACCATGAACACCACAATGCCCATCGGCAGCAGATCGGTGACGATCAGCCGGATCTTTTCGCCCCAGAGCGCGCGCGCGGTCACATATTGCGGCGCGGCGTCGGGATCCAGCCGGACCGACACGAACACCACCAGCGCGAACAGCGCGGCCAGCATGACGCCCGGCACCACGCCCGCGATCAGCAGATCGCCGATGTCGATCCGCGCCAGGCTGCCCAGCAGCACCGCCAGCGCAGAGGGCGGGATCAGGATCGCCAGCCCGCCGGTGGCGATGATCGGCCCCATCGACACATGGGGTTTGTAGCCGCGCCGCTGCATCTCGGGCAGAAGCGATGACCCCAGCATCGCGGTATTCGCCATGCTTGATCCCGACAGCGCCCCGAACAGCGCCCCGCCGCTGATCACCAGATAGGACAGTCGCCCCCGGACATTGCCCAGCAGTTTGTCGAATACGTCAAAGACGCGGCTGGCGATGCCGGTGTGAAAGAACAGCTCGCCCATCAGAATGAACAGCGGCACCGCGACCAGCGTGAAATGGGTGATCGAACTGGTCATGTTGGCGACAAGCTGTTTCAGTCCCACATCGCCGCCGATCAGAAAGACCAGCCCGACCACATCGGCCAGCAGAAACGCAAAGGGCACCGGCACCGACAGCGCCATCAGGAACACCACGGTGCCCAACAGCAGCGCCCCGGCCATATACCATTCCATGCCGCCCATCACATGCCGTCCTGTTCCGCGATCCCGAGGGTCGAAAAATCCCGCAAGATCAGCAGCCGGGCGAATTCAAGCGTGCAGAACCCGAACCCGGTGACAAGAAAGGCGAACGGCACCCAGCGCGGGATCGCGACCGCGCGGATGTCCATTTCGCCCCGGCCCAGGGCCTCCAGCCCCATTTTCGCGGCGTAATAGGTGACGGTGGCGCACAGGCACATCGACAGCACTATTACCAGCGCGGTCAGCGCGCGTGCGGCCCCCGCGGGCAGGGCCCGCAGCAGTGCATCCACCACGATATGGCTGTGGCTGCGCACCAGCACCGGCGCCGCCATGACCGCAAGGAACAGCATCGCATATTCCAGCAGCGTGCTAGTGGCCGCAGGCGGCTGGAACCCCACCGTCCGCAGTATGACGTCATAGATCGTCGCAAGCGCCGTGAAGGCGACCGTGGCCGCCGCGATGAACAGAAAATCGCGCGTGATCAGCGCGTCGTAAAGCCGTAAAAGCACCGGATCCTCCCTGACTGCCGATGAAAGGGCCGGTTGCATCCGCCTGGTGGGACGCAACCGGCCAGATCGGGATGGTTCGCGCCTTATTCTTTATAGAACGCGGCGCGCAGCGCGTCGTAATGCTCGGGCGAGCGGGTCTTGAGCCGGGTCCAGATCGTCTCGTAGGCGAGGTTCACATAATTGTCCCGGCGGGCACCCTCCAGCACCAGAAACTCCGCGCCGGCGGCTTGCAGAAGTTCGCCTTCGGCTTGGGCCACCTCTTTGAAGGTCCGGCCGGTCTCCTCCTCATGCTCGATCGCGGCCTGGTTGATGATCGCCTTGGCGGCGTCCGGCAGGGCATCCCACTTGTCGGCGTTCATGATCACCAGCACGTCCAGTTGCCAGACCGGCGGCGAGATGCGGTATTTGATGAATTCGGATACGCCGGTGTCGGCAAAGTTGATCCCGGGCGAGCCAAGCCCCTGCACCATGCCACGCTCGAAGGCCGAGAACGTGTCCGGCATGGAGATCATGACATTGGTTGCGCCAAGCGCTTCGAACCACTCCTTGTAGGCCGAGGCCGAGCGCAGTTTGAGCCCGTGCAGGTCAAGCTGATCGTCGGTGAATTTCGGCTCTTCGCTCAGATAGATGTGAAAGCCGATACCGCCGCTTTGCCAAGCCACGAAATGGGCGTTCAGCTTTTCGCGCCAGATGCCTTCCAGAACGTCGATGGCGCCATTCGCGCGGGCCTCGGCGGGGGTGATGTTCGACGCGAACAGCGCATCGCCCTCGGGCACGACGCCGTTGTAATAGGACGCCGATCCCATTTGCATGTCGAACAGCCCGTTGCGCAGCGCGGTATCCTGCTGCGCGGGCGGGATGACCTCGGGGCCGCCGATCAACTGGATTTGCACGACCCCCTCGCCCACCGCGTTCACCCGTTCGATGAATTTCTGGAATTGCTTGGTCAGTTCGAACGACGTCGGCCATGCGGCGACCGCGCGCAGCGTGACCTCTTCGGCAAGGGCGCCGCCGCACATGGCAACGGACATGACCGCCGATAACAATAGCTTTTTCATGATATTTTGACCTCCCTGGTATTGCGCGGCGCAGGTGCGCGCCGCGTCTTTCAGATACCCGCACGGGCTCCGGTTCCTCCAACCGCCTGTGTGGGTCGTTCTCCCTGTCAGTAAATACTTAGTGAGCTAACATTTATATGCTGATCAAAAATGCCGGGCCCTGTCCAGAAAAATACGTGAATCCGTGCTGGAAGTTTCATGAACAAAGGGCTTCGGCACGAGAATCCACAACGCTGCGGGAATTTACGCGCCACGCCACGCCCGGTTCGATTCGCGCCGCATCCTCCCCTGCGCTTGAACGACCTGGTCCGACTTTGCAGAAAAGACGATACATCGAACAGGATTCATATCAGAAAAGTGAAGTGTATAACAAATGGCGGCATCAATTGTTGTCATGTCGCCATGTTGACGTGATATATAAAACCTGTTTATTTGCCTCCGACGCCCGCAGCCGGGCATGACCAAAGGGGGGCCGACATGACAACCGATACCGGACGGGTGCGTTTCGAGACGTCGCGCGGCATTCAGTTTGAGCGTCGCGGCGCAGGCCGGACCGTCATCCTGCTGCATGGCTGGTGCCTGAACCGGCGCCTGTGGACCTATACCGAGGAAGAGCTGATCGGCGGCTATGACGTGATCACCCCCGACCTGCCGGGTTTCGGCATGTCCGCCGGGCTGGCCGGCCCCTATACGTTCGATCGCTACGCCGCCGAAATCGTGACGATGCTGGAAGAGCTGGACCTGAAAGATGTGGTGCTGGTCGGGTTCGCTTTTGGCGCCGCCGTGGCGCTGGCCGCCGCCGCCAGGGACAACGCGCGGATCGCCGCGATCGTTTCGGTCGCGATCCCCAGCGCCTCTGCCTCGCCCTATGAAAAGATGCCGCGCGCGATGCGCCGCGACTGGCCGAATTTCGCCCGCAAATCCGCCGAGGCGCTGTTCCACAAAGATCACAGCGAGGCCGAGATCGGCTGGCTGGAGCGGCTGTTCGGCGGGGCCGCCCTGCCGGTTGCGATCGAAACCGTGAATGCGCTGGCCGGGCTGGAGCCCGAGCCGCTGGCCGCCGCCGCCAAGGTCAGGCAATTCTATATCCACGCCGATCAGGATCTGGTCGCGCCGGTCGCCCTAGGCGAAGCCTGCGTTGCCGCCGCCGAAGATGCCAGCATCGAGGTCATCAAGGATTGCGGCCACCTGATCGTGCTGGATGACAAGGCGTCGTTCCATGCCTGTCTGAACGCGTTTCTGGACACTCTGTAAGCGCGGGCTGCCGGGGCTGACCGGCCCTTCCCGCGGGATATGAAAAAGGATTCACCGATGTCGTCAGATCAGAACATTCTGGAAATCAAACCCGGTGCGGGCTTCCAGACCTGGTACATGAATTTTGCCCCGGCCAACGCGCTGCACCCCGATTTCCTGAAGGCGATGGACGGTGCGCTGACCGCCGCGATCGAAGACCCGGATGTATCCGTCGTGGTGCTGACCAGCGGGCTGAAACTGTTTTCCGCCGGGGGTGATGCCGCCTGGATGAAGGAAATCGTCGAGGCCCGTGGCAAGCAAGGACTGGTCGAGGAATTCAACGCCACGATGGACACGTTCCGTGCGCTGTGCATCCGTATGCGCAAGGCGCCGATCCTGTTCGTGGCCGCCCTGAACGGTCACACCCTGGCCGGCGGGCTGGAGCTGGCCGCGGCCTGCGATCTGCGCTTTGCCTCCAGTTTCGAGCGGATCCTGATTGGTGTGCCGGAAATGGACCTGTTCGGCGCGGTGCCCTCGGGTGGTGGCGGCGGGCAGTTTCTGGCCCGCATCCTGGGTCCGGCGAAGGCGCTGGAATTCATCCTTGAGGCCAAGCCGATCTCGCCGCAGGCCGCATTGCAGTTCGGTCTGGTCGAGCGGCTGTACGAATCCGGCGAGCTGATCGAAAAGACCGAGGAATTCGCGGCGTCGGTCGCCGCGAAGGCCGGGCGCACCGGTGTCTTTGCGGCGAAACGGCAAATCCTCGGCGGGGTCGAGATGTCCTTTGACGATGCGATGATGCTGGACCGCGCCGTGCATTGGGACAACATGCGGCGCGGCAAGTTCGTGCCGGGCATCGACGATTTCATCGCGCAGTTCGGGGGCTGAGGATGACCCGGTCCGATCTTGCCATCATCGGCGCGGGGATGACGCGGTTCGCGAAATTCCCCGACCGGTCGCTGAAATCCCTGGGTCGCGAGGCGATCAAGGCCGCGATCAAGGATGCGGGCATCGAGCCGGGCGAGATCGACATGGCCTTTGTCGGCAATTCGATGTCGGGCACGATCACCGGCCAGACCGCCGTGGTGGGCCAGACCATCCTGCGCGACATGGGGTTTGCCGGCATTCCGGTGTTCAACATCGACAATGCCTGTGCCAGCTCGTCAAGTGCGTTCAATCTGGCGGTGCAGGCGATCCGCGCGGGGGCCGCGGAAACGGTTCTGGTGGTCGGCGTCGAAAAGCTGGTCGTGACCGAGGACAAGACCCGCGCCTATGCCGCGCTGAACGGTGCCGCTGATCCCGAATTCGTGGCGGCCAGCGGCATCGATGTGGGGCGGCAGTCGGTTTTTGTCGCCGCCGTCTATCCTGAGCGCCTGAAAAACTATGCCGACCGCTATGGGCTGGAGGCCGAGACGCTGGCCAAAATCGCGGTCAAGAACCGCCAGAACGCGGGGCTGAACCCGGTCGCGCAGTTCACCGATCCGATCACGGTTGCGGATGTGCTGGCGTCACGCCAGATCGTCGGGCCGGTGACGATGCTGATGTGCGCGCCGATCGGGGATGGCGCATCGGTGGTGATCGTGACCCGGGCCGACAAGATCCGCAAGGACCAACGCCCGGTCAAGGTTCTGGCCTCGGCCATCGGCATGGGTGTCTCGCCGGGCGGCGAAACCTCCATCGGAATGACGGCGAAACGCGCCTATGCGCAGGCCGGGATCGGGCCACAGGATATCGACGTGGCCGAGATGCACGATTCAATCTCGTTCAACGAGCTGCTGGCCTATGAAGAGGTCGGATTTTGCGCGCCCGGTCAGGGTCGCAGCCTTGTGGACGAAGGCGCGACCGCGCTTGGCGGGCGGATCCCGGTCAACCCCAGCGGCGGGCTGGAATCGCGCGGCCACCCGGTGGCGGCGACCGGTCTGGCCCAGCTTATCGAACTCACGACCCAGCTTCGGGCAGAGGCCGGGGCGCGTCAGGTCAATGGTGCGCGGATCGCGCTCGCGGAAAACGCGGGTGGATTTGCAAAGGATGATACCGCGGCGATCGCGATCACCATCCTTGGTGTTTAACACGGGAGGAAGACCCATGGATTATGATGTTGCGGTTATTGGCTTCGGGCCGGTCGGTGCGTGCTTTACGGGGCTGATCGCCAATCACGGTCTTCGTGTCGTCGTGATCGAGAAGGAAGAGCAGGTCTTCCCCCTGCCCCGCGCGGCCCATACCGACCACACCGGCCTGCGGGCGGTGCAGGAGGTCGGCTGCCTCGACGACGTGCTGGTCGATATGGTGCGCAACAAGCGGCTCGATCTGCTGAACGCCGATCTTGACGTTCTGGTTCGTGTTCCGGCCGATCAACCCAGCGTTTCGGGCCTGCCGACCAGCATCTATTTCTATCAGCCCGATTTCGACACCGCGCTGCGCAATACGGCCGGGGCGCACCCGAATGTGGATGTGAAACTTGGCGTGGAAATGACCGCGCTCACCGATCAGGGCGACGGGGTTGTGCTGACCGCGCGTGCCAAGGACGGCACCCAAGAAACCATTCGCGCCAAGTGGGTGGTCGGCTGCGACGGTGCCTGGAGCCCGGTGCGCGAAGCGGTGGGGATCAAGTTGCACAGCCTCAACTTTGACGAACAGTGGCTGGTGGTCGATCTGGTGCTGGAAAAGGCGCAGCCGCAACTGCGGATGGATCATGCGCTCGAGATTTGCGATCCCGCGCGTCCCTATCTGTCGACACCGATTTCCGCCACCCGGCACCGGTTCGAGCTGATGCTGCTGCCCGGCGAGGATCGCGACAATATCGACAAGGACAAGGTGGTGGGCGAGCGGCTCAGAACCTGGTTCCCGGATGGCGGTTACAGGATCGAGCGGTCGGCGGTCTATACGTTCCACGGCGTCGTGGCCGAAGCCTGGCGCAAAGGCCGGGTGCTGATTGCCGGTGACGCGGCGCACCAGACCCCCCCGTTCCTGGGTCAGGGGATGGTTGCGGGCTTCCGCGATGCGTCCAACCTGGCGTGGAAGCTGGCAGATGTGGTGCAGGGCAAAGCCCCCGAAAGCCTGCTTGACACTTATGAAAGCGAGCGCAGCCCGCACGCCACCAAGGTGATCGAGGCCGCGATCCGCATCGGCAAGGTGATCTGCGAGCTGGACCCCGAAAAGGCGGCCAAACGTGACGCGCTGCTGCTGGCCAACGATCCGACCACGCATAAGTCGCTGGTCTTTACCATTCCGCCGCTCGACACGGGGCCGCTGGTTCTGGACGGTGGCGGCCGGTTGTTCATCCAGCCCCAGGTCGATGGCAAGATGTTCGACGATATCGTCGGGTCGCGCTTTTTGGTGCTGGCCCGAACGCCGGCGGCGCTTGGCAGCACCGCCGGCTGGTGGCGCGACGTGATGGATGCGCGGGTCGCGCTGGTGTCGGAATTCGACACGCCGGACTTTGACAGATGGTTCGACCGCAAGGGCGCGGATGTCGTGGTTGTGCGCCCCGACCGCTATGTGTTGGGCGCCGGGGATAATCTGGACAAGATCACCGAGGCCGCCATGGATAAGATAAGCGCCCCGGCCCCGGCTGCGGCTTCCTGATCCGGCCGCATCGCACCCCCCCGTGACCGAACGAAAGTGACGACGTAAGCAAGATGAAAGACACGTACCCTTTGAACACGGCCTTGCCGTCCGACTGCCTGGTCGCGCCGGCGCAGCAGCCGGACTATGCCGATGTCGCCCTTCCCGACCCTGGCGCAGGGTGCAATGTGGGCGACCGTCTGGCCGATGCCCATGTACGGGCCGGGCGCGGTGCGCTGGTTGCGGCGATCCAGGCGGAGACCGGCAAACGCTTTACCTTTGCTGATCTCGCGGGCGAAAGCACGCGGCTGGCCGCCGGGCTTGTCACGCTGGGGGTGAAGCCGGGCGACCGTGTCGCCTTTCAGGCGCCGAACGATCCCGAGGTGCTGATCGTCATGATCGCGATCTGGAAGGTCGGCGGCGTGGTCGTTCCGATCCCCGCCTATGCGAACGAGGCCGAGGTACAGTATTTCATCGCCGATACCGGCGCGCGGTTCCTGCTGGCCCATGCCAATACCGGCACGGTGGCGGATCGTGTGACCACGGTCGCGCAAACCGCGCTGGAAGGGGTCTATGCCTTCGGTCCGGGGCACGACGACATCGCGGTTCCGTCGTGGACCAGCCTCAAGACCGATGATGCGGTTTCCCTGCCTACGGTCGATCCCGATCAGGTCGCCATTCTGTGGCACACCGGCGGCACCACGGGGCACCCCAAGGGGTGTTACCACACCCACCGGCGGTTCCTGCTGGGCGGCTATGCTTTTGGCGCGGGCAACGCGGTTGCCCCCGGTCAGAACTGGGCGGTGACCACGCCGGTCGGCCATGCGCTGGGGATCATCTACAACACGATCTTCACGGTCCTGCACGGCGCCACCGCCGTGATGATCGAGAATTTCTCGGACCCCAAAACCGTGCTGGGCGCCGTGGCCGACCACAAGGTCACCACGCTGACCGGGCTGATGGCGTCCTGGGCCAAGATGACCGATTTCATCCGCAAGGGCGCGGACGGGATGCCGGTCGATACAACCTCGCTGACCCGTTGTTTCGCCATGTGGCAGGCGGCCTCGGCGGCGGATGTCTATGATTTCTGGCTGGATCGCGGGGTCGAGCTGCTGAACAATTTCGGCAGCACCTCTTTCGCGAACTGGGTCCTGGTACCGCCGCCGGGCGAAAAAGCCCCGCGTGCCGCCCTTGGCCGCTCCCTGCCCGGCTATAGCCCGGCAGCGGTAGAAGCCACCGAGGGTAAGGTGCGGATCCTGCCGGCGGGCGAGATAGGCCAGTTGGCCGTCAAGGGTCCGACCGGGCTGACCTATTGGAACCGGCCCGATCTGCAGGCCAGCGATGTGCGCGACGGCTGGACGCTGTCGGATGATCTGGTGCGGTTCGATGCGGATGGCTTTGCCCATTACCTGGGCCGCACCGACTATATGATCAGCACCGGCGGCTTCAAGGTCGCCCCGGGTGAGGTCGAAGAGGCGCTGGTCCGCCACCCTGCCGTGCGCGAGGTCGCCGTGGTGCCCGCCCCCTGCCCGACCCGCCTGGAAAAGGTCGTGGCCTATATCGCCCTGCTGCCCGACATCGCCGAAAACGACGCCCTGAGGCAGGAGTTGAAGGCGATGGTGAAGGGGCAGCTTGCCTTCTACAAGACCCCGCGCGAGATTGTCTTTGTCGATGCGCTGCCGCGCGACGCGGTCGGCAAGGTGCAGACCAAGATCGTCAGGGATTGGGTGCTGCGGGACCTGTCGGAATGATCCGATGCTGAACCGCACTGACATCCCGGCGTGGACCGGAGGACGGTTATGATTGCAGTGCCCGTTTTGACGGTCGCCTCGGATGCGCTGGGATATTTCGATACCCTGACCGTCGGGCGCCGGTACGCGGTCGGGTCCACCACGATCAGCCCCGCCGACGCGATCGCCTTCGCCGAGATCTATGATCCGCTGGGGATTCACCTGTCCGAGGCGGCGGCGACCGAGTCGATCTTCGGCCGGATTATCGTCAGCGGCTATCAGACGCTTTCGACCGTCCACGCGCTGCGGATCAAGGGTGGTTTCTTGCGGGAAGAGCATGTCGTCTGCGGGGCCCAGGTGGATGCGCTGCGCTTTCTCAAGCCGGTTTTTCCCGGCGATGTGCTGTCCGTCAGCGCCGAGATTGTCGATCTCAAACCACCCCGGCGCCCTGGCGGTTTCGGGATAGTCGGGCTGCTGTATGAGGTCAGAAATCAGGACGGTGTGCTTGTCCTGCACAGCACCGACCATCACGTTCTGAAACTCACGCCCACCGGGCAGGGCGGCGCATGACAGATGCTTTGGTCACACGGTCGGATGCGGGCGGGGTCGTGACCCTGACGCTGAACCGGCCCGACAAGCTCAACAGCTTCAATGCCGCGATGCTGGCCCGGTTGCGCGCGGCATTTGACGCTATCGCCGCTGATCCCGCCCCGCGTTGTGTGGTGCTGACCGGATCCGGGCGCGCCTTTTCCACAGGTCAGGATCTGGGCGATCGCGAACCCATCCTGCGGGGCGAGGGTATCGATCTGGGCGCCGCGCTTGACGCGGGCTTCAACCATATCGTGCGCACCATCGCGGGGCTGCCGATCCCGGTGATCTGCGCCGTGAACGGCGTGGCGGCGGGGGCCGGGGCCAATCTGGCGCTGGCGTGCGACATCGTGGTGGCGGCGCATTCGGCGAAATTCGCGCAGCCCTTCACCCGGATCGGCCTGATCCCCGACAGCGGCGGCACCTGGTTTCTGCCCCGGCTGGCCGGCACCGCCAAGGCCAATGCGATTGCCCTGCTGGCCGAAACCGTGACCGCCGAAGAGGCCGCGCAAATCGGTCTGATCTGGAAGGGCCTGCCCGACGATGCGCTGATGCCAGCCGTGTTCGAAATGGCCGCGACCATCGCCGGCCGCCCGCGTCAGGCGCTGGCGCTGACCAAGGCGGCGCTTCAGGCCTCGGCCCGCAACACGCTGGATGCCCAGCTTGATCTGGAACGCGACTATCAGCGGCAAGCGGGCCGGACCGACGACTATCGCGACGCAGTCGCCGCGTTTCTGACCAAGCGGCGCGCGACATAACCGAACGGAGCCACCCATGCCCCAAGTTTTCATCTGCGACACCGCCCGCACAGCCATCGGCCGCTTTGGCGGCACCCTGTCCTCGGTCCGCGCCGACGATCTGGCCACGGTCCCGATCCGCGCGCTGATCGAGCGCAACCCGGCCATCCGTAATGCGATCGACGAGGTGGTGCTGGGCTGCGCCAATCAGGCGGGCGAAGATAACCGTAACGTGGCGCGCATGGCCGCCCTGCTGGCGGGTCTGCCGCCGGAAATCGCGGGCACCACGCTGAACCGGCTCTGCGCCTCGGGGATGGATGCGGTGGGCTATGCCGCGCGGTCGATCAAATCGGGCGAGATCGAGCTGGCCATCGCCGGCGGGGTCGAAAGCATGAGCCGCGCGCCCTTCGTGATGCCCAAGGCCGAAACCGCCTTTTCCCGCGCAAACGAGGTGCACGACACCACCATCGGCTGGCGCTTCGTCAACCCGTTGATGCAGGCGCAATACGGCGTTGATTCCATGCCAGAAACGGCGGAAAACGTGGCCGAGGATTTCGGCATTTCCCGCGCCGATCAGGACGCTTTCGCGCTGCGCTCGCAGATGCGTGCGGCGGCGGCGCAACAGGCGGGCGTGTTCGGGGACCGGATCGTGCCCGTCACCGTCAGGCAGCGCAAAAAAGAATTCACCGTCACGCAGGATGAACACCCCCGCGCCGATACCACCGCCGCGACGCTGGCGAAGCTGCGCCCGATTGTGCGCCCAGACGGCACGGTGACGGCTGGCAATGCCTCGGGCGTCAATGACGGGGCGGCGGCGCTGATCCTGGCCTCGGAACATGCGGTCGAAAAACACGGCCTGACGCCCTGTGCCCGTGTTCTGGGCATGGCCACCGCCGGGGTGGCGCCGCGCATCATGGGGATCGGGCCGGTGCCCGCCACCCGCAAGCTGATGGCGCGCCTGTCGCTGGAAATTTCCGCCTTCGACGTGATCGAGCTGAACGAGGCTTTCGCCAGCCAGGGCCTGGCCACCCTGCGCCAGCTTGGCCTGCCCGATGATGCGGATCACGTGAATCCCAATGGCGGCGCGATCGCGCTGGGTCATCCGCTGGGCATGTCGGGCGCGCGGCTGGTGATGGATGTCACCCGGCAGTTGCAGGTCAGCGGTGGCAAGACCGGCCTTGCCACCATGTGCGTGGGGGTCGGCCAGGGCGCGTCGCTGGCGGTGGAACGGGTCTGAACGGGAGCAGAACGATGGTTGTACTGACCGAACCACAGGGCGACGGCGTCGTCCTTGTGACGCTGAACCGGCCCGATGCGCTGAACGCGCTGAATGACACGCTGCGCACCGCGCTGGCCGAACAATTCACCGCGTTCGCGGCTGATCCGGGCGTGCGCTGCGTGGTGCTGACCGGCTCGGACAAGGCTTTTGCCGCCGGGGCCGATATCGCGGCGATGGCCACGGCCGGTACGGCCGAGGTTATGCTGCGCGCCCGCGAAACGATGTGGCAGCCGATCAAGGACTTTCCGAAACCGTTGATCGCGGCGGTCAACGGTTGGGCGCTTGGCGGTGGGTGCGAACTGGCGATGCATGCCGATATCATCATCGCGGGCGAAAGTGCGCGGTTCGGTCAGCCCGAGATCAAGGTAGGCACCATTCCCGGCGCGGGCGGTACCCAGCGGCTGGTGCGCGCGGTGGGCAAGTTCAAGGCGATGAAGCTGCTGCTGACCGGCGCACCGGTCACCGCGCAAGAGGCCGAAGCGATGGGCCTGATTAGCAAGGTGGTGCCGGATGATCAGACCCGCGCCCACGCGCTGGCAATGGCCAAAAAGATCGCCGCCCTGCCGCCACTGGGCGCGCGCAAGATCAAAGAGGTGGTTCTGGCCGGGGCGGATCTGCCGCTTGAGGCTGCATTGCTGGTGGAACGGCAGGCGTTCCAGCTTTTGTTCGACACCATGGATCAGAAAGAGGGCATGGCCGCCTTTCTGGAAAAGCGCAAACCGAGTTTCCGGGGGAAATGATCATGGGCACCGTCGCGAAGGATTTTACCATCGGCATCGTCGGTGCGGGCGTGATGGGGCGCGGGATTGCCCAGATCGCGGTCGAAGCCGGCTATCCGGTCATTCTGGCCGATATCAGCGCCAGCGCCGCGCAGGACGGTGTGGAATTCTGCACCGGAATGATCCGGCGCCAGGCCGACAAGGGCCGCACGACGCCAGAGGCCGCCGCCGGTGCCATCGCCCTGTTGCGGCCCGCCACCGTCGCCGATGCAGACAGTTACGGCGTCTTTGCCGGTTGCGCGCTGGTGATCGAGGTCGTGGCCGAGCGGATGGATATCAAACACGCGGTGCTGGCGCAGTTGGAGGATGCGGTGGCGGAAAGCTGTATCATCGCCACCAACACTTCGTCCTTTTCTGTCACCGAATTCGCGGCACCCGCCCGTCTGCCGAACCGGATCGCGGGCTTTCACTTCTTCAACCCGGTGCCGTTGATGAAGATCGTCGAGGTGATCGGCGGCGCGTTGACCGACCCCGATATCCTTGCGACGCTGAGCGCCGTCGCCGCCCGCATGGGCCATTTTTCGGTCAAGGTCACCGACAGCCCCGGTTTCCTGATCAACCACGCTGGCCGCGCCTATGTGACCGAGGCACTGCGCATCCTGTCTGAAGGCATCTGCGACGTGGCCGATCTGGACCGGATCATGACCGGGGCCGCGGGGTTCCGCATGGGGCCGTTCGAGCTGCTGGATCTGACCGGGCTGGATGTGTCGCAAGGGGTGATGGAATCGATCTATCACCAGTTCTACGAAGAGCCGCGCTTTCGCCCCTCGGCGATTGCGGCCAAGCGGCGCGCGGCGGGCCTGTTCGGCCGCAAGACCGGGCGCGGCTTTTACAGCTATGAAAAGGGCAAACCGCACCTGCCCGAAGAACCACCCGCGCCGCAGATTGATGTCGCGGGGGCAAAGATCTGGGTCAGCAATGCGCATCCCGAATATGCCGCTGCGTTGCGCGGGTTTCTGGCTGGGATCGAGGCGCAGGTCGAAACCGGCGGCAGGCCGTCGGATCAGGCGATCGCATTTTTCACCCCGCTGGGTCAGGACACGACCACCAGCGCCATGGCCGAAGGGGTTGATCCGAAACGCGCGGTGGCGGTGGATATGCTGTTGGGGCTGGCGGGCCACCGCACCCTGATGCGCACGCCCGTCACCGATGCGGATGTGCTGGCCCGCGCCTATGCGATGCTGGCCGCCGATGGCGGCAAGGTCACGGCAATTCATGACAGCGCCGGGTTCGTCGCACAGCGCATGCTGGCCTGCATTGCCAATGTGGGGACCGATATCGCGCAACAGCGGATTGCAGCCCCCGGTGACATTGACCGGGCGGTCGAACTGGGGCTGGGCTATCCCAGCGGGCCGCTGAAACTGGGCGATACGCTGGGCGCTGGCCGCGTACTGGCGATTCTTGAAGGCTGTCAGCATTTCTACGGCGATCCGCGGTATCGCCCCAGCCCGTGGCTGAAACGCCGGGCCCTGCTGGGCGTGTCGCTGACAGTGGACGAAGGCTAGCCCCTGAGCCGCGGCGGCACGGACAGGTTTCTGTGGCGGTCATTTCGTTGCCCCGAACCGACCCGGTTTTCCGGGCGCGCTGTTTTCGGAACGGGAACACCAATACATATAACAAGTCATCCCTATTGGGTGTTGACTGATGGATGCATAGGGGGCTAATCATAGATGCCGCTGCGGACCCCGCCACAAGGATCGGGTCCGACGGCGTGGAATGGCCGGATGGGCGAACCGTTTCAACCCGGTTTGACCTCGTTAGGGATGGAAAAAGTGCTATGTCGGATGTGAAACTGACCGTCGCGGTTGGCGACTACGATCAGATGCGGGATCTGCAAAACGGGCGGGTCCGCGTCAACGGCATCGACATGACACTGCTGAACTACGATGTGGAGGAAATCTTCTTTCGCTTCCACGACCGGCTGGAATGGGAAGTGTCCGAACTGTCGATGGGCATGTATACCTCTGCCATCTCGCGCGGCGACAATCGGTTCATCGCCATTCCGGTCTTCCCCTCGCGCGTCTTTCGCCATTCGGGCATCTATGTGCGTTCCGACGGGTCGGTGAAAAGGCCCGAGGATCTGGCCGGCAAGGTCGTCGGTTGTCCGCAATGGTCGCAGACCGCGACGATCTATGTGCGCGGTTACCTGACCGATACCGTGGGCATTCCGCTGAGCGCGATCAAATGGGTGCAGGCCGGCGTGAACGATTGCGGGCGCGACGAGCCGTCGAAGCTGAAGCTGCCCGAGGGCGTCGAGATGGCGCAGATCAACGACCGCACGCTGAACGACATGCTGCTGGACGGCACGGTCGACGCGATCATCACCGCCCGCCCGCCGAAATCCTTCACCGCCGGCGACGCGCGGATCCAGCGCCTGTTCCCCGATTATCGCCCGGTCGAAGAGGACTATTTCCGCGTGACCGGCATTTTCCCGATCATGCACACGGTCGCGATCAAGCGCGAAACCTATGAGGCCAACCGCTGGATCGCCCGCAACCTGTTCCAGGCGTTCGAAGAGGCCAAGAACCGCAGCGTCAAGCGGTTGCAGGACATGACAGCCGTGCATGTGCCGCTGCCCTGGGTGCCCGACCTGATGGAAAAGGCCGACGACCTGCTGTTCAAGGGCGGCGATTACTGGCCTTACGGCATCGAGCAGAACCTGACCACGCTGCAGGCCTTTCTGCGCTTCGCCTATGAGCAAGGTACCTGCCACCGCCACCTGTCAGTCGAAGAGCTGTTCGCCGAAGAGGCGCTGGCCGAAATCGGCCCCATCGGAAGGTTTCTTCGTAGAACCACGCTAAGGGGGAACTTTCAGAGAACATCTTCACGTTTCCCAGTCTCTGGCTGGTCTGATGTTCAGCGGCCGCGCAATTTTGCGGTCAGCGGTCCCAGAATGCCAATCGAAGTCG